>JBGAHO010000077.1:0-13496 GCA_044226195.1 Steroidobacteraceae bacterium
GACCCCGTCCGGGCCCCGTGTCGCCGCGGCGCATGCGACGCGACAGCGCTCCGAGCAGGCCGCCCGACGCCGCGGCGTGACGGTGCAGGCGATGCCGCAGATCTTCGAGGCGTTCGACTGCCTGCAGTTGCGCCGGGTCCGCCGCGTAGCCGTGCTGCTGCAGCGACGCGTGGTACGCCTTGCGCAGGTCGTGTCCGCCGCGGCTCATCGCGCGCTCAGGTCGCCAGTTCCGGGCGATCGCGGAAATGCTCCAGCGCCTCCGGATTCGCGAGGGCGTCGGTGTTGCGGACCGGCCGGCCGTGGATCACGTTGCGTACCGCCAGCTCGACGATCTTGCCGCTGATGGTGCGCGGGATGTCCGGCACCGCGACGATCTTCGCCGGCACGTGGCGCGGCGTCGTGTTGCGGCGGATCGTATCGCGGATGCGCTGCTCGAGCGCCGCGTCGAGCGTCGTGCCCGGTCGCAGGCGCACGAAGAGCACGACCCGCACGTCGTTCTCCCAGTCCTGGCCGACGGCCAGGCTTTCGAGCACCTCGGGCAGCTTCTCGACCTGGCGATAGATCTCCGCCGTGCCGATGCGCACGCCGCCCGGATTCAGCACGGCGTCCGAGCGGCCGAGGATCACCAGCCCGTCGTGCCCGGTGAGGACCGCGTAGTCGCCGTGGCACCACACGTTCGGATAGCGCTCGAAATAGGCCGCGCGATACTTGCTGCCGTCGGGATCGTTCCAGAACCCGACCGGCATCGAGGGGAACGGCGTGGTGCACACCAGTTCGCCGCGCTCGCCCTGCACGGGCCGGCCGCCTTCGTCGAACACCTGCACGTGCATGCCCAGGCCGCGACACTGCAGTTCCCCGCGATAGACGGGCAGCCAGGGATTGCCGAGCGCGAAGCACGACACGATGTCGGTGCCCCCGGAGATCGAGGCGAGTTGCGCGTCGGGGCCGATGGCGTCGCGCACGAAGTCGAACTGTTCGTGCGCGAGCGGCGAGCCGGTCGAGAGCACGAGACGCAGGCTCGACAGGTCGTAACGCTCGCGCGGCCGCAAGCCGCTCTTCTCGAGCGCGGCGAGGTACTTGGGGCTGGTGCCGAAGGCCGCGACGCGCTCGTCGGCCGCGAGGCGCCACAGCACGCCTTCGTCCGGGTGGAACGGCGAGCCGTCGTACAGGACGAGGGTCACCGAGGAAGCCAGCGCACTCGCCAGCCAATTCCACATCATCCAGCCGCAGGTCGTGAAGTAGAACATGCGCTCGCCCGCGCGCAGGTCGCAGTGCAGGCGGTGCTCCTTCAGGTGCTGCAGCAGCGTGCCGCCCGCGCCGTGGACGATGCACTTCGGTACGCCGGTGGTGCCGGAGGAGTAGAGGATGTAGAGCGGGTGGTCGAACGGCAGGCGCTCGTACGTCGGTGCGACGCCGGGCCGGCCGAACTCCGACCACGCCACCGAATTGCGCACGCGGCTGAGGTCGGGCTGCTCGCCGATGTTGGGCACGACGACGACGTGCGTGACCGACTCGAGCCGCTCGACGATTCCCGCGATGCGCTCGAGGGAATCGAGCCGCTTGCCCGCGTAGCAATAGCCGTCCGCGGTGAACAGCACCTTGGGTGCGATCTGGCCGAAGCGGTCGAGGACACCCTGCACGCCGAAGTCCGGCGAGCAGGAGGACCACGTCGCGCCGACGCTGGCGCTCGCCAGCATCGCGACCACGGCCTCCGGGAGATTCGGCAGGAACCCCGCGACCCGGTCGCCGGCCACGACGCCGGCCGAGCGCAGGCCGTCGGCGACACGCGCGACTTCCGCGGCGAGTTCGTCCCAGGAGAGCGTGCGTCGCGTGCCGCGCTCGTCGCAGGCCACGATGGCCGGCCCCGGCCCGCGCGTGCGCAGCAGGTTCTCGGCGAAATTGAGGCGGGTCCCGGCGAACCACTGCGCGCCCGGCATGAGGTGCCCGTCGAGCAGCGCGGGGCCCGGGCCGCGCTCGCCGATCACGTCGCAGTAGTCGTAGAACGCCGACCAGAAGGCGCCCGGATCGCGGACGGACCACGCCCACAGGCCGGCGTAATCCGGCGCGGAGACGGACGGATGCGCGAACGCGGCGAAACGCGCGAGATGGGTGTCGGGCAGGCGGGCCGGGTCAGGCGTCCAGATCGGCAGTTCGTCGGTCACGCACGGGACTCTAACCCGCGACGCCCTCGCGCACCAAGGCCCGGGCCACCAGTTCCGCGATGTCGCGGGTGACCACCTGTTCCGCCGCGTCGGTCGCCTTCAGGCCGTCGCCCAGCATCACCGCGCAATAGGGGCAGGCGGTCGCAATCACCTTCGGCGCGAGCGGCAGGGCCTGCTGGACACGCGTCACGTTGATGCGCGTGCCGATGTGCTCCTCCATCCACATGCGCCCGCCGCCGGCGCCGCAGCACATGGCCTTGGCCTTGTGCAGCGGGAACTCGAGCGGCGCGTCTTTCGTCACGCTCGCGAGCACGGTACGCGCCGCGCCGTACTCCCCGTTGTGCCGGCCGAGGTAGCAGGGGTCGTGCAGGATCACGCGCTCGTGCTCCGGGCGCACCTTCAGGCGACCCTCGGCGAGCAGGCGCGCGATGAACTGCGAGTGGTGCACCACGTCCCACTGGCCGCCGAACGCGGGATACTCGTTCTTCAGCGCATTGAAGGCGTGGGGATCGCAGGTGACGATGCGCTTCACGCCGAGCCCGTTGAAGGTCTCGACCAGCGTGGTTGCGAGCTGCTGGAACAGCATCTCGTTGCCCGCGCGACGCACGCACTCGCCGGTCGAGGGCTCGCCCGCGCCGAGGATCGCGAAGCGCACGCCTGCGGCGCGCAGGATCTCGACGAACGCCTTGGCGATCTTCTGTCCGTTGTTGTCGAACGACTCGGCGGACCCGACGTAGAACAGCCAGTCGACCTCGGCGAGGTCTTCCGCGCTCGTCGCGACCGGCACGTCGAGTCCCTTCGCCCAGTCGCCGCGCGTGTCCGCGGGCAGGCCCCAGGGGTTCGACTGCACTTCGTAGGCGTGGAACACGTTCTTCAGTTCGTGCGGGAACTCGCCGTCCATCATCACGCGGTGCTGGCGCAGCTTGAAGAACTTCGGCAGGTGCTCGAGCTCGATGGGGCAGGCGGCCTCGCAGTAGCCGCAGGTGGTGCAGGCCCACAGCGCGTCCTCGCTGATGACGTCGCCGACCAGCGGGGGCAGTTCGGCCACGGCCTCGCCGCCGGCCATGATCGCCGTGCGCTTGTCCATCAGGTGATGCTTGATGCCGTCGTGCACCCACTTCATCGCGAGCGGCTTGCCGGTCAGGAAGGTCGGGCACGCGTCCTTGCAGCGACCGCACTCGGTGCACGTGAACGCATCGAGCCCGTCCTTCCACGTCAGGTCGGCGACGGTGCGGGCGCCGACTTTCATCTCGCTCGCGTCCGCCGAGTCGTCCATCAGCTTCTCGAGGTCCACGGCCGGCACCTGGTTGGCCGGACGGCCGCGGCGGAAATACAGGGTCGGCAACGCGGTCACGATGTGGAAGTGCTCGCCGACCGGCAGCAGGACCAGGAACGACAGCACCGTGACCATCTGCGCCCAGTAGCTGACGTGCGCCCACGTCGCGAGGCTGTCGACGGGCCAGCCGGCCACGAGCGACGCGAGCCAGCCGCCGACCGGGGCGAACTGCCGCTCCGCCGCGATGGCCGGCACCGTGGCGGAGTACTGCGCGAAGCGGAAGGCGTCGAAGGCGAGGTCGGTGATCATGATGATCGTGATCAGCGACAGCACCAGCAGGCCTTCGCGGTTCGGCTCGAGCCGCGCCGGCTTCTGGATCAGCCGGCGGTAGAAGGCGTAGCCCACGGCGAGCAGCACGCCGACCTCGACCAGGTCCTTGAGCACGGTGAACGCGTCGCCCAGCGGGCCGGTGAGCGCGAAGGTCTCGTCGTAGCCGATGACGATCAGCTGCAGCTTGCGCACCAGCAGCGACAGGAAACCCAGGAAGATCATGGTGTGCATGACCCCGGGGCGCCATTCGCGACGGATCATGCGCTGCTGCAGGAGTCCGTTGCAGAGCACGCTGCGAAGACGGGCGCCCGGATCGTCCCAGCGGGGGTCCGGTTGCAGGCGGGCGACGAGACTGAGCTTGCGGGCGGTGAGGAAGAGGAAGGCGGCGCAGGAGACCAGCAACAGCAACGTAATTCCAACCGGACTCATCGATGACCTCTGCCAGATCGGGCGTGCCCGCGGGGACCGTGGCGGACTATCACAATGGCGGGACCGATGTACAATTCGGGATTCCCAAATGGCACGCGGACTTGATCTCGGGGAGAGGCGACCGATGCAGCGCGACACGATGGAATTCGACGTGGTGATCGTCGGCGGCGGTCCCGCCGGCCTGGCTGCGGCGATCCGGCTCAAGCAACTGGCGACCGCGAACGGCCGCGACGTCAGCGTTTGCCTGCTGGAAAAAGGCTCGGAGGTCGGTTCCCACATCCTGTCCGGTGCCGTCGTCGACCCGATCGCGCTCACGGAATTGTTCCCGGACTGGAAGGAGCGCGGCGCTCCGCTCGATACCCCGGTCCAGGAAGACCGGTTCATGGTCCTGACCGCCGACAAGGCGTACCGCATCCCGAACTGGATGCTGCCCCGGCTGATGAGCAACCACGGCATGTACATCGCGAGCCTCGGCAACGTCTGCCGCTGGCTGGCGCAGCGGGCCGAGGAACTCGGCGTCGAGGTGTTCCCGGGCTTCCCGGCGGCCGAAGTGCTGTACGACGAGTCGGGCGCGGTGCGCGGCGTCGCCACCGGCGACATGGGGATCGCGAAGGACGGCAGCCAGAAGGATTCCTACGCGCCGGGCATGGAACTGGTCGCGAAGTACACGCTGTTCGCCGAAGGCTGCCGCGGCTCGCTGTCGCAGGAGCTGATGGCGAATTTCAACCTGCGCGACGGCGTCGACCCGCAGGTGTACGGCATCGGCATCAAGGAGCTGTGGCAGATCCCGAAGGCCCAGCACCAGCGCGGACTGGTGATCCACAGCCAGGGCTGGCCGTTGCCGAACGACGTCGGCGGCGGCTCGTTCCTCTACCACTTCGGCGACGACCTCGTCTCCGTCGGCTTCGTCACGCACCTGAGCTACGCGAACCCGTACCTTTCGCCGTTCGAGGAGATGCAGCGGTTCAAGACCCATCCGGCGATCCGCGGGTTCTTCGCGGGCGGCAAGCGCATCGGGTACGGCGCGCGCGCCATCAACGAGGGCGGCTTCCAGTCGATCCCGAAGCTGAGCTTCCGCGGCGGCGCGCTGATCGGCTGCAGCGCCGGCTTCGTGAACCTGCCGCGCATCAAGGGTTCGCACAACGCGATGAAGACCGGCATGCTCGCCGCGGAGGCTGCGTTCGAGGCGCTCGGCGCCGGGCGATCGCACGACGAACTCACCGCGTACCCGGAGGCCTTCCGGCGCTCGTGGGCCTACCAGGACCTCTACAAGGTCCGCAACGTGAAGCCGGGCCTGAAGTGGGGCCTGTGGCCGGGCACGGTGCACGGCGGCGTGCACATGTGGCTCAACGACCTCGGGCTCGGCGGACTCGTCGGCTGGACGCTGCGTCACGGCAAGGCGGACAACGAATCACTGCGGCCCGCGGCGCAGATGCCGCGCATCGAATATCCGAAGCCGGACGGCGTGCTGACCTTCGATCGCAACTCGTCCGTGTACCTCTCGGGCACGAATCACGACGAGGACCAGCCGGTGCACCTGCAGTTGCGCAACCCGGCCGTGCCCGTCGCGACCAACCTCGCGACCTACGACGGTCCGGAAGGGCGCTACTGCCCGGCGGGCGTGTACGAGTTCGTGACGACGGACGAGGGCGGCAAGCGGCTGCAGATCAACGCGCAGAACTGCGTGCACTGCAAGACCTGCGACATCAAGGACCCGACCCAGAATATCCACTGGGTCACGCCGGAGGGCGGCGGCGGCCCGAACTACACGTCGATGTAGGTCGTCGAGGCCGCGCGACCGCTCACTTCGGCGCCATGCGGATGGCGCCGTCGAGCCGGATCGTCTCGCCGTTCAGCATCGTGTTCTCGGCGACCTGCAGCACGAGCTGCGCATATTCTGCGGGCCGGCCGAGGCGGGGCGGGAACGGCACCTGCCGGCCGAGCGATTCCTGCGCCTCCACGGGCAGCCCCGCCATCATCGGCGTCATGAAGATGCCCGGCGCGATCGTGACGACGCGGATGCCGCTGGTCGAGAGGTCGCGCGCCATCGGCAGCGTCATGCCCACCACGCCCCCCTTCGAGGCCGCATAGGCGACCTGGCCAATCTGGCCGTCGAATGCCGCGACCGACGCCGTCATCACGATGGCGCCCCGCTCGCCGTCCGCCGTGGGCGTGTTCTTCTGCATGGCCGCAGCCGCGGCCTTCGCGAAGAGCAGCGTGCCCACGAGGTTGATCTCGATCACCTTGCGGAAGAAGTCGCCCGGCATCGCGCCGTCCTTGCCGACGATGCGCTTCGGCCAGCCGACACCGGCACAGGCGACGGCGAGATTCGCGTGGCCCAGCGCGTCCACGGCGGCGGCGACGGCGGCATCCACCGCAGTCTCCGACGTCACGTCCGCCTTGTGGAAAGACGCCCGGCTGCCGAGGCGCGCGGCCGCCGTGTTGCCTGCCTCCTCATTGACGTCGAGCAGGGCAGCATGGCCGCCGGCCGCGATGACGGCTTCGGCCACCGCGAGTCCGAGGCCCGAGGCGCCGCCGGTGATGAGTGCGCGCAGGTCCTGTTTCTGCATGTCGCGGGTCCTCCGAGGCCGTCGCCCTGTGCGTTACAGCCGCAGGCCGCCGTCGATGTCGATGCAGCGGCCGGTGAAGAAATCGTTCTCGACGATGTAGAGCGCGGTGTGGGCGATTTCCTCCGCGAGGCCGAGACGCTTCAGCGGCACCGGCGCCGTTACTTTCTCGAGCGCTTCCGGCGGCATGGCCGAGAGGATGTCGGTCCTGATGAACCCGGGTGCGATCGCGCCCGTGCGGATGCCGTAGCGGGCGAGTTCCTTGGCCCAGGTCGTCGCCATCGCGGCCACGCCGGCCTTGGTCGCCGAGTAGTTGCTCTGGCCCATGTTGCCGGCGCGCGAGATGCTCGAGATGTTGATGATCACGCCGCCGTGGCCGAGCTTGATCATGCGCTCCGCCGCTTCGCGACCGCACAGGAAGACGCCCGTCAGGTTCACGTCGATGACGGCCTGCCACTGGGCCAGCGACATCTTGCCGACGATCGCCCCGTCCTTGGCCTTGATCAGCAGCGCGTCCTTGATGATGCCGGCGTTGTTGACCAGCACGTCGAGCCGGCCGTGCGCCGCGACCACGTCGTCGAGCGCGCGGATCACGTCGTCTTCCTTCGCGACGTTGAGCGAGTGACCGCTCACCTTGAAGCCGCGGGCCTTGAACTCGGCGCAGGTCGCATCGAGGTCCGCCTGGTTCAGGTCGAGCAGGGCGATCGTGGCGCCGCGCTCCGCGTACGCAGTCGCGATGGCCTTGCCGATGCCGCGTGCGCCGCCGGTGACGACGGCGACCTTGTCCTGCAGTTGCATGTGATGTTCCCGCGCCTGGTCTGGGGGTGGAGGGGTCAGCCGACGATCTCGATCGCGACCGCGCAGGCTTCACCGCCGCCGATGCACTGCGACGCGACGCCGCGCTTGAGCCCGCGCTGGATCAGCGCGTGCACGAGGGTGGTGATGAGGCGCGCGCCTGTCGCGCCGATCGGGTGACCGAGTGCGCAGGCACCGCCGTTGACGTTGACGCGATCGGCCGACAGTCCGAGGTCCTTCATCGCGGCCAGGGTGACGCAGGCGAAGGCCTCGTTGATCTCGAACAGGTCGACGTCCGCGACCTTCCAGCCGGCGCGATCGAGCGCCTTCTGGATCGACGGGGCGGGCGCGGTGGTGAACCACTCCGGTGCCTGCGCATGGCTCGCGTACGACACCAGCCGCGCGATCGGGCGCAGGCCGCGGGCTCGGGCCGCGGCTTCGCTCGCGAGCACCAGCGCGGCGGCACCGTCGGAGATGGAGGACGAGGAGGCCGGCGTGACGGTGCCGTCCTTGCCGAACGCCGGCTTGAGCGTCGGAATCTTCTCGATGTCGAGTGTGAACGGCGTTTCGTCCTGCGCGACGACCTGCTCGCCCTTGCGCGTCTTGACGGTGACCGGCGCGATCTCGGCGACGAAACGTCCGTCCTTCACGGCCTGCTGGGCACGGCGGACGGACTCTGCCGCGAACGCGTCCTGGTCGGCGCGCGTGAAGCCGTACTTCGCCGACGTCGCGTCGGCGAAGCAGCCCATCGCCTTGCCGTCCCACGGGCTGGTCAGGCCGTCGTAGAACATGTGGTCGTAGATCTCGGCAGTGCCCATGCGATAGCCCGCGCGCGCCTTCAGCATCAGGTACGGCGCATTGGTCATCGACTCGAGTCCGCCGGCGAGCACGACTTCGGCCGAGCCTGCGCGGATCTGGTCCGCGCCGAGCATCACGGCCTTCATGCCCGAGCCGCACATCTTGTTGACGGTCGTGGCCGGCACGCCGAGGGCGACGCCGGCGCCGAGCGAGGCCTGTCGCGCCGGCGCCTGGCCGAGACCGGCCGGGAGCACGCAACCGAAGATCGCCTCGTCGATCGTCGCGGGATCGACGCCCGCATCCGCGATGGCGGCCATGGCGGCCACGGCACCGAGCTGGGTGGCGGAGACCGGCGCGAAGATGCCCTGGAAGGCACCGATCGGGGTGCGGCGGGCGGCGGCGATGACGACGGGTGCGGACATGGGGATCTCCTCGCGAAAAGCGCGGGGTTCAGGTTCCGGATCGATGTAGCCGGGCAGTGTACGTCGCGTCCTTTTTGCGGCGCAAGATAACGCTCAGTTCCCGGGCCGCTTCGCTTTCGAGAAGAACGGCGGCCCGAGCTGCGGTGATCGCGTGACCTCGCGGTCCGCCCGTCCCTCCGGCAACCCCGCCGGAAACGCCGTAAACCCGTCCCTGGGGGCTCCGGCCGCGACGTCCATGTCGCGGACGGTTCCGCCGGGGTTGCCGGAGGAACGATCGCACCGCGACGGCCGGCTTCGCCCGCCGTGCCGGTCGCCTAGCCGCCTCGCGCCTTGCGGCCTCGGGACGGTGCCGCCGACCGCGGCTTGAGCGCGTTCTCGAGGAACGCGACATAAGACGACGCCACGGCATCGGCGCTCATCTGCTGGCCCTCGCGGTACCAGTGCGCGATCCAGTTGAGCGCGCCCGCGATGGCGAACGCCGCGATGCGCTGGTCGCAGGGCTCGATCGAGCCGTCCTCGATGCCCCGGCGGAGCAGGCGCCGGATGCCCTGGTCGATCTCCGACTTGAGGGCCTTCACCTGGCCGCTCAGGTCCGGCCCGAGGTCCTGGTGTTCCGCACGCACCATGCACCAGCCGTATTCCGACGCGATGGCCCGCGCGTAGTCGGCGATCACCCGCTGCAGGCGCTCGCGGCCGCTGTCGCCCGACTGCTCGGCCGCGTCGAGCGCGGCGCGGATCGGCTGCAGGCCGGCCTGGAAGCACTCGAACAGCAGCTGTTCCTTGCTCGCGACGTAGTAATAGATGGTCGGCTTGGTGACGCCGAGCGCCGCCGCGATGCCGTCGAGCGAGGTATTGTGGTAGCCGCGCTCGTTGAAGGCGCGTGCCGCGGCGAGGATCACCGCCTCGCGCTTGAGGTCGTGGTCGGCGCGGCGCCGGCGGCCCTGCCACGCGGTGGCCGGGTTCGCGGGGCGCGCGGCGCCGGGGGCGGTCGACTTGCGGGCTGCGGCCATGGAGTACCTGCGGGACGGTGGCCGGCGCCGGGGCCGGACGCGTTGACGATCGGGTCGGTCCGAATCATACTGCCGGGTAATATCTTACTCAACAGTAACATCACCGTTCGCCGCGGCGACGGGAGGTGACGAACATGAGCGGAGCCACTGGCGGCGGCGCCCTGCGCGCGGCGAGCGAGGTCCACCCGGAGTCCACCCCGCTGCGCTTCGTGAGCGCGGCCTCGCTGTTCGACGGCCACGATGCGGCCATCAACATCATCCGGCGCCTGCTGCAGGCGCACGGCGCGGAAGTGGTGCACCTCGGCCACAACCGCAGCGTGGCCGACATCGTGCGCGCCGCGATCCAGGAAGACGCGGACGGCATCGCGGTCAGCTCCTACCAGGGCGGCCACAACGAGTACTTCCGCTACATGGTCGACATGCTGCGCGATCTCGGCGCGGCCCACATCCGCATCGTAGTAGGCGGTGGCGGCACCATCGCCCCGCACGAGATCGAGGCGCTGCACGCCTACGGGATCGAGCGCATCTACTCCCCGGAGGACGGCCGCCGCCTCGGGCTCGACGGCATGATCGACGACGTGTTCCAGCGCGTACGTGCCGCGCGGCGCGAGCGCTTCGAGTTCGGGCCCCTCGGCCCACGCGACCACCTGCAGATCGCGCGCACGATCTCCGCGCTCGAGCACGGCGACGACCACGAGGCCCTGAGCGAGACGCTGAAGAAGGCCGTCGCGCGCGCGGCGCACCGGCCGCCGGTGATCGGCATCACCGGCACGGGCGGCGCCGGCAAGTCGAGCCTGACGGACGAACTGCTGATGCGCTTCGTGCGGCACTTCCCGGATCGTCAGGTCGCCGTGGTCGCGATGGACCCGACCCGCCGGCGCAGCGGCGGGGCCCTGCTCGGCGATCGCATCCGCATGAACGCGCTCGCGCACGAGCAGGTGTTCATGCGCTCGCTCGCCACGCGCCGCCAGCACCTGGCCACCAGCGCGGTGCTCGCCGACGTGCTGAACCTGCTCAAGTACGCGGGCTTCGACCTGATCGTCGTCGAGACCGCCGGCATCGGCCAGAGCGACTCGGAGATCGTCGACCTCGTCGACGTGCCGATGTACGTGATGACGAGCGAGTACGGCGCCGCGAGCCAGCTCGAGAAGATCGACATGCTCGATTTCGCCGAGCTGATCGCGCTCAACAAGTTCGAGAAGCGCGGCGCCGAGGACGCGCTGCGGGACATCCGCAAGCAGTGGCGGCGCAACCACGCGGCGTTCCAGGCGAAGGACGACGACGTGCCGGTGTTCCCGACCATCGCCAGCCGTTTCAACGATCCGGGCGTCAACCGGCTGTTCGCGGCGCTCTGCGCGCGCCTCGAGGCGAAGACCGCGGGTGCAGGTCGCTGGCACGTGTCGGACCCCGGGCCCGTCGAACTGGTCGAGCGCCACGCGCTGGTGCCGCTGCAGCGCAGCCGGTACCTCGCCGAGATCGCGGCCAACGGTCGCCGCGCGCGCGACGACGTGCAGCACCGCGCCGAGGCCGCCAGCCGGGCGCAGAGCCTGTACCGGGCGCTCGAGACGCTCGGGGATCCGGCGCTGCCCCAGCCGCTCGACCGCTATTCGGCCGCGGCGGTGCAGGACGCATCGGACCCGTCACGCGCGCGCCTGCGCGATGCGTACAACGATGCGCTCGATGCGATCGGTTCGCCTGCGCTCGAACTGCTGCGGCGCTGGCCGGAGCAGGCGAAGTCCGCGACCGATCCCGAGTACGTCTACTCGGTGCGCGGCCGCGAGATCCGCGGGCAGAACTACACCGAGACGCTGAGCCACAGCGCCGTGCCGAAGCTCGCCGTGCCGCGCTACCGCGACTGGGGCGAGCTGCTGACCTTCCTGCTGAAGGAGCACCTGCCGGGCCACTTCCCCTACACCGCGGGCGTGTATCCGTATCGCCGCGAGGCGGAGGATCCGACGCGCATGTTCGCCGGCGAGGGCGGGCCGGAGCGCACCAACCGCCGCTTCCATTACCTCGCGGGCGGCCACGGCGCCGCGCGCCTGTCGACGGCGTTCGATTCGACGACGCTCTACGGCGAGGATCCGGATCCGCGACCGGACATCTACGGCCGCATCGGCAATTCGGGCGTGTCGATCGCGACGCTGGACGACATGAAGAAGCTCTATTCGGGCTTCGACCTGTGCGCGCCGACCACGTCGGTGTCGATGACGATCAACGGCCCGGCGCCGATGATCCTCGCCATGTTCATGAACACGGCGATCGACCAGCAGGTGGAAAAGCACCTGAAGTCGAGCGGGCAGTGGGAGGCCGCGCAGCGCCGGATCGCCGAGCTGTACGCGGGCCGTGAGCGGCCGCGGTACCAGGGCGAGTTGCCGCCGGGGCACGACGGCTCCGGGCTCGGGCTGCTCGGCGTCACGGGCGACCAGCTGCTCGATGCCGCGACCTACGCCACGATCCGGGCGCGCACGCTCGCCCAGGTGCGCGGCACCGTGCAGGCCGACATCCTCAAGGAGGACCAGGCGCAGAACACCTGCATCTTCTCGACGGAGTTCGCGCTGCGCATGATGGGCGACGTGCAGCAGTTCTTCACGGACCACGACGTGCGGAACTTCTACTCGGTGTCGATCTCGGGCTACCACATCGCCGAGGCCGGTGCGAACCCGATCACGCAGCTCGCCTTCACGCTCGCGAATGGCTTCACCATCGTCGAGTACTACCTCGCGCGCGGCATGAAGATCGACGACTTCGCGCCCAACCTGTCGTTCTTCTTCTCGAACGGCATGGATCCGGAGTACGCGGTGATCGGCCGCGTGGCACGGCGCCTGTGGGCACGCGCGATGCGCGACCTGTACGGCGGCAGCCCGCGTTCGCAGATGCTGAAGTACCACATCCAGACGTCGGGGCGCAGCCTGCACGCGCGCGAGATCCAGTTCAACGACATCCGCACCACGCTGCAGGCGCTGTACGCGCTGTTCGACAACTGCAACAGCCTGCACACGAACGCGTACGACGAGGCCATCACGACGCCGACGGAAGAGTCGGTCCGCCGCGCGGTCGCGATCCAGCTGATCATCAACCACGAGCTCGGGCTCAACCGGACGCAGAACCCGTGGCAGGGCTCGTTCGCGATCGACCAGCTGACCGACCTCGTCGAGGAGGCGGTCTATCGCGAGTTCGAGCGGCTGTCGGAGCGCGGCGGCGTGCTCGGCGCGATGGAGACGATGTACCAGCGCAGCCGCATCCAGGAAGAGAGCCTGCACTACGAGCAGAAGAAGCACGACGGCTCGCTGCCGATCATCGGCGTCAACACCTTCCTCGGCCACGACGACGCGCATGCCGAGATCGCGAACGCGGAGCTGATCCGCTCGAGCGACGAGGAGAAGGACGCGCAGGTCGCCGCGGTGCGGGCCTTCCTCGAGCGCAATGCGGATCGGCGGCCGGCCGTGCTCGCGCGGCTGCAGGCGACGGCCGCGGGCGGCGGCAACGTCTTCGGCGAGTTGATGGAGGCGGTGAAGGTCGCCTCGCTCGGGTCGATCTCGCGCGCGCTCTACCAGGTCGGCGGCCAGTACCGACGCTCGATGTAAAAATCGGGGACATTCGTCTTTTTCGGGCGGCGGCGAGTGCCGAGTGTCGTCGTGAGGGGAGGCCAGATGCCGCCGGCTTCGCCGGTCCGGGCGTGCTCGCCGGGACGCCGTAAACCCGTCCAT
>JBGAHO010000078.1:0-13455 GCA_044226195.1 Steroidobacteraceae bacterium
CTCCGCTCCCGCGGCGCCCCATTGGGGCCGTTTCAACCGCGCCCTGAAGCGCGCGGTCGAAACGTCCTGCCGCGACGGCGCGCGGCAGTCGACCTCCCGACGACGTCGGGAGTCCTCACAGCACTCCGGGTGGAGCGAATGAAACAAAAAGGGGCCGCACTTTCGTGAGGCCCCTTTTCGTTTCATTGGCGCGCCCGGAGAGATTCGAACTCCCGACCTTCTGGTTCGTAGCCAGACACTCTATCCAACTGAGCTACGGGCGCAGCAAATCCAACAATCCACTGGCGGAGAGAGAGGGATTCGAACCCTCGAAGGGCTTTTGACCCTTACACCCTTAGCAGGGGTGCGCCTTCGACCACTCGGCCATCTCTCCGACTAGCAGAGAGCCGCAAAGGATAAACGTCCGAGGCGCTTCCGTCCAGCGGGAGCGCCGTCACGCGACACAATTTGGTTCGGAGGGGCGGCCCGGCAGAGGCCGACGGCGGGCCGGGACCGGCCCGCCGGGCTCAATGACTCACGGATAGCTGTCGTGGTGACCGTTGCCGTTCTTCGGAGCATGCGTGCCCGGCACGCCGTCCTGCTCCTCGCGCTTGATGCGCTCGAAAATCTCTTCGCGATGCACGGCCACGTCGCGCGGCGCATTCACGCCGATCCGTACCTGGTTACCCTTGACGCCCAGCACCGTCACCGTCACGTCTTCGCCGATCATGACGGTCTCGCCTACGCGCCTGGTGAGAATCAACATCCCGAGCTCCTAGCCTCATGCGGCTGTACTGTCTGACGCCGGCCTCGACTCCATTCGATTCCCGAGTGCTCCGGCCAAACCGGGGTTCCGACTGGTCTGCGCGGATGCGCGAATCGGCCCCGACCACCCCCACTGACGTCGCCGTGACTAAAGTCATGATGAACGGCAGTGGGCGCAAGATACAGCCCATACTTTCAATTGTCAGTACGCGCGAATGAGAATGCCCCCGAATTGGATTGAAATAATTGTCCAGACAAAAAGTCGACCTTACTGGAGCTTGACATCGACCCAGTTTGCGACGCTGCCGAGCGCCGCATCGAGCTTCGACGGATCGGTGCCGCCGGCCTGCGCGAGGTCGGGTCGACCGCCGCCCTTGCCGCCGACCTGCTGCGCGACGAAATTCACGAGATCGCCTGCTTTTGCCTTGTTTACAAGGTCCGGCGTGACACCCGCGATGAGCGCGACCTTGTCGTCCGCGACCTTCGCGCCGAGCACGATGATCGCGCTGCCGAGCTTCGCCTTGAGCTGATCGACGGCGTTGCGAAGTGCGGCGGCATCCGCACCGTCAGCGATGGCTGACACTACCTTCACGCCGCGGATCGTCTGCGCACTCGCCGACAAGTCGGTGTTCGCGCCGCTCATCAGCTTGTCCTTCAACTGCGCGATTTCCTTCTCGAGCTTGCGCGCGCGCTCGATGAGCTGGCGCACCTTGTCGTCGACGTCGTCGCGCGAGCCGCGCACGAGATCGGCGACTTCGCGCAGGCGCTGGTCCGTGGCGACGACGTAGTCGTAGGCGCCCTGCCCCGTCACCGCCTCGATGCGGCGCACGCCCGCGGCGACGCCGCCTTCCGAGACGATCTTGAAGAGGCCGATGTCGCCCGCGCGGCGCACGTGCGTGCCGCCGCAGAGCTCCGTCGAGAATTCGCCGATGCGCAGCACGCGCACGTCGTCCTCGTACTTTTCGCCGAACAGTGCCATCGCACCGGCCGCCACCGCGGCGTCGAACTTCATCAGCTTCGTCTCGGCCTCGGCGTTGCGCCGCACCTGCTCGTTGACGATGGCCTCGATGCGCGCGAGTTCGTCGGGCGTGACGGCCGAGTAATGCGAGAAGTCGAAGCGCAGGCGGTCGGGCGCGACCAGCGAGCCCTTCTGCAGCACGTGGGTGCCAAGCACCTGGCGCAGCGCCGCGTGCAGCAGGTGCGTCGCCGAATGGTTCAGCCGCGTGGCCTGGCGCCGCGCGCCATCGACCACCGCCGAGACGCTGCCGCCGACCATGAGCGTGCCGGATTCGAGCTTGCCCAGGTGCACGTGGGCCTTGCCGAGCTTCTGCGTGTCGGCCACCGTGAAGCGCGCGCCGCCGCCGATCAACTCGCCCTGGTCGCCGACCTGGCCGCCGCTCTCCGCGTAGAACGGCGTGGCGTCGAGCACCACCTGGCCTTCGTCGCCCGCGCGCAGTTCGTCGACGGACTCCTTGCCGCGGAACAGCGCGACGATCGTGCCGTCGGCACGCTCGGTGTCGTAGCCCTTGAACGCCGTCTGGCCCTCGAACTGCAGGTTGCCCCGCAGGTCGACGCTGAACTTGCTCGCCGCCCGCGCGCGCGTGCGCTGCTCGGCCATCGCCGCCTCGAACCCCGCCTCGTCGAGCGTGAGACCCTTCTCGCGCGCGATGTCGTTGGTGAGGTCGACCGGGAAGCCGAAGGTGTCGTAGAGCTTGAACACCGTCTCGCCGGGGATCTGCTGCCCCGCGAGCTTGCCGATCGCGTCATCGAGCAGGGCCATGCCCTGCGTGAGCGTCTCGGCGAAGCGTTCTTCTTCCTGCTGGATCACGCGCTCGAGGTGCGCGCGCTGGCTGGTGAGTTCGGGATAGGCCGCGCCCATCTCGCGCTCGAGCGCCGCCACCAGCTTGAAGAAGAACGGCTTGCGCTGGCCGAGCATGAAGCCGTGGCGGATCGCGCGGCGCATGATCCGGCGCAGCACGTAGCCGCGGCCTTCGTTCGAGGGCAGCACGCCGTCGACGATCAGGAACGCGGTGGCGCGGATGTGGTCGGCGATCACCTTGAGCGAATTCGCCGCGAGATCCTTCGTGCCCGTGGCCTCGGCCGCGGCCTGGATGAGGTCGCGGAACAGGTCGATCTCGTAGTTGCTGTGCACGCCCTGCATCACGGCGGCCACGCGCTCGAGGCCCATGCCCGTGTCGACCGAGGGCTTCGGCAGCGGCGCGAGCGTGCCGTCGGCCGAGCGGTCGAACTGCATGAAGACGAGGTTCCAGATCTCGATCCAGCGGTCGCCGTCCGCATCGTCGGAGCCCGGCGGGCCACCCGGGATGTCCGCGCCGTGGTCGTAGAAGATCTCCGTGCACGGGCCGCAGGGGCCGGTCTCGCCCATCTGCCAGAAGTTGTCGGAGCCGCCGCCCGGCTTGTCGCCGATGCGCACGATGCGCTCCTTCGGCAGGCCGATGCTCTTGTGCCAGAGATCGAAGGCCTCGTCGTCCGTGTGATAGACGGTGACCATCAGGCGCGACGGATCGATGCCGAGCCAGTCCGGGCCGGTGACGAAATCCCAGGCGTAGCGGATCGCGTCCTGCTTGAAGTAGTCGCCGAAGGAGAAGTTGCCCAGCATCTCGAAGAACGTGTGATGGCGGGCCGTGTAGCCGACGTTCTCGAGGTCGTTGTGCTTGCCGCCCGCGCGCACGCAGCGCTGCGAGGTGGCGGCGCGCACGTAGGCGCGCTTGTCCTTGCCGAGGAACACGTCCTTGAACTGGACCATGCCGGCATTGGTGAAGAGCAGCGTCGGGTCATTGCCCGGCACGAGCGAGCTCGAGGCCACGATGGTGTGGCCGCGCTGGCGGAAGAATTCGAGGAAGGCGGCGCGCAGTTCGGTGCTGCTCAGCCGCTTCGGCGTGGGCGTCTGATTCGTCATAGGTCCAGGTCTTCGCCGGGGCCGAGGGCGGCCCGGATCTGCTCGGCAGAAAACCCGCGATATTGGAGGAAACGTGCCTGTTTTGCACGTTCGCGGAAGTCCCGAGGGGGCTCGGCGCCGAAGCGCCGGCGGCGGGCCTGGCGGGCGGATTCGATCCAGTCGGCCTCGGTGGCGTCGAGCGCCTGCTCGATCGCCGCCGACTCCACCCCACGCTCCCGCAACTCGCTGCGGATGCGCATCGGCCCCTGCCCGCGCCCGGCATGCTGGGTGACGAACTGCTCGAGGTAGCGGTCCTCGCTCAGGCTGCGGTCGGCCACCAGCTCGTCGAGCACGGGCTCGACGAGGGTGGCCGGATAGCCCTTGCCCGTGAGGCGGCGGGCGAGCTCACGGCGACCGAAGTCGCGGCCGGCGAGCAGGGCGAGCGCCGCAGCCTTGACCGTGCGCGCGTCCGCCCCGGCCGCGACGGCAGCCTTGTCAGGCCTCGGTCGCCTCACTCGCGGCGGCCTCGCCCTTCTTCGCGATCAGCAGCTTGGCGCGCAGGGCGTTCTCGACCTCGCGGGCGATCTCGGGATTCTGCTGCAGGAACGTGCGGGCGTTTTCCTTGCCCTGGCCGATGCGCTCGCCCTTGTACGCGTACCACGAGCCCGACTTCTCGATCAGGTTGTGCAGCACGCCCATCTCGATGATCTCGCCTTCGCGCGAGATGCCGACGCCGTACATGATCTCGAACTCGGCCTCGCGGAACGGCGGCGCGACCTTGTTCTTGACGATCTTGACGCGGGTCTGGTTGCCGACCACTTCCTCACCGGACTTGATCGCGCCGATGCGGCGGATGTCGAGGCGCACGGACGCGTAGAACTTGAGCGCGTTGCCGCCCGTGGTGGTCTCGGGGTTGCCGAACATGACGCCGATCTTCATGCGGATCTGGTTGATGAAGATGACGATGGTGTTCGAGCGCTTGATGTTGCCGGTGAGCTTGCGCAGCGCCTGCGACATGAGGCGCGCCTGCAGGCCCATCTGCATCTCGCCCATCTCGCCTTCGATCTCGGCCTTGGGCGTGAGGGCGGCGACCGAGTCGACCACCACGATGTCGACCGCGTTCGAGCGGACCAGCATGTCGGTGATCTCGAGGGCCTGCTCGCCGTTGTCCGGCTGGGAGACCAGCAGTTCCTTGACGTCGACGCCGAGCTTCTCGGCATAGGACGGGTCGAGGGCGTGCTCGGCATCGACGAAGGCGGCCGTGCCGCCCGACTTCTGCACCTGCGCGATGACGGTCAGCGCGAGGGTGGTCTTGCCCGAGCTCTCGGGCCCGTAGATCTCGACCACGCGGCCCTTCGGCAGGCCGCCGACGCCGAGCGCGATGTCGAGGCCCAGCGAGCCGGTCGAGACCGTTTCGACGTCGTAGCTGTTGGCGTCGCCGAGACGCATGACCGAGCCCTTGCCGAACTGCTTCTCGATCTGTCCGAGGGCTGCGACGAGTGCCTTCTTGCGGTTTTCTTCCATTGCTTTGCTCACGGGGCCCGCGGGCCCGAACAGGGTGGCGGATGGGGTTCAGGGTCGGTGCGCATTGTCCCTGGGGGTGCGCGCCGATACTGTATATATATCTAGTACATTTGGCCAGATTCTGTTTAAACCCGTTCCAGGGACCCTCACCCGCCCGAGGCGTCTGAGGGGGCTCGGACGACATTCCACCGGGTGAAAGGCTCATAGCGTGAGCCCGCGGGATCGGTAACCGACCGGACCAGCGACAGGGTTCGCACCGGCCAGTCGAACGGATCGACCGCCCGGGCCGGCACGCGCTGCCGGGCCTTGCGGGCCAGGGTCAGGTGGGCCCGGAACTCGCGGCGCTCGGGTTCGAAGCCATGGGCCGCCAGTTGCGAGCGCAGCGCCTGGACGAGGTCCTGGATGCCCTGGGGCACACACGAGGCCACGACACACAGCACCTCGGGCCGGGCCCAGTGCTCGAGACGATCGAGGCGAATCACCTCGGGACGCGCCAGGAAGCCCTCCAGCGCGCGGGCGGCCTCGTGGACGGCCGGCTGGCGATCCGCGCCCACGCTGCCCAGGAACTCGACGGTGAGGTGCCACTGGTCCGGGCGCTGCGGCCGGCCGGGGTAATCGTCCAGCCACGCCGGCACCCGGGTGGCCAGCTCGCGCCGCAGGTCCTCCCCGGGCCAGAACGCGAGGAAGAGGCGGTCGCTCACGGCGCCAGCAGCCCCCCCAGCGCGCGCGCCACGGCCTGGCGGCGGATGGACTCGCGGTCGCCCGCGAACTGCTCGACCTGCGCGATGACGCTCACGCCCCGGGCGTCCCGCCGGCCCCAGGCGAACCACACCGTGCCGACCGGCTTGTCCGGGCGCCCGCCGTCGGGCCCGGCGATGCCGGTCACGGCGACGCTGCGTTCACCGCCCAGCCGCTCGAGGGCGCCGGCGGCCATGGCCCGCACGACCGCTTCGCTGACCGCGCCGTCGCGCCGGAGCAACGCCGGATCGACGCCCAGGACGCCAGTCTTTGCTTCGTTTGCGTACACGATGGCCCCGCCGAGGAACCAGCGCGAGCTGCCCGGCAGGTCGGTGCAGATCTTGCCGATCCAGCCGCCGGTACAGGATTCGGCGGTCACGAGGCGCTGGCCGGTGCGCAACAGGTCGTCCGCGACCTCGGCCGCCAGTGCTCGCAGCATCTCGTCGCTCGTCACGCTCATGTGCGGATTCTAGCCGGCTCTTGCCAGTGCGCGGTCGGGTGACCAAACTTCGCGTCCCCACCCCGGGAATATCAAGAAAAGGCAGGACACCATGAGAATCGTTCCCCTGGCGATCGCGTGCGCGGCCATCGCGTTCCCGCTGCTCGCCCAGGCCCAGGCCCAGGCCCAGGCCCAGGCGCCGGCCACCGCGCAGAGCACGGCCGCCGACGAGCAGATCGTGCTGCGCCAGGTCATGACCGACAAGCGCGCCGTCTACGCCCGCAACCTCGGGCTGTCCGAGTCCGAGAGCCGCGCCTTCTGGCCGCTCTACGACGAATACGAGGCCGCCGCCAAGAAGCTCGACGACCGCTTCCTCGACAACCTGAACCGCTTCGCCGAGAAGTACGACACGCTGTCCGACGCGGACGCGACGGCGGTGCTGAAGGAGAAGATGGCGATCGAGAAGGACCGCATGGCGCTCAAGCAGAAGTACACTGCGAAGATCGCCAAGGTGCTGCCGCCGAAGAAGGCGCTGCGGTATGCGCAGATCGAGACGCGGGTCGAGACGATGGTACGCAGCAACGTCTACTCGCTCATCCCGCTCGCCAACTGATCCCCGCCGGAACCACAGGACCCAACCCATGTCGAAGAAGTACACGCTGCTCGCCGCCGCGCTCGTCGCGTCGTTCACGCTGGCCGCCCCGGTCGAATCCGCGTTCGCGCAGGTCGCCGGCAGTCCGCAGGACGACGCGCAGGTGCTGATGGCCCAGATCCAGGCCGACAAGCGCGCCGTCGTGCTGCAGAGCCTCGGGCTGACCGACGCCGAAGTGCGGGCGTTCACCCCGATCTACGACGAGTACCAGAAGGACCGCAAGGTCCTGTTCGAACGCTCCGGCGACCTGCTGAACAAGTACGCCTCGAACTACGACACCATGACCGACGACGCCGCCAAGGGCATCCTCAAGGACTGGTTCAAGCTGCGCGACGACCGGCTGTCGCTGACCCAGAAGTACTCGAAGCGGCTCGTGAAGGTGCTGCCGGCGGGCAAGGTGCTGCGGTGGGTGCAGGTCGAGAACAAGCTCGACACCGTGCTCGACATGCAGGCCGTCCGCATCGTGCCGCTCGCCAAGTGAGCGCCAAAGGAGGATCCATGCGCATGACGATGATCAAAGCCTTCGCGGCGACCCTCGCCGCCGCCCTGCTCGCCGTGGGTTGCGCGAGCGGCCCGGACATCCGCGCCGACTTCGACAAGGCCGCGGATTTCGGCAAGTACCGCACGTTCGGCTTCATGGAAGCCGCGCCGGGCGACGCGACGCAGTTCAAGTCGCTCGCCACGCAGAACATGCAGAACGCCGCGGCCCGCGAGATGGAAGCGCGTGGTTACGTGCGCTCCGACAACCCCGACCTCGTGATCAACTTCAAGGGCAAGCTCGAGGAGAAGACGGACATCCAGTCGACGCCCGCGCCCTACTACGGCCCGGGCTGGGGCTACGGCGGCTGGTACGGCGCGCCGTGGGGCGGCTACGGCGGCACCGAAGTGACGACGCGCCACTACAAGGTGGGCACGCTCGTCATGGACGTGGTCGATCGCGAGAAGCGCCAGGTGGTGTTCCAGGGTGGGGTCGAAGGCGTCGTCACCAAGGAGATGATGCAGAACCGCGAGGCGGCGATCGCCGCGGCCGTCGCGCACATCTTCTCGAAGTATCTGTTCCGCGCGGGACAGTCCGCGCCCGTCGCTCCAGTTACGAAATAGTCGGCATCCGCTGACGTCGAACGACGCCGGCTCCCGCGAGGGGGCCGGCGTTTTTCTTTGCAGCCGCGCTTGCATTGCACGGGGTGCGAACCGGACGTACTCTCGAATCCACTGTTGGAACTCCTGTCGCTCCCCACGTCGCCGGCCACCCTCGCCGACGCTCCCCCCGGAGGCCAACCTTGGCGACGCTCACCCGCTCGCTGCACGACCACGACCCCGACGCCCTCATCGCCACGGACGCGAGCGACCGCGTCGTGCACTGGAATGCGGGCGCCGCTGCGATCTTCGGCTACTCGGCGCACGAAGCGCTCGGGCGCACGCTGCCGGACCTGACCGTTCCGCCGGACCGCCTCGAAGAACACCTGCGGTGCCTCGACAAGACGCGCGCGGACGGCGCCGACCAGTGCGAGACGCTGCGCCTGTGCAAGGACGGCTCGCGCGTGCACGTCGACGTGATCACGCGGCGGCTCGACGACGTGGGGCCCGGCTACGTGCTGTGGAACAAGCGCGACATCACGCAGAGCAAGGTGCTGCGCGCCGCCCGCCACCTCGAGTCGCTCTATGCCACGCTGCTCGAGTCCGCGCCGGACGGCATGCTGATCGTCGACGAGACGGGGCACATCCTGGTGGCCAACCGCAATGCCGAGCTGCTCTTCGGCTGCGAGCGCGGCATGCTGCGCGGCCGCACGGTCGAGTCGCTGCTGCCGCCGCGTTACCAGGCGAGCCACGTCGCCCATCGCGTCAACTACTCGCACCAGCCGCGGGTGCGCTCGATGGGCGTGGGCCTCGAACTCTTCGGCCAACGGCTCGACGGCGAGGAGTTCCCGGTCGAGGTCAGCCTGAGCCCGTTCGCTTCGGACGACGGCGCACTCGTCGCCGCCGCGATCCGCGATGCGTCCGAGCGCAAGGCCGTGGCGCGGCGCCTGCAGGAGCAGAACGAGGAACTGCGGCTCGCCAACCAGGCGAAGACCAGCTTCCTCGCCAGCATGAGCCACGAGCTGCGCACGCCGCTCAACGCCATCATCGGCTTCACGGGCACGCTGCTCATGCAGCTGCCGGGCCCGCTGAATGCCGAGCAGCAGAAGCAGCTGACGACGGTGAACCGCTCGGCGCGCCACCTGCTCTCGCTGATCAACGACCTGCTCGACCTGTCGCGCATCGAGTCCGGGCACCCCGACCTGAGCCTCGAGCCGGTCGAGTGCCGCGAGATCGTCGGGCTGGCCGTGGACGAACTGCGGCCGCTCGCGGCCCAGAAATCGCTCGAGCTGCGCATCGACCTGCCCCCGGACGAAGTCAACATCACGACGGATCGGCGGGCGCTGCTGCAGATCCTCGTCAACCTGATCGGCAACGCGGTGAAGTACACGGCCCAGGGTCACGTCGCGGTCTCGCTGCGCATCGAGACGCGCGAAGGCGGCGACGAGGTCGCTTTCGTAGTGGCCGACACGGGGCCCGGCATCGCCGAGCACGACCGGGCGCGGCTAATGGCGTCGGCCTCGGGCTGCACCTGAGCAGCCGCCTCGCCGAATTGCTGGGGGGCCGGATCGACCTGGAGTCCTCGCCGGGCGCAGGCAGTATCTTCGTGCTGATGCTGCCGGCGAGGTGAGTCGTGGCGCGCATCCTCATCGTCGAGGACAACGCGGCCAACCTCGAACTGCTGCGCTACCTGCTCGAGGCGCACGGGCACACGGTGGGTTGCGCGGTCGACGGGCGCGAGGGCCTGCTGCGCGCGCGCACGTCCCCGCCGGACCTGATCCTGAGCGACCTGCGGATGCCGGAAATGGACGGTTACGAGTTGCTGCTGGAAGTGCGCAACGACCCGGCGCTGCGCGAAGTCATCGTCATTGCGGTGACGGCCCACTCCATGCCGGAGGACGCCGTGCGGGTGCGTCGCGCCGGCTTCGACGGCTACCTGACCAAGCCGATCGAGCCGATGGAGTTCGTCGCGCGGGTGGAGTCGTACCTGGCGGCGCCGCGTCGCCGGCCATGGTGACCGGCGCGCGGACCGTCGAGCCGGGGGCTCATGCGGTGAGGTCGCCGGCCTGCATCACCAGGTAGAGCATCACCGCACTCACCATCACGAAACCTACGATCGTCATGACATCCTCCTCTGGGCGCCACGTTGGCGCCGCGTGGAGGAGATGCTAGTGGCGCAAACCCCTGTATTTCCAGCGTTTGGCGACGAACGGTGCGGCCGCTGCGGCGAGGCGGGAACGGCCCGCGCGAGGCTGCGACGAAGCGGTACCCCGGCACGACGAAAGCAGGTAACGTAGCGCCTGGTTTCGAGCCCGTGTCCATGTCCGCCGCCGGATCCCCTCCCGAACACACCCCTGTGATGCAGCAGTACCTCCGCCTCAAGGCGCAGGTGCCCGATGTGCTGCTGTTCTATCGCATGGGCGATTTCTACGAGCTGTTCTTCGAGGACGCGCGGCGCGCGGCGCGCCTGCTCGACATCACGCTCACCGCGCGCGGCCAGTCGGGCGGCGAACCGATCCCGATGGCCGGCGTCCCGGTGCAAACGCTCGACACGTATCTCGCGCGCGCCGTGCGCAGGGGCGAGTCGGTGGCGATCTGCGAGCAGATCGGCGACCCCGCGAAAGCGAAGGGCCCGGTCGAGCGACGCATCGTGCGCATCGTCACGCCCGGCACCGTGACGGACGACTCGCTGCTCGAGGAGAGGCGCGACACGCTGCTCGGCGCGCTCTCGGCGTCGGGCGAACGCTTCGGCCTCGCGTGGATGGAACTGTCGAGCGGCCGCTTCCAGGCCACGGAGTTCGCGGGGACCGAAGCCCTGGGCGCGGAGCTGGAACGCCTGCGTCCTGCGGAGCTGCTGGTGCCGGAAGGCTTCGCGCACCTGCCCGCCGGCTTCGCCGGCGCCGTGCGCCAGCGCCCGCCCTGGCACTTCGAGTCCGGCAGCGCCGAGCGGCTGCTGTGCGAGCAGTTCGGCACGCGCGATCTCGCCGGTTTCGGCCTGTCCTCGCTGCCCCTGGCCGTGGGTGCCGCCGGCAGCCTGCTCAATTACGTGCGCGAGACGCAGAAGGCGGCCCTGCCGCACCTGCGCGGCATTCGCTGCGAACTGCGGGACGAGGCGCTGCTGCTCGATGCCGCGACCCGTCGCAACCTCGAACTCGACGCGAGCCTCTCCGGCCGGCACGAGAGCACGCTGCTCGGAGTGCTCGATCGTACGGCCACCGCGATGGGCGGGCGCGAGCTGCGCCGCTGGGTGCAGCGGCCGCTGCGTGATCGACCGCAGCGCGAGCTGCGACTGCAGGCGATCGAGGCCATCCTCGATGCCGCAGGCCACGAGCCGTTGCACCAGCAGCTGCGGCGGGTCGGCGACGTCGAGCGCATCCTCGCGCGCGTCGCGCTGCGCTCGGCTCGGCCGCGCGACCTTGCCCAGTTGCGGGATGCGCTCGGTGCCTTGCCGGAGCTGCAGGACGTCCTGAAGGTCTTCGACTCGCCGCTGGTGCAGCAGCTCGCGGCTGGCACGGGCACGCATCCTGGCGTTCACGAACTGCTGTCGCGCGCCCTGCTGCCGACCCCGGCCGCGATGCTGCGCGATGGCGGCGTCATCGCACCGGGCTACGACGCCGACCTCGACGAGCTGCGCCGCATCAGCGAGCACAGCGACGAGGCCCTGCTCGACCTCGAGAACCGCGAGCGCGAGAAGACCGGCTTCGCGAACCTGCGCTTCGGCTACAACCGCGTGCAGGGCTACTACATCGAGGTCAGCCGCAGCCAGGCCGACCAGGTGCCTGCGCACTGGGTGCGGCGCCAGACCGTGAAGAACGCCGAGCGCTACATCACCACGGAGCTGAAGAGCTTCGAGGAAAAGGTGCTCGGCGCGCGCGATCGTGCGCTGGCGCGGGAAAAGGAACTCTACGAGGGCCTGCTCGACCGTCTGATCGCAGTGCTGCCCGACCTTCAGGCAACGGCCGCGGCGCTGGCCGCGCTCGACGTGCTGGCGAACCTCGCCGAACGCGCGGTGAGCCTGCGGCTGGTCAAGCCGCAGCTGGTCGACGAGTCGCGCATCGAGATCCGTGGCGGCCGGCATCTCGTCGTCGAGCAGAACCTCGACGGTCCGTTCGTACCGAACGACCTCGTGCTGCACGACGGCCGACGCATGCTGATCGTCACGGGCCCGAACATGGGCGGCAAGTCGACCTTCATGCGCCAGTCCGCGCTGATCGCGATCCTCGCGGGCATCGGCAGCTTCGTGCCGGCGGACTCTGTCGCGATCGGACCCATCGACCGCATCTTCACGCGCATCGGCGCGGCGGACGACCTGGCCGGCGGCCGCTCGACCTTCATGGTCGAGATGACCGAAGCCGCCAACATCCTCAACAACGCCACGCGCTCGAGTCTCGTGTTGATGGACGAAATCGGGCGCGGCACCAGCACGTACGACGGCCTGTCGCTCGCGTGGGCCTGCGCGCGCCACATCGGTCGCGAGGTCGGGGCCTTCACGCTGTTCGCGACGCACTACTTCGAGTTGACCGCGCTGGCCGACGAGCTGCCCGCCTGCGCCAACGTGCACCTGGATGCCACCGAGCACGGCGACCAGCTCGTGTTCCTGCACGCCGTGAAGGAAGGCCCGGCGAGCCAGAGCTACGGCCTGCAGGTGGCACGGCTCGCGGGCGTGCCGAAGACCGTGGTCGGCGAGGCGCGCCGCTACCTGCAGGATCTCGAGCGACGCGACCATGCGCACAAGCCGCAGGTGCCGCAACAGCAGCTGGACCTGGTCCCGGCCCGCGATCCGGCCGAGGAGGCCGTGCTGGACGAACTGCGCACCCTGGACCCGGATGCGCTGACGCCCCGCGACGCGCTGGCGGCGATCTTTCGCCTGCGGGACCGCCTGCGCTAGCGCGACCGGTTGCAAAGCCCGCGCGGAATCAAGAGACTTCCCGCAAAGAATCCTGGGGTGTCCCTGTGACCACGCAATTCCTCGCCCATCCGGCCCGTCGCCGGGTCGTCGCGTGCCTGTTGGCCGCGCTGTCGCTGGCTCCTGTGGCCTGCATGAAGAAGCCGCCCGCAATGCCGGCGCCCGGGCCCGTGGAGGTCAAGGCGATCACCGTGGCAGCGAGCCCGACGGTCATGTACGCGGACAAGGTCGGCGAAGTGAAGGGCTCGCAGGAAGTCGACATCCGCTCGCTGGTGAGTGGCATCCTGCTCAAGAAGCATTTCGAGGACGGCGCGCTGGTCGACAAGGGCCAGCTCCTCTATTCCATCGACGCCCGCGAGTTCCGCGCCCAGGTGGCCAACGCCCAGGCGCAGGTCGCCTCGGCCGAAGCCAACCTCGCGCGCGCGCGCCAGGACGTCGACCGCTACAAGCCGCTGCTCGCCGACGAGGCGATCAGC
>JBGAHO010000079.1:0-14149 GCA_044226195.1 Steroidobacteraceae bacterium
CCGGCCAGCACCTTGAATCCCATCCGTGCGCGATGCGGGGTGTGCGCTCGTGGCCTTCGGTGCAGGAGAAGCTGCGGATCCAGCGCGTGTACGGTACGAGGATCGAAAGGCGTGCCCGGATCTGCGCCTCACCGACGAGCGAGCAGGCGCGGCCCTCGAGGATATAGACTGAAGCGCAGGCCGTGCACGCCGGCCGCGGTCGGCGCTGGAATTATGGACGAGCGCCGGTTCCGGCGCGACCGCGGTGAGCGAACTGAGTGACGGGACGAACGCGGCAGCCGAGGACTCGACGAAATTCGTCGCGCCCGTGGCACCGACCGCAGCCTCGCCCCCGGATCGGGGCGCGCTGGCGGGCCGCGGTGGCGGCGCGGAACTCACGGCCGATCGCACGACCTCCCCACGACGCGGCGAGTCCGTACGCACGTCCGACGCCAGTGGCGGCGTTGCCTCGATCGCGGCACCGTCCGTCGCCGCCCGATTCGGCCAGCGCGGCCGCAGTCACAGGAGCAACGTTCGCGTCGGGCGCCTCCTGGTCGCGCCGCGCCTTCAGGTCGGCGGTCATCTGGCCAACGGTCTGCTCGTCGAGTTCGCGAACCGCACGCCGCCACGGCGATCAGCGCCGCGACCGCCGGGATCATGCTGGTCATCAGCAGGATGCCGTTGATCGCACGGGGGCGACCGGCACGACGTTGGGCAAGTAGCCGAAGTACGCGAGCAACCAGTTCGTGCCCGCGCCGCCGATGGCCCAGCCGGAACTTCTGCGCGAAGGAAGCCGCGTGTGGAGAACATCGGGCCCGTGGCGCGGCGCCCGGACTTCCACTCCGAGAAATCCGCCGTGTCCGCGTACATGGCCCAGACCAGCGGTGCCGTCGGTGCCGCGCAGAAGTTGATCACGGTGTTGGCGATCCACACCAGGCGAATGTTGTCGGGCGGCACGAAATAGAAGCCGGCCGTGAGCAGCGCGGTGACCGACATCGAGACCATGTAGAAATTGCGCTTGCCGAAGCGCTTCGCGAGCGGCGAGGTCGCCATGACGCCGAGCACGAAGGCCACCGCGCCGGTGGTCATCACGGGCCCGAAGTACGACTTGCCGTCGGCCACCACGTAGTCGAAGTAGTAGACGAACACCGTATTGCGGATGTTGCCGTAGGTGAGCGCCGCGATACCGACGACGCAGAGGACCACCCACGGCCGATTGCGGAACAGGTCGCGCACGTCCTCGCGCAACGAGCTCGCTTCGCGCTGCTCCGGCTGGACGCGCTCGCGCGTCATCGCGAACGTCGCAAAGTACAGCAGCACGGCGATCACGGAGTAGACGACCATGGTCATCTGCCAGCCGTACGGCGAGTTGTCGCTGCCGCCGAAGTGGCGCACCAGCGGCAGCGCCGTGTTGACGATGATGAACACGGGAATCAGGGCCATCACGAATCGGTACGAGCAGACGCTCGTACGGTCCTCCGAATCCGGCGTGAGAACCCCGAGCAAGGCCGAGTACGGGATGTTGATGGCGGAATACGCCGCCATCATCAGGATGAGCGTGACGTAGGCATACACGGTCCGGGCGGTGCCGTCGAAGCTCGGCGTCGTGAAGGCGGCGATCGCCGTCACCGCCAGCGGGATCGCCATCCACACCAGGTACGGACGGAAGTGTCCCCAGCGCGTCTCGGTGCGATCCGCGATCGAACCGATCATCGGGTCGAAGAAGGCATCGAGCACGCGGGTCACGAGCATCATGGTGCCCATCGCGGCGGCACCGAGCAGGAACACGTCGGTATAGAACTTGGCGATGAAGATCGAGAACATCTGCCAGTAGAAGTTCGACGCCAGATCGCCGAACCCGTAGCCGATCTTCTCGGTGACCGTCAGCCTGGGTGTCTGTTGCGCCATCCGGTTGCTGCCTCGCGATGCGTGTCCGCGGCCGATGCCGGTCAGCGGCGCTTCCGGTACGGGATGCGACCCGCCCCACGCCGGCCGGGCGGACCGTAGCCGCCGACCCGGTCGTAGACGCGGACGTAGTCGACGACGAGTTCCGCCGGGAAGTTCGTCGCAGCGTCGGGCGCCCCGGGGAAGTTGCCGCCGACCGCCACGTTCATCAGCAGGTAGAACGGCTGGTCGAACGGCGCCGGCCAGGGATTGAGGTCCGCCGCACGGGCGGGCCGCACGCCGCGATTGCCGCGCAGCTTGCTGCAACTCCACCAGAACGACTGACGCGCCCAGGTCACGCCGTCGACCGACCAGCGGATCTCGTGCGGCTCCCACTCGAGCCCGTAGACGTGGAAGTCGCCGACCGTGCTGCCGCCGGGCAGCGCGTGGACGTGCGTGACCAGTTCCCGCCGCGGGAAGGTCGAGCCGAAATGCACGCTCGAGAGATACTCCGTGGGCCGCGTCCCGACGATCTCCATGATGTCGATCTCGCCGGAAGCGGCCCAGCCGCCGTAGCGATCGTCCTGCGGCAGCATCCAGATCGCCGGCCACAGGCCCTTGCCGTGCGGAACGCGCGCGCGGATCTCGAACTTGCCGTAGCGCTGGGTGAAGAGCGGCGAGCCGTCACGCGCGCGGGTCTTGATGCGCGCGGAGGTGTAACCGCAGCCGTGCAGCGACTCCTTGATCGCGCGGATGTGCAGCAGGCTGTCGCGCACGAAGACGTTCGCGGGCTCGCGCGTGTAGTACTGGAGTTCCTCGTTGCCCCAGCCCGGCACCCACGCCTGCGCCTTGTAGTCGTAGAAGCCATTGCCGATGTCGTGGTCCCACTTGCCCGGATCGAGCGTCGAGCCGTCGAACTCGTCGCTCCACACGAGACGCCAGTCGTCCGCACGCCGTTCCCCGCCGCCCTTCGCGGTAGGCTCGCTCGCAGCGCGGCGCGCGGTTCTTGAAGTCATGACACCCGCCGCTCGCGCGACCCGGCCAACGTGCGCCCGGCCGCGAGGAAGTCGCGATACCAGAGTGCGCTGTCCTTCGGCAGGCGTCGCTGGGTCTCGTAGTCGACGTAGACGATGCCGAAGCGCTTCGAATAGCCCTCGGCCCATTCGAAGTTGTCGAGCAGGCTCCAGACGAAGTAGCCCCTCACGTCCACGCCGGCATCACGCGCATCCGCGAGGGCGGCAATGTGCGACGCCAGGAACCGGATGCGATCGGTGTCTGCGATCCGATCGCCGACCCGGCGGTCGCGGTAGGCCGCGCCGTTCTCCATGATGTAGATCGGCGGCAGGTCGTAGTCGCCATCGAGTCGCTGCAGCAACTCGGTGAGTCCGGCGGGGAAGACTTCCCAGCCCATGTCGGTGACCTCGCGGTCGGCCGGCAAGGGTTCGAGCGGCGCGCCCGTGCCCGAGACGTTGCGCGTGTAGTAATTGATGCCGAGGAAATCCAGCGGCTGGGCAATCAGCGCGGGGTCGCCACCGAGAACGGCGGGCGCGTCGGCCGCCAGGAACTCGATCACGTCCGACGGGTAGCAGCCGCGCAGCAGCGCGTCCATGTACCAGCGGATCGTCAGGCCGTCGTCGAGGCGAGCCTTGGCGTGATCGGCGGGAGAGTCGGTCGCAGGGTGGATGGGCGACTGGTTGAGCACGATGCCGAGGCGCGTCCGCGAGGCTTCGGCCCGGATTGCCTGGACGGCGAGGCCATGGCTGAGCAGCAGGTGGTGCGCGGACTGCATGGCCGCTTTCTGATTGCGGATGCCGGGCGCGAAGGTGCCGGCCTCGTACCCCAGCGTCGCGACGACCCACGGCTCGTTGTGCGTGGCGATGGACGCGACCCGCGAACCGAACCGACGCGCGAGTTCACCCGCGTATTCCGCGAAGCGTTGCGCCGTATCGCGCGCGACCCAGCCACCCGCGTCCTGCAGTGACTGCGGCAGGTCCCAGTGGTACAGGGTCAGGTGGGGAGCGATGCCGCGCGCGAGCAGCAGGTCGATCAGTCGATCGTAGAAACCGAGGCCGCTCGGATTCCAGGGGCCCGAACCGAGCGGCTGCACGCGGGGCCAGGCGATCGAGAAGCGATAGGCCGGGATGCCGAGATCGGCCATCAGCGCAACGTCTTCCGTCGAGCGGTGATAGTGGTCGCACGCCCGCTCGCCGCTGCTGCCGTCCTTGATCGCGCCCGGACGCCGGCAGAACGTGTCCCAGATCGAATCGGAGCGCCCGTCTTCGTTCGCGGCGCCCTCGATCTGGTAGGCGCTCGTCGCCACCCCCCAGACGAAGTCCGCGGGAAAGCGCTGCGCCAGTGAAACGGCGTCGACCGCCGCGGTCGGCAAGCTGTTGCTGGTGTTCATGGCTCGGCGTCGCCCCAACGCTCCCGGGGACGGTGTCCCGGATGACGGGCAGGTTCGGCGCACGCCCGCCTGCCCGCTCTCGATCAATGTGAAAACGCTTTCACAACCAATCTAGCACGGCGTGGCGCGGTGCTGTCAAACCGGCGCCACGCACGGCAGTGCTGCGATGCAATGCAGCCACGCCGCCGCGCGGGGCTCGCTCAGGCTCGCAGCGGGCGCGACGATTCGCGGATCGCCAGGGTCGCCGTGGGCACCCGCGCCTTGGGCATCTTCTGTTCGATGAGGTCGATGACCGCCTCCGCCGCGCCCTCGCCGATTTCATCGATCGAGCGATGCACGGTGGTGAGCGGAGGCACGGTGAACGCCGAGGACGGCAAGTCGTCGAACCCGACCACCGAGACGTCCTTGGGCACCGCCATGCCGCGACGATGCAGGGCCAGCATCGCGCCGTACGCGCTCTGGTCGTTCGCCGCGAACACGGCGGTGAATTCGACACCGGACTCGAGCAACGCGGTCATCGCCGCGTGACCACCCGCTTCCGAGTAGTCTCCCGGCGCCACGAGGCGGGCCGCGAACGGCACGCGGGACGCTGCGAGAGCGGCGCGATAGCCGTCCAGTCGCTGCACGGCGTCCGGGTGGTCCGGTGGTCCCGCGATGAAGGCGATGCGACGGTGGCCCAGCCCGAGCAGGTACTCGGTCGCGAGGCGCGCACCCGTGGTGGACTCGGCGTCGAGGCAATACAGCTGCTGGCCGGCGATTCGCCGGCCGGTGACGACCACCGGCACGCTGCGGGCGAGATTGATCAGCTCGGCGTCGGGCAGGCAGCTGGTCAGCAGGATGATGCCTTCGACGCGCCGGCTCAGCAGGTGATCGACGCAACGGCGCTCGTCGCCTTCGCGCCAATGGCCGCTGACGAACAGCGGCGTGTAGTTCGCGCGCAGCAGGCCCTTCTCGATCGCCGCGAGCGCCTCGCCGTAGAACGGGCTGTCGATCGCCTGCGTCACGACGCCGACGCTCATCGACTTGCCGCGCGCCAGCGACCGCGCCACCGGATTGGGCATGAATTGCAGCTTGGCGATGGCTGCCTCGACGGCGCGGACCTTGGCCTCGCGTACGCGGGCCGTGCCGTTGAGGATGCGCGAGACGGTACTGGGCGAGACGCCCGCCTCCCTGGCCACCATCTCGAGCGTCACGGCCGTGCCGTTGCCGGCGGCAGCCACACGACGCTCCAGGTCCGCTCGACGCATGCTCAGGTTTCCTCGGCGCTGGCGCTCAGAATGAGTCCCGGATCCATGTCACGAGCTGCCGCGTCGCAACAATTCCTGCCGTACATGAGACCCGAACACGGTGACGATTGACAAGCGTGGCAACGGTTCGCTAGTTTCTGCAAGCGCTTTCAAAACCAGGACCGCCGAACGCCCGACCGGACGTTCCGGCGCGTTCGAAAGCCGGGGTCGGATGGCATGCAGGGGGAAATGCAATTGACCTTCACGCCCGCAGCGACATCGCGCTGGCAGGCCGCCGTCGGCCTGCCGGGCCGCGCGTTGCCGTGCCCGGGCCTGCACGCCGTGACCCCGTTCGGAACCCTACAGCGAATCTCCACCCGGACAGCCGGACGGTGACCCACATGCGGACCCTGACCTCGACCTTCGCCAGCCTGCGGCAGTGCGCCGCGCTCGCCCTGACCCTCGGGCTCGCCGCGTGCGGCGGCTCGAGCCAGAACTGGGACAACCACAAGGGCTACGTGACCGTCACGGGCACGGTGGACGGCTTCACCGGCGGCACCCTGGCGTTGTGGAACAACGGGGCCGACAAGTTGACCGTGGCTGCGAACGGCAAGTTCGAGTTCCCGCTGTCGATCGCGTACGGCAGCGACTATTCGGTGGTCGTGGCGACCCAGCCCGCGGGCCAGAGCTGCTCGGTCACGAACGGCTCCGGCAGCGCGACGGGCGACGTGCGCAACGTGGCGGTCACCTGCCGGGCCTACTCGTTCGTCCGGCGCGCGCTGCCGGCAATCTACGCATCGGGCAAGGCGGTCAACTACAGCCCGTACCGCACCACGGACGGCCCGGCCGTGCTGGAAGTGCCGAGCGATGCGGACATCCTGCAGGACCTCGGCCTGCTGCACGACGCCGGCTTCAACCTGCTGCGCCTGTTCGGCTCCATGCCGCCGGCGGACGACACCGTGGCCGAGAAGATCCTGCGGCTCGCCAACCAGCACTATCCCGAGATGCGGTTCCAGCTGGGCACCAGCCTGCACGGCATCACGACGTGCAGCGACCCGGTCAACGATTCCAACATCGCGTACCTGATCGGCAAGCTGTCGAAGTACCCGAACGTGGCGACGATCAGCGTCGGCAACGAGACGTCGTTCTACTCGAAGTACATGCCCCTGCCCTGCCTCGAGGGCTATATCCGCAACATTCGCGCGCAGGTGACCCAGCCGGTCACTGCGGACGACGACTTCACGTTCTACGCGGGACAGACCGCCGCCGGCGGGGACCGCGTCGCCGTGAAGCCGGACACGATCCTGGCCCTGATCGACTTCGCGTCGATCCACCTGTATCCGATCAGCAATCCGCAGTGGTGGAACTGGCAGCAGACAACCGTCGCGCCCGGACCGGCCCGCGCGAAGGCGATGATGGAAGCCGCGCTCGATGCGGCGAAGTTCTGGTACGGCGAGGTGGCCTCGTATCGCTACGTCGGTGCGGGCGGCCTCACGGTAACCGTCGGCGATTCGATGCCGATCGTGGTCGGCGAGACCGGCTGGAAGGCGGTACAGACCAATCCGGCATCCGAGATCGAGGACTACACCGCGCTGCCGGAGAATGCCAAGTGGTACGTCGACCTGCTGTACGGCAACGCCGCGCAGGGATACACGGCCTGGGAGCGCTCGCCCGGTGGCCCCGGCGCGATCTTCTACTTCGAGGCGACCGACGAGATCTGGAAGCGCACCGACGACGGCTGGGGCTTCTGGGACAAGAACCGCAACGCCCGCTACGCGCTGTGCGGCGTCACCGGCGGGCCGGCCTGCAAGGCCGATCTCTACGCGGGTGCCGGCTACTACGACCCGCCGCCGTTCGCGACGATCACGTTCGACTCGCCGAGCGTGACCTACACGCTGACCGGTTTCGCGGGCGCCGAGGATTCCTCGGTCGTCGCGGATCCGACCGGCGGGACGAACAAGGTTGCACGCGTGGTGCGCGCGGGCACGTCGGAGATCTTCGCTGGTACGGTCGTCGCGACGGCCGGCGGCCTGACGGTCGGCCGCATTCCGTTCGATGCGTCGAACACGCGCATGACGGTGCGCGTCTTCTCGCCGGCTGCCGGCATCCCGGTGCGCCTGAAGGTCGAGGACTCGGCCGACAGCACCCACTCGGTGGAGACGGAAGCGACGACCACGGTGGCCAACGCCTGGGAGACGCTCACGTTCGACATCGCCCATCCGGTGAACGGGACCGCGGCGTTCAACCCGGCGTACTTCTACAACCGGCTGGCCATCTTCTTCAATTTCGGCACCACGGGCGCCAGCGCGGGTGCGCAGACGTACTACTTCGATGACGTCACCTTCATCGGTGGCGGCGGCACCGGCGGCAGTGGCGGCACCTTCACCTCGATCGGCTTCGACTCGTCCGGCGTGACGTACACGCTGACGGGCTTTGGTGGAGCGGAAGATGCGACGGTGGTGAGCGATCCGAGCGGCGGCAGCAACCTCGTCGCGCGGGTCGTGAAGTCGGCGACCGCCGAGCTGTGGGCCGGCACGACGATCTCGACGGGTGCCAACCTCACGATCGAGCGCATCCCGTTCGCCGCCGGCAGCACCAAGATGTCGGTGCGCGTGTGGATTGCCGCGCGCCGGCATCCCGGTGCGCCTGAAGGTCGAGGACGCGGCCGACGGCTCGCACTCGGTGGAGACCGAGGCGATCACCACGGTCGCCAACGCCTGGGAGACGCTGGTGTTCGACTTCTCGAACCCGGCCACCGGGACGCCCTCGCTCAACCTCGCCTACACCTACAACCGCATCTCGATCTTCTTCGACTTCGGCACCACCGGTGCGGCGGGCGGCGGCGGCACGTTCTACTTCGACGACGTGAGCTTCGGTGCCCCGGCCACCGGCCTGCTCGTGTTCGCTCTCGGCTACGCCTTCAACAACCGCACGGTCGAGGGCGGGGAGTGGGGCTTCTACAGCGGCAACTTCACCAACTACTCCAACACCTACACCGGCGGCGGGTTCGTCGACGGCCCTGGCGCGGTGCCCGCGGCCGACTCCTACATCTACCTCGTGGTGGCCACCAGCGCGCCGAGCAGCGACGGGTACATGGGCATCTTCACCGCCGCGCCGGGCTCGACCATCGCGGCGCCGACCGCCGGGGTGATCTCCGCAAGGCAGACGCAGCTGAAGATCGAGCTGGCGATGGGCGCGGAGTGGTACCAGCAGGCCGGCAGCAAGAGCTGGACCGTGCGCCTGGCCGGTGCGCAGGTCTACTCCGACGGTGCCGGCGGCAGCTGCCGCATCCTCATCGACCAGTCGCTCACCCCGAGCGCCTCCGACATGACCACCTACACGATCCCGCTTGCCTCGATGACCCTCGCCCAGCCCTGCAACGGCGGCGGGTTCAGCTCCGGCGTCACCACCCTCGCACAGGCCCTCACCCACCCCATCGGCGAGGTCCACGTGCAGGCCGTCTTCCCCAACCTCAACACCACCATCAAGGTCGGCACCGAGTACGCCACCGGCTTCACTCGCGGCGCCGTGTGGTTCGAGTGAGGTGCCGCATGAATCGCGACAGGACCACCCAGGACCGCAATCTCTGGAGACCGCTGTGAATACCCACGACTTCCGTCGACTGCTCGCGGTCGCCCCGGCGCTGCTGGTCGCCGGCCCGGCCTGCGCAGCACAGTTCGGGCCGCTCGAACTCGTCGGCTTCGCCAAGGACGAATACTCGCTCTGCGACAACTGCTCGCAGGGCATCGTCAACCCGTCGCAGTACGACCCGCGGGGCGTGCTCTCGCCGCCCGTGCCCATGGTCAACCAGGGCGGCGAGTCCGGCGAGACCGGCCGCAATCTCGGGCTGGTGCAGCTCACGGCCGGCCTGTCGCACGAGTTCGACAATGCCTTTCGCATCGAGGGCAAGGTGTCGGCACGCATGCGCAACGGCGACCCCGACATCTTCGACAACTGGGTGACGGACCTCTATGCCGGCGTGTCGCACCCGCAATACGGCAGCCTGCAGGTGGGCAAGATGTCGTCGCGCTCGTGGACGCGCGCCGACTCGTTCGCCTACCCGATCGGCCTGTCGAGCCCGTGGGCGGAGTCCGGCGCAGGGTACGGCGTCTATCCGGAAGCCGTGCGCTACGCGACGCGCGAATTCGAGATCCCAATCGGCAAGCTGCGCCTCGAGGCCACCTATGCGCAGGCCGACAGTCGCAAGCCCCTGAACCCGGAGTCGCTGGTCGAGGGCCCGCCGGATCCGCATCTGTACGAAGTGTTCATCCAGTACTCGAACGAAAAGAACCTGATCGAGCTGATCTACCAGGACAGCAAGGGCGGTCGCCAGAGTTCGTTCTCGAAGGGCGCGTTCTACGGCGCCCAGGGCAACACGAACGGTCCGGTGTCCTCGCCGCAATACTCCACGCCATCGGAGAGCGTGCTGATCCTGCAGGGCAACTACTGGATGAACGAGCGTTGGCGCTTCACCTACGGGCTGAAGCGCAGCGAGTGGTCGGGCCAGGCACAGCAGTGCGACTTCGGCCCGGTCTCGCCGGTCGAGAGCGTCTGCTTCTGGGACCAGGGCGGATTCAACTACTCGGATGACATCGACAAGATGCATCGCGCGGTGGAGTACGACGGCATGCTCGGCGCCGCCTACGTACGCGGCAAGTGGACCTTCACCGCGGGCGGCGTGTACATGAGCCAGGCCAGCACCCACAATCCGGTCGAATGGGGCCAGGACAACACGGCCACGTTCCTGAACCTGGGCGTGTACCGCGACCTGCCGGAGCTGTCGTTCTCGAAGTACTTCAAGCTGCAGGTCTACGGCGGGCTGGGCCGGACCATGTTCAGCCGGCAGGGACCCGCACCGCTCAGCATGCCGAGCAACATCGCGTTCGGCGGGGTCGACCCGCGCACGAGCCGCTCGGGGAACTCGCTGACGATCGGAGCCAACCTGAACTTCTGAGGCCACGCCATGAACCAGCGCCGCCCGTTGCCCGAGTCCCGCCCTGCATCGTGCCCGGGCCGGTCGGCGCGAATGCGGCCGGCAGGCCTGCTGCTCGCTTGCCTCGCCGGCGCGGCCGTCGCCGGCGCTCCGGACGTCAAGCTGGGTGCCGGAGGCTATCGCACGACCCTCAAGTCGGGGGACGGCGTCCTGCCGGTGGCCGAATACGTCACCGGCGACGCGGTCGGCAAGGCCGCACCGACCAACCAGTGGTATTCGTCGGTGATGTTCCAGCGCTGGTCGCAGCCGCTGCACGCGCACCCGATGACCTATCGCGCCACCGAGCAGGGGTTCGAACTCGGGCTGCCGACCCGGCGCTTCGCCAACGTGAACGGCAGCATCGAGATCCAGTACCCGCACGTCGCCGCGGTGACGGTCGCGCCGCTCGGCTTCCAGCCGAAGGACGCACGCCTCGCGCGATTCTCCGACTGGCTCGCGCAAATCAGCCTGGGCGCCGGCGCCGACGAGGAACTCAAGGCGACGGTGCTGCACGGCAGCCCCTTCAGCTATTACGAATGCAGCAAGGGCGACGTGCGCTTGCGGTTCGCGTCGACGCCGCAGGTGCTTGCGAACCCGACCGATGCGGGACGCGATGCGCGGGTCGCCGCGGTCTCGATCGGTGGGCAGTCGTACGCCGTATTCGCCCCGACGGGTGCCACCTGGCAATGGAACTCGCCGACGGAGCTCGTGCTGCACCTGCCTGCGGCCACGCGCTATTTCTCGGTGGCCGGCCTGCCCGACGGCAATGCCGCGACGCTCGCCGATTTCCTCGCGGTCGCCTACGCCTTCCCGACCGAAACGCGGGTCGAATGGCACTACGACGAGGCGACGAGCAAGGTGCGCTCGGTCTTTCGCGTGCAGACCGAGGCTCGGGAAGGCAAGAACCTCAACGCCTTCATGGGTCTCTACCCCCACCAGTGGTCGAGCGTCGTGTCGGACCACCCGTCCCAGTACGGTTACGACACCGTGCGCGGTCGCATCCGCCTGGTCGCCGGCAACAGCTTCACGCTCGAGCGTTCCTACCACGGCATCGTGCCGATGTGGGGCCCGCTCGAGGATGCGTCGAATGCGGCCGGCGTCGAAAGCCTGCTCGTCGGCGATCTCGCGAAGTCCGACCAGCTCTTCGGCCGGATGGGCCGCGGCACGTACTGGATCGGCAAGGGCCTCGGCGCCACCGCGCAACTGATGAGCGTCGCCGAGGCGCAGGGCAAGCTCGCCATGCGTGACCAGCTGCTCGCGAAGCTCAAGAACCGGCTCGAAGGCTGGCTCGACGGCGAGCACAGCACGTACTTCGTGCAGGACGCGCGGATCGGGACCTTCGTCGGCGTGCCCCAGGAATACAACAGCATCAACGCGATGAACGACCACCACTTCCACTACGGTTACTGGCTGACCGCGGCGGCGCACGTGGCGCTGCGCGATCCCGCCTGGGCCGCGGCGGACCAGTGGGGCGGCATGGTCGGCCGGATCATTGCCGACGTCGCCAGCGCCGAGCGCGGTCGGAGCGACTTCCCGTTCCTGCGCAACTTCGATGCCTACGAGGGGCACTCCTGGGCTTCGGGCAATGCCGACTTCGACGCGGGCAACAACCAGGAATCGTCGTCGGAAGCCGTCAATGCCTGGGCCGGCCTGATTCTCTGGGGTGAAGCGACGGGCGACCGTGCCGTGCGCGACCTCGGCATGTTCCTGTACACGAGCGAGATCGCGTCGGTGCAGCAGTACTGGTTCGACCTCGACCGACAGGTGCTGGCGCCCGAATTCGGCAAGCCGTTCGCGAGCATGGTGTTCGGCGGCAAGTACGCCTACAACACCTGGTGGACACAGGAGCCGCGCCAGATCATGGGCATCAACCTGCTGCCCCTGACGCCGGCCTCGACCTATCTCGGCGCCGACCCGCAGTACGTCGGCCGGCTGGTGGCCGATCTTCCGGGCGAGGTGAAGGCCTATGAGAAGCGCGGCCTGAGCGATGGCACGCCTCCGGACATCTGGCAGGATGTGATCGCGGGTTACGCCGCGCTCGGTGACCCCGAGGCTGGCGCGGCCCTGTGGAGCCGCAGCGGCTCCGTCGAGGCGGGCGACACGCGTTCGCGCACGCTGTACTGGCTGTCGAGCCTGAAGGAGATGGGGATGCCCGACTTCTCCGTGACGGCCGACACGCCGCTCTACGCCGTGTTCCGGGACCGCTCCGGCCGTCGCACCTACCTCGCCTACAATGCGTCCGCCACCCCGCGGAAGGTCACGTTCAGCGACGGCAAGTCGCTCCAGGCCGGCGCGCGCTCACTCACGCGGGCCCACTAGGACACGGTCCAATGCGCCGCGGCCCGCCCGGGCCCGCGGCGGCTTCCCTGCGATCCCGCATGTCAGCGTATGCTTGCACGCGGGACGGGCCGCCCTCGATGGCGCCCGCGGGGAGGCAGCATGGACGACGGGCGTCTCATCCATCGTGGCGTCCTGGCGACGATCGTCGTCGTCACCTGCAGCCATTGCGGGGGCGGGGGCGGCGGTGGCGGCAGCGGACACATCGTGCCGCCCGAGGCCACGATGGCCCAGACCACCGTGAAAACCCAGATGACGAGATTCACGCCCTACATGGCCGGGGCGGAGAGCAGCCTGCTGCTGATGCTCAATCCGGGCGCGGGGCAGACACCCGGCGTGACCGTGCAGCCCGACGCCTCACCCGGCGCGCCACCGCATGCGTACCTGCTGTCCGGCACCTACGACGGTAACGCCGACGGCACGTCGGAGACGACCGTCAGCGGCCGCGTCACCTACGGCGGTGATCCCGCATCACTGCAGTGGAGCCCGGCCACGGGTCACGTCGACCTAGACGTGAACATCCCTGTCGGCGGCCACGTCTACGCGAGTTCGCTCGACTTCCGGATCACGATGACGGACGTGCAACTCTCGGGCAGCGGGTCCTTCGCCAACCCCGTGTCGGGTGAGACGACGTCGATCACGCTGCCCGCCGGGACGCCGCTGGTCGTCAAGGCCGTCAACGCGCAGAACGGCGCGACGGGCAATGCCTGCGGCTACAACGTCACCGGCACCGTGCCCGTGCAGATGACCGGACCGACCGGCACCTACAAGTCGAACTGGGTGTTCTCGTCCGGGTCGACCTCGGTCGGCGTGCAACAGGCGACGTTCACCGATCCCTCGGGCAAGCAGACGGCGCTGGCCGATTCGACCACCACGTTGACCTGCGGCGAAACGGGCTCCCTGCGCGACTGGGAAGCCGTGTACGACCAGCACTGGGTGTGCCTGCCGCTCGAATACGGCAACGCGCGCATCACCATCACGGCGTCCGGGACGACCGCGCTGACGATCGACGACGAGGATCCGCCCGGCTCCGGCGACATCGCGACCTATTCAGCTGCGTCGGTGGGCGCCAGCCTGCACGCCGTGAAAGGCTTCTTCGACGGCGGGCCGGCCGGCAATCACTACCGCGAGCACTTCACGTGGTCGCTCGACAAGGACGGCAACTTCTCGGATCGGTCGACCTACACCTACACGGAAGGCGCCAACACCGGTCTCGGCGGCATCTGCGCGGCCCGCGCGCGGCGCTGAGCGCGCGCCGCGCGAAGACGCACTCCCCCGGCGCGAACACGGCCGAGTACGGTGCGTCGCGATCGCTGCTGTTGGAGTCGCCCGTCCGCACGACGGAGT
>JBGAHO010000005.1:0-122179 GCA_044226195.1 Steroidobacteraceae bacterium
TTCGCGCTGCTGTTCATCGGCCTCGCGCACGTCGAGAACACGGCCAATGCCGCCGTGGTGAGCCAGCTCGGCGTGCCGTTCACGACCCTGCTGTCGGTTTGGCTGCTCGGCGAGGTGATCCATTGGCGGCGCAAGCTCGGCATCGGACTCGCGTTCCTCGGCGTCGCGATCATCGGCTTCGACCCGAGGGTGTTCCACAGCCTGTTCGGACTGTCGCTCGTCGTCGCCTCGGCACTGGTGGGCTCGCTCGGCGTGATCCTCATCAAGCAGCTGAAGGATATCCGCGCGCTCGAGCTGCAGGCGTGGGTCTCGACCCTGTGCGTGGTCGTGCTGTTGCCGCTCAGTGCCTTCACTGAGTCGGGCCAGTGGGACGCGCTCGTGCACGCCACGTGGCGTGGCTGGACCGCGCTGGCCTTCACGGCGCTGGCCTCCAGTCTCGTCGCCCACACCACCTGGTACTGGCTGGTCGGCAAGTACCCGGTGACCGGCCTGTCGGCGGTGACGCTGCTCACGCCGATCTTCGGCATCCTGTTCAGCGTGCTGGTCCTCGGCGACGTGCTGACCCCGAAGATGGTGATCGGCAGCGTGGTGACGCTGTCGGGCGTGCTCATCGTGCTGATGCGCGACCGCAAGCTCGTCGATACCGGCTCCTGAGGGTATTCCGCGATCCCGCCGCCGGCCGCTTGGGCTACTCTCAGCGCTCGTCGGGCGAGGATGGCGCAATGACCAAGGCGGTGCTGGGAATCATCGGCGGCTCGGGCATCTACGACCTGCCCGGCATCGAGGACGTGACCGAACGGCTCATGACGACGCCCTGGGGCGAACCCTCGGACGTGCTGCGCGTCGGGCGGGTGGGCGCCACGCAGGTGGTGTTCCTGCCGCGGCACGGGCGCGGCCACCGCATCCCGCCGGGCGAGATCAACTACCGCGCCAACATCGACGCGCTCAAGCAGCTGGGCGTGACGGACCTGGTGTCGTTCTCCGCCTGCGGTTCCTACAAGGAGGCGCTGAGCCCGGGCACGTTCGTGCTGATCGACAATTTCGTCGACCGCACGGTACACCGCCCGAGTTCGTTCTTCGGCACGGGATGCGTGGCGCACGTGTCGTTCGCGCACCCCGTCGGTCCCGCGCTGCAGGACATCATCGCCCGGGCCGCGGCAGCCGAGCAGATCGAGGTGCGGCGTGGCGGCACGGCCGTCTGCATGGAGGGCCCGCAGTTCTCGACCCTCGCCGAGTCGCTGACCTACCAGGCGCAGGGCTACGACATCATCCACATGACTTCGATGCCCGAGGCCAAGCTGGCGCGTGAAGCCGAGATCACCTATGCGGTGGTTGCCATGGTCACCGACTACGACTGCTGGCACGAGGTGCACGGCGCGGTGGACGTCGCCGGCCTGCTGCGCGTGATGCGCGAGAACAGCGGCAAGGCACAGCGGCTGTTCGCGCGGCTGGCACGCGACTTCCCGGCGGAGCGCGTGCCGTGCCCGGTCGGGTCGCACTGTGCGCTCGACGGCGCCATCCTCACGGCGCCCGGGGCGCGTGATCCGGCGCTGCTGGCGAAGCTGCGCACCGTGGCCGGCCGCGTGCTCGCCGCGGGCTGAGCGTCCGGCGATGCGGGTTCACGGCATCCACTACCGCACGATCGCGCTCGGCGACGACGGCGAGTCCGTCACCGTGATCGACCAGACCAAGCTGCCGTTCGCGTTCGAGCAAATCCACCTGCGGACGGCCGACGACGCGGCCGTCGCCATCCGGGACATGATCGTGCGCGGCGCGCCCCTGATCGGCGTGACGGCTGCCTATGGCGTGGCGCTCGGCCTGCGTGCCGATGCCGATGACGGCCGCCTGCGCGCCGTCGTGCAGCAGCTCGGCGCCACCCGGCCGACCGCGGTCAACCTGCGCTGGGCGCTGACACGCATGGTCGAGGCGCTGCGCGACGTGCCCGTCGCGCGCCGTGTCGAGGCCGCGTATGCCGAGGCGGCGCGCATGGCGGACGAGGACGTCGCGGCCTGCGAGGCGATCGGTCGCCACGGCGCGGTGCTGCTGAAATTGCTGTCCGGTCGCCACGGCGACCGGCCGCTCAACGTGCTCACGCACTGCAACGCCGGCTGGCTCGCGACCGTCGACTGGGGCACGGCGCTCGCGCCCGTGTACGCCGCGCACGCGCTCGGCATCCCGCTGCACGTCTACGTCGACGAGACGCGACCGCGCAACCAGGGGGCCTCGCTCACGGCGTTCGAGCTCGGGGCGCACGGCGTCCCGCACACGGTCATTGCGGACAACGCGGGCGGCCACCTGATGCAGCACGGCCGCGTCGACGTCTGCATCGTCGGCAGCGACCGGACCACGGCGACCGGCGACGTCTGCAACAAGATCGGCACGTACCTCAAGGCGCTCGCGGCGCAGGACAACGGCGTGCCGTTCTATGCCGCCCTGCCGTGGTCGACGATCGACTGGACGCTCGAGGACGGCGTCGCGCAGATCCCGATCGAGGAGCGCTCCGGGCGCGAGGTGACGCACCTGCGCGGTCGCGCGGACGACGGCGCGCTGCACGAGGTGGCCGTGGTCGCGCCGGGCAGCGCCGTGGCGAATCCGGCCTTCGACGTCACGCCGGCCCGCCTGGTCACCGGCATCATCACCGAGCGCGGTGTGGCGCCCGCGTCGCGCGCGGGGCTACTCTCGCTGTACCCCGAGCGCGCAGCGTCCTGACTCCCATGCCACACGCCCTCCGCGAGGAAATCGTCACCCGCACCCGCGCGCTCGATGCCGCCGGGCTGGTGCCCAACAAGTCCGGCAACGTCTCGGCGCGGACCGAGCGCGGGTTCCTCATCACGCCCGCGGGCGTGCCGTATGCCGAAACGAAACCCGGCCAGATCGTCGAACTGACGCTTGCGGGCGAGGCGCGGCCGTCGAGCGAGCGCCCATCCTCCGAGTGGCGCATGCATGCGGCGATCTACGCGGCGCGTCCCGAAGTCGAAGCGATCGTCCACACCCACAGTCCGCGCGCCACGGCGCTCGCCTGCGCGGGACGCGGCATCCCGCCGTTCCACTACATGATCGCGCTGGCGGGCGGCGACATCCGCTGCACCCGTTACTGCACGTTCGGCACGGCCGAGCTGGCGGCGAGCGCCGTGGAGGGACTCGAGGGGCGGCGTGCGGTCCTGCTCGGCAACCACGGCGTGATGGCAGTCGGCACGTCGCTGCGCGAGGCGCATGCGGTCGCGACGGAAGTGGAGAACCTGGCGGGCGAGTACCTCGACCTGCTCGCGGCGGGGCTCGAGCCCCAGTTGCTCGAACCGGCCGAACTGCAGCGCGTCATCGCGAAGTTCACCGACTACGGTCGCCTCAAGGGCTGAACTTGCCTCGGGCCGGGGACGTGCTAGCGTTGCGGCCCCGTCGAATGCCCACCCCGAGGTGACCATGTCCGTCTCGATGTACCAGCTGCTGATCCCGCCGACCGTCCGAGTGCTCGGCAACCTCGTCGCGATCCTCGAGAAAGGCGCCGCGCACTGCGAGGCGAAGAAGATCGACCCGCTGGTGATGACGGGATCCCGGCTGTTCCCCGACATGTTCCCGCTGTCCCGGCAGGTGCAGATCGCGACCGACGTGGCGAAGGCCGGCGCCGCGCGCCTCGCGGGCCAGACGCCGCCCGCTTACGAGGACACCGAGAAGACGTTTCCGGAACTCGTCGCGCGCGTGCAGCGGACGATCGAGTATCTCGGTACGTTCCGCGAGGAGCACTTCGCCGGCACCGAGGGGCGAATCATTGCCTGGAAGACGCCGATGCGCGAGATGTCGATGCCGGCCATCGCCTATGTGCAGGACTGGGTGACGCCGAACGTGTTCTTCCACGTCACCACGACCTACAACCTCCTGCGCCACAACGGCGTCGAGATCGGCAAGCCCGATTTCCTCGGCATGAAGTGACGCCGGTGCGGGGGCCGGCCTGCGCCGACCCCCGGCGGGTTCACCAGCGGTGGTCGCGATACGCGACGACGAGTCCGTAGGGCGGTGTGATCACGGCCCAGCGGCCTCGGCACGGCGCGTACCAGGTGCCGCGGTAGTAGTAGTGGGGCAACCCGCGGTAGTAGACGATCTGGTGGCCCCGCGGCAGGCGCGGCACGTAGTACACCGGGCGCGGATAGGCGTACCGGCCGCGGTCCCAGTCGCGATGGTCGTCGCGGTCGTGCCAGTACCGGTCGCGGTCGTCGCGATCGTGCCAGTCGTGGTCGTCCCGGTCGTGGTAGCCCCAGGCCGGGGCGTGCGACGGAGGATCGGCCAGGGCGGGGGCCGCCTGCAGCAGCAGGGTGGCCACGGAGGCGGCGCCAATCAGGGCGAGCGTGCGTCGTGTCATGGTCGGGTCCTCGGGAACAGGGCGTCCCGAGACCCAGAACGCCGCCCCCGGGCGGCGGTTGACTCCGGACTCAGCCGCCGAACACCCGTAGGAGTTCGCGGACAGCGATCGCCATGAGCACCAGCGAGCCGACGGCGAACAGGGCGAAACGCACCACCACCCGGTTGACGGTGGCCTGCACCAGGGAGTGCAGCACGCGCATCACGACGTAGCCCCACGCGAGGTGCATCGTCGTCGCGTCGCCTCCCCCGGTCAGCGCGGCGAAGAACATCAGCGCGTAGAAGATCGTCGGCTGCTCGTGCAGGTGGTTGTAGTTGTCCGCCGCCGCGCGTACGTGGGGCGGCAGCACGTCGAGCGAACCCGGATGGGCGGCCTGCTGGGGGTCGATGTGCGCCGCGTTCATCGCCGGGATGCGCGTGACGTACATCCAGACCCACATCACGAACGTCCACGCGACGAGCGCGAGCACGGGTGCGAGGAATTGCGTGGTCGTCGGCATGGTCGAGTCCCCCGGTGTGGTCGTTATGCGTCGATCGCGTCGAACGTGACGCCGGCGTGCGCGACGAGGCGCCGGATCAGCCGGTCGCCGAACAGCGTCGCCGGCGTCCAGAAGCCGCCCGGCACGTCGCTCTTGTGGATGTCGAGTGCAAGGCACGCGCCGGCCTGCCCGAGGATCTTCGCGGTCGAGCCGTAGCCCGGGTCGCGATCGCCCGTCACCTTCACGCGCAGCGCGCGGCCGTCCTCGGTGCGCCCGAAAAAGCGCAGGTCGTAATGGCCCCGCTCCTGCTGTTCAGGACTCGGGCCTTCGCCCGGTCCCGGCAGGACGAACCGCTCCAGCGCGCCGCGCACCGGGCCGACGCTGCTCGCGAGCATGAAGCCCGCGAGTCCGCCGCCGATGGCGGAGGCCGTGAGCCGTCCCTTGATGCCACGGCCCGCGAGCACTGCCTCGTCGTAGCGGAAGTGGGCCCCGTAGGCCTGCTTCGCGAGGGCGTTGCTGCGCTGGACGATGCGCGTGTTGACCGCGCCCATCACGAAGGGTGCCACCCACGACTGGAAGTCGGCATCGTATTCCGCGAATTTCACGTTCGGCTGGCGGACCCGCGACCCATAGCCTTCCGGGCACAGCACGTACGGGTTGGCGATCTGCTTGCGCAGCGCCGGGTCGTCCGCGGCTTCCTTGATGAACTGCAGCATGCTCGCGACCGTGCCGCCGGAGAACCCGCCGCGCAGGGTGCGCACGCGCATCTTGACCTGCGTGCACGGCTGCCCGAAGCGCTTCATCGACTGCTGCTGCAGGTAGTGCACGCCGAGGTCGGAGGGAATCGAATCGAAGCCGCAGCAGTGGACGATGCGCGCGCCGTTGCGACGCGCGGTCTTCTCGTACGCCCGCAGCATGCGGTGGATCCACTGGACCTCGCCGGTGAGGTCGCAATAGTCGGTGCCGCTCTCGGCGCACACCTTCACCAGCGGCTCGCCGTAGAGAGCGTAGGGCCCCACCGTCGAGACGATCACCGCGCTCTGGTCGCAGAGCCGGCCGAGCGCGACCTCGTCGTCGGCGTCGGCGATCAGGACCGGCAGGTCGGCCGCCTTGCGCCCGAGCGACTTGCGCAGGGCCTGCAGCTTGCCGGCCGAGCGGCCCGCGATGGCCCAGCGCAGGCGCCCCTGCAGTCCGAATTCCGCCATCAGGTAGCGGGTGACGAGCTGGCCGACGAAGCTCGTCGCGCCGAAGACGGTCAGGTGGTAGGGGGTCCCCTTCATGGCCCCATCTTAGACCAAGGTCGGACAGCCGGCGCCCCGGCCCCTTGCTAGATTCGTCCCACGAGCCGAAAACCACGGGGGAGAACATCATGGCCGCACCACCGACCATCGACTGGAATGCCGTCATCAACGACCCGCGCTTCCAGTCGCTGCACCGCCGCAAGCAGGGATTCCTGACCGGACTGATGATCTTCTCGGTCGTCTTCTATTTCCTGCTGCCAGTCGGCGCCGCGTATTTCCAGGACCTGTTCAAGATCAAGGTCTGGGGCGTGGTGAACGTCGGCCTGCTGTTCGCGCTCCTCGAGTTCGTGGTCGCGTGGCTGGTCGCGTTCTATTACTCGCGGCGCGCCGGCGCCGAGTTCGACCGGCTCGCGGCGGAGATCGCGGCGACCTACCAGCAGGGGAGGGGCTGACCATGAACGTTCGACATCGTCGCTGGGCCGCCTATGGACTCGCCGGCGTGCTCGCCGTGGCGAGCGGCAGCGCGTGGGCGTCGGGCGCCGTGGCCCCCGAATATCGCTGGCTGACGTTCACGGTGTTCGCCGCGATCATCACCCTGACCATGTACGTCACCTACCTCGCCGCCAAGCGCGTCAAGTCGGCCTCCGACTTCTACACCGCGGGCGGCGGCGTGACGGGCATCCAGAACGGCTGGGCCATCGCGGGCGACTACCTTTCCGCGGCGTCGTTCCTCGGCATCGCGGGCTTGATCTCGCAGTACGGCTACGACGGCTTCATGTACTCGGTGGGCTGGCTGGTGGCCTACATCACCGTGCTGCTGGTGATCGCCGAGCCCTGCCGCAACATCGGCCGCTACACGCTCTCGGACATCCTCGCCTACCGCAACAACCCGAAGGCGATGCGCATCGTCGGCGCGCTGTCCGTGATCACCGTGTCGACGTTCTACCTGACGGCGCAGATGGTCGGCGGCGGCGTGCTGGTGAAGACGCTGATCGGCATCGACTACGAGATCTCGGTGGTCGCGGTCGGCATCCTGATGCTGGCCTACGTGCTGTTCGGCGGCATGGTCGCGACCACCTGGGTGCAGATCATCAAGGCCATCCTGCTGGTCATCGCGTCGCTGGTGCTGGTGATGCTGGTGTGGACGCCGTACGGCTTCTCGCTGCCGGCGTTCCTCGCGGACGTGGTGGGCGATCCGAAGGTGCAGGCCAAGGTGGCCTCGCTGCTCGGCGATGCCGCGAAGAACATGACGTCCGAGGAACTCGGCCAGCGCTTCCTCGAGCCCGGCCTGTACTTCAAGGCACCGATCGACCAGATCTCGCTCGGCATGGCGCTGGTGTTCGGCACCGCCGGACTGCCGCACATCCTGATGCGCTTCTTCACCGTGCCGACCGCGCAGCAGGCGCGCAAGTCGGTGGTGTGGGCGATGGGCATCATCGGCGGCTTCTACGTGCTGACGCTGTTCCTCGGCTTCGGCGCGGCGAAGCACGTGGGTCCGGCCGCGATCGCCGCGGTCGACTCCGGCGGCAACATGGCCGGCCCGCTGCTCGCGCAGTACCTCGGCGGCGGCGCCAATTCCTTCGTCGGCAACTTCATGCTGGCGTTCGTGTCGGCGGTGGCGTTCGCGACGATCGTCGCGGTGGTCGCGGGCCTCGTGCTCGCGTCGGCCTCGGCCATCGCGCACGACCTCTACGTCGGCGTGTACCACGGCGGTGAGACCGTGCCGCCGCAGCAGCAGGTGCGCGCGGCGCGCATCGCGACGGTCTTCGTCGGCGCGCTGTCGATCATGATCGGCATCGCCGCCAAGGGGCAGAACGTCGCGCACCTCGTGGCGCTCGCGTTCGCGGTCGCCGCCTCGGCCAACTTCCCCTGCATCCTGCTCACCATGTACTGGAAGCGCTGCAGCACCGGCGGCATCGTGCTCGGCATGATCGTCGGGACGGTGGTCGCGGTCGGTCTCACGCTGGTGTCCCCGAACGTCACCTACCCGAAGGCGGTGCGCGAGGCCGCGCAGAAGGTGTTCGACGGCGAGGCGGCGAAGCGGGAGGCCATCGCGGCGAAGCTCGCCTCGACCGACCCCGAGGTGGTCAGGCAGGGCCAGATCGACCAGACCACGCTCGACAAGGCCGTGCAGAAGGCCAAGGACGACGTGAAGAAGGTCGAGGGCAAGGAGGTCTCGCTGATGGGCCTCGAAAAACCGTGGTTCACGCTCAAGAACCCGGGCATCGTCTCGATCCCGCTCGGTTTCCTCGCCGTGCTCCTCGGCTCACTGCTGTTCCGCGACAAGCGGTCGGAGGAGATGTGGCCGGAGGTCTACGCCCGACAGAACACGGGCATCCTCGCCTCCAGGGCCACGGCCCACTGACCGTTCCGCGCCGATGCTTGGGCCGCCCGGGCGACCGGGCGGCCCTTTTCCTTGCCGGGACCGGTCGCCCATCCACCGCGGCGAGGCCGGTAGATCTCCCGGTTGGGGACCCGGCCCGATTGGGGCACACTGAACCGGCATGGCCACGCCGCCGCTCATCGTCGAGAGCACCACGCGCTTCCTGAAGGCGCACGTGCCGTTCGCCACGATGGCGGCGCGCGACCTCGAGTTCTTCGCCGCGCGCGCGAGCCTCGCGTATTTTCCGGTCGGCGCCGTGATCGTCGATCCGGCCGACGGCATGGCGCGACACCTGTACGTCATCCAGCGCGGCCACGTGCGCGTGCGCAGCCTCACGGCCGCCGTCGACGACGAGGTGCGCGGCGCCGGGGAGTGCTTCCCGGTGGCGGCGCTCTCGGCCGGTGCACTCGGCACGCGGCGCTTCGAGGCCACCGAGGACGTCTTCTGCTACCAGCTGGCGCGCGAGGACTTCGACGAGTTGCGGCGACGCTCGCCGCCCTTCGCGGAGTTCTGCACGCAGGCCCTGGCCAGCGTCCTGCAGCACTCGCTCGGCCAGATCCGCCAGCACTTCAGCCAGCGCGCCTCCGAACAGCAGAGTCTGCTCGAACCGCTCAAGGCCCTGGTCCGCCGGGCGCCCGTGTACTGCGCGGCGGGGACGCCCGTGCGCGCCGCGCTCGCGACGATGCGCGAGGAGGGCGTGCGCACCATCGCCGTGGTCGACGACGCCCAGCGCCCGCTGGGCATCTTCACGCTGGTGGACCTGCGCGACCGTGTCGTATTGCCAGGTCGCGACCTCGCGACGCCGATCGCGGAGGTGATGAGCGCGCGTCCGGCCACGCTGGATGAACTGGCCAGCGCGCAGGAAGGCCTCGCCCTCATGGCGACGCGCGGCTACCACCAGTTGCTGCTGACCCGCGACGGCCGTCTCTCGGGGGTCGTCTCCGAGCGCGACCTGTTCACGCTCCAGCGCGTCACCATGCGCCACGTGACACAGGCGATCGCGCAGGCGCGCGACCTCGCGGGGCTGCGGCGCGTCACGCGGGACATCGATGCGCTCGCCGAGAACCTCGTCGCGCAGGGCGCGGCCGCCGAGCCGCTCACGCACACGCTCACGGCTCTCAACGACGCGCTCACGCACCGGCTGTTCGAGTTGATCGCGCCCGGCTTCAACCTCGCCGGCGTCGACTGGTGCTGGTTGTCCGTCGGCAGCGAAGGCCGGCGTGAGCAGACCGTGGCGACCGACCAGGACAATGCCATCGTGTTCGACTGCCCGGACGACGAGGTCGATGACGCGCGGGCCCGGTTGCTCGAGTTCGCCCGGGTGATGAACGATGCGCTGGCCGAGCTCGGCTTCCCGCTGTGCCCCGGCAACATCATGGCGCGCAACCCGGATTGCTGCCTGAGCGTGAAGGAGTGGCGCGACCGCTTCGCGGCCTGGATCCGCGAGCCGACGCCGCCGGCACTGCTCGCAGCGAACATCTATTTCGACTTCCGGCCGCTCTACGGCGACGCGCGGCTGGCGGAAGACCTGCGGCACTGGCTCAACGGCGTCACGCCGGAAAACCGCCTGTTCCAGCGCATGCTGGTGGCCAACGCGCTGCAGGCGGAGCCGCCGCTCGGCTGGATCCGCACCTTCCGCACCGGCGAGGACGGCCACGGCGGCACGCTCGACCTCAAGACGCACGGGACGCGCATCTTCGTCGATGCGGCGCGCGCCTACGCGCTCGCGTTCGGCTTCAGCGAGACCAACACGTCGCAGCGACTTCGCCTCGCCGGTCGGCACCTCAACCTGCCCGAGCAGGACACTGCCGCGGCCGTGGACGCCTACCACTTCCTGCAGATGCTGCGCCTGCGCGCACAGCGTGGCGCGCTCGAGGGCGAGCGGACCGCGGCCGGCGAGGGCGATGCCGGACGGCCGGTGCCCAATCGCATCGATCCCTACGCGCTCAACCAGCTCGACCAGCGCATGCTGCGCGAGGCGTTCCGGCAGGCCCGCGCCCTGCAGTCGCGCCTCGAGCAGACCGTCGGGCACTGAGGTGGCGATGCGGTGGCCCGGGCAGGGCTGGCTGGAGGCACGGCGCGCGCGGCGGGCGCTGCCGGCGCAGTCGCGCGAGCGTCTGCGGCGCGTGCGCCAGCAGTTCACCGAGCGCCCGGGTCTCGGCGAGCCGCTCGCCATCGCGCGCTTCGTGGCGCTCGACCTCGAGACGACCGGCCCCGACATGCACGCGGACCGCATCATCTCCATCGGCGCCGTCGCCGTCACGGCGCGCGCCGTCCGTCACGACGACGCGTTCGAGGTGACGCTGCGACAGGAACGCTCGAGCGCCGTCGACAACATCCTCATCCACCAGATCGGCGGCCAGCAGCAACTGGCCGGCGAGGAACCGGTCGAGGCGCTGGTGCGCTGCCTGGAGTTCATCGGCGATTCGCGCGTCGTCGCGTTCCGCGCCGAGTTCGACGCCACCGTCTTCCGTCGCGAAGTGCGCCAGCGGCTCGGCCTGCGCGCCTGGCCGCGCTTCATGGATCTCGCCGTGCTGCTGCCGGCGCTGTTCCCGAAGACCGACAACGACACGCTCGACGACTGGACGCGGCACTTCGGCCTGCCGCCGATCGGGCGCCACCACGCGATCGCGGACGCCTACGCGAGCGCGCAGCTGCTGCTGCTGGCCCTGGAGGCCGCGGGCCGCCAGGGCATCGAGACGGCGTCGGACCTGCGCGACATGGAGCGCGCCCAGCGCTGGCTGGGCCGCCGCCGCTAGGAATGGCGTAGAATTCCGCCTCCGGCCCGGCCCCTGCCGGGGCAGAGGAAGACGCGTGCAAGCCCAGGAAATCTATCGCGACCTGCAGAAGCACCTCGGGGACGTCATGCCCGACGCCGAACTGCTGCTCAAGGCGGAAGTGGCGGCCGACGTCCTGCGCCTGAAGGTGGAGCGCGATGCGGTCATTCTCGGCCACAACTACATGGAGCCGGCGCTGTTCCACACGGTGCCGGATTTCCGCGGCGATTCCCTGGAGCTGAGCCGCCGCGCGGCGGAGACGGACAAGGCCGTCATCGTCTTCTGCGGCGTGCGTTTCATGGCCGAGACCGCGAAGATCCTCAACCCGACCAAGACCGTGCTGCTGCCGACGCACAAGGGCGGCTGCTCGCTGGCCGAGAGCATCACGGCCGCGGACGTGCGGGCGCTGCGCGCGGCCTACCCGGGCGTGCCGATCGTCACCTACATCAACACCTACGCCGACGTGAAGGCGGAGTGCGACATCTGCTGCACCTCGGGCAACGCGGTCGCGGTGGTCGAGTCCCTGAAGTCGGACACGGTGATCTTCCTGCCGGACGAGTTCCTGGCCCGCAACGTGGCGCGCGAGACCGGCCGCCACGTCATCGTGCCGAGCGTGCTGTCGAAGGCCGCCGCGCCGGCGAGCACCGAGGTCGAGCAGGTCATGGTGGCGTGGAAGGGACGCTGCGAGGTGCACGAGCTGTTCAGCCCGGAGGACATCGACGCCGCGCGCAAGCAGTTCCCCGACGTGTTCATCCTCGCGCATCCCGAGTGCAGCCCGGAGGTGGTGGCCAAGGCCGACTTCTCCGGCAGCACCACGGCGATGATCAAGGCGGTGGAGAAGTCGAAGGCGAAGCGCTACCTGCTGCTCACCGAGTGCTCGATGGGCGACAACATCGTCGCCGCCAATCCCGAGAAGGAAATGCTGCGCCTGTGCAGCCACCGCTGTCCGCACATGGGCGAGATCACGCTCGAGCAGACGCGCGACTCGCTGCAGCACCTGCGGTGGCAGATCGACGTGCCGGAGGACATCCGGGTGCGCGCGCTGCGCTCCGTCGAGCGCATGCTGGCCGTGGGCCCGAGGGTCGATTGAGCGAGCCGGTCGAGAGCGACGTCCTCGTCCTCGGCTGCGGCATCGCCGGCGGCACGGCGGCGCTCGAACTCGCGGAGGCCGGGCTCGACGTCGTCATCGTCACGCGGGCCGCCCAGCCGGAGGAGTCGAACACCTACTGGGCGCAGGGCGGCATCATCTACACGGCGCCCGATGACTCGCCCGACCTGCTGGCGCGGGACATCGAGAACGCCGGCGCCGGCATCTGCCGTCCGCAGGCGGTGCAGATCCTGGCGCGCGAAGGCCCGCCGCTGGTCAAGTCGCTGCTGCTCGACCGGCTGAAGGTGCCGTTCGACCGCCAGCCGGACGGCACGCTGGCGCTCGGCCGCGAAGGCGGGCACTCGCTGCCGCGCATCCTGCATGCCACGGATGCGACCGGGCGCGCCATCGAGAGTGCCCTGATCGCGGCGCTGCGCGCGCACCCGCGCGTGCGGTTCCTCACCGGCTACAGCGCCGTCGACCTGCTCACGCCCGCGCACCACGGCCAGGACCGCCGTGCGATCTACGATCCGCTCTCCTGCGTCGGTGCCTACGTGCTCGAGCAGGCCACGGGCCGGATCGTGCGCTGCTACGCGCGCGCGACGGTGCTCGCCACGGGCGGGCTCGGCCAGATCTTCCTGCGCACGACCAATCCGCACGGCTCGCGCGGCGACGGTCTCGCGATGGCCTATCGCGCCGGCGCGCGCGTGATCAACACCGAGTACATCCAGTTCCACCCGACCGCGTTCTATCACCGCAATGCGCCGTGCTTCCTGATCACGGAAGCGGTGCGCGGCGCCGGCGCGCGGCTGGTCGGCGAGGACGGCGTGCCGTTCATGGATCGCTACGATCCGAAGTGGAAGGATCTCGCGCCGCGCGACGTGGTCGCGCGCAGCATCCTCGCCGAGATGCTGCGGCGGGACGAGCCCAACGTCTACCTCGACCTGCGTTCCTACATCCCGGCCGAGCGGATCCGCGCGGAGTTCCCGCAGATGGTGAGGGGATGCCTGGAATACGGCATCGACATCACGCGCGACCTGCTGCCCGTCGTGCCCGCGGCGCACTACTCGTGCGGCGGCGTCTGGGTCGACGAGCACGGGCTCAGCACCGTGCAGCGCCTGTACGCGATCGGCGAGGTCTCCTGCACCGGACTGCACGGCGCCAACCGGCTGGCGAGCACGTCGCTGCTCGAGGGGCTCGTCTGGGGGCATCGCTCGGCCCGCCACATCGTGGCGACGTTGCCGCCGCGTGACGGCCTGCACTTCGACGAGATCCCGCGGTGGAAGGCGACGGGCATCGAGACGCCCGACCCGGCGCTGATCCTGCAGGACATGGTGTCGCTCAAGCACATCATGTGGAACTACGTCGGTCTGGTGCGCACCAGCCGACGCCTCGCGCGCGCGATCCGCGACCTGCGCAACCTCGAAGTCGAGGTCGAGCGTTTCTACCGGCGCGCGGCGATGACGGACGACCTGATCGGACTGCGCAATGCGGTGCGGGTCGCGCTGATCGTGACGCTCGCGGCCTGGGAAAACCCGGAGAGCCGCGGCTGCCACTACCGCGAATAGGGGGGAGCATGAAGCGACTGTTCAAGGGCCTCGCCTGGGGCCTGCTCGGGCTCGTCATCGTCGCGGCGTACCCGGCCTACCGGCTGGTCTGGGGTCACCCGTTCACCATCAACCAGCTCGCGAACCGCCAGGCGATCGCCTTCCTGGTGAAGAACCCGGAGATTCTCACCACCATCGGGGCGATCGACGGCACCGTGCTCGACTTCCATTCGGGCAAGCTCGCGGCCGTGGGGGTCGCCAAGCGGGACGAGGACATCGCCTGGGCCGAGCAGGCCATCACCGAGGTGAAGGAGTTCGATCGCGCGCGACTCTCGCCGCAGGAGCAGATCACCTACGACATCCTGCTCGATTTCTACGGGCAGGCGGTCGCCACCAAGCCGTTCCCGTGGCTGTCTTCGGAGGGTCTCTACCCGATCAGCCCGATGTTCGGCACGCAGGTGCAGCTCGCGAGCTTCCTGCAGAGCCAGCACGTGATCAAGAACGCCAAGACCGCGCGCAATTACGTGGCGCGGCTGCACGCGATGGGCGGCAAGCTCGACGCGCTCACGGCCGAGATGCAGCGCCAGTCGGGCCTCGGCGTGGTGCTGCCGCCTGCGCTGCTCGAGAAGTCGCTGGTGGTCATCAACGACACGATTGCGGCCAGACCCGCGGACAACGCGCTGGTCACGAGTTTCGTCGAGCGGATGAACGAGGCGAAGTTCGACGCGACCGAGCGCGACGGCTATCGCGACCAGGCCGTCGCGGCGCTCGAAGCCGACGTGTATCCCGCGTACCAGCGCATGGCGGCGGCGCTCGTGGCGCAGCGGCCCCGGTCCGCCGGGACGGCTGACGGCGTGGGCCGGTTGCCCGACGGCGCGGCGTTCTACCAGTCCGCGCTCCGGGAGTTCACCACCACCGACTACACGCCGGAGCGCGTGCACCAGATGGGTCTCGACGAGGTGGCGCGCATCACGGCCGAGATGGACGCGCTGCTGAAGCGCGTGGGCCGCGCCGACGGCACGGTCGCCGAGCGCATGAGCGCCCTCGGCAAGGATCCGCAGTACCTCTATGCCAACGACGATGCCGGCCGCAAGCAGGCGCTCGCGCGCTACCAGCAGATCCTCGACGAGGTCGCGGCGCGCATGCCGGAGTATTTCCGCACCATCCCGCAGGGGCACCTGCAGGTCGTGCGCGTGCCGGTGGCCTCCGAGAAGGGTACGTCCGGCGCCTACTACGAGCCGGCGGCGATGGACGGATCGCGCCCCGGGCGCTTCTTCGCCAACCTGCGCGACATGAGCGAGACCCCGCAGTGGGGCATGAAGACGCTCGCGTACCACGAGGGCATTCCCGGCCACCACTTCCAGATCGACATGGCGCACGGGCTGAAGGACATGCCGTTCATCCGCCAGCAGCCGATCTACACCGCCTACGTGGAAGGCTGGGCGCTGTACGCCGAGCGGCTCGCCGCCGAGATCGGCATGTACCGCGACGATCCCCTCGGCGATCTCGGGCGCCTGCAGGCTGAATTGCTGCGCGCGGCCCGTCTCGTGGTGGACACGGGCCTGCACGCCAAGGGCTGGAGCCGGCAGCAGGGCATCGACTACATGGTGTCGACCACCGGCATCGCCGAGAGCGACGTCACCTCGGAAGTGGAGCGCTACATGGCGCTGCCCGGCCAGGCCTGCGCGTACAAGGTGGGCCAGCTCAAGATCCTCGAACTGCGCGAGAAGGCGCGCGCGGCGCTGGGAACGAAATTCAAGCTGAAGGACTTCCACACCGTCGTGCTCGAGAACGGCGCGGTGCCGCTCACCGAGCTCGAGGCGATCGTCGACGCGTGGATCGCCCGCGGCGGCGGCGCCGCGTGAGCGGGATCCTGCGCGGGGCCCCGCCCGTCGAGCGCTTCGGGGTGTTCGATGTACAGCAGGTCACGCGTGGCACGGCGCTCGAATCGCAGGTGGCCGCCGACCTGGTGCGCATCGCGGCACACAGCACGTCCGAGGTGCACCGGCACAACCGCGCCGAGACGGTGATCCATGTCCTGCGTGGCGCAGGACGCGCGCGCGTGGGCGATGCCTGGTTCGACGTGCAGGCCGGCGACCGCGTGCTGATCGGGCGCGGCGAGTACCACGGGTTCGTCACCGGCGAACAGGCGCTGGAATTCCTGTCGGTGCAGAGTCCGCCGATCCTCGACGAGGCGAGCGGACGGCTCGATCTCGAGCCGCTCTGACGCGTGCTACGGGGCTGGCCGCCCCGCGAGCGCGGCGAAGCCGCCGAACTGCTGCCCGATCACCTGGTCGACGATGGGCGCGAGCGTCTCGAAGGCGTGCGATGCGTCGCCGCTCACGCGGTAGGTGACGATCGCCTGCGTGCCGCCGCCCTGCGGAGCGAGCGTCACGCTCAGCACCGCGCTCACCGCCATCTCCTGCAGCGGCCCGAGCGCGCCCGCGAAACGCAGCAGTTGCCCGGGGCGGCTCTGCACGACGCGCCCGTGTTCCGCAGTGCCGCCGCTCCAGCGCTCGCAGAAGCAACCGCCTGCCTCCGGATCGAGGCTCAGATGCGCGGCGTCGCCCGACCAGGTGTGGTCGCGCGGCCACCAGCGCTCGGGATGCACGAGCACCTGCCAGGCCGCGTCCGGGGCCGCGGCGAGCTGGAAGGTGTGCCGCACCGTGAAACCGCTCGCGGAGACCTGCGCGAGTTCCGCCCGCGCGAGGCCGGGCAGGGCGGTCAACAGGGCGAGCAGGACCCATGACCGGCGCACCTCAGCGACCCCTGCGCAGCAAGACGTAGGCGACGATCGTCACCAGCACCAGCACGAGCGTGGTGTAGAACTGGCTCGCGAGTTCCGGTGTCAGCATCATCGCCACCGGCACCGCGACCAGTCCCGCGATGGCGAGATACGTCAGCCACGGGAACAGCCACACCTTGACCGCCTGGTGCTCGGTGGCCGGGTAGGCGCGGCGCAGCCGGATGTGCGCGAACGCGGTCATCAGGTACAGGAACACGATGATCGTGCCGATCGCGTTCACGAGGAAGGCGAAGACCACCTGCGGCGAGATCGTCGCGACGACGACACCGACCACGCCCGCCAGGCCGCCGATGTAGATCGAGCGCGCCGGCACGCGCCGCGCGTTCACCTCGACCAGCCAGCGGGGCGCGTCGCCCTTGTCGGCCAGGACGTACAGCACGCGCGACGACACGTAGACCGCCGAGTTGAGGCACGACAGCACGGCCGTCAGGATGATGACGCTCATCGCCGTGCTGCCCCAGCCGAAGCCCATCGTGGTGAGTGCCTTGGTGAACGGCGACTCGCCGGGCGTCACGTCGGTCCAGGGCACCACGCACACGATCAGGAACACGGACGCCACGTAGAAGAGCAGCAGGCGCCAGGCGATCGACGTGCCCATCTTCACGATGGCCTTGGAGGGTTCCTTCGATTCGGCGGCGGCGACCGTGGTGATCTCCGAGCCGGTGATCGAGAAGAACACGGTGGTCACCGCCGCGAACACCGGTGTCAGGCCCTTCGGCGCGAAGCCGCCGTGCGCGGTGAGGTTCGACAGCGTGGAGCCGGCGGGCGAGGTGAAGCCGAGCGCCCAGGCGGCCGCGATCACGATGAAGGCGAGGATGGCGCCGACCTTGATCGAGGAGAACCAGAACTCGAACTCGCCGTACGAGCGCGCCGACATCAGGTTGACCGCGGTCATGATGCCCATCAGCACGATGCCGATCTGCCAGATCGGCAACGGCAGCCAGTGCTGGATGATCTGCGCGCCCGCGATGGCCTCGATCGGCACCACGATGATCCAGAAGTACCAGTAGATCCAGCCGGCGACGAAACCCGCGCCGTTGCCGAGGCCGTGGCGCGTGAACTCGGTGTAGGAGCGGATGCCGGGATGGGCGACGGCCATCTCGCCGAGCATGCGCATGATCAGGAACACGAGCGCGCCCGCGAGCACGTAGGAAAAGATCACGGCCGGACCGGCAGCCTGGATCGCGGCGCTGCTGCCGACGAAGAGGCCCGCGCCGATCACGCCGCCGATGGTGATCATCGTGACGTGGCGGCTCTCGAGGGAGCGGCTGAGTTCGTGGTCGGACGGCGCGGCGGCCGCGGTCGTGGCGTCGGTCAAGGGGCTCCCCCGTCGTTCTGGCTACGGGGCCCTAGATACACGAAAAATCGGGGACATTCCTCTTTTTCGCGCAGCCCCGAGACCCGGGGGCGCGCTCGTCCCCGGATCGGAAAAAGAGGAATGTCCCCTATTTCAGGGCGGCGTAGGCGTCGGCCACGAAGGCCGCGAGGCTCTCCACTTCCGGCATGGCCGCGCCGTTCGCCGTGAACCCGAAATCCACTTCGTCGGCGTACGACATGAGGGTGATGTTCAGCCCCACGCCCGCAATCAGCGTCGATACCGGGAAGAGTGCCTCGAGTCGCGCGCCGTTCAGGTACAGGTGACGATCCGGGCCGCGCACGTTCGAGACCAGGACATTGGCGGGTCGCATGCCGTAGCGCTCGACGTGCGCGCTCGACAGCGTCTCGATCAGCGCGAACGACATCACGGCGTAGGCGTAGGCGGCGTCCTTGCCGAGATTCTTGAGGTCGGCCTTGGCCGCGTGCGTGCTCGCCTGGATCGCCTTCAGCCGGCGCGTCGGCGGGTCATCGGGCTGGCCCAGCATCGGCCAGATGGCGGACACGTTGGTCGTCGCTTCCTTGACGCCCGGATCGTGCAGCGACACCGGGCAGATGGCCACCAGCGGGTGATCCGGCTTGCGGCCCTGTGCCTTGAGGTAGCGGTTGAGCCCGGCGTCGACGAGGCACAGCGCCACGTCGTTCAGCGTGCACTGGTGCCGGCGCGCGATGGCCTTCAGGCCGCGCAACGGGAACACCGCGTGCGAGACCGCGCGCGCGTTGTGGATCGGCTCGTTCATCGGCGTCTGCGGCGCGGTGAAGGCGCGCCGCTCGGTGCGCGAGAAGCCGCGCAGGCCCTGCAGGGTGTCCTCCAGCAGGTGCAGCGAGCCGCGTCCGATGGAGCGCGTGCGCCGCGCCAGCTTCTGCGCCTCGCGCTCGAGCGTGGCGCGCATGTCGTGCGGCACGGGCCTCGGCCGATGCCGGATGCCGAGACCCACCGTCGTGCGGATGCGCCGGTCGCTCGCGCGCGTCGACAGCGCGCGCTCGAGGATCTGCATGCCCGACTCGCCGTCGACCAGCGCGTGGTGGACCTTGTGGTAGACCGCGAAGCGGCCGCCGCTCAGGCCCTCGATCACGTACACCTTCCAGCCGGGCCGGTTGCGCTCGAGCATGGGCCCGTGCAGGTCGGCGACCAGCTGGTGCAGCTGCTCGTCGGTGCCGGGCGAGGGCAGGGCGATGTGGAACACGTGGTACTGCGGTTCGATCCCGTCGACCTCGCGCCACTGCGGCATCCCGGTGGGGTGGAACTCCGGCACGCGATTGAACGGTGCCTGCGGCCGGGTCTTGCGGTAGGCCGCGACGATCTCGCGCACCCGGTCGGCGCCCCCGCGCTTCGGCAGTCGGAAGATCTGCACGGCCCCGACGTGCCGCGGATTGTCGACCCGCTCGGTCAGGAAGAACATCAGGTCGAGCATCGGGATCGGCGTCGTCATGACTCTCCCCCACGTCCCTTTTTGGAGGCATTCCATGCCTCCCCCGGGGGGCTGGCAATGACGGCATGTGCGGATCCGGCCCCCGCGAAATCGCAGGACGCGGTTCCGTCGGGGCGCTCCGCTCGGTCGCGGGATCGGGCGGGGGCTCAGCCCGTGCCGGTCGCCGACGCGCGCGCACGTCCGGCGCCGGTCAGGTCGCCCAGCAACTGCAGCAATTCCCCGGGGCTGAAGGGCTTGCTGACGTAATGGTCGGCTCCGGCGTCGAACCCGCGCTGGCGCTGCTCGGGCTGGTCCGCGGCGGTCATCATCACGACCCGGGCGCCGGCGAGGCGGGGATCGGCCTTGATGCGGCGGCAGACCTCGTATCCGTCGAGTCCCGGCATCATGACGTCGAGCAGCACGATGTCCGGCGGCTTGGCCTCGCACTCGAGCAGCGCCTCGTGGCCGTTCGCCGCTTCACGCAGTTCGACGTCCGCCCCGGAGAGGCTCAGCGTGAGCAGCAGCCGCAACTCGGGCTGGTCGTCGACGATCAGGACGCGGCTCGGTCTCACGACGGATTGCTCTGCGACTTGCCGCGGTTCATCACCGCATTGCGCGTGCCGGCGAAGTTCGCGCCGTCGAAGCGCGCGGCCGCGGCCTGGCTGAGATGACCCTCGAGCGCGAGTCCGGCCTGCAGCGTCGTCTCGAGGCCGGCGTTGATCGCCTTGCGGACGTCGGCCAGCGTGGCCGCATCGCAGGACGCGATGTCCGCGGCGATCTTGCGGCACGCGGGCAACAGGTCGGCCGGCGGCAGCACGTCGATGACGAGGCCCCAGTCGCGCGCGGTCGCGGCATCGATGAAGTTGCCCGTGAAGCTCATGTAGCGGGCGCGTACCGGGCCGACGAGGCGGGGCAGCAGCTGCGACAGGCCCCAGCCGGGCACGATGCCGACGCGTGCGTGCGTATCGGCGAAGCGCGCATTCGTCGACGCGACGAGGATGTCGCAGTGAAGCGCGAGCTCGAAGGCGCCCGTGATGGCGAAGCCGTTCACCGCCGCGATCGTCGGCTTGCCGAGCGCCGCGAAGGCGCGCGGGACCGGCCCGTCCGGTCCGAGTTCGGCCGCCGTGAGCGGCATCGTCTCCAGTTCCTTGAGATCCACGCCCGCGCTGAATGCCTTTTCGCCGGCACCGGTGAGGATCACCACGCGCACGGAATCGTCGCGTCCGAGCGCAAGGAGTTCCTCGAGCAGGCGCGAGCGCAGCGCGGCCGAGAGGGCGTTCATCTGGCGCGGACGGTTGAGCGTAAGGGTGACGATGCCGTCGTGTTGTTCGCGCAGCAGGATCTCTTCGCTCATGGGGTACTCGCTTGGCGGGACAGACGATTGTACGCCGGCGCGCCGGACGCTGAGGCGGCGCAGTGCGATTCGCGACCCCCGGATGGAGGTGATCTCTCCACCCTGGATACGAAGCCGTGGAGGCAGGCGCATTTCGACCTTTCTGAACCGGACTGCCGAGCGCGCAACCTGCCCGCGTGACACCGTGCCGGCATGTTCAAACGTCTCATGGCTTCACTCGATGCCGGCGCGGGATCGCTGATGGAATTCCGGCCGTTCCTGCGTTCGTCGCGCGTCGCTGCGCCACCACCGCCGGACTATCGGGCCGTGTCGGTCCTGCTGCGCGGTCCTGCCTGCGGTGCCGCCCAGGCGTGCGCGGGTCAGCGCATGCTGCTGCGGCCGAACACCCGGCTGCCGTTGCGCGATTGCAGCACACCCGACCAGTGCCGCTGCCGGTTCGCGATGCACGCGGACCGGCGGCAGGGCGAGCGTCGTTCGGTGTCGGTGACGTGGAAGCGCGCGATCCGGCTCGGGCTGGACCGCCGTGCCGGTCGCGGTCGTCGCGCGTCCGATCGTGACGCTACGGCCGCCCCGCGCGCGGGGTCGTGACCCGTGCCGTCATGAGGTGACCCTGGCGCGCGGCGCCGGCGACCTCGGCCATCGACGAGGGCGCCGTCATCATGAAGAGCGTGCGGCCGTCCTCGCCCCCGAGCATGCACGCGAAGCACGGCTGGTCGGTCTGCACGGTGTCGACGACCGTGCCACCCGGCGCGATCAGCACGCATTCCGGCGCGATCGCGTTGGCGATCCACACGTGGCCGTCCGCATCCAGGCAGATGCCGTCGGGCGCGCGCATGCCGACCGGCGCCCACACGCGGCCATTGGACAACGTGCCGTCCGCGGCGATGTCGAATGCCGACAGGCGCAGCGCGAGCGTCTCGGCGACGATCAGCGTGCGTCCGTCCGGCGTGATCACCATGCCGTTCGGAAAGTGCAGGCCGGGGGCGGCGATCCGCACCCGTCCGTCGGCATCGACGCACGCGAGGTTCGCCGTCGGATGGTCCGCGAGCACGCCCTCGACGCCGCGGGCCTTCAGGGCGTCGTCGAGCGCGAAGCCGAAGTTGCCGACGTAGGCGCGACCGGCCGCATCGACCACCATGTCGTTGGCCCGATGCGCGGCCACCGCCGACAGGTCGGCATGCACGCGCACGCCGTCGGGATCGACCCGCAGCAACTGGCGGCGGTTCATCGACACGACCAGCAGTCGCCCGTCCGGCAGCCAGCCCAGGCCCGACGGGTGATCGTCGATCGTCAGTTCCGTGCGCACCTGGCCGGCGGCATCGACCGATTTGACCGCGTGGTCGTAGAAGTCACTGAACCACAGCCGCCCCGCGTGCCAGCGTGGCCCCTCGCCGAAGTACAGCCCCGAGGCCAGCAGTGTCGCGGTGCCCATCGTCGTCTCCCCGTCATGCGTGTGCGTGCCTCGCCGGTCGGGCCTCCGGCGCCGACCCGCGTCGCTGCGCCAGGCACGAAGTCCGGTCGCGAGCCTTCGCTGGTATTCTAAGGGTCCACGATCAGGGCGACACACCTGCTTGGCCACCCCGTCCCTCACCCGGTTCGCCTGGCTCTCCATCGGCGCGGCGCTCGCGACGATGGGACTGAAGGCGCTCGCGTACCTGCTGACCGGGTCGATCGGCCTGCTCTCGGACGCCATGGAGTCGCTGGTCAACCTCGCGGGCGCCGTCATGGCGCTGTCCATGCTCGCCGTGGCTGCCCGTCCGGCCGACGAGGACCATCCGCACGGCCACGGCAAGGCCGAATACTTCTCGGCCGGCGTCGAGGGCACGCTCATCCTGGTGGCAGCCGCCAGCATCGCGTACGCGGCGGTGCAACGACTGCGGCATCCGCAACCGCTCGAGCAGATCGGACTCGGTCTCGGTGTCTCGGTGCTCGCCTCGCTGGTGAATCTCGGCGTCGCGCTGGTCCTGCTGCGCGCCGCGAAGCAGCACCGCTCGGCGACGCTCGATGCCAACGCGCACCACCTGCTGACGGACGTGTGGACGTCGGCGGGCGTGCTGGCCGGCGTCGCACTGGTGGCGCTGACGGGCTGGCTGCGGCTCGATCCGCTGGTCGCCATCGCGGTGGCGCTGAACATCGTCTGGACCGGCGGGCGCATCGTCCGCGACTCGGTCTACGGACTGATGGATGCCGCGCTGCCGCCCGCCGAGCAGGAGGTGCTGCGCCAGTTGCTCGAACCGTACGAGCGCGAGGGCGTCGAGTACCACGCGCTCAGGACGCGGCAGTCGGGGGCCCAGCGCTTCGTGTCGCTGCACGTGCTCGTGCCGCCCGAGTGGACAGTGCAGCAGGGCCACGATCTCGTCGAGCGCATCGAGGCGGACATCCGTCGCGCCCTGCCGCCCGTGTCGGTGCTGACGCACCTCGAGCCCCTCGGCGATCCCGCCGCGATGGCCGACATCGAACTGCATCGCGAGGACCACGCGCCGTGACGCGACCACGCATTGAGGCACTGCGAACGCCGGACGAACGCTTCGCGAGCCTGCCCGGATTCGCGTACGCCCCGCACTATCTCGAGGACTTGCCCGGTTACGAGACACTGCGCGTCCATTACCTGGACGAGCGCCCCTCGAGTGCGAGCGGCCGCACGTACCTGTGCCTGCACGGCCAGCCGACGTGGTGCTACCTGTATCGCAGGATGATCCCGGTCTTCGTGTCGGCGGGTCATCGCGTGGTGGCGCCGGACCTCCTTGGTTTCGGTCGCTCGGACAAGCCGGTGGACGACGCCCTCTACACGTTCGACTTCCACCGCGCGATGCTGATGCGCTTCATCGAGGCGCTCGACTTGCGGCACGTGACGCTCGTGGTGCAGGACTGGGGCGGGCTGCTCGGCCTGACGCTGCCGATGGAGTTTCCCGACCGGATCGACCAGTTGCTGGTGATGAATACGGGTCTCGCGACGGGACGGTCCCCGGGGCCGGGCTTCGATGCCTGGAAACAGTTCGTCGCGGAGCATCCGGACTTCGACATCGCCGCACTCATGCGTCGTGCGACGCCGATCCTCGGCGATGCCGAGGCGGCGGCCTATGCCGCGCCGTTTCCCGACGCGCGCTACCGCGCCGGCGTGCGACGCTTTCCCGCCCTCGTGCCCGTCACGCCGGAGATGCCCGGTGTCGAGGTGTCGCTGCGCGCCGCCCGCTTCCTGCGCGAGGAGTGGCAGGGCCGGACGTTCATGGCGATCGGCATGCAGGACCCGGTGCTCGGCCCGCCCGTGATGCGCACGCTCGCGCGAACGATCCGCAATTGCCCGCCGCCGGTCGAAGTCGCGGAGGGCGGGCATTTCCTGCAGGAATGGGGCGCACCCCTCGCAATCCAAGCAATCACTGCTTTCCTGTAACACTGTGTAACGGCGGCGAACTCGGCCGCTTTCCCCCGGTCGGTAGGCTGGGCCGCGTTCCAACGCGTGCCCGAGGTAGCGCCTGCGTGCCGCCCCCCGGCCGCGGCGCCGGGTTGCCGATCTGCAAGGGAGTCATCATGTCGTTCAGTTCGAGTCGACGCGACCGGGCCGCTGGCCGGGTCGTCCTGGCATCGTTGTGCCTGCTGTCGGGCGTCTTCGCCCTCGCTCCGCCCGCGTGGTCCCTGCCGAGTTATGCCCAGCAGACGGGCGTGGCCTGCGCGCAGTGCCACACCGCCGCGTTCGGGCCGGCCCTCACGCAGTTCGGTCGTGAGTTCAAGCTCAACGGGTACGCGCTCGGTTCGCAGTCGTCGGTGCCGCTCGCGGCGATGCTCGTCACCAGCTTCAACCAGACGGACAAGGGCGTGCCGGGCGGCGCGGCGCCGCATTTCGGCGACAACGACAACTTCGCGGTCAACGAACTGAGCGGCTTCTTCGCCGGGCGCATCACCGATCACATCGGCGGCTTCGCGCAGTTCACGTACAGCGGCGTCGACAAGGCCACGGCCTGGGACAACATCGACTTCCGGTTCGCGGACAACTTCAAGCTCGGCCCGGCGAGCGTGCTGTACGGCTTCTCGCTCAACAACAATCCGACCATCCAGGACCTGTGGAACTCCACGCCGGGCTGGGGCTATCCGTACACGGGATCCGACCTCGCGCCGACGCCGTCCGCCGCGCCGGTCATCGACGGCGGCATCGCGCAGCAGGTGCTCGGCCTGACGGCGTACGCCGAGGTCAACGACTGGCTGTACCTCGAGGCGGGCGGCTACCGGCAGCTGTCCGACAGCCTGCTCAGCAATCTCGGTCTCGACCAGCCGAGCGGACTCGACCACGTGAGCGGCACGGCGTCGTACTGGCGCGTGGCCGTGCAGAAGGAGGTGGGCCAGCACTACTTCTCGGGCGGGTTGTTCGGCCTCGCATCGACCCTGTATCCGGGCAACGACCGCACCGCAGGCACCGATTCGTACACGGACTGGGGCTACGACGCGACGTACCAGTACACCGACGGCGTGAACAATGCGGTGACGGCGCAGCTCGCCTACATCCGCGAGGACCAGCGCCTGCGCGGCAGCACCGCGCTCGGCGACTCGACGCACGTGGGCAACTCGCTCGATGAGCTCAAGTTCAACGTGCAGTACGGCTTCCGCCAGACCTATCTCGCGTCGGTCGGCTACTTCGACACGACGGGCTCGCGCAACGTCGCGCGCTACTTGCCCGGCGAGATCGACGGCAGCGCGAGCGGTCGTCCCGACAGCCGCGGCTACGTGCTCGAAGCGGACTGGGTGCCCTGGGGCAAGCTGCAGTCGCCGGCGCAGCCGTGGATGAACCTGCGGCTCGGCGTGCAGTACACCGCCTACGACAAGTTCAACGGCGGCGACCGCAACTACGACGGCCACGGCCGCAACGCGAGCGACAACGACACGCTGTACCTGTTCGCCTGGCTCGCGATCTGAGCCGGCGTCGGCGCGGTGGCGACGGGAGCCGGGGCCCGTCGCCATCGGGCCGATCAGAATTCGTATTCGAGGAGCAGGCGCACCGTCGCGTCGGGCGACGCGTCGTTGAGGCCGACGAGCACCGCCGCTTCGTACCTGAACGCGCCGGTCGCGGTGCGCAGTCTGCCGAAGCAGGCCGGTCCGACCTGCTGTTCGTGATCGGCGAACGAGCCCATGTGACCCCAGTCGCCGAGTTCGCCGTACATCTCGAGGCCGGGTTCGAAGCGTTCGCCGAGCCGGTAGCGGTACTGCCAGGCGTAGGCCATCTCGGTGTCCGCCCCGCCGGTGAACTGGCGTTCGAAGGTCAGGTTGACGCGCGCCTCGTGGCGGCCGACGTCCTTCTGCGCCAGCAGCGCGAGTTCGAGGGCGTCGTGGCCGTCGTCCTCGAGCGAATGGGCGTATTCGGCGAGCAGCCCGAGGTCGGCCCAGTACTGCCCCTGCTCGGTCAGCTGAAAGACGTTCTCCGAAGCGATCTCCGTGGTCTCGAGCCGGCCGCCCGGTTCACGCTCGAACTCCGCGAGCAGCTCCGTGCGCCAGCGTGCGACGGGCGACCACTCGAACTCCGCCTTGTACTGCTGGGCGCCGTCGAGGGCCGCGTCGTTGTCGATGTCGTAGTGACCGCGCAGTTCGATCGCCACCTCGCCCTGCTCGACGAGCGGCGAGTAAACGACGTGTGATGCTTCGGCGCGCGGTGCGGTCGCGAGGAGTCCGAGGGCGAGCACGCCGCAGGCCGCGGTGGCGAGCGGTGCAGCCGGCGCGCGTCCCGCCGGCCGGTTGACGATGCGGTCGAGAAGCACGATGCCCCCGAGCGTGACCGCGTAGAAGATCACCTGCGTCAGGCTCGGTCGATCGGCGTAACCGACGAGGACGTGCAGCAGCTCGCCCAGCACGCCGTTTTGCGGCAGCCAGCCCGAGCTGTCCCACAGCGGCTCGACGAGGCCCGGGAGCACGCCCGCCTGCACGAGGTAGCCGCCGGCCTGTCCCGCCATGCCCGCCGCGAGCAGGACGATCATCCAGCCGGTGACGGCGAAGAGGTGGCGCGTGGGGATGCGCAGCAGGCCGAGGTACAGCAGCGCGCCGACGGCGGCGCCCGCGACCAGGCCGGCCGCCGAGCCCGCCCACATTGCGCCCGCGTCCGTGCCGCCCGCGGCGATGCCGTACAGGAACAGCACCACCTCGGATCCCTCGCGCAACACCGCGAGGCCGACGACGAGGGCGAGCACCGAGAGCGGCCGCCGGCCCGCGCTCACGTCGTGGCCGACAGCGCGCATCTCGCTCGCGATGCGGGCGCCGTGGCGACTCATCCAGACCGCGTGCCAGGCGAGCATCGCCACGGCGGTCAGCAGGATGGCGGCGTTCAGGAGTTCCTGTCCCACGCCCTCGAATGCCGACGCGACCTGCTCGGCCCCGGCCGCGACCAGCAAGGCGCCCAGCACGCCGGCCAGCACGCCGCCCGCGATCCAGTGGCGGCTGCCGGCCACGCCGCGCGAGGCGGCGAGCACGATCCCGAGGACCAGGGCGGCCTCGAGCACTTCGCGGAAGACGATGATCAGTGAGCCTGTCATGGGAGGGGCCTCGTCACTGGACGATCAGCCAGCCGCGGGCGGTGCTGGCATTGAACTCACCGAAGAACTCGTATTTGCCCGGTTTCAGCGGGCCGACGAAGACCACGATGCGGCCGAGGCCGGGGACGACCTTCTCCCGGTTGAAGTCGTAGCTCTCGAACTCTTCCGGGGTCGGGTCCTGGTTCTCGACCACCAGCTTCACCTTGGTCCCGGCCGGGATGGCCAACTGGGTCGGAGCGAAGCGGTGGTCCTTGAGGACGAGCCGGTATTCCGGGGTATCGGCGCGGCCCGGCAGCGGCAGGACGATGCTGGCCAGCCCGAGGACGGCGAGCAGGGCGGCAGGGAAGCGGTGGCGCATGGGGAGCGGGGGCCTCGTGTCCAACATGGTCGGTAGTATATGCGAATGAGAACGATTCGCAACTAAGTAGACCCCGCAATGAAGCGGACCCTCCCGATCCTCGCGGCGTGCATGCTTCTCGCTGGCGAGTCGCCCGGTTCGGAGGCAACATGGCATCGACCCGTCCTGCCGCTCGACAGGGTAGTCAACAAGAGACCTGAGCAACGGTTCGTCGAGGGACGCGATTGAAGCATCGCGAGTTCACGCTGGAAGGCGCGGGAGGTATCCCGCTGTTCGCGCAGGCCTGGTTGCCCGACGGCGCCCTCTCGTCCGTCGTGGTCGTCGCGCACGGTCTCGGCGAGCACAGCACCCGCTACCAGTGGCTGGCGGAGCGGCTCGTGGCCCAGGGTCGGGCGGTCTACGCCATCGATCATCGCGGGCACGGGCGCTCGGGCGGACCGCGCGCCAACATCGAGCGCTTCGCCCACGTCGTCTCCGATTTCTGCACGTACGTCGGCCGGGCGCGTCGCCAGCATCCGGACGTGCCCGCGTTCGTCTTCGGTCACAGCATGGGCGGTGCGATCGCGTTCGCGAGCGCGGCGCGCCTGCAGGACACCCTGAGCGGCCTCGTGCTCTCAGGGCCCGCGCTCGCCGCGGGCGATGCCGTGCCGACCCTGAAGTGGCTGTCGGCGCGCGTGCTGTCGCTCGTGGCGCCGAACACGGGCGTGCTGAAGCTGCCGGCGTCGGCCGTCAGTCGCGACCGCGCGGTAGTGCGCGCATACGAGACTGACCCGCTGGTGATGCACGAAGCCATTCCGGCGCGCACTGTCGTCGAGCTGTTGCAGGCGATGGCGACGTTTCCCGTGCTGGCGAGGCAGGTGCGCCTGCCGGTGCTGGTCCAGCACGGCACCGCCGATGCGCTGGTGCCGCTCGAAGCGGCGCGCGGCGTCCACCAGGCCATGGCATCGCGCGACCGGACCTTCCGGCCGTACGACGGGCTGTACCACGAGATCTACAACGAGCCCGAGCGCGAGCAGGTGCTGGCGGACCTGCTCAAGTGGCTGACGCTGCACGCCGCCGCGTGAATTCCCGCGGCTAGCGGTGCCGCGTGGCCTCGAGCAGCCTGCGCGTGCGCGCCTCGACCTTGCGTGCGCCCTCGGTCAGCAGGAACTCGCGGAAGGCCGTCGCCGCCGGCGGCAGCCAGCGTTCGCCGTGATGCACCACGTACCACGTGCGCTGGATCGGCGTGAAATCGATGTCGAGGCGCTGCAGTGCGCCGGTCTCGAGTTCGAGGAACAGCGTGTGCATCGAGGTGAGGCTGACGCCGAGTCGCGACATCACGGCGTGCTTGACCATCTCGTTGCCGGTCACGGTGATGCGCTCGCGCGGCACGATGCGATGGATGTCGAGGAAGGCGTTCAGCATCGAGCGCGTGCCCGAGCCCGCCTCGCGCTGCACGATGCTCTCGTGGCGCAATTCGATGGGCGCGATGCCGCGCGCCGCGGCGAGCGGATGTCCCGGCCACGCGATGAACACGTGGGGGTTCACGGCGAGCGGTTCGTGCACCAGCACGTCCGTCGGCAGCACGACACTGTCCTGCTTCGCCTCGGGTCCGCGCCCCATCAGCGCGAGGTCGACCTCGCCCTCGAGCAGGCGTCGCGACAGTTCCTCGCGCGAGGAGACCGCCATCTGCACCGACACGCCGGGCCGGCGCTCGCGGAATTCCGCCAGCAGGGGCGGCAGGATGTGCGTGCCGGTGGCGAGGATGCCGAGGTGCAGCGTGCCGTCGTCGGCTTTCTTGAGCGCGTCCATCTCCTTGGCGAAGTGGCTGATGCGCACGTGCACGTCGTTGGCGGCCGCGAGCGCGCGCTCACCCGCGACCGTCAGTCGCAGCCGCCGCCCGATCCGATCGAACACCGGCACGCCGAGGACGCGCTCGAGCTGCTGGATCTGCTGGGTGACAGCCGGGCCCGTCATGTGCAGCACCTGCGAGGCCCGGGTCATGGAACCCGACTCGGCGACGGCTTTGAGGACCTGGAGCTGCCGGAAATTCAGGTGGCGCGGATCCATAAGCAAGACTTAGTATAAAATCAATAAATCCTAAGTATTAATTATCTGAATGCACCCCTAAAGTCCACCCACCGCAGATTTCGCGGCCCCGGAGGGCGGACAGATGGTGAAGGCAGCAGATCGCTACAAGGCCGGCGTGCTCAAGTACAAGGAGATGGGGTACTGGGTGCCGGGGTACGAACCCAAGCCGACGGACCTCGTCGCCGTCTTCCGCATCACGCCCCAGGAAGGGGTGGACCCGGAGGAGGCCGCGGCCGCCGTGGCCGGTGAGTCGTCGACTGCCACCTGGACGGTCGTGTGGACCGACCGCCTGACTGCCTGCGAGAACTACCGCGCCAAGGCCTACGAGGTGCAGCCGGTGCCGGGCATCCCCGGCCAGTACTTCGCGTACATCGCCTACGACCTCGACCTGTTCGAGGAAGGCTCGATCGCGAACCTCACCGCCTCGATCATCGGCAACGTCTTCAGCTTCAAGCCGCTGAAGGCAGCGCGCCTCGAGGACATGCACTTCCCGGTCGCGTACGTGAAGACCTTCAAGGGCCCGCCCACCGGCATCGTCGTGGAGCGCGAGCGCCTCGACAAGTACGGTCGTCCGCTGCTCGGCGCGACGATCAAGCCGAAGCTCGGGCTCTCCGGCAAGAACTACGGCCGCGTGGTGTACGAGGCGCTCCTCGGCGGCCTCGACTTCACCAAGGACGACGAGAACATCAACTCGCAGCCGTTCATGCACTGGCGCGACCGCTTCGGCTTCTGCATGGAAGCCGTGCAGAAGTCGCAGGCCGCGAGCGGCGAGGTGAAGGGTCATTACCTGAACATCACCGCCGGCACGATGGAGGAGATGTACAAGCGCGCCGAGTTCGCCAAGCAGCTCGGCTCCTGCATCGTCATGGTCGACCTGGTGATCGGCTGGACGGCGATCCAGTCGATGTCGAACTGGGCGCGCGACAACGACATGATCCTGCACATGCACCGCGCCGGACACGGCACGTACACGCGGCAGAAGTCGCACGGCGTGTCGTTCCGCGTGATCGCCAAGTGGCTGCGCCTCGCGGGCGTGGACCACCTGCATGCCGGCACGGCGGTCGGCAAGCTCGAAGGTGACCCGCTCACCGTGCAGGGCTACTACAACATCTGCCGCGACTCCTACACGACGAAGGACCTGCCGCGCGGCATCTTCTTCGACCAGGACTGGGCGGGCCTGCGCAAGGTCATGCCGGTCGCCTCGGGCGGCATCCACGCCGGCCAGATGCACCAGCTGATCGACCTGTTCGGCGACGACGTGGTGCTGCAGTTCGGCGGCGGCACGATCGGCCACCCGATGGGCATCCAGGCCGGCGCCACCGCGAACCGCGTCGCGCTGGAGGCGATGGTGCTCGCGCGCAACGAGGGCAAGGACATCAAGAACGAGGGTCCGGAGATCCTCGCGACGGCCGCCAAGACCTGCAAGCCGCTGGAAGCGGCCCTCAAGACCTGGAAGGACGTCAGCTTCAACTACACCTCGACCGACACCTCGGACTTCGTGCCGCAGGTCAGCGTCGCCTGAGCGAAAGGAGAGCACCCATGAAGATCACGCAAGGCACCTTCTCCTTCCTGCCGGACCTGACCGACGAGCAGATCGCGAAGCAGGTGGATTACGCGCTCGCCAACCACTGGGCCGTGTCGGTCGAGTTCACGGACGACCCGCACCCGCGCAACACCTACTGGGAGATGTGGGGCATGCCCATGTTCGACCTGAAGGATGCGGCAGGCGTGCTGGCCGAGGTGCGCGAGTGCCGCAAGGCGCATCCCGACTGCTACATCAAGCTGAACGGCTTCGACTCGACCCGCGGCTTCGAGACCATGCGCATGTCGTTCATGGTGCACCGGCCCCAGGTCGAGGCGAAGTACAAGCTGCGCCGCGACGAGAACGAGGGCCGGCTCATCCGCTACACGCTCGAGCGCGCATGAGCGGCACCTTCGACCTGCAGGCGGAACTCCGTGACTCCGGCGTCACGGAGGTCCTCGACGAGCTCGACCGCGACCTGGTCGGGCTCGTCCCGGTCAAGACGCGCATCCGCGAGATCGCGTCGCTGCTGGTCGTCGATCGTGCCCGCGCAGCCCTCGGGGTCGAAGGCAGCAAGCCTTCCCTGCACATGTGCTTCACGGGCAACCCGGGCACCGGCAAGACCACCGTGGCGATGCGGATGGCGACCATCCTGCATCGCCTCGGCCACGTCCGGAAGGGCCACCTCGTCGCCGTCACGCGCGACGACCTGGTCGGCCAGTACATCGGCCACACGGCGCCGAAGACCAAGGAAATCCTCAAGCGCGCCATGGGCGGCGTGCTGTTCATCGACGAGGCGTACTACCTGTACCGCCCGGAGAACGAGCGCGACTACGGCCAGGAGGCCATCGAGATCCTCATGCAGGTCATGGAGAACCAGCGCGAGGACCTCGTGGTGATCTTCGCGGGTTACAAGGACCGCATGGACACCTTCTTCCGCAGCAACCCGGGTCTCGGCTCGCGCGTCGCGCACAACATCGACTTCCCCGACTACAGCGTGTCCGAGCTCGAGGTCATCGCCGGCAAGATGGTCGCGGGCCTCGGCCTCAAGCTGTCGACGAGCGGCGCCCAGGCGCTGTCGGACTACCTCCGGCTGCGCATCCAGCAGCCGAACTTCTCCAACGCGCGCTCCGTCCGCAACGCGCTCGACCGGGCCCGGCTGCGCCAGGCCCGCCGCCTGCTCGAGGCCGGGCGCGTCGATGCCGACATGCTCGTGACGCTCGAAGCCGAAGACTTCCTGGCGAGCCGCGTGTTCGCCGCCGCGACCGCCTGATCCGTCCAAGGAGTGACCATGCTCAATCCCGGCTACACCACGCTGTCGAAGTTCCTCATCCAGCACGTGCCGGAAGGACCGCATGGGCGCGAACTCGCCGCGTTGCTGGTCGACGTCGCGGCCGTGATCAAGGCGATCTCCGCGGCGGTCGGCAAGGGCCCGCTCTCCGGCATGTCCGGGCTCGCCGGCTCGGAGAACGCGCAGGGCGAAACGCAGAAGAAGCTCGACGTCGTGAGCGACGAGCTGTTCGTGCGCGGCGTGGAGTGGAGCGGCCTCGTGGGCGCGCTCGCCTCCGAGGAAATGGACGACGTGCACTTCGTCGAGGGCCACGGCCGCCTCGCGCTGGTGTTCGACCCGCTCGACGGCTCGAGCAACATCGACGTCAACGTCGCCATCGGCTCGATCTTCTCCGTGCTGGCGCTGCCCGAGGGTGCGTCGACCGCCATGTCGGTGATGCAGCCGGGCACGAAGCAGCTGGCCGCGGGTTACGCGATCTACGGCCCGTCGACGCAGCTGGTGCTGACCGTCGGCACCGGGACGCACGGGTTCACGCTCGATCGCGAGATCGGCAACTTCATCCTGACGAACCCGGACATCCGCATTCCGGAGGACACGTCGGAGTATTCGATCAATGCGTCGAACCGGCGCTTCTGGGAGTCGCCGGTGCAGCGCTACGTGGACGAGTGCAAGGCCGGCAAGGAAGGCCCCCGCGGCCGCGACTTCAACACGCGCTGGGTCGCTTCGTTGGTGGCCGACATCCACCGCATCCTGATGCGCGGCGGCATTTACCTCTATCCGCGCGACCAGAAGGAAGCCAACCGCCAGGGCCGCCTGCGCCTGATGTACGAGGGCAACCCGATCGCCATGCTGATCGAGCAGGCCGGCGGGAGAGCGGGCCCTTGCCGACCGCCCCGGCGGGCGCCCTGCCGACCCCCGCCCGGGGCCGCATCCTCGAGGTCGAGCCCGAGCGCCTGCACCAGCGCGTGCCGCTGATCGTCGGCTCGCAGAACGAGGTGGCCCGCGTCGAGCAGTACCATCGCGAGTACGACCGCGGGGAAGACAAGCCCTACAGCTCGCCGCTGTTCGGCGAGCGCTCGCTGTTCTCGAACGTCTGAGTCGATTCCCGGAGATCCCGACATGTCCGCACGCCATCCCATCATCGCCGTGACCGGTTCTTCGGGCGCGGGCACGACCACCGTCAAGACGACGTTCGAGTGGATCTTCCGGCGCGAGAAGATCGACGCCGCCATCGTCGAGGGCGACGCCTTTCACCGCTACGACCGCATGGAAATGCGCGGCAAGATGAAGGAAGCCGAGGCGGCGGGGAACAAGAACTTCTCGCACTTCGGGCCGGACTCGAACCGCTTCGGCGATCTCGAGGAACTCTTCAAGAGCTATTCGCTGAGCGGCAAGGGCAAGTCGCGCCGCTACATCCACGATGCGGACGAGGCCCAGAAGTACGGCGGCTCGCCCGGCACGTTCACGGACTGGGAGGACATCGGCGAAGGCTCGGACATGCTCTTCTACGAGGGCCTGCACGGCGCCGTGCAGACGGCCGAGCACAATGTCGCGAAGTACCCGGACCTGCTGATCGGCGTCGTGCCGATCATCAACCTCGAGTGGATCCAGAAGCTGCACCGCGACCGGCGCACGCGCGGCTACAGCACCGAGGCGGTGGTCGACACGATCCTGCGCCGCATGCCGGACTACGTGAACTACATCACCCCGCAGTTCTCGCGCACGCACATCAACTTCCAGCGCGTGCCGACGGTGGACACCTCGAACCCGTTCATCGCCAACGACATCCCGACGCCGGACGAGAGTTTCCTGATCATCCGCTTCGCCAACCCGAAGGGCATCGACTTCCCGTACCTGCTGTCGATGATCAGCGACTCGTTCATGTCGCGCCCCAATACCATCGTGTGCCCGGGCGGCAAGCTGCCGCTCGCGATGCAGATCATCCTCACGCCGCTGATCCTGCGGCTGATGGACACGAAGAAGCGCGCGTACTGAGCCGGGGCCGGGTCAGCCGAGGACGCGCCGCATCAGCGGCGCGAGCCGGCGCATGCCCGCGACGGCGCCCGCGGCGGCGACGCCACCCATCATCGCGCCGGTGACGCCGCAGGACATGATGTCCTGTCCGGTCAGGTAGAGGCCCGGGATGCGCGTCCGCGGCCGCAGCCAGCGCTGCTGCAGCCGGTCGGGGTCGTGGTCGAGGCCGTACAGCTCGCCGCGCTCCCAGCCGCAGAACCACTGCATCGACAGCGGCGTCGACACTTCCCAGTAGGCCACGCGGCCGCGCACCTGCGGCACCTTGTCGTACAGCACCTCGAGCAGCCGCTCGCCGTAGGACTGCTTGAGGGCCTCGTAGTCGTCGCCGCGCTTGCCCCACGTCGTCCCGGCCCAGCGCTCGAAGATCGCATACGGCGCGGGCGCGACGATCTCGATCGTCGCCTTGCCGGGACAGCGGCGCTCGAAGTCCGGGTCCTTGGCCGACGGAAACGACAGGTACACCACCGGGAACGGCCCGGTCGGGTCGCGCTCGAAGCGTTCGACGGCACCGTCGTAGTCGTTGTCCGGATAGACCCAGTAGTTGGTCCGCGGCAGGCCGAGTTCCGCGGCGGTCGCATCGAGTCCGATGTAGACGCCGACGTGGCCAACGCTCGGATGCACGCGCTGCAGCAGCGTGTCGTAGCCGTGCCGCGCCGCCGCCTCGGCGGGCACGAGCCGCGCCAGCGTATTGACCGCCCCGGCGTCCGAGATCACGCAGCGGGCGTCGATCTCGTGCCCGTCGGCCATGCGCACGCCGCGCGCGCGACCGTCCCGCAGCAGGATCTCCGCGACCCGGGCATAGGTGAACACCTCTCCACCCGCCGCGCGGATCCTCGGCAGGATGGTGTCCGCGATGCGCGACGCGCCGCCGACCGGGTAGTAGCCGCCGTGCAGGTAGTGCCGGGCGATCATCGCCTGCACGACGAACGAGGAGCGCTTCGGCGGCAGGCCCATGTCGCCCCACTGCCCGGTGAGCACGGCGATCAGTTCGGGGTCCGCCGTGAGTTCCGAGAGCACGTCCCAGGTCGTGCGCTGGAAGCTGCGGGGCAACCGCGCGCGCAGGAACGGACCCGCCACGGCGGCAGCCCACGGCGGCAACGTCCGGTCGAGCGCCAGCAGTCGCATGCCGCGCGAGACCTCGCCCAGCAACTCGAGATAGCGGTCGACGGCCCGCGCCTCCCGCGGAAAGGACTGCACGAGGTTTTCGCGGAACGCTTCCTTGCCCGCGACCGCGTCATAGGTGCGCTCGCCGATGAAGAAGCGGTCGTAGTGCGCGTCCATTGGCGCCCACTGCAGCCGGCCCGCGCTCAGGTAGTCCATCAGCCGGCGCACCGTCGTCGGACGACCCATGTCGCCGAGGTAATGCACGCCGACGTCCCATTCGTAGCCGGCGCGTTCGTAGCTGTGGGTCGCGCCGCCGGCGGTGTAGTGCTGCTCGAGCACCGCGACGCGCCAGCCCAGGTCGGCGAGCAGGGCGGCGACGGTCAATCCGCCCATGCCGGAGCCGATGACCAGTGCATCGTACGGCCCGCCGAGGCGGGACGGACGGTACCGCTTGCCGATGCGCAGCGTGCTGGGGGGGGTGTCACTCACGTCGCCAGCTTACCGCAGCCCGTCGAGTTGACTTAAGCGGGCTCGCGGCCGGCCCCGGCGCGGCGCGCGTCACAGTTCGGCGTTGCGAGCCTTTCGCAGGTCGCGCCGTGGCGTAGCGTGGCCCCCCGCAAACCCGTCGCGAGGCGGGGACGCAAAGCCACCGGTCCGCGCAGGGCGCGCGGGCAGCGGGGCTGCCACCTGGGGGCGGGTGCACACGATGGCGAGAATCCACAGACGGGTCGGGCTGATGCTGGCGGGCTGCGTGGCCTGTGCGTTGCCCGGCGTGACGCTCGCCGACGACGAGGCGCCGCCTCGCTCGCACGCGTTCCAGGATTTCGTGTCCGGTGCCCGGGCCCTGCTGCAGGACGGCACCACGCATCTCGAAGCCATGCTGCAGAGCCGCTTCCGGTCGATCACGCACGACGTGCCGGACTGGTTCCGCGAGCAGACCCGTGACGGGTTCGACGTCGACGCGACGGCGGAGGACGACTCCCTGCAACTCGTCGTGCAGCAGGACCGCCGCGACGGCGCCGATCTCCTGACCTTGCGCTATCCGCTGCTGACCGTCGGGAGCCTGCGCACGTACGCAGGCGCCGGCCTCAACCAGGCCGAGTACTACGCGGCCAGCCCGGGCGATGACTTTCCGGACGTGATCTCGCGCCGCAGCCGCCACCGCTCGATGGGCGGTGCCGCTGAAGTCGGCGCGGAATTCCGCCTCACGGAACAGTTGCTCGTGAATGCCGACCTGCGCTGGATCGACCTCAATGCCGATGCCAGCCTGCTGCGCGCGAACGACGGGCTGGTCGTGGCCGATCCCGTCTCGGTCGGCGTCTCGCTCGGCTGGCGCTTCCGCTGACCCGCGCGCCGCGGCGCGCCCTCAGGCCGACGGGATGAACTCGTCGTCGCCCTGCTGCTCCCGCTCGAACGTCAGGAACTGGTAGTACCCGCAGTCCTTGCCCTCGGGGTAGATGCGGCACACGCTCGGGCGCGCCTCGTAGACCGTGCAGCGCCGCTTTTCCGGGTCGAGGAAGCGGCACACCGATGCGAAGATGTGGTCCTTGCGGTGGCGCAGCAGCTGCTCGTCCAGTTCCTTCGTGCGGTAGTGGTACGTAAAGCGCTGACGCGCCACGGCGACCGGGATGCCAAAATGCCGGGCGAGGCGCTCGATGTCGAATTCGCTCACCGCGATGCGCGGGTAGCTGCAGCAGTAGCCGGGACACTGGGCGCAGTCGTAACGGGGGCGGGTGCGTTTCATGCGGGACGGGCCGATGCGAAAAGTCGCGCAGTGTAGCCTCGGCCTGCGGTCGAAGCCATGAACGTCGCACCGGCGTGGCACGAGCAGGCACCGGCCGACGCCTGCGCGGCCCTGCAGTCCCGTCCCACCGGCCTGGCCCCGGCCGATGCCGCAGCGCGGCTGGCCCGCGATGGGCGCAACGTCCTGCCCGCCCCGCCCGTGCCCGGCTGGCTGCGCATCGGCTTGCGCCAGCTGCGCAGTCCGCTGGTGTACGTGCTGCTGGTCGCGGCGGTCGGGTCCGTGCTGCTCGGCCACCTGTCCGATGCCGGCTTCATCGGCTTCGTCCTGCTGGTGAACTCGGTGCTCGGCGCGTGGCAGGAGGGGCGGGCCGAGCGCCAGAGTCGCGGTCTGCAGCAACTCGTGCGGGTGCGCGCGACCGTGCTGCGCGACGGTGATGCGCGGGTCGTCGATGCCGAAGAACTGGTGGCCGGCGACGTGGTCACGCTCGAGAGCGGACAACGCGTGCCCGCCGACCTGCGGCTGCTCGGCGCGCACGGACTCGAGGTCGACGAGGCGCTGCTCACCGGGGAATCGTTGCCCGTGACCAAGGATGCGCTCTGGCTCGCGCCGCCGGCGACCGTCCTCGCGGATCGACGCAACATGGCCTACGCCGGCAGCACGGTCGTGCGCGGGCGGGGCCAGGGCCTCGTCGTCGCCACCGGGGAGCGCACCGAAGTCGGACGCCTCGCCGTCGCGCTCTCCGCGGCGCCCGGCGGCAAGCCGCCGCTCACGGAGCGGATGGAACGCTTCAGTCGCGTCATCGCGGTGACGGTGCTGGCCGCGGCACTCGTGATCGGCCTGGTCGCGGTGCTGGTGCACGGCCAGTCGTGGTTCGAGATGTTCCTGTTCGGCGTCGCGCTGGCCGTGTCGGCCATCCCGGAGGCGTTGCCGGTGGCCGTCACGATCACGCTGGCGATCGCGGCGCGCCGCATGGCCGCGCGCGGCGCCATCGTCCGGCAGCTGCCCGCGGTGGAGGGCCTCGGCAGCTGCACGCTCATCGCCAGCGACAAGACCGGCACGCTCACCTGCAACGAGCTGACCGTGCGCGAGGTCTATCTCGGCGTCGATGCGCCGCTCGAGGTGACCGGCGCCGGCTACGAGCCGGTCGGCCGCATCGTCGGCAGCGAGCTGCTCACCGGCGGGCGCGTGAACCTGCGCCGCACGCTCGAGATCGCCGTGGCCTGCAACGAGGCCGACCTGCTGCATCGCGACGGCCGCTGGATCGCGCGCGGCGACCCGACCGACGTCGCGCTGCTCGCGCTGGCCGGCAAGGCCGGCGTCACCCGGGAAGCATTCGTCGCGGAGGCTCCCGAGGTGAACCGCATTCCGTTCGAGCCCGAGCGGCAGTACGCCGCGACCTTCCATCGTCGCGACGGCGGCACGTGGCTCGCCGTGAAAGGGGCGCCCGAGCGCGTGCTCGCGATGTGCGGCCTGCGTCCCGAGGAAGCCGACGCGCTGCAGGCGACGGCGCAGGGCATGGCGCGACGCGGACAACGCGTGCTCGCGCTCGCCAGCCTGCAACTGCCTTCGCCGATGCGTCCCGGGGACACGCCCGGCGAGCCGGCCGGGATCGAGTTCGCCGCGCTGCTGGGCCTGGTGGATCCACTGCGCCCGGGCGCGCGCGAGGCCGTCCAGCAGTGCCGGGAGGCCGGCGTACGCGTCGTGATGGTGACGGGCGATCACCCCGCGACGGCCGCGGCCATCGCGCGTGAACTGGGCATGGCCGCGGAGTCCGACGACATTGCCTCGGGCGCTGCGCTCGACCTCGAGCAACCGGCACTGGCCGAGGCCGCCGTGCGGCGCGCCAGCGTGTTTGCGCGCGTGACGCCGGTGCAGAAGCTGGCGATCGTCGATGCGGCGCGTCGCCTCGGGCATTACGTCGCGGTGACCGGCGACGGCGTGAACGACGCTCCGGCCCTGCGCCACGCCAGCATCGGCGTCGCCATGGGACGCGGGGGCACGGACGTGGCGCGCGAGGCGTCGGACCTCGTGCTGAGCGACGACAACTTCGCCACCATCGTCGCCGGCATCGACGAAGGGCGCATCGCATACCAGAACATCCGCAACGTCGTGTACCTGCTGACCGCTGCCGGCATCGCCGAGGTCCTGACCGTCGGCCTCGCGGTCGTCGCCGGATTGCCATTGCCGCTCCTGCCGGTGCAGTTGCTGTGGCTGAACCTCGTGACCAACGGCATCCAGGACGTCGGCCTCGCGTTCGAGCGCGGCCGGGGCGACGAACTGCGCCGGCCGCCGCGCTCGCCGGCCGAGCCCATCTACGACCGGCGTATGCTCGAGCGTGGCGTGCTGGCGGGACTGTGGATGTCCGTGCTCGGGCTCGGCGCCTTCCTGCTGATGCTCGAGACCGACGTGTCGCTGGAGCATGCGCGCAGCGCCCTGCTGATGCTGATGGTGCTGATGCAGAACGTCGACGCCCTCAACGCGCGTTCGGAATCGGTGTCGGTGCTGCGGCTGCCACTCGGTCACAACCCGCTGCTGGTCGCCGGCGTGGTGGCCGCGCTCGGCCTGCATCTCGCGGCGATGCACCTGCCCGTCCTGCAGGCCGTGCTCAGCCTCGAGCCGCCGACGCCGCAGGAATGGCTGGCGCTGCCGCTGATCGCGGCGAGCCTGCTGCTGGTGATGGAAGTGCAGAAGCTCAGCTGGCGGTGGCGGAACGAACGGGCTCAGCGCGCCTGAGCGGCCCAGCGCGTGACCCGCAGCAGGCCGCCGGCCACGTGGCCGGGCGCGGCGGCCTCGACCGTCACGCTGCCTTCGCCGCGGCGCAGGTCGAAGTCCCCGAGCTTGAGCCAGCGCGCGCCCCACATCGACTGGTCCAGTCGCACGCGCGTCTCGCCCGTCGCGTGCTGCACGACGTAATCGACGGCGGGGGCATTGCCCGCCAGCGCCGGGTACCAGACGGCGAGTTCATAGCGCCCGTCGACCGGTGCCCCGAGAGTCCAGTGCGGTGACCCGGCCCCGCCTTCGGAGGCGAGGTAGCGGGGCGCCGGCAGGCCGTGCGCGAGATCGAGCCGCGCGATCAGCAGTTCCGTGTAGCGCGCGAGACGCGACACGTCCCAGGGTTCGGCGTCGCGCGCGTCCCAGCCGTTCGAGAATGCGGCGACGATCAGCCGCCGTCCGTTCGGCAGTTGCGCGTACAGGATGTCCTCCAGCGTGTCGAACGCCGAGCCGATCTTGTTCTCGTGCAGGCTGCCGGGCGGCAGCCCGCCGCCGAGCGCGCTGTAGCCGGAGAACGTCGGCCGTCGCAGGAGCGAACGCATGTACGCAGTGGCCTGCGGCTCGATCGCGCCGCTCTGGATCGCGAGCATCAGTCGCGCGGCGCCGTCGGCATTCATCGCATTGCGACCGAGGCGCTGCCACGCGAGCTGCTCGAGTTGCGCCGGCTCCTCGCCGGAGTTCGTCGGATAGGTCTTGGTGAAGAGGCGCTGCGGGCCGAGCAGGCCGGCGGCGTCCAGCACGCGTTCCGTGTAGCGACGCTGTTCGATCCACGCGTCCGCGTCTGCGCCTGCGACGGGACGGTCCGGTGCGCCGGTGATCGCATCGACGACGAAACCGGTCGCGACGTTGTCGGAGACCTCGATCATCGGGCGCGTGTAGGCGTCGAGGCAATCGGGCGATCGGCCCTGCGCCGCGCACCAGTGCACGGCGCCGACCAGGAAGCCGAGCTTCACGCAGCTCGCGGGATAGGCGAGCACCTCGCCCTCGACGTGGCCGCGGCGCCAGCGACCGGCGCGATCTTCGACGAGGGCCGTGACGTGGAAGCGGTCGAACGGCTGGCCCGAGAGGAATTCCGCGCGCGACGCCTCGACGGCGCTCTGCACGCCGGCATCGTCGACGATTTCCGGCAGCGCCGGACCGGGTGCGGCGCCGGCCATGCCGGCCCATGCGAGGGCGATCGCGCAGGCCTCGACGACGAGGGCAGTCGCGATCCGCAGGCGGCCCTGCATGACCGCGCCGATCAGCCACAGCACCACGCACAGGGCGAGCGCCGCGGGCGCCGATGCCCAGAGCGGGCGCTGCTCGGCGGTCCACAGCAGCGCCACCGTCGCGAGGATCGCGGCCGCCAGGTGCACGATGGCGAACACCTTCGCGCCCGGGCTCATCGGCGGGTCGTAGCGGCGCACGCTCCGGAGATCGAACGCGGGCGCGGGCGGCCGTCCGCCGTCCGCAAGCACCGGTTGCCAGCCCGGCGGCAGGAGCCACACCTTGAGCTTGTCGAGTCCGCGCGGCATGGCGGCCGACTTGCGGGCGAGCGCCGCGTAGACCTCGAGGTTGGCCCACACCGGGTCCCACGATTCGAGTGGCGCGCGCGTGCCGTACACGCAGGGCTCGCTCTCCTCGACGAAGGTGCCGAAGAGCCGGTCCCAGACCATGAAGATGCCGCCGTAGTTGCGGTCGATGTAGCGGTCGTTGACCGCGTGGTGGACGCGGTGGTTCGACGGCGAGGCGAACCAGCGGTCGAACCAGCCGAGCTTGCCGACCAGCTCGGTGTGGATCCAGTACTGGTACAGCAGGTCGACGATCGCGGCGACGCCGAACATGACGGGCGGCACGCCGGCGATCGCCATCGGCAGGAAGAAGATCCACGTCAGCAGCGCGCTGCTGCTGGTCTGTCGCAGCGCCGTGCTGAGGTTGTAGCACTGGCTCTGGTGGTGCACGACGTGCTCGCCCCAGAACACCGCGACCTCGTGCCCGGCGCGATGGTCCCAGTAGTAGCAGAAGTCGTAGAACACGATCGCGAGCACCCACGCCCACCACGCGTCGGTCGGCCAGTGGCCGAGCGCGACGTGCTCGAACACGACGAGGTAGATGCCGTAGTTGAGCGCCCGCAGGAACAGGTTGGCGATCTGGCTCAGCACGCCGAGGCTGAGGCTGTTGATCGCGTCGTTCAGGCGATACGCGCCGAGACCGCGGGCGCGCGCCCAGAGGATCTCCCCGAAGATCATCAGGAAGAACACGGGCGTGGCGATGGCGATGGCCTTGCCCACGGTCACTCCCCGACGTGCCAGTCGCGCGAACGCTTCACGGCCTGCGACCATCGGTGCAGGCGCGCGTCGGCTTCGTCGCGCGGCATGCGTGGTTCGAAGCGCCGCTCGACCTGCCAGTTCGCGGCCACTTCGGCGGGCGACGTCCAGAAGCCCACCCCGAGTCCCGCGAGGTAGGCCGCGCCGAGCGCCGTCGTCTCGGTGACGCGCGGTCGCACGACCGGCACGCCGAGCAGGTCGGCCTGGAACTGCATCAGGAGGTCGTTGGCCGTCGCGCCGCCGTCCACGCGCAACTCGACCAGCGGCTGGCGCGCGTCGCGCTGCATGGCCTGCAGCACTTCGGCGCTCTGGAACGCGATGGCCTCGAGCGCGGCCCGGGCGATGTGCGCCCGGGTCGTCCCGCGCGAGAGCCCGACCATCGTGCCGCGCGCGTAGGCATCCCAGTGCGGGCTGCCGAGGCCCGTGAAGGCCGGCACGAGGTAGACGCCGCCGCTGTCCGGCACGCTGGCGGCGAGCGGTTCCACGTCGGCCGACCGCGCGATGATCCCGAGCCCGTCGCGGAGCCACTGCACCACGGCACCGCCGACGAACACGGCACCTTCGAGCGCGTAGTGGCGCGTGTCGGTCTGCCACGCGAGCGTGCTCAGCAGGCGGTTCGCCGACGCGAGGGGCGTGCGACCGGTGTTCATGAGCATGAAGCAGCCGGTGCCGTAGGTGTTCTTGGCCATGCCCGGTTCGAAGCAGGCCTGTCCGAACAGCGCCGCCTGCTGGTCGCCCGCGATGCCGGCCAGCGGGATCTCGCGACCCTCGAGCACGGCGGTCGCGCGACCGGCCGGCAGGCTCGAGGCGACGACCTCCGGCAGCACGGCGCGCGGGATGCGCAGCAGCTCGAGCATGTCGTCGTCCCAGGCGCCGCTCGCGAGATTGAGCAGCAGCGTGCGACTGGCGTTCGATGCATCGGTGAGGTGCTGCCGACCGCCGGAGAGTTTCCACGCGAGCCAGCTGTCGATGGTGCCGAAGGCGAGTTCGCCCCGCTCGGCCCGCGCACGCAGCGTGCCATCGGAATCGAGCAGCCACGCGAGCTTGGTGCCCGAGAAATAGGGATCGAGCAACAGGCCGGTGCGACGGGCGACCTCGGCCTCGCGGCCCTCGGCCTTCAGGCGCGCGCAGGTGTCGGCGGTGCGGCGGTCCTGCCACACGATCGCGGGGGCCACCGGATGGCCGGTCCGCCGGTCCCACAGCACGGTCGTCTCGCGCTGGTTGGTGATGCCCACCGCGGCGAGGTCGCCGACGTGCGCGTCGGCGCGGGCCAGCACCTCGGCGATCGTCGCGGCCTGCGTCGCCCAGATCTCCTCCGCGTCGTGCTCGACCCAGCCCGAGCGCGGGAAGTGCTGCGCGAACTCGCGCTGCGCCGTGGCGACCGGGCGGCCGTCGTGATCGAACAGGATCGAGCGCGAGCTGGTCGTGCCCTGGTCGAGCGCGAGGATGTAGCGCGTCATGCGGTGGCCCTCGTGCCGGCGAGCGGATGCGTGGCGATCCAGAAGTCGAGCCGACTCTCGGCGTCGCGCGGCGTCACGAGGCCGAGCTTGGTCCGGCGCCACAGGATGTCCGCGGCGCTGACCGCCCATTCCTCGCGCCGCAGGTAGTCGATCTCCGCCTGGTACAGGCCCGGCAGCACTTCCTCGCCGAGGTCGTCGAGACTCCGGGCGCCTGCGAGCATGAGCTCGATGCGCGTGCCGTACGCATGCGCGCAGCGCTCGAGCATGCGGGTCGGCAGCCACGGGTGGCGCTGCGCGAGATGCGCGTGGAAGCGGGCGAAGTCGCCATCGGGCAGGTCGCCGCCGGGCAGGGGTTCGCGCGCGGTCCAGGGCGATCCCGGGCAGGCGAGCAACGGCGCGATCTCGCCGACGACGTCCTCGGCGAGCTTGCGGTAGGTCGTCACCTTGCCGCCGTAGATCGACAGCAGCGGCGGGCCCTGCGTGTCGAGCTCGATCACGTAGTCGCGCGTCACGCTCTTCGGGTCGTCGTGGGACGTCGCGAGCAGTGGTCGCAGTCCCGCGAAGGTCCACACGACGTCGGCACGAGTCAGGTCGCGGGCGAAGTACCGGTTGCCCATCTCGAGCAGGTAGTCGACCTCGGCGCCATCGATGCCGGGCGTCGCGAGGTCGTCGTCGTAGTCGCGTTCCGTCGTGCCGATGAGCGTGAATTCGCGTTCGTACGGGATGGCGAAGACCACGCGGCCGTCGGGTGCCTGGAAGAGGTAGGCGAACTCGTGGTCGAACAGCTTCGGCACCACGATGTGGCTGCCCTTGATCATGCGCGGGTGATGACCCGCCGGCACGTCCGTCGCCTCGTCGAGGAAGCGCGCGACCCACGGCCCCGCCGCGTTCACCACGGCGCGCGCGGTGACCTTGCGCTCCACGCCGCCGACCTGCTCGAGCGTGACGACCCAGCCCGACCCGCGGCGTTCGGCGTGCACGCACTTCGTGCGCGTGAGCACGGTCGCGCCGCGCTGCCGGGCATCGAGCGCGTTCAGGACCACCAGCCGGGCGTCGTCGATCCAGCCGTCGGAGTAGACGAAGCCGCTGCGATACCTCGCCTCGAGCGGCTGGCCCGCCGGGTGACGGCGCAGGTCGATGCTCTCGGAGCCGGGCAGCCGACGCCGGCGCGCCAGGTGGTCGTACAGGAAGAGGCCCGCGCGGATCATCCAGCGCGGCCGCAGGTGGCTGTCGTGCGGCAGCACGAAGCGCAGCGGCCACGAGATGTGCGGCGCCGCGGCCATCAGCACCTCGCGTTCGAGCAGCGACTTGCGCACCAGCGTGAAGTCGTAGAACTCCAGGTAGCGCAGGCCGCCGTGCACGAGCTTGGTGCTGGCGGAGGACGTGTGCGCCGCGAGGTCGTGCTGCTCGCACAGCAGCACGCTCAGGCCGCGGCCCGCGGCATCGCGCGCGACGCCCGCGCCGTTGATGCCGCCGCCGACCACGACGAGATCGTAGCCGTCCCGCGCGCTCCCCGTGTCGTCGCCGCGCTTCACCGGTAGATCAGCAGCTCCTGTCGGGCTTCGCGCCACGCGGTCTCGTCCGCGTGCGCGAGCTGGTCGAGGTCCCCCGCCGTCGCGTGGGGATCGTCCACCCACTCGCGCAGTTGCGGCCCGCCGTTGATGAGGTCGATCGCGAGGCGGTCGCGCTCGTATTCGTATGGGAAGTCGCGCCAGAGGCCGTAGTCGGGGTGCACGCGCCGGAGAGCCTTGAAGGCCAGCGCCTGCAGGCGCCAGGGCCGGAAGGCGGCATGATCGTAGCTTCCGTCCTCGACGTGCGTCTGCAACCCGGCGCACAGCTCGCCGACGTGCTTGTGGAACGTCGGCTCGAACCAGCAGGGGCGCAGCCGGCAGCCGTCGAGCCACTGCGGCGCCACGCGCTGCATGGCCGCGACGATGCGACCGATGTCGAGGTCCGGCGCGCCGAACAGCTCGAGCGGCCGCGTGGTGCCGCGACCCTCGGAGAGCGTGGTGCCTTCGAGCATCACCGACCCGGGATAGCAGCGCGCCATCCAGAGGTTCGGCGCATTCGGGCTCGGGTTCACCCACGTGCGCTCGACCAGCGGCCACCCGTAGCCGGGCGCCGCCTCCGGCTGCCAGCCCTGCATCTCGATCACGCGATAGTCGACGTCGAGGCGCAGTTCGCGCACGAACCAGCGGCCCATCTCGCCGAGCGTCAGGCCGTGGCGCATCGGCATGGCGCCGGCGCCGACGAAGCTCTCCCACCCGGCACGCAGGGTCAGTCCCTCGACCGGACGGCCGATCGGGTTGGGTCGGTCGAGGACCCACACGGACTGGCCGCGCCGGGCCGCAGCCTCCAGCACGTAGCGCAGCGTGGTGATGAACGTGTAGATGCGGCAGCCGAGGTCCTGCAGGTCGACCAGCAGGACGTCGAAGGTGTCGAGCATGGCCTCGGTGGGCCGGCGGACGTCGCCGTACAGGCTGAACACCGGGATGCCGAGCGCCGGATCGGTGAAGTCCCGCGACTCGACCATGTTGTCCTGCTTGTCGCCGCGCAGGCCGTGCTGGGGCCCGAACGCGGCGGTCAGGCGCACGGCCCCGGTCACCGCGAGCGCATCGAGCGAATGACGCAGGTCCGCGGTCACCGAGGCCGGGTGGGCCAGCAGCGCGACCCGCCGGCCGGCCAGCGGTCGGCGCAGGGTCGCGTCCTCGAGCAGCCGGTCGATGCCGAATTTCACGCGGGCGGCTTCCCGACGGCCGCGGCGACCACGTCGTCGCTGCCCTGGTGCGGCGCGCCGACCTGCAGCGCGAAGCCGAGCCGATGATGAAAGTCCGGCAGGGCGGACGGATGCGTCAGCGCCCAGTACGACAGTCGTCCGCTCGTCTCTTCGATGACGGCCGCGACGCCTGCGCGCAACACGCCCCCCGGTGCGGGCATCGGCAGGTCGTCGAGATACGTCACGGCCTCGAGCGCGAGACCGCGCGGCATCGGGCGCACTGCGACCCGGGGCGGTCGGCGCACGTCGATGGCTGCCATCCCGCGCCGGTAACCGACGAAGCCGTACACCGCCCATTCGGTCGACGGCGAGAAATTCAGCTCGACGTACGCATCGACGTCCGGCAGGGCCGCGAAGATCTCGAAGCACGTGTGGCGCCACAACTCGTCGCGCCGGCCCGGCGTGGCGAGCGGCGGCAGCGTGATGCGTGCCATGTCCGCATCGACGTTGAACCGCACGGCGAGCTTGCCCGCGCCGGCGATGCGCGCACTCGCCGTGACGCCGCGCACCGCGTCGGTGGGCGAAGAGGGGTGGCAGGTGAGGGCGACGGTCTGGGGCGTGCTTCTTGTCATTCGATTCATTCTAGCCGGCTTGGCCGGCGGATCTCAGATCGGTTGCAGCAGCGTCGGGTCGGGCCGCTCCAGCCAGCGCAGGACGGCCTCGGCGAACCGCTCGCACTCACCGATGGCCCGCTCCCATGCGGCGACCCGCGCCGGGTGGTCCTGCCCGTAGCGATAGAAGTCCTGGCGGTCCGGCAGCTTGCCGTTCGGCAGCGTCGCCAGGAAGGCGGGCGACGGCGTGACCAGCAGCACGTCGTCCAGCCAGGGATGAGCGCGCGGCGACCGCCGCCACGGCAGGTGCTTGTCGAGCCAGCCCGGCGTGACGAAGTCGTTGAAGTGCGGGTAGAAGACCAGCCGCGACCGCGCACCCCGGCGCGTGAGGTTCGCGTAGGGATACAGCAGGTGATAGTCGACCAGCGCGCCGTCCCAGTAGTGGCCCGGCGGGCCGCCCGGGATGTCGCGCACCGGCGTGCAGATCAGCGGGATGCTCCCGGAGGCCAACAGGGCCGGCTCGACGTTGGCCCCCGCGAGCGGCACCGCCACGAGGTCGAACTCGTCGTGCGCCGCAGCCAGGAACGACGGTTCGCCCGCCTGGAACAGCACGCGCTGGAGGTACTTCGCGAGCCGCGGGCGGCCGATCGCGTTGCTGAGGACGGCGCGCGCGAACGCGGGCTTCGACTCCGCACCGGCGAGCGGGCCTCGCGCCCGCGCCGTGACGATCGTGAGCGACGCGCCCGGGCGCAGGTGCAGCGGGCCCTCGCCGAGCACGCCGCGCACCATCCTCAGGCACGCCGCCGCGACGTCGTCGGGGGTCGGCCGTCGCGTGTAGTCCTGCTGGCGGACGTAGGCGTGCTGCAGCCGCTCGAGCGCCGGCACCGGGTCGGGTTGCGCGAGTGCCGCCATGCGCCAGGCACCGATCGACGCCCCGACGTACTCGACGGCGCCCGCGCGCCCCAGCCACTCGCGGTGCAGCAGCTTGTCGAGCGGCAGCAGGGCCAGGCCCTTGGGACCGCCCGCCGCCGCAGGAATGCAGGCGATGTCCGCGGGAGTGATCCCGTCGGCCGCAACGTGGCGACGCGCGCCCGGGCCGGCACGCAGGATGAAGGGCAGGGTGGAAGGCATCCCGCGCATCGTCCGTGGACGTCGCGGGCTTGGCAAGCGGCGCGGGGGCTCAGAGCAGGTCGAGCAGCCGGAACCAGAGCATCGCGAGCACGAGTGCCGGCGTGCGCAGGGCCCGCCCGCCCGGGAACACGCCGTGCGGGATGCGGCTGAAGAGATCGAAGCGTTCGGCCTGCCCGGCGATCGCCTCGGCGGCGAGCCGGCCCGCCATGCCCGCGAGGGCGATGCCGTGGCCGGAGAAGCCCTGCAGGTAGTAGAGGTTCCCGCCGATGCGCCCGAAATCCGGCGCGCGATTCATCGTGATGTCGACGTACCCGCCCCACACGTAATCGAGCCGCGCGTCGGCCAGTTGCGGGAACACCTTGAGCATGCGTGCGCGCGTGGCCGCGCCGTCGTCGTGCTCGTGCAGGCCCGAATAGCTCACGCGACCGCCGAACAGCAGTCTGTGGTCGGCGGAGCAGCGGAAGTAGTCGAGGGCGAAATTCACGTCGGCGACGGCGACGTTGTCGCGAACGAGCGTGCGGATGCGCTCGACCCCGAGCACCTCGGTCGCGGCGACGTAGGTGCCGACGGGCATGATGTACCAGTCGCGCGGCAGGCGCAGGCCGGCGACGCAGCCGCCGCGCGTCGACACGACGTAACGCGCGCGCACACTGCCCTGGGCCGTGCGAACGCAGGCGACGCTGCCCGGCTCGATCGTCGTGACCGCCGATGTTTCGCAGATGCGCGCGCCGGCGGCCTCGGCGGCGGCGGCGAGACCGAGTGTGTAATTGAGCGGGTGCAGGTGACCGCTCTGCGGGTCGTACAGTCCGGCGACGTAGCGCTCGGTCGCGAGCCAGCCACGCAGTTCCTCGCGTTCGAGGAACCGGGGCGAGTGGTAGCCGTAGTCGCGCGCGAGCTCGTCCTGCAGTCGGCGCAGGTCGTCACGCTGGCGCGGCTTGAGTGCCGCGTGGATGTGGCCCCAGTGCAGGTCGCAGTCGATGTGGTGTCGCTGCACGCGTTCGCGCAGCCAGTGCAGTGCCTCGATCGAGACGTCCCACATGGCGCGCGCCGCGTCGCGCCCGGCGAGCGACACGAGCTTGTCCTGGCTGGTGCCGAAACCGAAGATCGCCTGCCCGCCGCTGCGTCCCGACGCGCCCGCGCCGACCCGCTCGGCTTCGAGCAGCACGACGCGATAGCCGCGTTCGGCCAGTTCGAGCGCGGTCGCGCAGCCCGCGATCCCGGCGCCGATGACGCAGACGTCGGCCTCGACGTCGCCCGCGAGGGCGGGCCGCGGCGGGGAAACGTGCGCGGTGGCGGCGTAGTAACTGACCGGGGGCATGAGCGGCACTCTAAGCTGCCGAACGGCGGACGGCCCACCGGGAAACCCGCAGCGGGGCCCGCTCCGCTACGATGTCCGCTTGCGCGGGCCGCCGTCGCGGCCCGTCGAGCGAAAAGACATGCTGCCCATCCTTGCCTGTGCCTGCGCGGTACTCGCGCTGCTGCTGGCCGAATGGCGCGGGTCCCAGACCGGCGTCTGGCTCACCAAGCCCGTGGCCTCGGCGACGTTCCTGTGGACCGCGCTCGCCGCCGGCGCGCTCGACTCAGTCTATGGTCGCGGCGTGCTGGTCGGGCTCGGACTGTGTCTCGCCGGCGATTTGCTGCTGATACCCCGACACCGCCCGGCGGTCTTTCGCGCCGGCGTGGTGGCGTTCCTGCTGGGGCACGTCGCCTACGGCCTCGCGTTCCTGCGCTGGCCGCTGTCGCCGGGCGGCCTCGTCGCAGGTGGCGCACTGCTGGTGGCAGCGCTGTGGACGACGTGGCGCTGGCTCGCGCCGCGCCTGCCCGCGGACATGGTCGTGGCCGTGCGGGCCTACCTGCTGGTGATCGGAGCGATGGCGATCCTGGCCTGCGGCGTGAGCGCCGCGGGCGGTCCGTGGCAGATTGCGGCCGGGGCGCTGGCCTTCACGGCCTCCGATGTCTCGGTGGCGCGCGACCGCTTCGTGCGCGAGGACTTCGTCAACCGGGCCTGGGGCCTGCCGCTGTACTACGCGGCGCAGGTGTTGCTCGCCCTCAGCGTGAGTTAGGGCGGCCAGCGGAAAAGAGGAATGTCCCCAATAAAACGGGGCCGGCCCGCGAGGACCGGCCCCGACGACAGGGTCAGGGGACGGGAATTACTTGCCCTTCAGTTCCTTCAGGGCCTCGTGCAGCTTCTTCTCGCCGTCGGCGGCCTTGCCGTCCTTGCAGAGCTTCTCGCCCTCGGCACGCAGGTCCTTGGCCTTGGTGGCGCCGGCCGCGTTGGCGTGGGCGGCGATCTCCTTGTCGAACTTCGCCTGCAGCGTGGCGCAGTCTTCGGCCTTGGTCGCGGTGGTCGCGGCGAACGCGCCCGGGGCGAGCAGGACGGCGGCCGAGGCGGCGAGGACGAGGTGGCGGATCTTCATGTGGGTGTCTCCAGTCTGTGAATGGCAGGAATCGGTTTGCATCCATCCGGTGGGTTCCGGATGGCGCACATGACACCACCGTCGTGTAAGCCCAGTGTTGCAGCCGACCCGGGATTGCGTGACCGGAGTTTGCCGGCGGCACCGCGCGCAACAATCCGTTACAAAGTTTCCGGTGACGGGAACCCGCGCCGGCCGGCATGGTCGGAAACGACACGCCCGCCCGACGCTGCACGCCATGGAATCCACCCCCCACATCCTCATCGTCGACGACGACCGCGAGATACGCGACCTGTTGTCCCGCTTCCTCACCCGCAACGGCCTGCGGGTCAGCGTGGCCCGCGAGGAGCGCGAAATGCGCAAGGTGCTGCAGGACTCGGCCATCGACCTGGTCGTGCTCGACGCGATGCTGCCCGGGAAGGACGGCTTCACCATCTGCCGCGAACTGCGGGCCAGCGGCAGCGTGCCGATCATCATGCTGACGGCCGCGGGCGACGAGACCGACCGGATCGTCGGCCTCGAGATGGGCGCCGACGACTATGTTCCCAAGCCCTTCAACCCGCGCGAGCTGCTCGCACGCCTGCGGGCCGTGCTGCGTCGCGCAGCGACGCCGGCTCGCGATGCCGAGCCCGCGGGCGGCCTGCTGCGCTTCGCCGGCTGGACGCTCGACACCGGCCGGCGCCAGCTGCTGTCGCCGGAAGGGGCGCTCGTCACGCTCTCCACGGGCGAATACGACCTGCTGGTGGCCCTGATCGAACGTCCGCAGCGCACGCTCAGTCGCGAGCAGTTGCTCGACCTCGCGCGCGGCCGCGGCCCCGTGCCCTTCGACCGCAGCATCGACGTGCAGGTGAGCCGGCTGCGCCGCAAGATCGAGGCCGACCCGCGCGCGCCCGAGATCATCACCACCGTGCGCGGCGGTGGCTACATGTTCGCGGCGCCCGTCGAACGCGCATGAGGCGGTTCCTGCCGGACTCGCTGGCCGGCTGGGTCATCGTCGTGCTGATCGCGGGGCTGGTCACTTCCCAGGCGATCACGCTCGCGGTGAACTACAACTCGCGCTCCCGCGCCGCGACGGTCATGGGCCACTTCGGGCTCGCCGAGCGCATCGCCGACGTCGTGCGCCTGGTGGCCGCGACGCCGGCCGAACAGCGGACCGCGGTGCTCGCCACCTTCACCAGCAGCACGCTGCACGTCGAATGGGGCGGCGCGCCGGCGGTCGACGACGTCGAAACGCAGGACGACCGCGCCGAGATGTTCTCCACGGTGCTGCAGTCGGCGTTGTGGAATGCGGCGTGGCGGCACCTGCGCGTGACCTTCCTGCCGGCCGGGGTCAGCGTCCCGTCGCCGAGCGCGCGCCCGCGCGACCTCACCACCAGTCTCGGCCGGGCGCTCGACGACATCCTCTCGCAGCACTCGCGCGTGCCGGTCCTGCAGGTGTCGCTGCAGCTCGACGACGGCACGTGGCTGAACTTCCTGGCGCCCTTCGTCGAGGCGCCGCAGGACGTGCCCGACCGCACCGTGGCGCTGCTGGTCATCGGGGCGATCGTGGTGGTCGTCCTGTCGATCTGGTCGGTGCGCCGACTCACGCAGCCGCTCGAGACGCTGGCCCGTGCCGCCGGCCAGATCGGCGTCGACATGCAGGCGCAGCCGCTGCCCGAGAGCGGCGCGCGCGAGCTGCGCCAGGCGAGTCATGCCTTCAACGTGATGCAGGAGCGGCTGCAGCGCTTCGTCCGCGATCGCCTGCAGATGATCGCCGCGATCTCCCACGACCTGCGCACGCCCATCACGCGGCTCAGGCTGCGCGCCGAGTTCGTCGATGACGAGGAGCAGCGCCGGCGCATGCTGGCCGACCTCGCCGACATGGAGGCCATGGTCGACTCGACGCTCGCCTTCGCGCGCGAGGAGGCGAGCACCGAGTCGCGCTCGAACGTCGACGTGGTGTCGCTCGTCGAGAGCGTCTGCGAGGACCGGCCGCACGTGCAGCTCGAACTCGACCCGGCCATCGGCGGACGGCTGTTGTGCGTCTGCCGGCCGCTCGCCGTGCGTCGCTGCCTCGCCAACGTCGTCGACAACGCGGTGAAGTACGGGCAGCGGGCGCGCGTCGGCCTGTCCCTGCACGACGGCCACGTCGAACTCACCGTCGACGACGACGGGCCGGGCATCCCGGTCGCCGACCAGGATCGCGTGTTCCTGCCGTTCGAGCGACTCGACGCCTCGCGCACCGCCGGCCTCGGCGGGACCGGGCTCGGGTTGTCGATCGCCCGCACCATCGCCCGGGCCCACGGCGGCGACGTGCGTCTCGCCAATCGCGCGGAGGGCGGCCTTCGGGTGACAATCACGCTCCCACGCTGAGCGGGTGAGCGATGTTCCAGACCGAAGACGACCTGCCGACCGTGCCCCTGCGCGCCGCGCCCTGGGATCTCACCGGGCGAGGCTGGATCGTCGCGCTGCGTTTGCCGCCGGGCTCACCGGCGCGTACATCCTTTCTCCGGCCCGCCGATGCGGCGAGCCTGCGCAGCCCGTTCGCGCTGCTGATGTACGTCGACTACGCGAGTTCGCCCTGCGGCCCGTATCGCGAACTGCTGTTCATCCCCGGGCACGTGCCGTTCGCCGACGGCCGGCGGCATCACACGATCAGCCGCATCCTCGTCTCGACCTGGGACAGCGTCGTCAATGGGCGGCGCAACTGGGGCATCCCCAAGGACCGGGCCGACTTCGAGGTGGCCCCGATCGAGGGGGTGTCCGGGGGCGAATCGATCGTGGTGCGCGAACCGGGTGGACGGGAACTGTGCGCGCTGCACCTTGCGCCGGCACGATTCGCGCCGGCCTTGCCTGCGCCGCTCGCGCTCGTGCCAGAGCGCCTGCGCACGCTCGCGCAGCGCTTCGGCGGCAGGACGTACTACTACGCCCCCGGGGCGAGCGGCCGGGTCCGGCCGGGCCGGCTGCTCGAGGCGCGTTTCGCGGCGGAACGCTTCTCGGACCTCGGCGCCGCGCGCATCGTGGCGACCCTCCGCGTCGAGGCATTCGACCTGCGGTTCCCCGTCGCGCGCATCGTCGACGGGGAATGAACCGGCGGCGGCGTCAGGCTGCCTTGTCGAGCCCCGTGGCCTGGCTGATGGCCGCGTGCGCGGCCGCCAGCCGGGCGATCGGCACGCGCGGCGCCGAGCAGGAGACGTAGTCGAGCCCGATCGAGTCGCAGAAGCGGATCGACGCGGGATGACCGCCGTGCTCGCCGCAGATGCCGACCTTCAGCCCCGCGCGGCTCGCGCGTCCCCACTCGACCGCCAGCGCCATCAGGCGACCGACGCCCTTCACGTCCAGCACCTCGAACGGGTTGTCCTGCAGGATGCCCCGCTCGTTGTACATCGGCAGGAACTTGTTCTCGGCATCTTCGCGCGAGAACGAGAACGTCGCCTGCGTCAGGTCGTTGGTGCCGAACGAGAAGAACTCCGCGACCTCGGCGAGGTTCTCCGCCCGCATGCACGCGCGCACCACCTCGACCATGGTGCCGAACTTGCAAGGCACCTTCACGCCGTACGTCAGCTCGACCTCCTTCTGCACCGCGGTCATGTAGTCGCGCACCAGCGTGAGCTCCTGCGCGGTGCACACCTGCGGGACCATGATCTCGGGATGCACCTCGACCCCGGCGCGCAGGCAGTCGGCCGCGGCTTCGAGCACCGCGCGGATCTGCATGGTGTAGATCTCGGGGTAGGTGATGCCGAGCCGCACGCCGCGGTGGCCGAGCATCGGGTTCACCTCGCGCAGGGCGCGTGCCTTGCGCAGGATCGCCTCCTTGCGTGCGAGCACCGTGTCGATCACGCGGGTGTCGCCGAGTTCGCGCACGGTCGCGCCGAGCCGTGAATCGCTGAGCGAACGCGCGGCCTCGGCGAGCACCTCGAGCCCGCGGGCGGCGCCGCGCAGGTCCTGCAGGCGCGCGAGGTCGTCCTCGAGCTGCCGCTCCGTCGGCAGGAACTCGTGGATCGGCGGGTCGAGCAGGCGGATGGTCACCGGGTGCGGGGCCATCGCCTTGAAGATGCCGACGAAGTCCGCGCGCTGGATCGGCAGCAGGCGGTCGAGTGCCGCGCGCCGCTGCTCGGCGGTGTCGGCCACGATCATGTCGACCACGATCGGCAGGCGGTCGGCGGCGTTGAACATGCGTTCGGTGCGGCACAGGCCGATGCCCTTCGCGCCGTAGCGCAGGGCGCGTGCCGCGTCTCCCGGCGTGTCGGCATTGGCGCGCACGCCGAGCCGCGCGTACTGGTCGGCCCAGCCGAGCAGCCGGACCAGCGCCTGCGAGAAGTCGGCCTCCACGGTCGGCACTTCGCCGCGGAACACGCGGCCCGTGCTGCCGTCGATGGTGATCACGTCGCCTTCCTTGATCACCTGGTCGCCGACGAAGGCCACGCGCATCGAGACGTCGACGTGGATGCCCTCGGCACCCGCGACGCAGGGCTTGCCCATGCCGCGCGCGACCACGGCCGCGTGCGACGTCTTGCCGCCGCGACTGGTGAGGATGCCCTGCGACGCGAAGAAGCCGTGGATGTCCTCGGGCTTGGTCTCCTCGCGCACGAGGATGACCCGGGTGCCCTGCTTGCCCTGCGCCTCGGCCCGGTCCGCATCGAACACGGCCTGGCCGCTCGCGGCGCCGGGGGAAGCGGGGAGCCCGGTCGCGAGGGGATGCGCCTTGTGCGCCGGGTCGAGGCGCGGGAACAGCATCTGCTCGAGGTGCGCCGGATTGACGCGCGTGATCGCCTCTTCGCGGTTCAGCAGTCCCTCCTCGTGCATCTCGACGGACGTGCGCACCATCGACGCCGCATTCATCTTGCCGTTGCGCGTCTGCAGGCAGTAGAGCGTGCCGCGCTCGATGGTGAACTCGAAGTCCTGCACCTCGCGGTAGTGCTTTTCGAGCCGGTTGCGCAGCTCGACCAGCTGCACGTACAGGGCCGGCATCTCGGTGGCGAGGTCGGCGAGCGGCTTCGGGGTGCGGATGCCCGCGACCACGTCCTCGCCCTGTGCGTTGGTGAGGTACTCGCCGTAGAGCTGGTTCTCGCCGGTGGCCGGATTGCGCGTGAAGCCGACGCCCGTGGCGCTGTCGTTGCCCATGTTGCCGAACACCATGGCGACGACGTTCACCGCCGTGCCGTTCGCCATCGCGGGCGTGATGCGGAACTCGCGCCGGTAGTCGACGGCGCGCTTGCCCATCCACGAGTTGAATACGGCCTTGATCGCGATCTCGAGCTGCTCGTACGGATCGGCGGGGAAGGGGCGTCCCGTGTGCTGCTGCACCACGCGCAGGAAGCGCTCGCCGATCTCGCGCAGGTCCTCCGCGCCGAGCATCACGTCGTACTTCACGCCGACCTTGGCCTTGACCGCGTCGAACTGCTCGTCGAACAGCGCATCGGGCACGCCGAGCGCGACCTTGCCGAACAGCTGGATGAAGCGTCGCCACGCGTCGTAGCCGAAGCGCTCGTTGCCGGTGCGACGGATGAGTCCGGCGAGCGTCTGCTCGTTGAGCCCGAGGTTGAGGATCGTGTCCATCATGCCCGGCATCGACATCGCCGAGCCCGAGCGGACCGAGACGAGCAGCGGATCGTCGCTGCCGCCGAAGTGCTTGCCGGTCTGCTGCTCGAGCGCCGCCATGTGCTCGCGCGCGCTCTCGATGAGTCCGGCGGGCAGCTGGCGCTCGGTGTCGGCGAGGAAGGCGAGGCACGCTTCGGTGCTGATCACGAAGCCCGGCGGGACCTTGAGCCCGATCCGGGTCATCTCGCAGAGATTGGCGCCCTTGCCGCCGAGCAACATCTTGTTGCGGCCGTCACCCTCGGCAAAGGAATAGATCCACTTGCGCGCAGTCGTCGTCATCGGGAGTCCTCGCAGCCCGTGTCCTTCGGGGCCGCAGGACGGCAGGATTGCGCCGCCTCGGGACGGCGAGAATACGTAGTAGTGGGTGTCGCGCCGCGATAATGCCTAGCCCATCGTCGCGCCGCGAGGCCGGGCCGATCCTGGCCCGACCCCGGGGCGCAGCCGGAGGAATCAACCCACCGTCGCGGTGGCCTTGCGCTCGGCGTGCAGGGCCTGCAGTCGCGCGCTGTCGACCTTGTGCACGGCCTGCTCGACGGCGGCGTCGACGCAGCTGTCGTACTGCTGCGTGAGGCGCAGCTCGCGGATGGCCGGCTCGCCGCCGCAGGCGCGGTCGGCCGCCGAGTTGATGCGCGCGTACAGCGCCTGGGCGCCGGCCGCCGAAGCGATGTTCAGGTCGTCGTAGCTCACGACGACCGACGGGTGATGGCTGCCGTCGGCTGCCTGGGCCGACACGGCGAGCAGGGCGGCGGCCAGGCCGATCGCGAGGGCGGTGCCGGCCTGATGGAAGCGATGCGTGACGTTGCGGTTCATGTCCTTGTCTCCTGTCCGGTCGTGGGGATCGCGTTCGGCCATCGTGTAGGTAGTTTGATGCGGCAGCCGGCCGAATGGTCGCCGCTTCGTCGCTCGCCCGCGACCGCTCATCGCACGCGCGGGCTTGTGCAGCGCCGGAGTCCGCGCGACTATCGCGCTGCAGCACGCAGGGAGCAGCACGTCATGACACGAACGTTCGGCATGGTCGGTCTCGGGCGGATGGGCGGCAACATGAGTCGGCGCATCGCGCGCGCCGGACTGCCGGTGGTGGCGTGGGACGCGGCGGCGGGCGCGCGAGCCGCGCTTGCGAACGAGCCGGGCGTCACCTGCACCGAGACGCTGGAGGCAATGGTCGGGAAGCTGGCGGCGCCGCGCATCGTCTGGCTGATGTTGCCCGCCGGCGCGCCGACCGAGGCCACGCTGCAGCAGCTCGCCGGCTTGCTCGCGCGTGGCGACATCGTCGTCGACGGCGCCAATGCGATGTATCGCGACAGCCAGCGTCACGCACGCGAACTCGCCGGGCGCGGATTGCAGTTCGTCGACGCGGGCGTTTCGGGCGGCGTGTGGGGGCTCGTCAACGGCTACGGCCTGATGGTCGGCGGCGACGATGCCGCGGTGCGCGAGGTCGAGCCGGTGCTTGCGGCACTCGCGCCAGCCGCCGATCGCGGCTGGGTGCACTGTGGCAAGGCGGGCGCGGGTCACTACGCCAAGATGGTCCACAACGGCATCGAGTACGGGATGATGCAGGCCTATGCCGAGGGCTTTGCGCTGCTGCGCGCGAAGGAAGAACTCGCGCTCGACGTGCCGAAGATCGCGGAGGCGTGGCGGCACGGCACGGTCATCCGCTCGTGGCTGCTCGACCTGACCGCCGAGTTCCTCGCCGAGGACGGCGAGCTCAAGTCCGTCGCGCCCTTCGTCGCCGATTCGGGCGAGGGACGCTGGACGGCGCTGGAATCCATCGACCTCGGCGTGCCGACGCCGGTGATGACCGTCGCGTTGATGGAGCGCTTCGCGAGCCAGGGCCGCGCGGACTACACGAACCGCCTGCTCGCGCGCATGCGGCAGGCGTTCGGCGGGCACGCGGTCAAGAAGGGCTAGGGACTCGCCGGCGGCCGGCAGATCGTCTCGAGGGCCGGGTCCGGCGCGGGCACGCGGGGCTCGGTGAGCCCACGTGCCTTCATTTCCTGCTCCAGCAGCGTGCCGTCCCGGCGATCCGGCAAGTCCGGGATCGCCTGCAACGCCGCATCCTCGCCCACGGTGTCGAGGGGAGCGACGGTGAACCCCTTCGCGCGCAGCAGGCCCAGCAGGTCCGGCAGGATGACCGGGCTGTAGGCGCCGAGATGCAGCAGCAGGACGTGGTCGATCGGCCGGCCGAACAGGCGCTGGCCGATGGCGCGATCCGTGTCGATGGCCAGCGCCGCCGCCCGCAGGTAGCTGTCGTGCAGCCATTGCAGCTGCGACCGGTCGTCGCGCGCGCGGCAACGGGCGTAGGCGGAGTTCCAGAGATAGTCCTGCCAGTCGATGGTCACCTGCGCGATCCGGTAACCCCGCGCGAGCAGCGCTGCACGCACGGCATCCCGCTTCTCGGCGGTGTCGCCTTCGTGCAGGAAAGGATATCGGAACCAGCGCCAGTGGCCCGACGGGTCGAGTCGCTCGAGCGTGGGTTCGTTCTGCGCGACGTCGCGCAGGAATTCGTCGGTCGATTCCTGCGACAGGTCGGAATGCCGGTAGGTGTGATTGGCGACGCGCTGGCCGCCTGCCACCCACAGGCGCAGTGCGCGCTCGGCGTCCGCATCGTGCTCCGGTCGGCCGGCGTTGACGAAGCCGTACACCGGACCGACGCGCTGCTCGTCCAGGATCGCGAGTACGTCACGCGTGATGCCGCTGCGGGTCAGGCCGCTGGGCAACGCACCGTTGAGCGGCAGGTCGTCGAACGTGATCGCGAGCCGTTCGGCGCCGGCGGTTGCCAGCGGCGCCAACATTGCGAGCAGAACGGCGAACCGGGTGCGTGGCCTCAGGGCACGCCTCCGGCTCCGGACGATGCTCCGTTGCGCATCACGCCGGAGACGTCGCGCGCGGCCTCGGTGTCGGCGAAGACCACGCTGCGAGACTCGGAAACACGGACCGCCGGCGAGCCCCCCGCACGTGTGAGCAATTCGGCCAGTCGTCGCGACTTGGCCGCGCCGGTCACGAGCCACAGGCGGCGTCGCGCGCGATTGAGCGCCGGGTACGTCAGCGTCATGCGCCGCAGTCCCTCGTAGGGTGCCGTCGTGACCGCGACGTCGCGATCGGCAACCTCCAGCACGCCATCGCCCGGCACGAGCGATGCGGTGTGACCGTCCGCGCCGAGGCCGAGTTGCACGAGGTCGAAGCGCAGCGGGGCGCCGAACTGGCGTTCGAGCGCCTGCTGGAACGAGCGCGCGGCGGATTCGACGTCGTCCGCATCGACCGGCAGGCGGTGCAGGTTGGCCTGCGGCAGGCGGCCTTCGTACACCAGCAGCGTCTCGAGCGGCGCGAGATTGCGACGCGGGTCGCTCCGTGGCGCGATGCGCTCGTCGACCTGCGCGACGTGCACGCGCGACCAGTCGAGCGGGAAGGCACGCCACTGTTCGATCATCCGCCAGGGCGTCGTGCCGCCGGACAAGGCCAGCAGCACGCGGCCGTGCGCAGCGATCGTCGCCGTGCAGACGCGAGCGATCTCATCCGCCGCGAGCCGGGCGGCATCGTCCGGGTCCAGGCCGACGCTCAGGCGCACGGTCCGGGTTCTCCGGGTGGGTCGTACCAGCCGCCGTAGCGCTCCACCATGCGCTCCGCCGACGCGGGGCCCCAGGCGCCCGACGCATAGGGCTCCGCCTGCGGACCGTTCGCGAGCAGGCGGTCGACGATGTCCCAGGCGACCTCCACCGAGTCCTGGCGCGCGAAGAGCGTCGCATCGCCGCGCAGCGCGTCGCCCAGCAGTCGCTCGTACGGCGTCATCTCGTCCGCCTGCGAGTTGCACGCATACAGTTCGATCTCCTGGCCGACCATCGACTCGCCCGCGGACTTGATGCGCGCGCCGAGCGCGATCGCGACGCGATCCGGGCCCAGCCGGAAGCGCAGGTAGTTGGTGCGCGGCGGCAGTGCCTCGTCGAACAGTCGCTGCGGCGGCCGCCGGAAGGTCGCCAGCACCTCGGTCGCGGTCACCGGCAGGCGCTTGCCCGTGCGCACGAAGAACGGCACGTCCGCCCAGCGCCAGGAGTCGATCTCGAAACGCAGCGCGGCGTAGGTCTCGACGTCCGAGCTCGCCTGGACGCCGTCCTCGGCCCGGTAGCCGGCGTACTGGCCGCGCACGATGTCGCGCCGCTCCGGGTGGCGCACGGCGCGCAGCACCTTCATCTTCTCGTCGCGCATCGCCTCGGGGCCGGTGCCGACCGGCGGCTCCATCGCGAGGATGGCGAGGATCTGCAGCAGGTGGTTCTGCACGACGTCGCGCACCGCGCCGAGTTCCTCGTACAGGCGGCCGCGACCCTCGACGCCGAACTTCTCCGCCATGGTGATCTGCACGTGCTCGATGTGCGTGCGGTTCCAGATCGGCTCGATGAAGCTGTTGGCAAAGCGGAAATACAGCAGGTTCTGCACCGGCTCCTTGCCGAGGAAGTGGTCGATGCGGAAGATCGCCGCCTCGTCGAACACCTGGTGCAGCGCGCGATTGATGGTCTGCGCGCTCGAGAGGTCGCGGCCGAGCGGCTTCTCGACCACGACGCGCGCGTTCGCCGCGCAGCCGGAACTGCCGAGCTTGCCTGCCACGGCCGCGAACAGGCTCGGCGGGATCGCGAGGTAATGGCAGGGTCGCTTCGCGCCGTCGATCGCCGTGCGCAGGGCGGCAAACGTCGCGTCCTCGCGGTAGTCGCCGTCGACGTATCGCAGCTTCGCTTCCAGTCGTCGCAACGCCTCCGGATCGGTGCCGTCGCCGTGCTGCTCGAGGCTCGCGCGCATGCGCTCGACCACGGCTTCGCGCGTGAGGCCGCCGCGGGCCACGCCGACCACGATCGGCGGCAGCCGGCCCCGGCGCTCGAGGTTCTCGAGCGCGGGAAAGATCTTCTTGAAGGCGAGGTCGCCGGTGATGCCGAAGACCACCAGCGCGTCGGAATAGTCACCGTTCATCGGCACCTGTCCCTGGGTCGCGGTTTGCCACGTTGCGGTCGGGGCGGCCGCGGGGCCATAACTCTACACGTCGGCCGACCCGTTGGAAGCCGGCCGCCGCCAGGCCCTGCCATGCCCGCCAATCTCACCCCCGAGTACAAGGCCGCCGCCGAGGCGCTGCGCCAGGCGCGCGATCCGGAAGAACGCCTCGCCTGCCTGCGCGAGATGCTGCGCGTGATCCCGCGCCACAAGGGCACGGACCACCTGCAGGCGGACCTCAAGCACCGCATCCACGAACTCGACGAGGAACTGCAGGGGCCGAAGCGGGGCGGGGCCCGCAGTGCGCCGGCGCTCGTGGTGCGGCCGGAAGGTGCCGCGCAGATCGCGTTGCTCGGCGCGCCCAACGCCGGCAAGTCGGCGCTGCACGCCCGGCTCACGGGGTCGGCGGCGAAGAGCGCGGCCTATCCGTTGACGACGCAGTACCCCGAGCCCGGCATGCTGTCCTGGGAGGACGTGCACTTCCAGTTGCTCGACCTGCCGGCCGTCGCGTCGTCGCATCCACTGCCCTGGATCGCGAGCACGCTGCAGACCGCGGACGCGGCGGCGCTCGTGATCGATCTCGCGGACCCGGACTGCCTCGATCACGTGGCGGACGTGCAGCGCGAACTCGCCGCGAGGCGGGTGCATCTCTCGCCCGGGTGGCCGGGCGACGCGGCCCGCCAGGCCGAGCCCGTGCCTGATGCGGACGGGGTGCTCGACCGGTTCCTGCCCACCGTGCTGCTGGCCAACAAGTCCGACCTCCTGTCGCATCCCGAGACCGACCTGCAGGTGCTGGCCGAGCTGGAAGAACCGCATTTTCCGGTGCTGCTGGTCTCGGCGCAGACCGGGGCCGGGCTCGGCGAGCTCGGTGCCTGGTGGTGGCGCGCACTCGCGCTGGTGCGCGTCTACACCAAGGCGCCGGGCAAGGCGCAGGAACACGGCCGGCCGTTCACGCTGCGCGCGGGACGACAGACCGTCGGCGACGTGGCGCGGCTGGTGCACCGCGACATGGCTGCTGCGTTGAAGTACGCTCGGGTGTGGGGCCGGTCCGTCACGGCGGACGGCCAGCACGTCGGTCGCGAGCATCGGCTCGCCGATCGGGACACGGTCGAACTTCATGGCTAGGGAAGGGTGGGCATGGCCGAACGGCGGCCGATCGCAACGCGCAACACGCAATGGGCGCAGTCGCTCGCACGCCGGGTGGCACGCGCCGGCGTCAGCGCCAATGCCGTCTCGGTCATCGGCGTCGTCTTCGCCTGCGTGGCCGCGGCGGCATTCGTCCTGACACGGGGCCAGGAGGGTGCGTGGCCCTGGCTCGTCGCGGCGGCCGGCATCCAGGGCCGGCTCATCTGCAACATGATCGACGGCATGGTCGCGGTCGAGCATCGGGGCGCGACGCCGACCGGGGCGCTCTACAACGACGTGCCGGATCGCATCGCCGACACCGTGATCCTGGTGGCCGCGGGCCATGCCATCGCGCAGCCGGAACTCGGCTGGGCGTGTGCCGTGGCCGCCATGCTGACAGCCTACGTGCGGGCCCTCGGTGGCGCGCTCGGCACGCCGCAATTCTTCATCGGGCCCCAGGCGAAATCGCAGCGCATGGCTGTGTTGACCGTGGCCGCGCTCGTCGCGGCGTTGGCTCCCCGCGGGATCGCGGGGCAGGTCGTCCTCGCGGCACTCGCGATCGTGCTGGCGGGCTCGGTGCTGACGGTCGTCCGCCGGCTGCGCCTGATCGCCGCGGAGCTGAATTCGCGTGGCGCTTGAGCGAGTGATCGCCGCCGGCCTGCGCGGCCTGTGCCGGCTCGTCACGGGCGCGCACCCGCGCTGGCTGTGCGACCCGCGCAGCACGGCGCCGCGCGTGTACTTCGCCAACCACTGTTCGCACCTCGACACGCTCGTCGTCTGGAGCACGTTGCCCGACCAACTTCGCGCGCGCACCCGGCCGGTCGCGGCGCGCGATTACTGGGGCCGGGGCGCGATTCGGCGCTACATCGCCGACCGTGTGTTCCACGCCCTGCTGATCGACCGCAAGTCGGCGGAGGACAAGGCCCTCGCCGACCTGCATCGCCAGGAAACGCTGGATGCAATGACCGCCGTGCTCGATGCGGGCGAGTCGCTGATCCTCTACCCGGAGGGCACGCGCGGCTCGGGCGAGGCGATCCAGCCGTTCCGGGCCGGGCTCTATCACCTCGCGCGGGCGCGACCGGCGGTTCCGCTGGTGCCGGTCTATCTCGGCAACCTCGCGCGCATCATGCCGAAGGGCGCGACCCTCCCGGTGCCGATGCAGGGGCAGGTGGTCTTCGGCCCGACGACACACTTGCTCGCGGACGAGGCGAAGCAGCCGTTCCTCGAGCGCTGCCGCGACGCGGTGGAAGCGCTGGCCGGAGGGCGAGGTCCATGATCCGCGGTCTGCGCGACCCCGAACTGGTGCTGATGATCGCGGGCATCCTCGCCTTCCTCGTGCTCGCGAGCCTCGTCGCGTGGATCATCAAGCTGCGCGCCAAGCCGGCACCGGTCGAGCCCGGACAGGTACCGAAGGAATCCGCGGTCGACAACCTGATCGCGCGGATCAAGGCCTGGTGGGGCATGGTGATCGTGTTCGGCATCGCGATCGCCACCGGTGGCTACGGCTCGCTGGTCATGTTCGGCATCGTCTCGTTCCTCGCGCTGCGCGAAGCGATCACGCTGCTGCCGACGCGCCGGGCCGACCATCGCGCCATGCTCTGGTCGTTCTTCATTTTCCTGCCGCTGCAGTACTACCTCGTCGCCATCCAGTGGTACGGCATGTTCGCGCTGCTGATCCCGGTGTACGCCTACCTGCTGCTGCCGTCGGTGCAGGTGCTCGCCGGCGACACCGAGGACTTCCTCGCGCGCACGTCGCGGCTGCAGTGGGCGCTGATGATCTGCGTGTTCTGCGTGAGTCACGCGCCCGCGCTGCTGATGCTGAAGATCCCGGGCTTCGCCGGCGAGAACGCCAAGCTGCTGCTGTTCCTCGTGGTGGTCACCGAGATGTCCGACGTGCTGCAGTACACCTGCGGCAAGCTGTTCGGCCGGCACAAGGCGGTGCCGAAGGTGAGTCCGAACAAGACCGTCGAGGGCTACGTCGGCGGCGGCCTGCTCGCGACCGCGCTCGGCGCCGGCCTGTGGTGGGCGACGCCCTTCACCTGGTGGCAGGCGGCCCTGATGGCGCTGGTGATCGTCGTCGCCGGCATCGCGGGCGGGTTGGTGATGTCGGCCGTGAAGCGCGACCGGCAGGTCAAGGACTTCGGTGCGCTGCTGCCGGGGCACGGCGGCGTGCTCGACCGCATCGACTCGCTGTGCTTCTCGGCGCCGCTCTTCTTCCACCTGACCCGCTTCTACTTCGCCTGAGCCATGCGCTGGGTGCTCGCCGCCGGTGCGTGGGGCTTCGCCGAGGCGACGCTCTTCTTCATCGTGCCCGACGTGCTGCTCACGTGGATCGCGGCGTTCCGTCCCGCGCGCACGCTGCCGGCCATCGGCGCCTGCCTGCTCGGGGCGCTGCTCGGCGGCGCGCTGATGTTCACGTCGGCCGCGCGCGATCCGGCCGCGACCCGCCAGCTCGTCGAGCGCGTGCCGGCCATCGGCACCGAACTCGTCGATCGCACCGGGCGCGGACTCGACGCCAGTTACCCGCGCCAGATGCTGGTCGGCGGGTTGAGCGGCGTGCCCTACAAGGTGCTCGCGATCGAGGCGGCGTCGGCAGACGGATCGCTCGCGAAATTCCTCGGCTGGAGCGTGCCGGCGCGCCTGCCGCGCTGGCTGGCGCTGGCGTTGCTCGCGCGCGCCGTGGCGCAGTTTGCGCGCGGGCGCTTCCGGAACGCCGATCGCGGGCTCGTGGCGACGTGGGCGGTCGCGTGGAGTCTCGTCTACGCGGTCTACTTCACGGTGATGAAGGGCTGACGCCGTGGACCTGCACCACATTCCGGTCGCCTTCAAGCTCGCCTACACGCTGTTCGTGCTGTACGTGATGGCAGTGTGGTGGCGGCACTACGGCTGGAAGAACTTCCTCTGGTTCTCCGACATCGCCTTCATCGGCGCCGTGCCGGCGCTGTGGCTCGAGAGCCGCGCGCTCGCCAGCGTGCTGACCGTCGCCGTGCTCGTGCCCGAACTGCTGTGGAACGTGGATTACGTCGCGCGCCTGCTGCTGCGCCGCCGGTGCACCGGGCTGACCGACTACATGTTCGAGTCCGAGCGGCCGCTCATCCTGCGCGGCCTGTCGCTGTTCCACGTGCCGCTGCCGCTGGTCCTGCTGTGGATGGTGGCGGCATACGGGTACGACGCGCACCGCGCGCTGCCCGGGGCGATGGCGCTGGCCGCCGTGGTGCTGCCCTGGAGCCGCGCGGTGAGCAGCGTGCACGAGAACATCAACTGGACGCACGGCCTCGGCGCGCGCCGATCGACGTGGCCGCCTGCGCTCTACGTCGGGCTGCTCTACGTGGCGTTCGTGCTGCTGGTGTTCGTGCCGACGGACGCGGTGTTGCGTCGCCTGGCGTTCTAGCGGGGCGGGAGCGGGGTCAGCTCCTGCGCGCGTGGCGCAGGATGGTCTCGATCAGCTGGTGCCGGTCGACGGGCTTCGAGACGTGCGCCACCATGCCGGCGGCCTGGCACTGCTCGATGGTGTCGGTCAGCACGTGCGCGGTCTGCGCGACGATCGGCAGTCCGGGAGCGATGGCGCGGATGCGGCTGGTCGCCTCGTAGCCGTCCATCACCGGCATCTGCAGGTCCATCAGCACGAGGTGATAGGCCGTCGGCCCTTCCTCGGTGATGCGCTGCACGGCCTGTTCGCCGTCGCTGGCGAACACCAGCGTCGGGCCCTCCGGCGCCAGCATGGCCTGGATCACCAGCTGGTTGATCTCGTTGTCCTCGGCCACCAGGATGCGCAGCCCGTCGAGTCGCTTGACCCGCTGCGTCGAGCCCGTGCCCGGCGAAAGATTCGATTCCATAGACTCCTCCGGCGCCACCTGCGGCCGGCACGACGCGCCACCCTGCGGGCGGCGTCGCAATCCGGATCTTAAGGTATTCGCTGCGCGGCCACGAACCGGGGATGTGCGGGTCGGGCCGGATGCGCGGCCGCTCCGGGCTGGCGCGCGGCCGAGCAGCGCTCGGCCGGCTTGGAGCAGATCGGCCAGCGGCTGGTCTGCGCGAGAAATGTCCGGCCGAAGCGCCGGCACGGCGGGCGGGCGCAGCGCGGCCGGCGCCCGGCGTCCGCGCGAATCCGGGTCGTGCCACTGCGACACTGTCGCGACCGCATCCGCAGCGGCCGGGCCACGGGGCCCGTGCGGCTGCACGACGACTCGCCGGTCGCGCGCTCCGATCTCCCGGGGCGCCCGGTGCGCAGTCGCAGGCAATTCGAAATCCGCATCGGATCCTTCCATTCCTTCCCAGCGGACACCTTGGCCGCCCGGGCGCGCCCCGGCAATGGCGACCCGCCGAGTCCGATCCGATTTGGATGCAGGCGGCGCATTTCGGTAAATCGCCTGGGTCCGGCGGGGCGCCTGACGTATACTGCGCCCAGCATCCAGAACGGGGTTCGCGCCCCGGCCAACCTGCCTCCCCGGGCAAGGTGGCTCGCACCGCAAGGTGCGGATGCGGCCGGAAGGCAACGAAGCGGGTGAAAGCTCACTGAACCCTCCGGCGCCCGCTCAGGCCCGGAGGGTTTTTCGTTTGCGCCTCCCGCCCGACGTGCGCCGCTCGTTGGACCCCCGGTCAGGTCTCGATCGCCCGCCTTGGGCCCTGGAGGTTTGACCATGGATCGTTACGCCGTCGCCCCGCGGTCCGCCGCGGCTCCCATCCCATCTCGCGCCACCGGGGCGTCGCAAGGCTCCGGCCGACGGGTGCCCGCCACGGTGGCGGACCTGATGCCGTCGCTGGTGGACTACTGGCGCACGCTGCCCCGGCACGACGAGGCCACCCGCAAGGCCTGGCTCGCGGAGACGCGCGCCGCAGTGCGCGCGGGCAAGGCCTCGCCACGCGCACTGGTCGTGCCCGCGCTCGGCGACGTGGCAGAGGACATCGTGTTCACGGCGGTGGCCGACTACGTCGGCCTGCATCCCGTCAGCGTCGAGCGACGGCAGGCATCGCTCGATGAAGCCACCGGCTGGATCCGCCGCGGACTGGCGCTCAATCGCGGGGCCGTGTTCGCGGCCCTGCTGTCGCTCGGCGAGTCGTGGATCGATGCGGCACTCGCCGGACTGCGGCTGAGCCTCGATCACGCGGACCTCGAGGTCGTGTGTCGGCGCGCGGCGGCGTGGAATGCGCCGGCGACGCGCGAATTCCTCGCGGACTGGCAGGCGCTGCTCGAGGCCGCCGACCGGCCGGACCCCGTCGCCTGCGCGCTCGTCGATGCGGCGCGCGCCGGGTCGTGCGCCTGAGCCTCAGTGCAGGTACTGGCGCAGGAACTTCTCGAGCTCGGTCAGCACCTGCAGGCGGGTTTCCGGCCGCGACAGCCAGTGGTCCTCGCCCGGCAGCTTGATGAACGTGAACGGCTTGCCCGCCTTCTCCAATGCGCGCGCCATGCGCTCGCTCTGGTCGATCGGCACGACCGAGTCGTCCTGCCCGTGCAGGATCAGCACGGGCACTTTCACCGATTCGGCGGCGCGCGCCGGCGACACCGTCGCGAGCCTGCCGTCGCCCGGTGATCCGATGTGGGCGAGGCTGAGGATGTAGGCGCCGGACTCCGCGCCGTCCGAGCGCTTCTCGGAGGCCAGCAGCGCCGGCAGGTCCGACACGCCGTTGATGCTCGCCGCGCAGGTGTACAGGTCCGGCGTGAACGTGGCCCCGGCGAGCGCCGCGTAACCGCCGTAGCTGGCGCCCACGATGCAGATGCGCTGCGGGTCGGCGGTGCCGTCCGCGATCAGGTGCTTCACGCCGTCGGTGACGTCGTCCTGCATCAGGCCGCCCCACTGCTGGTAGCCGGCCGTCAGAAACGCCTTGCCGAAGCCGGTCGAGCCGCGGAACTGCGGCTGCAGCACGGCGTAGCCGCGGGTCGCGAGGAACTGCACGAGGTAGTCGAATTCCCAGCCGTCGTGATAGTGCGGCCCGCCGTGCGGCAGCACCACGAGCGGCAGGTTCTTCGGCTCGCGCTGCGGCGGCAGGGTCAGGTAGGCCGGGATGCGCGTGCCGTCGCGTGCCGGATAGTCGATGGCCCGCACCTCGCCGAGCGGCACGCGGGCGAGCGCCGGGTGCGCCTCGCCGACGACGTCGGCCCGGCTCTTGTCGAAGTCCACCAGCTGGAACGTCGTGGGCGAGGCGGGGCCGTCGACGGCGATGAGCGCGCGCTTGCCGTCGCTCGAGCGACCCAGCAGCGTGACGTTGCGATGGGCGAACGCCCGCTCCAGCGGGCGGATCTGCGCCGCCCACTGCGTGTCGAGCCACTGGGTCTTCGGCTGCAGGCCGCCGGTGCGCAGGCCCATGACCGTGCCGGTCGCCGGATCGACGATGCCCTGGTCGATCTCGCCGTTCGGCTCTTCGAGCAGCACGCTCACGGGGCTGCCGTCGAGCGGGATCGACCACGCCTTGCTCGCGTCCGTGTCGGGGTCGCCGAGCGCGACGATGGACTTGCCGTCCGGGGCGAGGCCGAGCAGCGCCAGCGAACCCTTCCCGGACTGGCGATAGATCACGCGCCAGTTGCGGCCCTCGCGCACGACGATCGAGTAGTCGCCCTTCTCCGGGTTCCACTCCGAGCGCGCGACCGGCTGGCCGTTGCGGTCGAGCACCCACTGCCGCGTGTAGTCGGTGCCGGCCTCGAGCAGACGGCCCTTGCCCGTGCGGGTGTCGACGCTGTAGAGCACGTTGGCCCAGCCCGTGCGCTCGCGTTCCGAGTCCTCGATCTTGGTGCCCGCCGTGGAGCGCTGGTGCGTGTTCAGCCAGTCCCAGGTCTGCAGCGTCACCAGGTGCGGACTGTCCGTGCGTGCCGCGAGCACCGTCGAGCCCGTGACGAAGCGCCGGTCGAGGTCGTCGGGCAGCAGCACGCGCGGTGGCGTGGCGTCGGTCCTCACCGCGAGATTGCGCCACCACTCGTAGTTGCACGTCTCGCGGTAACTGCAGCGGACCGGGCGCTGCACGCTGGCCGTGACCAGCAGCGTCTCGTCGTCGGCCCATTCGAGCAGTCGCAGCTTGCCCTCGGACTCGAGGTTGACGATGCGGATGCCGCGGGCCGTGTCGACGTCCCACAGGAGGATGCGGGTCTGGCCGGTGCTGACGTCGTCGCGGGCGAGCAGGCGCCCGTTCGGCGAGATCGCCACGAAGCTCACGCCGTTCGGATCGACGAAGGCGGCGGGCGGAGGCGAGGGTGGCGGTGCGGCGAGCGCGGCGCACGCGGCAAGTGCGCTGCAGAGGCCGGCAAGCGCCGACCCGGGTGACCTGCGAGCAGACCGAACCATGCGTCGACCTCCTGTCGTCAGGGCGTCGTTGTCGTCGCTGTCGTCGAAGGTGGGCCGTCCACCGCGGGTGCCCGGATTGTACCCAGCCAGCTGGAGACGTCGCGCGGCCGGCGATCGCCCAGCCAGGCGAAAACGAGGGTGTGCCACGCGACGCGCTGCACGTACAGGCGGGTCTCGTTGAACGGAATGTTCTCGACCCAGGCGTCGGTGGCCATGGGGTTCGGCGGCAGCCACCGTCGCGCGGCGGCCGGGCCTGCGTTGTAGCCCGCGGTGGCGAGCGGAACCTGCCCGTCGGCGCGGTCGATCAGGCTGCGCAGTTCCGCGGCGCCGATCGGGATGTTGACCGACGGGATCAGCAGGGACGCGCGCGTCGGCACGGGCAGGTCGAACTTGCGAGCCGTGCGTGCCGCCGTGCCGGGCAGCAACTGCATCAGGCCGAGTGCGCCCGCCTTCGAGCCGGCATTCGCGCGGTACAGGCTCTCCTGGCGGATGATCGCGTAGATCAGCTCGGGCGGCAGTCCGGTGCGGGCCGCCGCGGCGCGCACGTCGTCGTCGTAGGGCCGCGGATACAGCAGGTCGTAGTCGTTGAACACCCGCTGCTTCGCGGCATCCGAGATCGCCTGGATGTGCCAGCCCCAGCGCGCCGCAAGCCCGACGGCCTGCAACTGCTCGGCGGGCGTGAGCTTCTCGGTCGCGGCTCGCCACTCGGTGCCGGCCTCGCTGTCGAGCTGGCACAGCAGGAGTTCGTGCGCACGCACGAATCCCGGGGCCGTGGCCAGCACGGCGATCTGCGCGTCGTCGAGCGGCAGGGGCTGCAGCGTCGGTGCGTACGGCTGCTTCAGTCGCGCGGCCGCGAGCACCGCATACCAGTTGTCGGTGCCGACGACGGCCGCGTAGCCCGCGCGCGCTGCCGCCGCGTCGCCGCGGACCTCCGCGGCGCGGGCCGCCCAGTAGCGCCAGCGATTCTGTGTGCGCAGGGACTCCGGCATGGCGGCGATCGCCTGCGTGACGCGCGCCCAGTCGCCGGCCCAGAGCGCCGCGCGCGCATGCCACTCGTGCGCACGCTCGTCGAAATCCTCGAGGCGCACTCGCGCGAAGAACTCGAGCGCGCGCGGCAGCCGGCTCCACGATTGCGCGAGCGCCACCGCCAGGGCGTAGGGACTGGCGGCGGCATCGTCGAGCCTGCGCGCCGCGACCAGCGACGGGAACAGGTCGGCCGCCGCGTCGGCGTCCGCGCGCGCGAAACGCTGCCAGCCGTCGAGCAGCGCCTGGGGCTCGACGGGGCGATCGGGGCCCGCCACGAGCGCCTGCACGCTCGCCTGCGGCGAGTCGATCAGGCTCGCCCACTGCAGGAGCGGCGCGGCGGCCGGGGCGGGCAGCGACTTCGCGAGGAAACGCGCGAGCGCCGACTCGCCGTTCGCCAGCGCGAGGCGGGCCCGTTGCTGCACGAGTTCGTTGCCGAGCGTGCCGCGGGCGCGCAGCCAGTCGAAGGCCGGGTCGCAGCTGTTCGGCAGGCTGCGGCCGGTGAGCCACGTCGCGACCACCGAGGCCGGCAGGTCCTGCGTGCGATCGAGGGCGATGCGCGCATTGAACGACGCGCAGCGCAGCCCGGCGTCCCCGTCGTCGCGTTCCCACTGGTAGACGTCGAGGTACTGGCTCCAGGCGCGCCGCGCCGCGAGGCTCTGCATCCAGTCGCGGCGCAGGGAACGGGCCACGGGCTGGTCGCCGAGCGCGGCGAGCAGGCTTTCGATCTCCGTATCCACCGGCAGCGGGGTCGTCGGCGCGGTCCCGGCGGACGGCGGGGGCAACTGGTCGAGGTCCCGTTCGAGCCGGGCGGCCTGTAGGTACGGATAGAGCGAGTAGCGGCGCAGCGCGTCGCTGTCGGGCGGCGCGTTTTCGCGTGGCGTCGTCGCCACAGTCGACCAGGCGGCGAGGAATTCCGCGCGCGCCGCGGCGTCCGGATCGCTCGCGCCGGCGCCCGCGGCCGGCGCGGCGGCCCACGCGCAGATCAGCAGGAGAGCAGTGCGTCGCAGCATCGCCGCAGTGTATCGCGATGCGCGGCCGGGATTCTGCTGCGATGCAAAATCCGAACCCGGCGCCAACTGACGCGTCTTACACACAGTAAGAGAACTTGACTGACGGTAAACGAGAATATACAAAGGGTCGCAGCGTCGGCACAGACCGGCGCGGGTCGTGCGGTCCGACAGACGTTCATCGGGGGAAACAGATGAAACCTGCCTTTGGTAGTTCCGTGGTGCTGCGTGCAGCAGTGACGTTCGCGCTGGTGGCGGCAACGCAGTCGGCCGTGGCCGATGAACCCGCCGACAACCTCGCACTCGAGGAAGTGGTGGTCACCGCGACCAAGCAGGTCGTGAACATCGACAAGGCGGCCGCCGCCATCACCGCGGTCTCCTCCGATGCGCTCGGCCCGGGCGGCATCCAGGAAATCCGCGATCTCGCCACCGCCGTCCCGAACCTCTCGGTCGGCGACCAGTTCGGCGTGAACCGCACCTTCATCCGCGGCATCGGCATGACCAGCATCGACCTCGGCGCGGACGGCGCCGTCGCGTTCCTGCAGGACGGCTCGATGATCGCGCGCCCCTCGCAGCAGCTCACCGGCTTCTACGACCTCGAGCAGGTCGAAGTGCTGCGTGGCCCGCAGGGCACGCTGTACGGCCGCGGCGCGACCGCGGGCGTGGTCAACATGGTCACCAAGAAGCCGACCGACCAGCTCGACGGCTACGTGCGCCTCACGGGCGGCAACTACAGTGCCTACACGGTCGAGGGCGCCATCGGCGGCCCGCTCGTCGGCGACAACTTCATGGGCCGCATCGCCGCCAAGATCGACAAGCGCGACGGCTACGGCAAGAACCTGGTCACGGGCCAGGACATCGACGACCTCGACAGCCAGGCCGTGCGCGGCATCCTGCGCTGGAAGCTCGGCGACTCGGTCACCATCGACCTGATCGCCGACTACTTCAAGGAAAACGACTACAACTACGCGTTCCACTACTTCGGCACGACCGTGGTGCCCGAGGACGGCCTCGCGCACAACCTGCTCGGCGGGCGCACGATCTTCGACTACTACGCGTCGCGGAACATGAAGCCGGACCTGCGCAACATCGTGTCGGACATCAACCCGACCAACGATCGCGAGGGCAAGAGCGGCACCGGCATCGTCGACTGGCAGATCAACGACGCCTGGTCGCTGAAGTCGGTGACCGCGTGGCGCAAGTTCGACCGCTACATGCAGGACGACCTCGACAGCTCCGACGTGAACATGTTCGGCCTGAACCGGTACACGGAGAACAGCAAGTCCTGGGCCGAGGACGTCACGCTGCAGGGCGCGACGGGCAGCATCGACTGGCTGTTCGGCGCCAACTACTTCAACGAGGACCTGCACGGCGAGGTGCAGGTGCCCCTCACCAACCTCGGCCTGGCGTTCGGCCTGCCCGCCGACTTCTTCAACGACGGCTTCTACTGGCAGAACGGCGACGTGAAGATCGACGCCTGGGGCGCGTTCGCGCAGGCCAAGTGGAACGTCTCCGACCGCTGGGCGATCACGGGCGGCCTGCGCTACAACTGGGAGAAGCGCGAGGGCAGCGGCTACTTCCGCTTCGACGCGCTGGGCGTGAACGTGCCGACCGACCGCAAGAAGTCCTGGGACAAGGTCACGCCGAAGCTGCTGGTGGAGTTCAAGCCGACCGAGAACAGCCTGCTGTACGCGCAGTACACCGAGGGCTTCAAGTCCGGCGTGATCAACACGGGCTCGCTGAATGCCGTGATCGATCCGGAGTACGTCGACGCGTACGAGATCGGCTACAAGACGACGCTCAACGACAACCGCGTCTCCCTGCGCACGGCCGCGTTCTACTACGACTACACCGACCTGCAGGTCGGCTTCGTGAACTCGGACAGCGTGGTCGAGACGGTGAACGCCGCGTCGGCCCGCATCAAGGGCCTCGAGGCGGAGATGAACTCGCGCCTGACCGAGGACGTGACGCTCGAGCTGTCGGCGACGCTGCTCGATGCGAAGTACACGGACTTCGTCACCGGCGACTACCGGCAGGGCTTCGCGCTGGTGCAGCTGAAGGGCAATTACCTGCAGAACGCGCCGAAGTACACGCTGCACGCGGCGCTCGACGTCCACCACCCGGTGTCGGACACCGGCGCCCTGACGGCCCGTGCCGAGTTCTCGTACCAGGACAAGGTGTACTTCACCGAGTTCAACAACGCGGACGCCGAGCAGCCGTCGTACGGCATCGTCAACCTGATGGCCGGCTACGAAGGCGGCGACGGCAAGTGGTCGGTGACGGGCTGGGTGCGCAACGCGACGGACGAGTTCGCGTACAGCAACAACATCATCACGGCACCGCTGTACGGCAGCGTGCGCGTCGGCTCGCTCCTGCCGCCGCGGACTTACGGACTCACGCTCGCCTACAACTTCTAGGCGACACGCCGTGGTCGACGCGCTGCAGGTCGGCGACGCACGCATCCGGCGGATCGAGGAGTGGCAGGGGAACTTCCTGCCACCCTCGGTCTTCTTCATGGGGTTCGACGAGGCCGCGTTCCGGCGGGTCGCCGATCCCCTGACGCCGGCGTACTACAACGCCGAGGCCGACAGCCTCTACGCCTTCCTGCAGACCTGGGTCCTCGAGATCGACGGCCTGACGGTCGTCTGGGACACCGGCGCGGGCAACGACAAGGACCGGCCGGGGATCCCGATCTTCGGCAACCTGCAGACGCCGTTCCTCGAGCGCTTCGCCGACACGGGCCTGCGCCTCGAGGAGGTCGACCTCGTCATCTGCTCCCACCTGCACATCGATCACGTCGGCTGGAACACGCGACTCGAGCAGGGGCGCTGGGTGCCGACCTTCCCGAACGCGCGCTACCTGCTGCCGGTCGTCGATCGAGACTACTGGGATCCGAACGGCCCGGGTCCGCGCCCGACCGAGGGCGGGGCATTCGTGAACAGCGGCACGTTCGAGGACAGCGTGCAGCCGCTGCTCGACGCCGGCGTCGCCGAACTGGTGGGCCACGGCTACCAGGTCTCGAAGAGCCTGTCGCTGCAGGCCGTGCCCGGCCACACGCCCGGGCACCTCGCGATGAACCTGCGCTCGCGCGGCGAGGAGGCGGTCTTCGTCGGCGACGTGCTGCACCATCCGCTGCAGGTGCACTACCCCGAGTGGAACAGTCCCTACTGCGAGGACCAGGCCCAGGCGCGCGCGACGCGCCGGCGCATCCTCGAGGAAGCCGTCGAGCGCAACGCGCTGGTCGTGCCCGCGCATTTCGGCGGCGTGCACTGCTGCCGCGTCCGTCGCCACGGCGACGCCTTCGTCCCGGTGCTCGAAGCATGAACGCACAGGCCCAGCCCGATCCGGCGACCTACCAGTTCAACCCGGCGGATCCCGACCTGATCCGCGACCCGTATCCGTACTACCGCGTGATGCGCGACGCACCGGGCCTGCATCGCGCGGCCGGCGGGTACTGGGTGGCCGCGCGGCACGCCGACGTGCGCGAGGTGCTGACGAATCCCGCCTTCGGGCAGGGCGATTTCGTGAAGAACATCCAGCTGTTCTACGGGCCGGCCTTCGACCCGATGCAGCACTCGTCCTACCGCTGGCTCTCGGAAGTGTTCCTGATGCAGGACCCTCCCGCGCACACGCGCCTGCGCAAGCTCGTCGCCTCGGCCCTCACGCCGAAGCGCGTGGCAGCCATGCAGCCGCGCATCGAGGCGATCACCGCCGAACTGCTCGACAAGGTCGAGGGCCGCGGCCGCATGGAAGTGCTGTGGGACTTCGCCTACCAGCTGCCGACGCTGGTGATGTGCGACATGCTCGGCCTCGAGGAATCGGAGCGCACGCCCGAGAACCTCGCGCGGCTCACGCGGGCCGTCGCGGAATCGTTCATCGTCTTCGAGACGCGCGTGCTGTCCGACGCCGAGATCGCGAACGCGAACGCGCAGATGGACTATCTCAACGACTTCTTCGGCCGGCTGTACGAGCGCCGCAAGGCGCAGCCGCAGGACGACCTGACCAGCGACCTCGTGCAGGCGCGCGAGGACGGCGGCACGCAGCTGAGCCGTGCGGAACTCGTCAACGTCGTCATCGCGATGTTCGGCGCCGGCTTCGAGACCACCGCGCACCTGATCGGCAACGGCCTGCTGACGCTGCACCGCGAACCGAACCAGTGGCAGATCCTGGTGCGCGACCCGGCGACGTACGCGCCGACGACGGTGGAGGAAGTGCTGCGCTTCGAGTCGTCGCTGCAGGGCAGCTATCGCACGGCGCTGCAGGCCGTGACGATCGGCGGCACCGCCGTCCAGCCCGGCGAGAAGGTGCTGTGCGGACTCGGGTCGGCCAATCGCGACGGGGACGTGTTCGAGCGCCCGGACACCATGGACATCACGCGCCGCGACACGCGCATCCTGTCGTTCGGCGGCGGCATCCACCACTGCATCGGGCAGCAGCTGGCGCGCCTGGAAGGGCGCGTCGCCTTCACGGCGATCGCGAGCCGGCTGCCGCAAATGACGATCGATACCGCGAATCCCGCGTGGCGCCCGGGCTTCCTGTTCCGCGGCCTCAAGGAACTGCACGCGGCCTGGTGACCGGACGCTGCGTCGGCGAGGCGGTGCCCCTCAGCCCTTGGCGCGGTCCAGGAATGCGCGCATGCGCGAGCGAAAGCCTTCCTCGCCGCTCAGCAGGGTCTGCTGGCGATCCTCGTTGGCGATCGCCGCCTCGAGGCTCGGGGCGGCGAGGCCCACTTCGAGTCCCTGCTTGGTGAGCGCGAGGCCGACCGGGTCGGCCTGCAGCAGCTGCTGCACGACGCGCTCGCCGGTGGCGGCCAGTTCCTCCCGCGCGACGACGCCCGAGACGAAGCCGAGCGCGAGCGCCCGCGGCGCGTCGAGGAACGCGCCGGTCAGCAGCAGTTCCGACGCGACCGACGCGCCGACGAGGCGGGGCAGGCGGTAGCTCATGCCGACGTCGCAGCCCGAGAGGCCCACCTTGATGAACGCGGCATTCATGCGCGTGTCGGGCGTGCAGTAGCGGATGTCGGAGCCGACCGCGAGCGCGAAGCCGCCGCCGGATGCCGCCCCGTGCAGCAGGCACACGACCGGCTGCGGGCAGCGGCGCATGGCGACGAAGATGCTGCTGAGCCGCTGCTGGAATGCCAGCCGCGCCGGCATGTCGAGGCGGGTGATCAGGTCGGTCATTTCGCGCAGGTCGAGGCCTGCGCAGAATGCCGGGCCCGCGCCCTGCAGCACCGCGACGCGAGTGGCCCGGTCGTTGCCGAGGCGGCCGAAGTAGTCGGCCAACTCGTCGATCATGCGCGCGCTCATGGCGTTGAGCGCGTCCGGCCGGTCCAGCGTGACCCAGTCGACCGCGGCGCGCGTCTCGATGCGGAAACTCTCGTAGGCGCTCATGGCGAGTCCTCAGCGGTTGGCGAGCACGCCGCCGTCGAGCGGGATCACGTTGCCGGTCATGTAGGCACCCGCGCGCGAGCTCAGGTACAGCGCGAGGCCGGCGATGTCGTCCGCCCGGCCCGGCCGGTGCAGCGGGATGAAGCCCATCATCTCGTCGCGGCGGCCGTCGTCCTTCATCACGAAGTGCGTCATCTTCGACGGGAAGAAGCCGGGTGCGATGGCATTGACGAGGATGCGACGCGGCGCGAGCTCGGCGGCGAGCGACACGGTGAGGTGGTGGATTGCCGCCTTGCTGGCACCGTACGACCACGCCTTCAGCACCTGGCCGGTGATCCCGTACACGGAGCCGATGTTGATCACGCGTGCCGGATCGTCCTCGCCCACGGCCGCCTCGAGGCGCGGCAGCAGCGCCTGGACGAGCTGGAACGGCGCGCGCACGTTCACCGCCATGACCGAATCGAAGGCCGAGGCCGGGAAGGCCTCGACCGGGGCACCCCAGGTGATGCCGGCGTTGTTGATCAGCACGTGCAGGCGCGGCTCGTCCGCGAGGGCCCGCACCACCGCGTCGATGCCCTCCGTCGTCGCCACGTCGCCCTGGACCGCGCGGACGTCCCCGAGCGGGGCGAGTGCCGCGCGCGTCGCCTCGAGCGGCTCCGGCTTGCGGCCGGTGATGAAGACCCGCGCTCCGGCCCGCACGAAGCCCTCGGCCATCATCCGCCCGATGCCGGACGAGCCGCCGGTGATCAGCACCGTCTTGCCCTGCACCGAAAACAGTCGTTCGAGCTGCTGGCTGTCCATGTGCACGGCCCCTCCCCGGGGCGAAGACTGATGTTTATGAAGAAAAAGAAACCGCTGGTAGATTTTTTATACCGTCAGTATACTCGATGGCGTCCACCGGGTCATGCCGCCCGGGGCACTCGGCCGACGGGGGATCATGCAATGCGACGGCACGACAAGGCACCGCCGGTATACCAGACGCGCTCCGGCATCCCGCTGCAGGCCAGCTACGGCCCGGGCGACGTGCCGGAGGGCGCCCGTGGCATCGTCGGCCTGCTGCCGGGCCAGGCCCCGTACCACCGCGGCTGCTTCCCGCAGGGCTATCGCACCAAGCCCTGGCGCATCTTCCAGCTGTCCGGCTTCGGCAAGCCCGAGGACGAGAACGAGCGCATCAAGTTCCTGCTGAAGAACGGCGAGACGGGCTTCCTGATGGAGCACGATCGCAATACGGCGGACCACCTCTACAACGTCGACCACCCCGACGTGGTCGCGCGGCGCGAGGACGTCGGCCTCACCGGCGCCGTGATGCAGAGCATCCGCGAGACCGCGATCTGCATGGACGGCCTGCCGATCGAGAGCACCTACGGCCACGCGGGCGGTGCCGTCGTGCAGCACGCGCCGTTCGCGCTCGCCGCCTACTGGACGGTGGCGAAGCGTCGCGGCCTCCCGCTCGCGCAGCTCGGCGGTACCGGCCAGAGCGACTTCTTCCTGACCTATCTCGGCTGCGTCACCAAGCAGCAGGTCCCGACCGCGGCGGGGCTGCGCCTCAACGCGGACATCATCGAGTTCTGCGGCGAGCACCTGCCGAAGTGGGTGCCGGTGTCGATCGCCGGCTACAACGGCGGCGACACGGGCCTCAACGCGTGGCAGGAACTCGGCGCGGTCATGGCGAACGCCATCGAGTACCTCGACGAGGTCAAGCGCCGCGGCCGCATGGACATGACGGCGGCCGCGCACCGCGTCGGCGGCGTGAACTTCCGAGTGACGATGGAGATCTTCGAGGACGCCAGCAAGCTGCGCGCGGCCCGCAAGATGTGGCACCGCCTGCTCACCGAGCGGTACGGCATCACCGACGAGCGTGCGCTCAAGATGCGCATCCACATCGTGACGTCGGGCGCGTACATGACCTACCAGCAGCCGTTCAACAACATCGTGCGCGGCACGCTGATGGCGCTCGCGGCCGTGCTCGGCGGCACGCAGTCGCTGGGCGTCGCGGGCTACGACGAAGCCATCTCGATCCCGAGCGAGCACGCGCACCAGATGTCGGTGCGCATCCAGCAGATCCTCGAGCACGAGACCAACATTCCGGCGGTCGCCGATCCGCTCGGCGGCTCGTACTACGTCGAGGCGCTCACCGCGGAGCTCGAGCGTCGCGCCTGGGACTTCGTCGACCAGATCCTCGGCCAGGGCGGCTTCCTCGCGACCATCGATTCGGGCTGGCTGCATGCGCGTGCGCGTGAGAATCAGCACGCGCAGGCGCTGGCGGAGCTGGACGGCCGCCTGAAGGTCGTCGGCGTCACCGATTTCAAGGAAGACATCACGCCGTTCGAGGTGGATGGCTTCCCGCCGGTGAACGATGCGTACGACGTGGCGATGGAGCGGCTCAGGGCCGTGCGTCGCGAGCGTCACGAGGCGGGTGCGACCGCCGCCCTGAAGAACCTCGAGCGCGTCTGCCGCGGCTCGGAGAACATCATGCCGGCCATGATGCAGGCGCTCGATGCCGAGGTGACGCTCGGCGAGATCGGCGAGGTGTATCGCCAGGCCTGGGGCGACTGGAAGACCCCGGAACTGGTGTAAGGAGGCGCCCATGCACACTTCCCCGCGCATCCTGCTCGCGAAGACGGCGCTCGACGGCCACTGGCGCGGCATCTCGGTGGTCGCCCGCGCGCTGCGCGACGGCGGCTTCCACGTCATCCTCGGCGGCATGATCACCGGCCCGGAGATCGTCCGCGCCGCCATCGACGAGGACGTGGACCTGGTCGGTCTCAACATCGGCGGGCACGTCGAAGTCGCGGAGCGCATCATCGGCGAGATCCGCAAGTCGCGTCCGGAGCTGCCGGTGTTCGCCGGTGGCGTGCTGCCGCCGTGGGCGGCGAAGCGTCTGCAGGCCATCGGCGTCGAGGTGTATCCGCCGGGCTCGAGCCTCGACGACATCGTCGATGCGGCGCGCCGGCTCACCGGCCAGGCCGCCGCGAGCGCGTAAGCGTCAAGGCGCGCGTAACGGCGCGCTACGGGCTGCGATAGCGCATTCGGTTCGGGGTCTCTTCGCAGGGACGCCGTAAATCCATCCCTGGAGGCTCCGGCCGCGACGTCCATGTCGCGGCCGAAACGAGCAGCTACGCACCGGCGCCTCGCTGCCGCGAGCGCGGCTTCCTCCGCGCCTGCGCGCGGCCTCGAGCGCCTTCGGCTCGGTGCTCTTCACCAGGGCCGTGCGCCGCAGACGCGGCGCACAAGCGCCCGGAGCCCCCATGGACGGGTTTACGGCGTCCCTGCGAGGAGCGCCGGAGTCGGAGGCGCCAGGCAACCTCCCGATGGCGCCCGTGAGGACGTTGCGAGTCTCGAGGAGCTGCGCTAGCCGCGCAGCAAACGCGCGAGCAGATCGCGCGCCGCGGTATCGATGTCGAGCGCGCCGGCCTGCAGTTGCGGCAGCGCCCGCGCGAAGTCGTCCGACGCGAGTGCCGCGGCCGATCGCCGCGCGAGTTCCGCGTCGATGAGCCCGTGCAGCGCGAGCTTGAGGAGCCGCTGCTGACGCGCCTCGAACGTGCCCGTGTCGACGAGGTGTTGCCGATGCGCCGCGATCGCGTCCCACACGCCATCCGTGCCCCGGTCCTCGCTCGCCACCGTCTCGACGATCGGCGGGTGCCACGCATCCTTCGGCAGGTGGTTCACCGCCCGCTCGAGATCGAGCCGCGCGGCGGCCGCGCCGTCGCGGTCTGCCTTGTTGAGCACGAAGACGTCCGCCATTTCCATCAGTCCCGCCTTGACCGCCTGCACTTCGTCGCCCGCGCCCGGGTTCATCACGACGACCGTGGTGGTCGCCGCTTCGACGATGTCGAATTCCGTCTGGCCGACGCCGACCGTCTCGATGAAGATCCACGGCCAGCCGGCCGCGTCGAGCGCCCGGATCGCGAACGGCGTCGCAAGCGCGAGCCCGCCTGCACGGGATTCCGCCGTCATCGAGCGCACGAAAACACGCTCGTCGGCCGTGCTGTGCTCCATGCGCAGCCGGTCGCCAAGGACCGCGCCCTGCGTGAACGGCGACTTCGGGTCGAGCGCCAGCACCGCGACCCGGTCGTTGCGGCGCACGGCCGACTTGAGCAGGGATCCGACCAGCGTGGACTTGCCCGCCCCCGGCGCGCCGGTGATGCCGACGGTCCCCGCGCGCCCGGTTTGCCGGGAGAGCAGGGCGTCGATGCGCACCGCATCGACCGGGTGGCGGTCGATGAGGCTCAGCACGCGCGCCAGCGCGGCGCGGTCACCGTCGAGCAGCCGGGCGACCAGCTGCTCGTGGGCCGGGGTCACAGCGCCTTGCGCAGCAGCGGAATGAGTGCCTCGGCGTTGGCGATCGGGCGCGGGTTGGTGCCGCACCAGATGTCCTGGAACGTGTAGCCCGCGAGCGGGGCGAGGTCCGCTTCCTTGAGACCGACCGCCGTCAGGCTGCGCGGCATGCCGAGGCCGCGGATCGCTTCGTCCGCGAGCTCGTGCGCCGGTCGGTTCGGCTGGCCGAAGCCGAGGCTGATGAGCTTCTGGCGATGGCCGTTCACTTCGCGGTTGTACTCGAGCGCGAACGGCGCCATGACGCACGACGTGTAGCCGTGCGGGACGTTGAACGAGCCGCCGAGCGCGTGGCCCACGGCGTGGCTGATGCCCATCGGCAGGCCGCACACGATCGAGACCATCGAGCACCACGCACCCATCTGGCACATCTGGCGCGCCTCGAGGTCGGCGCCGTTGGCCTTCACGCGCGGCAGGCCCTGCGAGAGCAGGCGCACGGCGTTGATCGCCATGCCGTCGTAGAAGTCGTTCGAGTTGAGCGAGCCCAGCGTCTCGAACGCGTGGTCGAACGAGCGCACGCCCGTCGACATCCAGATCCACTCGGGCGTGTGCACGCAGATCGCCGGGTCGAGGATGATGGCGCGCGCCGTCATCTTCGGGTGCACGTAGCCCTGCTTGACGTTGGTGACCTTGTCCGTCGCGCCCGAGAGCGCGTTGAACTCGCCGCCCGAGAGCGTGGTCGGCGCGATCACGACCGGGATGTCCGGGCCCTCGAACACGGGCGCCGTCACGGTGTGATCCGCGTTCACGACGAGGTGGTAGGCCTCCATCGATTCCGGGGTGCGCAGGCCGTGCTTCAGGCACAGCGCGAGGATCTTGGTGAGGTCGGTCGCGGAGCCGCCGCCGATCGACACCAGCAGGTCGGGCTGCAGGGGCTCGGCCTTGCCGACCGCGGCGCTGACGTCCTCGCGCGGCACGTGCGGGCGCACGGCGTCGAACACGCCGACCAGCTTCGGCCCGAGCGCCTTGCGCACCTTCTCGATCACGTCGGTCTTGGTGTTGAGCGTGTGGCTGCAGACGATGAACACGCGCTTCGCGCCGATCGTCTCTGCTTCCTGGGCGACGGCCTCGTGGAGGGGGCGGCCGCTGTGCACGCGCTCGAGGGACGTCAACGGAATCATCGTGGAATACATGGACGGCTCCGCGGTATGTGGTTGTCGTAGGACCCTGGCCGGTCGATTGTATCGAGGTTACCGATGGTGTACAAAGGATTACCGACAGGAAGGTACCAACACTGATTGGTATCGGATCCGGCACGGGCCGGATGCCGCCGGGGGATCCATGAGCCAGACACAGACCACGCCTGCCCAGGGACATGCCGACCCGCGCGTACCGCCGCGCGAGCGCTGCGTCGTCCGCTACCTGATCGATCGCTGGGCGGCCGAGAAGGCCGACCAGGCGTACGTGGTCTTCGATGCATCGCAGCAATGGACGTATCGCGAACTGCGCGAGAAGGTCGTGTCGGTCGCCGTCGGACTGCAGAAGCAGGGCGTCCGGCAGGGCGACTTCGTGCTGTGCTGGCAGCCGAACACGCCCGACATGCTGCTCACGTACTACGCGCTCAACTACCTCGGCGCGATCTACGTGCCGATCAACACGGCGTACCGCGGCGGCGTGCTCGAGCACGTCATCGCGAACTCCGGCGCGCGGCTCGCGGTCGTGCACAGCGACCTGGTTGCGCGTCTGCGGGACGTGAAGCTGGCGCAGCTCGAGCGGCTCGTGATCACGGGTCCCGGGGACGCGGCTGCCGCACCGCTGGCGGCCGTGCCGTTCTCGACGCTGTCCGGGACCGAGGCGGAACTTCTGCCGCTCGCGCGCCCGATCGAGCCGTGGGACACGCAGTCGATCATCTACACGTCGGGCACCACGGGGCCGTCGAAAGGCGTGCTCTCGTCGTACCTGCACATGTACACCAACCCCGGCCCGGAGGCGTGGTACTTCATCGACGGCAGCGACCGCTTCCTGGTCAACATGCCGATGTTCCACATCGGCGGCATGGGCCTCCCGTTCGCGATGCTGGTGCGCGGCGGCTCGATCGTGCTGCCCGAGCGCTTCTCGACCGACACGTTCTGGCCGCTCGCGCGCGAGACGGGAACCACCGCCGTGTTCCTGCTCGGCGTGATGGCCACGTTCCTGTTGAAGGTCCCGCCGGGTCCCGACGACCGCAACCACAAGGTGAGGAAGTGCTTCATCGTGCCGCTCAACGACGGCGCGCAGGAATTCCACGAGCGCTTCGGCTGCGACGTCTACACCATCTTCAACATGACGGAGATCTCCTCGCCGATCGTCTCGGAGCCGAACCCGAAGGTGCGCGGCACCTGCGGCAAGGTGCGGCCTGGAGTGGAAGTGCGCCTCGTGGACGAGAACGACTGCGAGGTGCCGGTCGGCACCGTGGGCGAGATGATCGTGCGCACCGACCGCCCCTGGGCCATGAACAGCGGCTACAACAAGAACCCCGAGGCTACGGCCCGTGCTTGGCGCAACGGCTGGTTCCACACCGGCGACGCGTTCCGCATGGATGCCGAGGGCAACTTCTTCTTCGTCGACCGCATCAAGGACGCCATCCGCCGTCGCGGCGAGAACATCTCGTCGTTCGAGGTGGAGGCGGAAATCGTGCGCTTCCCGGCCGTCCGCGAGGCCGCCGCGCTGGCCGTGCCGAGCGAGCTGGGGGAGGACGAGGTCATGGCGGTGGTCGCGCCGGCGCCCGGCCACGAGGTGGATCCGGCCCGGCTGATCGAATTCCTGCGCGACCGGCTCGCATACTTCATGATCCCGCGCTACATCCGCGTCCTGCCCGAACTGCCGAAGACGCCGTCATCGAAGGTGCTGAAGGCCCAGTTGCGCGCGGAGGGGATCACCCCCGATACCTGGGACCGCGAGAAAGCGGGTATCGTCATCCGTCGGGACCGAATCGGAGGCTGAGCCTTGGCAAGCAGGAAGGACAAGTCCGCCGTGGCGTCGGTCGCGCGCCAGGCGAACGTCGCCGAGCTGCGCACCGAGGTACAGGAGTTCAAGCGCCGGCGCATCCTCGAGGAGGCGCGCGAGCTGTTCTTCGCCCACGGCTACGAGTCGACGACGCTCGATGCGATCGCCGAGGCGCTCAACGTCACCAAGCCGTTCCTCTACTCCTACTTCCGCAACAAGAGCGAGATCCTCAACGCGATCTGCGAGATCGGCATCACCAAGTCGATCGAGGCCCTCGACGAGGCGCTCGCCACCAAGCTCGCGCCGCCCGAGAAGCTGCGGCTGATCGTCGAGAACGTCACGACGATCATCATCACCAACCAGAAGTACATCGTCGTCTACATGCGCGAGGAGAAGAACCTCGAGCGCAAGGAAGCGAAGTACCTGATGGGGTTGCGCCGCGATTTCGACCAGCGCCTCGCGCAGCTGCTGCAGGACGGCGTCGATGCCGGCGACTTCGACGTCGAGGATGCGCCGCTCGTGTCGGTGTCGATCAGCGGCATGATCACCTGGGTCGCCAACTGGTTCCGCCCGGGTCGCCATTCGCAGGCCGAGGTGGTCAGCCACACCATCCGCCTCGTCGAGCGGATGGTGGCGAAGCGCCCGCGCCGCTAGGCGCCGCATCCGTCCGTCCCGCGACCGCGAACCGGACCACGCATCCCGCCCGGAGAGTTGCCCATGGCCATGCGCCGCACGATTTTCGAGCCCGAGCACGAGACCTTCCGCGACCACGCCCGTCGCTTCTTCCAGCAGGAGATCGCTCCGCACGGTGAGCGCTGGCGCGAGGCGGGCCGGGTCGATCGCGAGGCCTACCTGAAGGCGGGCGAGCAGGGCTACCTGATGATGTGGGCCGACGAGCAGTACGGCGGCGCCGGCGTGCAGGACTTCCGCTACGAGCAGATCCTCATCGAGGAGAACATCCGCCACGGCGAGCCGTGCTTCTACCTCAACCTGCATTCGCGTCTCGTGGGCCCCTACCTCGGGCAGCTCGGCAACGAGGAGCAGAAGGCGCGCCTGCTGCCCGCACTCGTCCGCGGCGAAAGGATCCTCGCCATCGCGATCACGGAGCCGGGCGCCGGCAGCGACGTCGCCGGCCTCAAGACCCGGGCGGAGGACAAGGGCGACCACTGGCTGCTGAACGGCTCGAAGACCTACATCTCGAACGGCCAGCTCGCCGACGTCGTGATCGTCGTGGCGCGCACGGTGCCCGACCAGCGCTACGGCATCGGCCTGTTCATCGTCGAGCGCGGCATGGAGGGGTTCGAGCGCGGCCGCAACCTGAAGAAGGTGGGCCTCGCCGCGCAGGACACCTCGGAGCTGTTCTTCAACAACGTGAAGGTGCCGAAGGCGAACGTGCTCGGCGACCCGTACAGGGGCTTCCACGCCCTGACGCATTTCCTCGCGGAAGAGCGGCTGATGGGCTCGGTGCAGTACATGACCGGGGCGCAGCTCGCGTGGGACCTCACGCTCGACTGGGTGCGCGAGCGCCGCATGTTCGGCAAGCCGCTCGGCGCGTTCCAGAACACGCGCTTCAAGCTGGCGGAGCTGCGCGCGCAGATCGATGCCACGCAGTGCTTCGTCGACACCTGCGTGATGGAGCACGTGAACGGCCGGCTGGATCCGGACCTCGCCGCCGAGGCCAAGCTCGTCGCGAGCGAACTCGAGTTTCGCACCTGCGACGACTGCCTGCAGCTCTTCGGCGGCGCCGGCTACATGGACGAGTACCGGATCTCGCGGCTGTGGACCTCGGCCCGCGTGTCGCGCATCTACGCGGGCACCTCCGAGATCATGAAGGAGATCATCTCGCGCAGCGTCGGCCTCGACGACCGCAAGATGACCTGAGTCAGCGCGCGACGGCGTGGCGACGCCGCGCCAGCACCGGGGCCAGCAGCAACAGCAGCAGTCCGGCCGGGTCGGTGGCTCCGCCGCCGCCACCGCCTCCACCCCCGCCACCTCCCGAGCCGGAGCCCTCGACGGTGACGGACTGGCTGGCGGAATTGTTGCCGAGGTCGGAGTCGTCGTCGGCTCGCGCCGTGCCGCTGATCGTGAACGTTCCCGCCTGATTCGCGCGCAACCGCACGTCCACTCCGCGGCTGGCGCCGCTCGCCAGCGAGCCGAAGGGGCAGCTCACGGACCCCGCATTGACGGCACAAGGTGCGCCATCGGCGGTGACGCTGTCGATTGAAAAGGACGCGGGAACCGTCAGGTCGACGACCACGCCGTCGGTCGGCGCGAGGGCCGTCACGGTGAACCGCGCGAGGTCGAAGGACGCGCCGACACTCGTGATCAGCCCGCCCCCGGTGACGGCGAGGGAGACGTTGCCGCGTGCATCCACGCTGATGAACTCGCCGCGGTGGTTGTCCGCGGCATCGACGTCGTTGTCGGCGGAGGCGAAGGCATCGACCTGCAGTCCCCCGATCGCGTCGGCCCGCAGGCGGGCGACGATCGTCGCGGTGGCATTCGCCGGCAACGCGCCGAGCGTGCACTGCAGTTGCCCGGCGGCCACGCTGCACGACCCCTGGGATGGCGTGCCGCCGAGCACCGTCAGCCCGGTCCCGGTGCTGAGGCTGGCGGCCGTCCCGGTCACGGGCTGCGTGGCCGCCTGCAGCGTCACCGTGTAGTCGAAGGTGGCGCCCTGGCGCACGTGCAGGCCGGACGTCAGCGGCGCGATGCCGACGTTGGTGTTCGGCAGCACGTTGAACTGGAAGCGCCACGCATCGTCGGCGGGCACCGTGTCCCCGTCCGCGGTGGCGGTCGCGGTGAGCGAGTAGGTGGCGACCGAGTCGCCGACCAGGGTCACCGTCACGCGGTTGGTTTCGCCGGAGTCGAGTGCGCCGACCGTGCAGTTGACGGCGCCGGTGGTGATCGCGCACGTGCCGCGCGTCGATTGCGCCGCGGTGGCACGCACGCCCGCGGGCAGGGTCAGGCTGAAGCGACTGTTGTCGGCGGGCGTGGCGCCGATCGAGGTCATGTCGAATGCCACGGTGCGCGCCACGCGGTCGTACGACGTGACCAGGGTCGGGGTCTGCTCGATCCGCACGTCGACCATCGACTGGACCTGCAGCGACACGGTGACTCGCGAGGGGTCGCTGCTGCCGATGTGCTGGTTGTCCGGCGCTGTCACGACGGCATCGACCACGGCGGCGCCGAGGCTGCGCCCCAGCAGTTGCACGTCGACCTGGCGCGACCCGCCGGACTCGATCGGGGCGGCGAACCGGCAGTGAAATCCGTGCGTCGTGCCGGCGTCGGCGCTGCATTGCGCACCCGCCGCGGAGACCGAGTACACGTCGACGGCGTCGCTCGCCAGCACCTGGAACGTGACGTCGCTGGCCGCGGTGGGACCGATCGAGCGAACGACGTAGGACCGCACGATCATGCCCTCGAGCGGCAGCGTCGAACTGCCCGTGAGCGCGGTCAGCGTGAGTTCGACGTTCGGGAACGCGGTCGCGTCGACACTGGCGTCGTCGTTGTCGTGTGCGCTGTCGTTGCTCGACCCGAGGCTCAGCCGGAACCCCTGGCGGTCCGCGCGCAGGCCCCGCACGTCGAACTGCACCTGTCGCGAGGCGCCCGGATCGAGTGCGCCGAGCGCGCAGGTCGTCTGGCCGGGCACCGTCGTGCAGGTGGCGCCCGACCCGCTGGCCGAGACCAGCTCGAAGTTGACCGGCGTCTGCACGGTGATGGCCGCGTTCTCGAGCGCGCGCGGTCCCGCGTTGCTGGCGGTCGCCGTGAAGGACTGCAGCTGGCCGACGTAGCCGCTGACCAGCGGGGGGCTCACCGCGAGGGCACCGTCCGCCGGGGTCGCGAACGTCACCTGCAGGCTGTCGCTGCCGTTGGTGGCGTCGATATCGGCGGCGGCGGTCGCGCTCGCGAGGAGCGTGCCGCTGCCCGGCGTGCCGCCACGCACCACCGCGTCGACCGGGCGGTGCTCGCCCGCGGCCAGCGTGCCGAGCGGGCACGTCCAGGTGCCGGACGCGAGCGCACAGGTGCCGCCCGTGACCGTGGCGCCCGCGATCGAGAGCAACCCGCTGCTGCCGAGACTCAACACCGTCTGGTCCGCGCTCGCCGTGCCCTTCGAGACGACGTCGACCGTCACGTGGACGTCGTCGCCCGTGAACGCCGCCCGGGTCGTGTCGGCGATCTCGGCCGCGACGTCGGTGTAGCTGCGCGTCGCGAGGCAGGTCGCGGCGTTCACGACCGGCGCGATGTGGTCGAGACTGCACTGCGAGAACGTGCTGCTGCCATTGATCACGGGCGCCATGAGGAAGGTCTGCGGCGTGGTCGCGCAGGTCGAGCCGCTCTCGCCGTCGTGCTGGGCCCCGAAGTTGTGCCCGATCTCATGGGCGGCGATGAGCGACGAATAGAACGTGTCGCGGTAGGTCTGGCTCAGCGAGGACGCGAAGCGCGACGAGCAGAGCGTGCCGATGTAGGCGATGCCGACGGTCGTGCCGTCGAGCTCCCGCCCGGTCATCAGGTGCGCGAGGCCGCGCGAGGCCGCCTGCGGGGTGGCCCGGCGGTAGGTCTCGAACTGGCCGAGCAGCGTGTCGGCGGACGTCGCGGTCATGCCGCCGTCGTCGCCGAGCACCTGCACGAAACTCGACGTGACCCGCACGCCGACCTGCGCGCTGAAGATGCCGTCGATGTTGTTGAGGCGCGCGAGCATCTCCCCGGCCGTGGACGGGTACTGCGTCGCGAGCCGGGTGTCGCCGATGAGTGCGAGGTCGAGTTCCTTCGTCGCGACCGCCGCGCCGATGGCGGGGGCACGGGCCTTCAGCTCGGCGAAGATGGCCTGGTAGGCAGGCACCTTGGAGCTCGCGCCCTCCGTGCCGTTGGCGTCCGGGGCCGCGAGCACCCGACAGAACCCGGGGCCGAGGTTGCCGTCCGTGTCCGCCGCCCGGAATACCAGTGTCGCGGCCGGGTCGTAGCGGGGCAGGCCGGGGTCGAGTTCGCTCGTGACGCTGGCGGCAGGCGCCACGATGTACAGCTCCGTGCCGTCATACACCAGGCCGCGCAGTCCGTCCGGCAACCGGGTCAGTCGCACCCACGATCCGTCGAGTCCGGCCACCGTGCCACGGTACAGGGCATAGGCCGGCAGGCCCGTCCGCTGGGCCGCCGGCAGCTGGCGCAGCAGCCGGTCATTCGTCACCAGGTCGAGCTCGAACCGCCGTCCGTAGGCGTCGAAGCGGGCGTGCGCGGTCGACGAGGACTTTGGGCGCCCGGTGGCGGGCCAGGCGGGCAGGCCGGTCAGCACGACCGGCTCGGCGTACAGGATGCGGGCGGTCTTGGGGGCGGCGAGCGCGGCCGAACTCAGCAGGCAGGCCGCCAAGGCGGCGAAAATTCGGGAGATTATCGTTCTTGTCACCGGCAACGTCCTTGCCCCGGGACCTCGCCTACCGGCCGTCCGGCGGCTCGGCACGGACTATGCGCAATGGGCCTCCGGCGGGTCAAATGCCAGGGTGCTACGCATTCCTCCATTTCCAAAATATGGTGCGGTGCCGCAAACTGGCAGGACCCCGCCGGCCACCGGGTCACCGGATGTCGCCGGCTGCCACCAGGAACTGACGAACGGAGACCCCACATGACGTATTCCGGACCCGCTTTCAGCGTCGGCGCGCTGGGCGATGGCATCGTCGAACTGAAGTTCGATCTCGCCGGCGAATCGGTCAACAAGCTCAACCAGGCGGCGCTGCGCGATTTCTCTGCCGCGACCCAGGCGATCGCCAAGGACCCGTCCGTGAAGGGTGTCGTGGTGACCTCCGGCAAGGGCGTGTTCATCGTCGGCGCCGACATCACCGAGTTCGGCGGGTTGTTCGCCGCGGGCGAGGAAGCGATCGCGAAGAACGTCATCGAGGTCAATCGCCTGCTGTCGGCGTTCGAGGACCTGCCGGTGCCGACCGTGGTGGCGATCAACGGCGTGTGCCTCGGCGGCGGCCTCGAGCTCGCGCTCGCCGGCGACTACCGCGTGATGTCGACCGCGGCGTCGGTCGGCTTCCCGGAAGTGAAGCTCGGCATCTTCCCGGGCTTCGGCGGTTCCGTGCGCATGCCGCGCGTCATCGGCATCGACAATGCCATCGAGTGGATCTGCACCGGCAGTGACAAGAAGGCCGACGCGGCGCTGAAGGACGGCGCGGTCGACGCCGTCGTGGCTCCCGAGGCGCTGCGCGACGCGGCGATCGCCATGGTCAAGCAGGCGGTGGCGGGCCGGCTCGACTGGAAGGCCAAGCGCGCCGAGAAGCTCGCGCCGGTGAAGCTGAACAAGATGGAGCTCACCATGGCGTTCACCTCGGCCATGGGCGTGGTGGCCGCGCAGGCCGGGCCCAACTATCCGGCGCCGGTGCTCGCGATCAAGAGCATGCAGGAGTCGGTCGTGCTGCCGCGCGACGCGGCGCTCGAGGTCGAGGGCAGGTACTTCGCCAAGGCGGCGGTCACGCCGCAGGCCAACGCGCTGATCGGCGTCTTCATGGCGGACCAGGTCGTCAAGAAGGCCTCGGGCGCGTGGGAGAAGAAGGCCGCGAAGCAGATCGGCCAGGCGGCCGTGCTCGGCGCCGGCATCATGGGCGGCGGCATCGCGTACCAGGCGGCCCTCAAGGGCACGCCGATCGTGATGAAGGACATCAAGGAAGAGCAGCTCGCGCTCGGCATGGGCGAGGCGGGCAAGCTGCTGTCGAAACAGCTCGAGAAGGGCAAGATGACCCCGGCGAAGATGAGCGAGACGCTCGGCCGCATCCGCCCGACGCTCAACTACGGCGACTTCGGCGGCGTCGACATCATCATCGAGGCCGTGGTCGAGAACCCGAAGGTCAAGAGGGCCGTGCTCGCCGAGGTCGAAGGGCTGGTCAAGGACGACACGATCATCGCGTCGAACACCTCGACCATCTCGATCAGCTACCTGGCCGAGAGCCTCAAGCGCCCGCAGAACTTCGTCGGCATGCACTTCTTCAACCCGGTGCACATGATGCCGCTCGTGGAAGTGATCCGCGGCAGGCAGTCGTCCGACGAGGCCGTGGCCGCCACCGTGAAACTCGCGTCGAAGATGGGCAAGACCCCGATCGTCGTGAACGACTGCCCGGGGTTCATGGTGAACCGCGTGCTGTTCCCGTATTTCGCCGGCTTCCATTTCCTGCTGCGCGACGGCGCGGACTTCCAGGCGGTGGACAAGGCAATGGAGAAGTTCGGCTGGCCGATGGGCCCGGCCTACCTGATGGACGTGGTGGGCATGGACACGGCCGTGCACGCCGCGGGCGTGATGGCCGAGGGCTTCCCGGACCGCATGAAGTACGACTTCAAGGGCGCGACGGACGTGCTGGTGGAGCACCAGCGGCTCGGCCAGAAGAACGGCAAGGGCTACTACGTCTACGCGCCGGACAAGAAGGGCAAGCCGAAGAAGACGGTGGACCCGACGACGTACGAGCTGATTGCTTCCGTGTGCGGCCCGCGCAAGGACTTCGCGCCCGAGGAGATCGTCGCGCGCTGCATGGTGCCGATGGTCAACGAGGTGGCGCGCTGCCTCGAGGAGAAGATCGTCGCCTCGCCGTACGAGGCCGACATGTCGCTGCTGTACGGCATCGGCTTCCCGCCGTTCCGTGGCGGCGCGTGCCGCTACGTCGACCAGCTCGGCGTGGCGAACTTCGTCGCGCTGACGGAGAAGTACGCCTCGCTCGGCAGGCTCTACGAGGCGCCGAAGCTGCTGCGCGACATGGCCGCCGCCGGCAAGAAGTTCTTCGCCTGACCCGGCCCCCACGAATTACGGAGAGATCCACATGAGTCTCAATCCCCGCGATGTCGTCATCGTCGATGGCGTCCGCTCCGCGATGGGCCGCTCCAAGGGCGGCATGTTCCGCAACGTCCGTGCCGAGGTGCTGTCGGCCGAACTGATCAAGGCCCTGTTCGCGCGCAACCCGGCGGCGAAGATGGACGAGGTCGAGGACGTGATCTGGGGCTGCGTGAACCAGACCCTCGAGCAGGGCATGAACGTGGCGCGCAATGCGCTCCTGATGGCCGGCCTGCCGCACACCGTGCCCGGCCAGACCGTCAACCGCCTGTGCGGCTCGTCGATGCAGGCGCTGCACACCGCGGCCGCGCAGATCATGACCGGCCAGGGCGACGTGTTCGTGATCGGCGGCGTGGAGCACATGGGCCACGTCAACATGATGCACGGCATCGACCTCAACCCGTCCGCGTCGAAACAGTACGCGAAGGCCTCGAACATGATGGGCCTCACGGCCGAGATGCTCGGGCGCATGCACGGCATCACGCGCGAGATGCAGGACCAGTTCGCGCTGCGCTCGCACAAGCGGGCGTGGGACGCGACCACGAGCGGCCGCTTCCGCAAGGAGATCGTCGGCATCGAGGGCCACGACGCCAACGGCGTGCGCGTGCTCTGCGACATCGACGAGGTCATCCGCCAGGACGCGACCCTCGAGGCGCTCGCAGCGCTGCCGCCGGCGTTCGATCCCAAGGGCGGCACGGTGACCGCGGGCTCGTCGTCCGCGATTTCGGACGGCGCCTCGGCCATGCTGGTGATGAGCGCCGAGCGCGCCCGGGCCCTCGGGCTCAAGCCGCGCGCGAAGATCCGCGCCATGGCCGTGGCGGGCTGCGACCCGGCGATCATGGGCTACGGCCCGGTGCCGGCGACGAAGAAGGCGCTCAAGCGGGCGGGCCTCGAGATGAAGGACATCCAGGTCGCCGAACTGAACGAGGCCTTCGCGGCACAGTCGCTGCCCGTGATCAAGGACCTCGGCCTGATGGACAGCTTCGACTCGAAGGTGAACCTGAACGGCGGCGCGATCGCGCTCGGTCACCCGCTCGGCTGCTCCGGCGCGCGCATCACCACGGCGCTGGTGAACGTCATGGAGCAGCAGGACGCCACGCTCGGCGTCGCCACGATGTGCATCGGCCTCGGCCAGGGCATCACGACGATCGTCGAGCGCGTCTGATCCCGCGGCGGGGGGGGGGGGGGGGGGGCGGGGGGTAGGTGCGGGACCCCCCGCCGCCGCCTGCTTCTTCGCCCCGTTCTGGGGCGTCGGCCGTGCCCGGCAGGCATTTGCCGAGATGCAGGCGCCCGTGCCTGCACAAATCCCCGATACCGAGTCCATGTCCCATTGCCGATAGTGCCGCGCAGTCGCGAGGGATTGCGCTCGCGGCCGAGTTGCCAGGCTTTTCATGGGCAGGAGCCCCGAGGTTGCCATGACCGACAAAGATGTCGCGATGCAATTGGCCGAGGATGCGCGCCAGGCCGAATGGGAAAACATCAGCTTCACCGCCGAAGTCTTCAAGGGCACGTTCCGCTGGGACCTGCTGCATCCGTTTCCGGCGCAGCCGGCCGAGGACAAGCGCATCGGCGACGAGTACATCGAGAAGATCCGCCCCGTGATCGAGCAGCACATCGATCCGTGGCAGATCGACGAGGACGGCGAGTATCCGCGCGAGGCGCTCGAGGCGATGGCCGCGGTCGGGCTGTTCGGCATGAAGATCCCGAAGGAGTACGGCGGGCTCGGCCTGTCCGTCACCAATTATGCGAGGGTGCTGGCGTTCCTCGGCAGCTACTGCGCGAGCACGGTCGCCTTCGTCTCGGCGCACCAGAGCATCGGCGTGCCGCAGCCGCTGCGCGAATTCGGCACCGAGGAGCAGAAGCGCAAGTACCTGCCGCGCCTCGCGCGCGGCGAGATCTCCGCTTTTGCGCTCACCGAAGCCGGCGTCGGCTCGGATCCGGCCCGCATGGCGACCACGGCGACGCCGACGCCCGACGGCAAGTTCTACATTCTGAATGGCGACAAGCTCTGGTGCACCAACGTCACCGATCCGAAGACGACGCTGCTCGCGGTGCTCGCGCGCACGCCGGACAAGGTGCTGCCGAACGGCAAGACGCTGCCGCAGATCTCCTGCTTCGTGGTCGAGACCGCGTGGCCGGGCGTCGAGCGCGTGCGGCGCTCGCGCTTCATGGGACTGCGCGGCATCGCGAACGGCATCGTCGCGTTCAACGGAGTGAAGGTGCCGGCCGAGAACCTGATCGGCAAGCCGGGCGAAGGCCTGAAGATCGCGCTCGCGACGCTCAACGTCGGCCGGCTCGGCATCCCGGCGGCGGCGGTGGGCGGCGCCATGGCGCTCGTCGACGACGCGCGCTGGTGGACGTCCACCCGCCAGCAGTGGGGCCAGCCGGTCGGCAAGCACCAGGCCGTCGCGAAGATGATCTCCACGTACATGGCCCAGCTGTTCGCGATGAAGGCGATGGTGAACGTGGCCTGCGCCTTCGCCGATCACAAGAACGCCGACATCCGCCTCGAGGCGGCCGCGGCCAAGTACTTCTGCTCCGAGACGCTGTGGAAGATGTACGACGACTACGTGCAGGTGCGCGGCGGTCGCGGCTACGAGCGCGCGAAGTCGCTGTACGAGCGCGGCGAGCGCCCGACGGCCGTCGAGATGGCGCTGCGCGATGCGCGCATCAACCGCATCTTCGAAGGCTCCTCGCAGGTGATGCACCTGATCATGGCGCGCGAGGCGCTCGACACGCACTTCAAGCTCGTGATGCCGATCCTGCAGCCGAAGCCCGGCCAGAAGGTGAGCAAGAGCGAGGCGATGATGAAGGCGGCGGGGTTCTATTCGAGCTGGCTGCCGAAGCTGTTCCTGCCCGAAACCGCCCACCTCGAGGCGCGTCACCTCAACGAGCGCAACCGCAAGCACCTCGCGTACGCGGCAAAGGCGAGCAAGCTGCTCGCGCGCCGGCTGTTCTCGACCATGGCCAAGTTCGGCCCGAAGCTCGAGAAGGAGCAGATCATCCTCGGCAACTTCGTCGACATCGGCGTCGACCTGTTCGTGATGGGCTCGACGTTGTCGTATGCCGACCACCTGACCGGCCAGGCGCCGGACGACCAGACGCCGCAGGAACTGGCCGACCTGTACTGCCGCGAGGCGCGTCGTCGCATCGAGTCGAACTTCCGGGCGGTGAAGAGCAACTTCAATCGGTCGTACACACGGGTGTCGGACCTGCTGATGGAGGGTCGGCTGGGCTGGCTGGCCGAGGGCGCCGCCGACCCGATTCCGCCGAAGTATCGCGACTGGCAGAAAAACGGCTACGAGCACCCGCAGGCCGAGGACCCTAAGCAGGCGGCGTGAGCTCCGGGGGTGCCGGCGCGGGCGCTCAGGCGTCCGCGCCCGGCAACCCGCAGGGTGCGGACTCGCGGATCAGGCGCACCACTTCGGCGGGGTCGTCGGCGAGGGTGATGAACTCCAGATCCGCCGGCGCGATGGTGCCTTCCTGGAGCATGGCGTCCGTCACGAACGCCACGAACTTCTGCCAGAACGCCTTGCCGCACGCGATCAGCGGGAAGCGGTCGATCTTGCGGTTCTGGATCAGGGTGGCGATCTCGAACGCCTCGTCGAGCGTGCCGAACCCGCCCGGCATCACCACGAACGCGCACGAGTACTTCACCAGCATCACCTTGCGGGCGAAGAAGTGCTCGAACTGGATGAACTTGTCGAGATAGGCATTCGTGCGCTGCTCGCGCGGCAGCGTGATGTTGCAGCCGAGGCTGAGGCCGCCCGCTTCCTTCGCGCCGCGGTTCGCGGCCTCCATGATCCCGCCTCCGCCGCCGGTCATGACGGCGTAGCCGGCACCCGCCAGTTCGCGTCCGATCTCGCGCGCGAGGCGGTAGTAGTGGTGGTCCTCGGCGAAGCGTGCCGAGCCGAACACCGTGACGCAGGGCTGCTCGAAGTCGAAGCTCTCGAAGCCCTGCAGGAACTCGAGGAAGAAGCGCACCGCGCTCTCGAGGTCGGCCTCGCGATTGCGCCGTCCCGCGAGGAACAGCTTCTCCGCGCCCTCGACCTGCCGCAGCAGCGAGCGGTCCGGGCCGGGTACCACGATGCGGTCGGTCATGCTGTCCTACTTACACCGGCGCCAACCCGCTGCCTAGCCGCAGGGGCCGCAGGACGCGTCAGCGCGGGAGCAGCTTGCGGAGCTTTTTCTTCGCGCTGCCGCCGAGCGGCTCGGTCACCACGCTCTTCGCCACGGCCCCGAGCAGGGCGGTGACGTCCGGCTGCACCTGGGGCTGGTCGATCCGGCCGCCGACCCGCACCGGGATCTTCGCGCCCTCGATGCGGCTCACCTTGATGCCGAGCACGCGGCCCGGCGGCAGCTTCAGCAGGCGGGCCGTCAGGTCGAGATCGAGGCGGTTGCGACCGAAGTCCACGTTGCCGTCGCCGTGGACCCTGAGGAAGTCGCTTGCGAACTCCAGGCGCTCGTTGCGCAGCGTCTGCTGGCCGAGCGTGCCGCGGCCATACAGCCGCTGGAACGGCGTGCGGCCGGTGCCGTTCCCGGCCGGTGCGGACTTGCCCTGCGCGGTCGCGATGCCCTTCTCGATCTCGTGCCAAAGGTCGGCGCCGATCAGCGTGCCGTTCTCCACGGAGAGGTCGAACGTGCCGACGGCGCCGCGCAGCATTTCGCGCACTTCGAACCCACCGAGCGTCAGGTCGATCGCCGCGCGCCCGCGTCCCTGCAACTGGCGGACGCCGACCAGCTGGCCCAGCATCTGGCCGACGTCGACGTCGGCGAAGTTCTCCTGCAGCCGCACCGCGGGCCGGCTGCCGCGTACGTCGACGCGCAAATGCGTGGTGGTCCGCCCACCGAACGCGCGTGCCGCCACCGGGTCGGCGACCAGCACTCCGTCGTGCGCCGTGAACCGACTCTGCACGTCCTGGTAGGTCACGCCGCCGGCGATCAGCTGCCCCAGCGCGAGCGAGCCTTCGACGTCGAGTCGGCGCAGCGCCGCGAGATTGCGCTCGCGTGCCTGCGCGACTTCGGGCGATTGCGGCGGCGGCGCGGCCGCGGGCACAGCTCCGGGCGCCGGCGGCGGCGGCAGGTAGCGATCGACATTCGCCCGGTCGCAACGCAGGTCGAAGCGCAGCCGACGCAGGGCGAAGTCGGGGACCGCGATCTCGCCCTGCAGATGGGCGCCGTCGAGCGTGAAGTCCAGCGCGCCGAGTCGCAGGCCGCTCCTCGCCGCATACTCGAGCTGCGTGCTGCCCTCGACCTGGGACAGGGCCTGGGCGTCGCGCGGCCGCAGGCCGCCGATGCCGAGCGCCTCGAACAACTGGCGCGGCTTGCCCTCGCGCACCTGCAGGGGACCGGTGACCGTCGGCCCGTGTTCGCCCTGCAGGACCTGCAGGGTCGTGCGCACCGTCATTCCGGGGAGCCGTGCCTCGAGGTCGTCGATCTGCAGATTGCGCGACGCATCGTCCATCGCGATGCGCGGCGTACGCACTTCGACCGGCAGGCCCGCGGCCTGCGGTCCGATGCCTGCGAGCTGCATCCTGCCGTCGATGCGGCGCAGTTGCGCCTTGCCCGGCATCGTGAGGTCGATCTGCACGCCGAGGTCGAAGCGCCCGATCGCCCGCCCGTTGCGCGTGACGTGCAGGCGGGTCCGCGCGTCGACCGGCACGCCTTTCGCCAGCCGGCCCATCTCGATGTCCCAGTGCTCGACGAGGTAGTGGCTGTCCGCCTGGTGGTCGTCGAAAGCAACCCGGGAATCCTTGAGTTCGAGGCTCGCGATGCTGAACTCGAACGGTCGCCCGGCGGTCCGCGGCTCCTTCGGTTGCGTGTCGCGCCGCCCCAACTGCTCGAGCATGTCGGACCAGTTGTTGGCCCCGGTCGCATCGACCTGCAGGTGCAGCTGCAGCCCGTCCACGGTGACGCGCCCGACCTCCACGCGGTGCTGCGTGAGCAGCGGCCACAACCGGACGCCGACGCGGGCCTCGCGGATCGACGCGAACGGGACCGCGCCGAACCCGGGCCGGTTGGCGATCGAGGCGGCCCCGGTCTCCACGGCCAGCCACGGCAGCAGGCTCACGGACAGCCGGCCGGTGAGGTGGAGTTCGCGCCCCGTAGCGCGGTGGAAGGCCGCCTCGGCGTCGCCGCGGTAATCATTGGGATCGAACCACAGCCCGATCGACACGACCGCGAGGCCGATGAGCCCGATCATGACGGCGAGCGCGATGAGCAGGGTCTTCTTCAACGTGGCCCGGTCCCGTGACTGTGGAAGCTAGGCGCGGACGTCCCGGCTCCGGCAATATAGCGCTCCCACCCAGAGGCAGACAGGGAGCGGCGCGACCATGATCGGCTACGTGACCCTCGGAACGAACGACATCCAGCGAGCAGCAGGCTTCTACGACTCGCTGCTCGGTCTCATCGGCGCCGGCCGCTTCATGGAGGCGGACAACTTCATCGCCTGGGCCGTCGCCCCGGACAAGCCGTCGCTCGGCGTGATCAAGCCGTACGACGGCAAGCCGGCCACGGTCGGCAACGGCACGATGATCTCCCTCGTGGTCGACAGCGCCGAAAAGGTGCAGGCCGTGCACGCCCGCGCGCTCGAACTCGGCGGCAAGGACGAAGGCGCACCGGGCCCGCGCGGCACCGGCGGCTTCTACGCCGCGTACTTCCGCGACCTCGACGGCAACAAGCTGAACTGCTTCTGCTTCAAGCCGGCCTGAGGCGGCGCGCCGACCACCGCCTGCGCCTCGCCACCGCCCCGGACTCGATCCAGGCATCGTGCTGCTGATCCGACATGCCGACGTCTACGCGCCGCGCCCGCTCGGCGTGCGTGACCTGCTGGTGGGGGGCGGCCGGGTCCTCTGGATGGGCGAGCCCGGCGCGCTGCCGGAATTGCCGTCCGCGCTTCGGGCCGACGCCGAGGTGCTCGATCTCGGCGGCCTGCGCCTGATTCCCGGGCTCATCGACTGCCACGTGCACGTCACCGGCGGCGGTGGCGAGGCTGGCTTTCGCACTCGCGTGCCTCCCGTGCCGCTCACGAAGTTCACGCGCGCCGGCGTCACCTCGGTGGTCGGCCTGCTCGGCACCGATGACGTCGCGCGAGGGCCCCGCGGCCTGCTCGCGACGACCCACGCCCTGCGCGAGGAAGGCCTCAATGCCTGGGCCTATGCGGGCGGATACCACGTTCCGCCGGCGAACCTCACGGGCAGCGTGCGCAGCGATCTCGTGCTGTTCGAGCCGCTCATCGGCATCGGCGAGGTCGCCATCAGCGACCACCGCTCGAGCCAGCCCACGCTCGACGAGATCCTGAGGCTCGCGGCCGACGCGCACGTCGCCGGCCTGATGACGGGCAAGGCGGGCGTGCTGCACCTGCATCTCGGCGACGGACCGCGCGGACTCGACCTCGTGCGTCGCGCGCTGTCCACCAGCGAGTTGCCGGCGCGCGTGTTCCACCCGACGCACGTGAACCGTCGCAAGGCGCTGTTCGAGGAAGCCGTCGAACTCGCCCGCTCCGGCTGCACCGTCGACATCACCGCGTTCCCGGTCGAGGAGGGCGAGGACGCCTGGTCCGCGGCCGACGCGCTGCGCCGCTATCTCGCGAGCGGCGCCCCGCCGGATCGCGTGACCGTCAGTTCGGACGCGGGCGGATGCCTGCCGTGCTTCGACGCGGACGGGCGCGTGACGCACATGGACGTCGGTGCGGCGGGCGCCTTGCTCGAGACCCTCGCGGAACTGGTGGCCGGCGGCCTGCCGCTCGCGACCGTGCTGCCGGCATTTACCTTAAATCCGGCCCACCTGCTGCGCCTGGCCGGCAAGGGGCGCATCGAAACGGGTGCCGATGCCGATCTGGTGGCACTGGACGCGACAGGCGCCGCGGATACCGTCATCATTCGCGGCAGCGTGCACGTGCGCGGCCGGGTGGCCGTGCGCCGCGGCACGTTCGAGAACCCCGAGGAGCTTTGATGCCGAGCCAAGTCCCCGACGGAGGCACCCGCGGTTGGATCATTCCGATCGGCGGCGCCGAGAACAAGGAAAACGACCGCCACATCCTCGAGCGCTTCGTGCGCGTCTCGGGCGGGCCGGACGCGGACATCGTCGTCATCCCGACCGCCAGCCGCCTCCACGAGACGGGACCCCGTTACGAGAAGCTGTTCCGCGACCTCGGCGCCGAGCGCGTCTCGGTGATGGACTTCGACACGCGACGCGACTGCCAGGAGCCCGGGCGGCTCGAGCGGCTCGAGCAGGCGAGCGGCATCTTCTTCACCGGAGGCAACCAGCTGCGGCTCACGACGCTGCTCGGCGGCACGCCGGTCGCCAAGCTCATCCGCGTGCGCAACGCGCACGGCGTCACCGTCGGCGGCACGAGCGCGGGCGCGAGCATCCTCTCGGAGCACATGATCGCGTTCGGCGACGAGGGCTCCTCCGTCATCTCGGGCAGCGTGCGCCTCGCGCCGGGCCTCGGGCTCACCAACCGTTTCATCATCGACCAGCATTTCCGCCAGCGCGACCGGCTCGGGCGCCTGCTCACGGCGCTGGCCTACAACCCGTTCGCGGTCGGCATCGGTCTCGACGAGGACACGGCCGCTTTCATTGGCCCCGACGAGACGGTCGAGGTCGAGGGCAGCGGCGGCGTCACCATCGTGGATGCCTCCGACGTCGCGTTCTCCTCGATGGACAACGTCAGCGAGGGCCAGCCGGTCTGCCTGCTCGGCCTGAAGCTGCACATCCTCGTGGCCGGCGCGACGTTCAACCTGCACACGCGGCAGGCGCGGGCCGGGTCGCTGGCCCCGACGAAGGAATAATCCGGTCGGGGCGTTCCAGCCCTCGACCGCGGCGGTGTGGCGTTCCGTCCGGGGCACCGGACGGTCTGGGGAGTACAAAGGAACATGCGCATCCTGGATCGCTCGGTCTACGTCGGCCCTTCGCTCTACGCTCATTTCCCCGTCATCCGGCTCGAGCTCGATCTCGGCGAACTCGAGGCCTGGCCGACCGGCCGGCTCGGCGCCGGGTTCGTGGACGCGCTGGCTGCGGCGCTGCCCGGGCTGCACGAGCACGGTTGCTCGTACCGGGAGCCCGGCGGGTTTTTCCGCCGCATGCGCGAGGACGAAGGCACCTGGCTCGGGCACGTGCTCGAGCACGTGGCGATCGAGCTGCAGAACATCGCGGGCGAGAGCGTCACCTTCGGCAAGACGCGCAGCGCCGGCGCACCGGGCGTGTACACGGTCGTGTACGAATATGCCCAGCGCGACGAGGGTGTCGCCGCCGGTGAGCTCGCGCTGAGACTGCTGTGCTCGCTGCTGCCGGAGCCGTTGCGGCCGGCCGACAGCGTGCCCGAGGGCTGGAGCTGGCCCGAGGCGCGCGACGAGTTCATCCGCTTCGCCCAGCGCCGGGCGCTCGGGCCGTCGACGGCGTCGCTGGTGCGCGCGGCCGAGGCGCGCGGCATCCCGTGGCTGCGCCTGAACGACCAGAGCCTCGTGCAGCTCGGCCACGGCAAGTACCAGCAGCGCATCCAGGCCACCGTCACGGGGCGCACGTCGCACATCGCCGTCGAACTCGCCAGCGACAAGGAGGAGACCAACAAGATCCTCGCCTCGCTCGGCCTGCCGGTGCCGATCCAGGAACTCGTGCAGAGCGAAGGGCAGGCGGTCCGCGCGGCGCGACGCATCGGCTTCCCGGTCGTCACCAAGCCCTACAACGGCAACCACGGGCGCGGCATCTCGATCCGGCTCACCACCGATGCCGAAGTCGCGGCGGGCTTCGCCGCCGCGCGCGAGCACTCGCGTTCCGTGATCGTCGAGACCTTCCTCGAGGGCGACGACCATCGCCTGCTCGTGGTGAACGGTGAACTGGTCGCCGCCACGCGCCGCACGCCCGGCCACGTGGTGGGCGACGGCGCGAAGAACGTCATCGAGCTGATGGAGATCGTCAACCAGGATCCGCGGCGTGGCGTCGGCCACGAGAAGGTGCTGACGCGCCTCGATCTCGATGCGCAGGCGCTGCAGATGCTCGAGCGCGCCGGCCTGACGCCGGAGTCGGTGCCGGCCGCGGGACAGGTCGTCTACCTGCGCTCGACCGCCAACCTGTCGACGGGCGGCACGGCCACGGACGTGACCGACGTGATTCATCCCGACAACCGCGACATGGCCGTGCGCGCGATTCGCGCCGTCGGCCTCGACGTCGGCGGCGTCGATTTCCTGTCCAAGGACATCACCGAGAGCTATCGCAAGATCGGCGGCGGCATCTGTGAGGTGAACGCGGCTCCGGGCTTCCGCATGCACGTCGCACCGTCGGAAGGCACGCCGCGCGACGTCGCCGGACCGGTGATCGACATGCTGTTCCCGGCGGGAACGCCGTCGCGCGTGCCGATCGCCGCGATCACCGGCACCAACGGCAAGACGACGACTGCGCGCATGCTCGCGCACATCACCAAGATGGCGGGCTACACGCCGGGCCTCACCACCACCGATGGCGTGTACATCGACGGCCAGCGCACGGTGCAGGGCGACATGACCGGGCCCGTGTCGGCGCGCATGGTGCTCGCCGACCCGATGATCGACATCGCGATCCTCGAGACCGCGCGCGGGGGCCTGATCCGCTCCGGCATGGGCGTGCCCGAGGTGAATGTCGGCGCGGTGCTCAACGTCCAGTCGGACCACCTCGGCCTGAAAGGCATCGACACGCTCGAGCAGCTCGCCGAGGTCAAGCGCATCATCGTCGAGGTGGCGAAGGACTGCGCGGTGCTCAACGCGGACGATCCGCTGGTGGCACGCATGTCCGGCTACACCGAGGCGAAGAACATCTGCTACGTCACCCTGAACCCGCAGCACGGCCTGGTGCGCGAGCACATCCGCGCCGGCGGGCGGGCCTGCGCGCTCGAGGCCGGCGTCAACGGCCAGATGATCACGCTGTACGACCGCGGCAGCCACATCCCGCTGGTGTGGACCCACCTGATCCCGGCCACCCTCGAGGGTCGCGCCCTGCACAACGTGCAGAACGCGATGTTCGCGGCTGCGCTGGCGTATTCGCTCGGCATCAAGCTCGATGCGATCCGCCAGGGGCTGCGCACCTTCGACTCGACGTTCTTCCAGGCGCCGGGACGCATGAACGTCTTCAACGAGCATCCGTTCAAAGTGCTGTTCGACTACGGGCACAACGCGCACGCCGTCGGCATGATGGCCGACCTGGCGCTGCGCCTCGACGTCACGGGCCGGCGCATCGTCGTGCTGGCCGGGCCGGGCGATCGCCGCGACGACGACCTGCGCGCCATCGCGGACGCCGTGGCCGGCAAGTTCGACCATTACGTCTGCCGCCGTGACGACAGCCTGCGCGATCGAGCGCCGGACGAGGTGCCGCGCATCCAGGCGGCGGCGCTGCGTGCGCACGGCGTCCCCGAGTCCGCGATCTCGATCATCCCGGACGAGCAGGAGGCGATCGAGGCGGCGCTGCAGATGGGCCGCCCGGGCGACCTGCTGCTCGTGTTCGCGGATGCGCTGACGCGCTCGTGGAAGCAGATCACCAAGTTCAAGCCCGCGGGCGCGACGACGGCGGCGCCGACCGCCGGCGCTGCTCCGGCAGTGTCCGCCGCGAACGGCGTCGGCGCGTTCGCGCGCAAGCCGCAGGACGCGGAAGAGACGGGCGACGCGGACGGCGGGCTCGGCGCGGGCGCGCTGCAGCTGGACGGCCTGATCCGCGACGAACGTGGCGTGCGCTTCGCGCCCGAGGCGGAAGACTGAACGTCAAGCTCGGCCTGCCGTTCGACGACTCGCGCCGGCTGACGGGGGGCAACCTCTTCTTCGCCGGCGCGGGCGTGGTGCTCGAGGTGCGCGGCGTGGATCCGGACGATGCGCTGCTCGCCGGCTGGAGCGCTCGCGTCGAGCGCGCGCGCCGCCACCTCGGCTGGCTCACGCCGCCGCTGGCCATCCCGATCCCACGCGGCATCGTCGCGCGGCGCCACGCCGACGGCGCGTCGCTTGCGTTCGAGGCACCGTTCGACCAGCTCTTCACCGCGACGGAGGTGAACGAGTGGGCGCTGTGCGCCGGGTTGTACGAACGCGATCCGGGGCACTGGAGCGGCCTGCCGGATGCGCTGCTGGCCTATGCGCGCGAGGAGGCCTCGGACCCCGGCAAGATCCTCCCGCCGGTGATGGAAGAGCGGGCGGCGCTCGCGCGCTTCGAGCGGCTGGCGCGCGCCGAGGTCCGCAACGACCTGCGCGAGCTGATCAACGCGGCCGAATCGCTCGGCGTCCGTCACATCCTCGACGAGGACACCTTCACGCTCGGCGCCGGTGCGGGCAGCCTGAGCTGGCCGCTCGCCAACCTGCCGACCACCGAGGAAGTGCGCTGGGGCACGGTACACGAAGTGCCGGTGGCGGTCGTCACGGGCTCGAACGGCAAGACGACCACCGTGCGATTGATCGCGGCCTGCGCAAGGGCGCACGGCTGGCGCGACGGCTTTTCCTGCACCGACGGCGTGTTCGTCGACCGCGACCTCGTGGACGGCGGCGACTATTCCGGCCCGGCCGGCACGCGTCGCGTTCTGCGCGACCGGCGAGTGGAGGCCGCAGTGCTCGAGACCGCACGCGGCGGCATCCTGCGGCGCGGACTCGCCATCGACCACGCGGGCGTCGCGGTGGTGACCAACGTCGCGAGCGATCACTTCGGCGAGTACGGCATCCACGACCTCGACGGGCTCGCCGACGTGAAACTGACGGTCGCGCAGCTCGTCTCGCGCGACGGCCTGCTCGTCCTCAACGCCGACGACGGGCTGCTGCAGGAGAAAGCCACCCGCCTGCCGGCGAGGCTCGGATTCGCGCCGCCGATCGGCTGGTTCGCGCTCGATTTCGATCATCCGCTGCTGGTGGCGCATCGCGCGGCCGGAGGCTCGACCTGCGGCGTCCGGCAGGGACGCCTGCGCGTCACCCACGCGGGCATGGACGAGGACCTCGGCGAGATCGCCCGCATGCCGCTCACCGTGGGCGGCGAGGCGACGTACAACGTCGCGAACATCGCCGGTGCGGCCCTGGCGGCGCTGGCGCTCGGCGTCGAGTCGACCGTCATCGCGCAGGTGTGCGCCGCGTTCGGCCGCCAGCCGGCCGACAACGCGGGGCGCCTGATGCGCTTCGACTACCGGGGTGCGACGGCGATCGTCGACTATGCGCACAACCCCGACGGCCTGCGCGGCGTGCTGCGCGTCGCGCGTTCGCTGCGGGGCGCCGACGGCCGCATCGCGCTGCTGCTCGGCCACGCCGGCAACCGGCGCGACGAGGACTACGAGGACGTCGCCGCCGTGGCGGCCGAGTTCGCGCCGGACCTCATCGTGGTCAAGGAGGACGAACAGCACCTGCGCGGTCGGGCGCCCGGCGAGGTGCCCGCGCTGTTGCGCGAGGCACTGCTGCGCTGCGGGGTCGATGCCGCTCGCATCGAGTTGCGGCCGAGCGAGATCGACGCCGCGAATCGCGCGCTCGATTGGGCCCGCCCGGGCGACGTGCTCGCGCTGCTGGTGCACGCGGGGTCCGCGCGCAGTCAAGTGCTGTCCCGCCTGGCCTCGGCGAGTACCGGCTGACGCCGTCGGCGGGCGCGCGCCGCTAGTGCGCGGCCTTCCAGACGCCTTCGCGCCGCGGGTCCGCGCCCGTCTCGACCACGCCGGGGCCGCGCAGGATCACGCCGTGCAGGCCGGACTCCTCGCCGCGGCCCGCCTTCACCTCGATGCCCCGCGCCAGCAAGGCCGACCGCAGTTCCGGCGTGAACTTGGCGACCTCGCCGTAGAAGTCGCTGCCGCGCGCGTAGAGGTTCGGCAGGTCGATCGCCTGCTGCATGGTCAGTCGCCAGTCGAGCACGCCGACCAGGGTCTTGGCGACATACGACAGGATGGCGGACCCGCCGGGGGAGCCGAGTGCGGCGACCACGCGACCCTCGCGATCCAGGACGATCACCGGCGACATCGACGAGCGCGGCCGCTTGCCCGGCGCGATGGCATTGGCCACCGGTCGCCCGTCCTCCTGCGCGACGAAGGAGAAGTCGGTCAGCTGGTTGTTGAGGAAGAAGCCGTGCACCGCGCGGCCGCAACCGAACAGAGACTCGACCGTGGTCGTCATCGACGCCACGTTGCCTTCGCGATCGATCACCACGAAGTGGCTGGTGCCCGCGGCTTCCTGCGTCGCATCGGCGCCGCGGCGCAACGCGGCCACGGGCTCGCCGGCGGGCGGAGCGCCGGGCAGGGCGCGCGCGCCGATCAGCGCCGCGCGCGCATCCAGGTATTTCGGTGCCAGCAACGCATCGACCGGCACCTGCACGAAGGCCGGATCGGCCACGTAGCGGTCGCGGTCCGCGTACATCAGCCGCAGCGCCTCTGCGAACAGGAACCACGCCTGCGGATCGTCCGGACCGCGGGTTGCGATGTCCGTGCGCTCGAGGAGGCCCATCACCTGCAGCAGCGCGACGCCACTCGACGGCGGAGGCGGCACGCAGATCACGTAGATGCGGTACGGCCGGCAGATCGGCTGCGCTTCCTTCGGCCGATAGTCGGCGAGGTCCTGCGGCGTCATCGTGCCGGGACGCGGCTCCGCCTGCAGGCGCGCGGCGATCGACGCCGCAAGCTCGCCCTCGAGCAGCGCACGCGGACCGCGCTCCGCCACCGTATGCAGCGTCTCGGCATAGGCCGGATTGCGCAGCACGTCACCGGCGTGCACCGGCGTACCGTCGGGACGCGAGAACAAGGCCTTCGCATCCGCGAGCTGGGCCTGCGGGAAGTCGCCCCCCGCGAAGCGGGCGAGGCGCTGCGGCACGGCGAATCCCGTGGTCGCGGCGTGCTCCGCGTAGCCGAACAGGTCGCGCCACGGCAGCTTGCCGTAACGCTCGTGGGCGAGGCCGAGCATGGCGATCGCGCCTGGCGTGCCGGTCGAGCGACCGCTGGTCACGGCATCGAAGAACGGCAGCGGCCGTCCGTCCGTGCCGAGGAACATGTCCGGGCGGGCGCCGGCCGGCGCCATCTCCCGGCCGTCGAATGCGGTCACGCGATGCGTCCGCGCGTCGTAATAGAGCAGGAAGGCGCCGCCGCCGAGCCCGGAGCTCTGCGGCTCGACCAGGCCGAGGGTCGCCTGCACGGCGATGGCCGCGTCGATGGCGGTGCCGCCGCGCTCGAGGATCGCGACACCGGCGTCGACCGCCAGCGGGTTGGCGGCGACCACGCCGGCGGGCAGGCGCTGTTCGACAGCGGACGCCGACGTGGCGGCGGGTCGCCCGGCGTGTTGGCACGCGGCCAGCACGAGGGCGAAGGAGAGGACGAGCCAGGATCGGAAGCGCATCCCGACAGTGTAGCGTCTCGGCGCGGCCTTCAGTAACGCAGGCCGCCGTCGGGCGGGCAGACGTTGAGCGCGCGCAGCACCGTCGGCCGGGTGCCGTCGCCGAGGTCGATGACGTTGATGCAGCCGTTGCCCTGTTCCAGGTGCGCGATCAGCGCGTCGGAGCCGACCAGCAGCTCGGAGAGGATGATGCGGTCGACCTGCGAGTGGGCGACGACGAGCGCGGTGTTCCAGTGCTCGCCGCGCAGTTGCGCGACGGCCGGCAGGATGCGCGCGCGAGCCTCGGCCAACGTCTCGTGCTCCGGGTCCTGTTCATGCAGTGCCGCGACGGTGCGCGCGCTGCCCGGGGCCAGGTGCATGACCGCGAGCAGTTCCGCCGCGGTCTGCTGCGCGCGGGTGTACGGGCTGGCGACCACCACGTCGAAGCGACGGATGCCCTGGGTGCAGAACCAGTGCGCGGCCGCACGTGCCTGCTGGCGGCCGCGTTCGGACAGGCCGGCGAGGTTCGGGTCCGGCACGGGCTTGCCGTCCGCCCCGACGTAGTTCGCCTCGCCGTGCCGGACGAGATAGAGGCGGTGCGCCGGCGGATCGCCGTGGCTGGCTGCGGTGTCCGCGCAGGGGTCGGTCGCCGCAACCGGGTCGGCCCGCGCGAGGCCCGCCGCGCCGATCAGCGTGGCGAGCATCATCCGGAGGAACCTGCGGAACCGGGGCATCGCGCGTGGCCCGCCGTCAGTCGTGCCAGACGACCTTGCGGCGCTGGCCGACCCACTCCTCGAAGTGCTGCGCGTAGACCGCCTCGATGCGGTTGCGCTTCACCTTGAACGTCGGCGTGACGAGGTCGTTGTCCACCGTCCACGTCTCGGTGATCAGCACCAGGCAATCGAGCTGCTCGTGCGGGTCGAGCTGCTGGTTGATCTGCTCGAGGTGCTCGAGCAGGGAGGCTTCCATCGCCTGGCGTTCCGCCGCGTCCTGCGCCCGTCGCGCGGCCTCGGCATTGAGCATCAGCAGCGCCACCGGCTGGCCGAGACTCGCGCCGGTCACGCAGCAGGCCTCGACGGCGGAGTGCGCGACCAGCCGGTCCTCGATCGGCGCCGGCGTGACGTACTTGCCCTTGCTGGTCTTGAAGAGGTCCTTGACGCGTCCGACGATGCGCAGGTTGCCGTCCTCGTCGAGCTCGCCCTTGTCACCGGTGCGCAGCCAGCCGTCCTCCGTGAACGTCTCGCGGGTGAGCTCCGGGTCGCGGAAATAGCCGAGCATCACGCCCGGGCTGCGCATCTGCACTTCCCGGGTCGCCGGATCGATGCGGCTCTCGATGCCTTCGTACGGCAGGCCCACGGTGCCCGCCTGCAGCTGGCCGGGCTGCGTGCAGTGGGACACGCCGCAGTTCTCGGTCATGCCGTAGACCTCGACGATGTTCAGGCCCAGGCGGGCATACCAGCGCAGCAGGTCGGGCGGCATGGGCGCGGCGCCGCCTGCCGGCGACTCGCACTGGTCGAGGCCGAGTCCGGCCAGCACCTTCTTGCGCACGATGCCGCGCAGGATCGGCACCGACAGCAGGCGATCGAGCTTCTCGGCGGGCATCTTCGCGAGCACGCCCTGCTGGAACTTGACCCACAGGCGCGGCACGGAGAAGAACAGCGTCGGTCGCGCGCGCTGCAGGTCGGCAGCGAAGGTCTCGAGCGTCTCCGCGAAATAGACGTGCATGCCGCTCGCGAGCTGGCCGTGCTCGACGGCGGTGCGTTCCGCGACGTGCGACAGCGGCAGGTAGCTGAGCACGCGCGTCTCGGCCTCGATGGTGAGGCGCTTGCGCACCGCGCCGATCGACCACGCGAAGGTGGCGAACGAGTGCATCACGCCCTTGGGCTGCCCGGTGGTGCCCGACGTGTACATGATCGTCGCGAGCTCGTCGCCGTCGCGCGTGGGCTGGCCGGCGAGCGGCGCCGTCTTCGCGATGATCTCGTCCCACGGTTCGAACGGCCCGGCCGGGGCGAGCGGCGTGGCGATGCAGGGCAGGCCCGGCGGCACGCCGGCGCGCATGGTCGGCCAGTCGTCGAGCTTGCCGAGGATCAGCAGGCGCGCCTCGCTGTGCTCGAGGATCTTGCGCACCGAGCCGGCGGCCAGCGTCGGGTACAGGGGCACCGAGACGTGGCCCGCCATCCAGATCGCGTAGTCCGCCATCAGCCACCAGGCAGTGTTCTTCGACAGGATGGCGATGCGGCTGCCCGACGGCAGGTCGAGCGACTTCAGGTGCGCGGCGATGCGCCGGGTCTGGTCGAGGACTTCGCGCCACGTGAAGTCCCGCACCACGCCACCGCCCATCGGCTGCGTGAGGGCAATCTTGTCCGGTGTCGTCGCTTCCCAGTGATAGAGACGCTGCAGCGCGAGCATCTCGGGCCTGACGGCGACAGTCATGTCGGGGATCCCTGCGGCATGTGATCGGGCAACGTGACGCCAAGGTCGGCCTGGACAGCACCGACAGCTCGGGCCGTGGACCGGTCGTTCGCTGCGAGCAGGGCGGGCATGGCGCAGATTCTACGCGACACCCGAACCCGTCACGGGCGATTTGCGGACGGCCCTCAGCAAACGCTTGCGAATACCGATTCGCTCGACGGGCCCTTCCGGATGTCGCGCTTGCGGCTACCATGCGGGCCATGAAATCCGCCCGCCTGCTCGCCCTGACCGACGACCCCGCCGACATCCGGATCGAGGAGGTGCCGAGACCCGAGCCCGGGCCCGGCCAGGTGCGCGTGCGCATGCGTCTCGCGCCGGTCAATCCCTCCGACCTCAACTTCGTGCGCGGTACCTACCGGTCGGCGCTCGCGCGCATCGTCTGGAACCGGGGCGCCGCGCAGCCTGCGTTCGACCCGGCGCACCGCAATCCCTGCCCCGAACCGCCTTACGCGCTCGGCGGCGAAGGGGTCGGCCTGGTCGATGCGTGCGGGTCCGGCTGGCTCGCCCGTCGTCTGCAGGGGCGTCGGGTCGCCGTCGCCGGCGTGCCGCCGAACGGTACGTGGCAGGAATACGTCGTCGTCGACGCCCGCCGGGCGGTGGCCCTGCCCGCGAGCATCGATGACGAGCAGGGCGCCATGTTCTTCGTCAATCCGCTCACCGCCCACGCACTCGTCCGCGAGGTGCTGAAGGTGCGTCGAGGGGAATGGCTGCTGCTGACCGCAGCCGGGTCGGCACTCGCCCGGGACATCGTCCGGCTCGGGCGACGCGACGGGTTCCGCTCGCTGTGCGTGGTCCGCCGCGAGGCCCAGGTGCAGGAGTTGCTCGCGCTCGGTGCCGACGCCGTCGTCTCGACCGACCAGCACGACCTGCCGACGGAGGTCGCGCGCCTCACGGCCGGCCAGGGAGTGCGTCACGCGCTCGACTGCGTCGGAGGCGAGCTGGCCGGCGACGTGGTGCGCTGCCTCGGGGTCGGCGGGCATCTCGTGCTCTACGGCACGCTCGCGGATGCGCCGATCGCGTTGCCGAGTCGCGACCTCATGATGCCCATGGCGCGCGTGTCCGGATTCCTGCTGCCGACCTGGCTCGCGGGGCAGTCACCCCTGAAACTGCTGGGCGCCCTGCGCCAGGTGCGCCGGTTGATCGCCGACGGCGTCTTTCACGCCGAGGTCGGCGAGACCTATCCGCTCGACCGGGTGGCCGAGGCCGTGGCCGCGTCGCTGCAACCGGGTCGCACCGGCAAGGTGATGCTCTCGATGACCGGCTGACCCGTCGGCCAGGCGCCGCGCCGGCGCGGAAATCGGCTATAAACAAGGCAGCGGGGCCGAGGCAGGGGGAACGATGACTTACCGGACGCTCGCGTATGCGGTCGCCGGCCGCGTCGCGACGATCACGCTCGACCGACCCGGGCGCATGAACGCCATCGATCTCGAGATGCCCGGCGAGATCGCCGCGGCGGTGGATCGCGCGAACCGCGACGACGCCGTGCACGTCATCGTGCTGACGGGGGCGGGCGAGGGCTTCTGCAGCGGATACGACCTCAAGGCCTTCGCGGAGTCCGCGGGTCCGCAGCCCGGTTCGCAGCTCGGCGGCGCCGACGGGCGGCCCTGGGATCCGATGGCGGATTTCTTCGGCATGTCCGCGTTCACGCAGGACTTCATGGCGCTGTGGCGCAGCCACAAGCCGACCATCGCCAGGGTGCACGGCCCGGCGGTGGCGGGTGGCAGCGACATCGCGCTGTGCTGTGACCTGGTGGTGATGGCGGACGAGGCCGTGATCGGCTACCCGCCGGCACGCGTGTGGGGCTGCCCCACGACCGCGATGTGGGTGTATCGCCTCGGCGCGGAGCGGGCGAAGCGCATGCTGCTCACCGGCGATCTCGTCGACGGCCGCGAAGCTGCGCGCCTCGGGCTCGTGCTCGAGTCCGTGCCGCGTGCCCAGCTCGATGATCGGGTCGCGGCGCTCGCGGCGCGCATCGCGTCCGTGCCGAAGAACCAGCTCATGATGCAGAAGATGATGGTGAACCAGGCGCTGGACGCGATGGGCCTCGCGAACACCCAGCGCTTCGCGACACTGTTCGATGGCATCGCGCGGCACAGCCCGGAAGGCGCGTGGTTCAAGCAGCGCGCCGAGGACGCCGGGTTCAAGCAGGCGATCCGGGAGCGCGACAGCGGCGAGCCGATCGCGCCCGAGGCGAGCCGGCCGCTGGCACCGCCCGCCGAACACGAATGACGGACGCAGTGGCTCGTCCACGGACGGTGACGGGCGAGGGAGGACGATGAGCGCGATCGAGACGACGGCCGTCCTGCCGGTGGCCCTCAGGGCCCGGACCTTGTGCGAGGCTTTCCAGGCGACGGCAGCCGAGCGCCCGGACCAGGTCGCCCTGCGCACGCTGCACGGCGAGGTGTCGTACACCTACGGCGAATACGCGGCCCGCGTGCGACGACTGGCCACCGGCCTGCACGCGCTCGGCATGCGGCGGGGCGACACCGTCGCGCTGATGCTCGTCAACCGACCCGAGTTCCATCTCGTCGATGCCGCGGCGATGCACCTCGGGGCCGTGCCGTTCTCGGTCTACAACACGTCGAGCCCCGAGCAGATCGCGCACCTGTTCCGCAACGCAGCCAACCGCGTCGTGGTGACCGAGCGCCGGTTCCTGCCGAACGTGCGCGCGGCACGCACGCCGGAGATCGAGCACATCCTCCTCGTCGACGGCCGCGACGACGACACGCTGACGCTCGACGATCTCGCCGGGCGCAGCGCGCACGGCTTCGACTTCGAGGCCGCGTGGCGCGCGGTCGCCCCGGACGACGTGCTCACGCTGATCTACACCTCGGGGACCACCGGGCCACCCAAGGCGGTGCAGCTCACGCACGACAGCGTGCTGTTCCAGTGCCGTGCGCTCGCGCGGTGCGTCGCACCTGTCCTCGGCGGACGCGGCATCTCCTACCTGCCGAGTGCGCACGTCGGTGATCGCACCCTCAGCCACTACTACGCGTCGATGTGCCTCGGCACCGAGATCACCGCGATCGCGGACCACAAGCAGGTCGGCGAGGCCCTGGTGGCCGTGCGCCCCACGCGCTTCGGCGGCGTGCCGCGCGTCTGGGAGAAGCTCAAGGCCGGACTCGAGTCCGCGGGAGTGAGCGATCCCTCGCGGCTGCCGGAGCCGGCCCGGGCCGCCGTGCGGGCGCGCATCGGCCTCGACCAGGTGGACTGGTGCGTGTCGTCGGCCGCTCCCATCGCCCCCGACGTGCTGCGTTACTTCCACGACCTGGGCGTGCCGCTGGTCGAGGGCTGGGGCATGTCCGAATGCTCGTGCTTCGCCGTGCTGAACCCGCTCGGCGCGAATCGCACCGGCACGGTGGGCAAGCCGCTGCCGGGGGTCGAGCTGCGGATCGCCGACGACGGCGAGATGCTGGTCCGGGCGCCGCTGGTGTTCCGCGGCTACCGCGGCGACCCCGAGAAGACGGCGGAAGCCATCGACGCCGACGGGTGGCTGCACACGGGCGACATTGCCGCGATCGACGACGACGGCTACGTGCGCATCGTCGACCGCAAGAAGGAGATCATCATCAACTCCGCCGGCAAGAACATGTCGCCGGCCAACATCGAGCAGCAGCTGCGCGCCGCGAGCCCGCTCATCGCGCACGCGGTGTGCATCGGCGACCGCCGGCCCTTCAACGTGGCGCTGCTGGTGCTCGACCCCGAGACGACGCTGCGCTGGGTGGCTGCGCGCGAGCTGCCGGGACGATCCGTCGCCGAGTGGCGGGAGCACGCGCCGCTGCGCGAGGAACTGCAGCGTGCCGTCGACGCGGCGAATGGGGTGCTGTCGCGCGTCGAGCAGATCAAGCGCTTCGCGGTGCTCGAGTCGGAATGGCTGCCCGGCGGCGTCGAGCTGACGCCCACGATGAAGCTGCGGCGCCGGCCGATCCTCGAGAAATACCGCGACGAGATCGAGGGCCTCTACGCCTAGGCCCGGACGGCGGTCAGGACTCGGCCGCCACCGGCAGCGCGACCACGTTGCTCGGCGCCGTCGCCGGTGCCCGCGCGTCGTCCTGGTTGGCCGCGCATTCGAGCCGGCCTTCGACGCGGGCCCCGCAGTCCATCTGCAGGTTGCGGTAGCGGATGTTGCCCGTGATGCGCGCGTTCGCCTGCAGCTCGAGGAAGTGATCGACGTCCACGTCGCCGAGGATCGTACCGTTGATCACCGCGTCGTGCACGCGGACACCGCCCTCGATGCGGCCCTTTTCGCTCAGCACGAGCAGCCCCTTGCAGTCCGGCTTCGACTGCACGTTGCCGTTGACCTGCCCGTCGACGCGCACGCCGTCGGTGACGATGACGTCCCCGACCACGGCGACGCCGGTGGCGATCAGGCTCGACAGACGCGTCACCTCGATCGACGACTTGACCTTGTTGCGGAACATGCGCCCTTCCTCCGTCCGTTCCCGTTCAGTGCCCGCGTCCGGCGCGGGCATTCTGTGCGTTGATGAATTCCACCTGGTTGCGCAGCTCGCCCGCGCGCTGGCTCAATTCCGCGACCTGCGCGGTCAGTGCCGACCGCGTCGACCGCTCGAACTCGAGGTCGGTGCGTGCCCGCGCCAGTTCGGCGCGCAGCGCCGCGTTCTCGCGCTCGAGCGCCCGCAGCCGCCCGGTGGGCGTGTTGCCGATGCCGTACCACCACGCGGCCGCCCCGAGCCCGGCCACCAGCAGCAGCGCGAACCCGACCGCCTGCGCCGCGGTCCGTAGTCGCCGGTCGGAGGCGAATTCCAGCCGGGCCGACGCGAGCCGGCGCGTGCGGCTCCGCGCGCCCCAGCGCATCAGTCGGCCGGCCTCGCGAGCACGCTCGCGAGGATACGGCCCGGCTCGACGCGCTGGCCGTCGCGGATCACTTCGAAGTGCAGGTGCGGCCCGGTCGAGCGGCCGGTCGAACCGACTGCCGCGATCTTCTGCCGCGGCATGACGAGGTCGCCCGCGTGCACGAACAGCTTCGAGCAGTGCCCGTAGAGGGTCTGCAGCCCGTTGCCGTGGTCGATCACCACCGCGTTGCCGTAGGGGCCGCGGAAGCCAGCCCACACCACGCGTCCGCCGCCGCTCGCGAGGATCGCGGCGCCTTGCTGGGCAGGGATGTCGAGCCCCATGTGCCGCGCGAGCCGGCCCGTGAACGGGTCGCGGCGCACGCCGAAGCCCGAACTGATGTGCGGCATCGCGCCGAACACGGGGACGCGATTCGGATAGGCCATGTCGGTGAGGTCGCGGGCGGCGGCGGCATCGGCGATGTGCTCGATCGACGCCTCGAGCAGGGCCAGTTCGAGTTCGAGCTGGCCGAGGCCGGTCCCGTAATCGCCAGTCGCGGCGCGCGCGGCCTCGTGCAATGCGCTCGTCTCGCTGACCGGAAGCAGGGGGCCGCCGGTCGGCTCGGCGGTTGCAGCCGCGGCGACCGCGGGCGCGGCCGGCGGCTGCGCCTGCGTGGACGTCGGGCTCGACTTCACGCCGAGCTTGCGCGCGAGGTCGGCGGCTTCGACTTCGAGCCGCGTGAGTCGACCGGAGAGACTGCCGACGCGATCGACCAGCGCGCGGCCTTCCGGGCGCTTGAAGTCGACGAAGAGGGGCGTGCCCGGCGTGCCGGCGGCGACCCGCTGCTGGCCCACCCGGTAACCCACGAACGCGCTGAGGCTCATGGCGGCGAGACCGCACGCGAGGGCGCACGCGGCCAGCGGCCGCGCACGCAGCGTCCTCATCCGTGAGTCCGTCATCTGTCGAGCCGAGACGATGATGAAGGCCAAGGCCTCGCCCCCCATTTCGCGTGCTCACTTCATAGCGCGGACGGGGCGTAAAGTGTGTTTCGGGGCCGCATTCTGTGAACGGTCGCACAGCCCCCCGGATATCCGGTCGCCGGGGACGTCGGCGATCGCGTCGCGGCCGGGCCGAACATACTGCGACGCCCGTGGCTCGGGTAGCCGGGCAAGTCGCGCCTGGCATGGCCGCGGACAGGTGTTTGCCGAGAGGCCGCGCGCGGACCGGCGCGGATGCGTACCAGTTGCAACACTCGTGTGGAGGACGCGCGCACGCTGTGTCACGCTGGAGTCGCGGCCGGAGTGACAGACATGTTCCGCCGGGAACCGATGGACCTGCGCGCGACGCTCGAACAGCTCGAGCGCGCGCAACGCGACCACGCCGAATGGCGCGCCGGACTGCTGCGTTCCATCGTCTGCCGGCAGTCCCCCGATCCACTCGAGGCGCGCGCCGATGCGCATCGCGTTTGTCGCTTCGGGCGCTGGTACTACGAGCTCGCGGCCGACGTCCTGCGCGAGCGACCCGCCTTCGTCGCGCTGGAGCACCCGCATCGCGAGACCCATCGCGCGGCGGCCCGCATGCTCGCGCGCACGGCGCAGGGCGGGCCGGTGGCCTGCGAGGACTTCGATGCGCTGATGGCCTCCAGCCGCCAGCTGGGCCGCTCGCTCGACGACCTGCGGCGCGACCTGGAGACCGCGCTGGACCGCTGCGATCCGCTCACCGGTGCGCACGGCCGAGTCGAGCTGCTGCCCGAACTGGACGAGTGGCGCGCCGTCGCCCAGCGGCACGTCGAGCCGACCAGCATCGTGTTCATGGACGTCGACCACCTGAAGGAGATCAACGACCGGCACGGCCACGCGGTCGGCGACCAGGTGCTGGCCGGCGCGGTGCGCTATGTGCAGGAACACCTGCGGCCGTACGACCGCATCTTCCGCTACGGCGGGGACGAGTTCGTCATCTCGCTGCCGGGCACCCGCCTCGCGGACGCCCTGCACCTCGTCGAGCGCATCCGCACCGGGCTCGGGCGCGTGCCGTTCGTCACGAGCGCGAGCGGCGAGGAGATCTACGCGACGGCGTCGTTCGGCGTCGCGATGCTCGACGGCGAGGTGCGCACGGAGCAGTCCATCGACCGCGCCGACAAGGCGCTGCTGCAGGCCAAGATCAGCGGCCGCAACCGCGTGGTCGGCTGGGAGCCGACGATTGCCACGGGGACCCGGCTCAACTGGGGCGCGCCGTGAGCGGGGCGCGCGAAGCAGGTATCATCGAGCGGTTTGACCCCGACCCCCCGCCAGGAGCTGCCCGCGCCATGAAGACCCGCATCACCGAACTGTTCGGCATCCAGCATCCCATCGTGCAGGGCGGCATGCATTTCGTCGGACTGGCCGAACTGGCCGCGGCGGTCTCGAACGCGGGCGGCCTCGGCATGATCACCGCGCTGACGCAGCCGACGCCCGAGAAGCTCGCGGCGGAAATCAAGCGCTGCCGCGAGATGACCGACCGGCCGTTCGGCGTGAACCTCACGTTCCTGCCGGCGCTTTTCCAGCCACCGTACCCGGAGTACGTGCGCGCGATCATCGAAGGTGGCGTGCGCATCGTCGAGACGGCGGGCCGCAGTCCCGAGGCGGTGATGCCGGCCTTCAAGCAGGCGGGCATCAAGGTCATCCACAAGTGCACCTCGGTGCGCCACTCGCTCAAGGCCGAGAAGATCGGCTGCGACGCGGTGAGCGTCGACGGCTTCGAGTGCGGCGGCCACCCGGGCGAGGACGACGTGCCGAACTTCATCCTGCTGCCGCTCGCTGCCGAAGCGCTCAAGATCCCGTTCATCGCCTCGGGCGGCATGGCCGACGGCCGCAGCCTCGTCGCGGCGATGGCGCTCGGCGCCGAGGGCATCAACATGGGCACGCGCTTCATCGCGACGAAGGAAGCGCCGGTGCACGAGAACGTCAAGCAGGCGCTGGTGCGGGCCACCGAGCTCGACACGCGCCTCATCATGCGCCCGCTGCGCAACACCGAGCGCGTGATGCGCAATCCGGCGGTCGACAGGATCGTCGAGATCGAGAAGGAAAAGGGCGAGTCGCTGAAGATCGAGGACATCAAGGCGCTGGTCGGCGGCGTCTACCCGCGCGTGATGCAGCAGGGCGACATGGACGCGGGCGCGTGGTCCTGCGGCATGGTGGCCGGCCTGATCCACGACGTGCCGACCTGCCGGGAACTCATCGACCGCATCATGGCCGAGGCCGACGCGATCATCGCGCAGCGCCTCGAGGGCCTGCGCCGCGGCTGAGAGGGCCCCGGGCGCCGGCCCGCGCGGCCGGTGATATGCTCGCGCCCCATGAAACGCTTCGACCCGATCGAGTCGTTCGCGAGCCTGCGCCACGAATTCGGCGAGCACGGCGGCGTGAACATGTCCGTCGAGGCCAGCACTACCTTCACGGTGCTCGACCCGACCACGATGCCCGAGATCTTCCAGGGCCACCTCGGCCCGGAGAGCGGCGGCTGCTACCTCTACGGCCGGCACTTCAATCCGACGGTGTACGTGCTGGGCCGCCAGATCGCGGCCTACGAGGGCGCGCAGGCCGGCTACTGCACCGCGAGCGGGCTCGGCGCGATCTCGGCGACGCTCCTGCAGCTCTGTGACACGGGCGATCACGTCGTCGCCGGCCGCACGATCTACGGCGGCACCTACGCATTCCTGCACGACTACCTGCCGGTGAAGGCCGGCGTGAGCACGACGTTCGTCGACATCTCGGACCTCGATGCGGTGGAGCGTGCGTTCACGCCGCGCACGCGGCTGCTGTACTGCGAGACGATCTCGAACCCCACGCTGCGGGTCGCGGACGTGCCGCGCCTCGCGGAGATCGCGCACCGCCACGGTGCCGCGCTCGTCGTGGACAACACCTTCGCGCCGCTGATCGTGGCGCCGATCCCGCTCGGCGCCGACGTGGTGGTGCACAGCCTCACCAAGTTCATGAACGGTGCCAGCGACCACATCGCGGGCGCGGTCTGCGGCAGCACCGAGTTCATCCTCCGGCTGATGGACCTGCACACCGGCTCGCTGATGCTGCTCGGGCAGACCATGGATCCGCAGGTCGCCTTCGACATCAGCCTGCGCCTGCCCCACCTCGGGTTGCGCATGGCCGAGCACAGCCGTCGGGCGCTCGAGTTCGCGCGTCGCCTCGCCGACCTCGGCCTGCCGGTCGGCTATCCGGGCCTCGAGTCCCATCCGGATCACGCACTGCTGCAGCAACTGCGGCACCCGGATTTCGGCTGCGGCGGCATCTTCACGCTCGATCTCGGCCGCCGCGAGCGGGCCTTCGAGTTCATGGCCAGGCTGCAGAACGAGCACCGGTTCGGGATGATGGCGGTCAGCCTCGGGTACAGCGAGACCCTGATGTCCTGTTCCGCGGCCTCGACCAGCAGCGAACTGCCGGACGAGGAACTCGAGCGGGCCGGCATCCGCCCGGGTCTGGTGCGCATCTCGATCGGGTACACTGGCAGCGTGGAGCAGCGCTGGACGCAGCTGCACGGCGTGCTGAAGGACATGTCGCTGGTCGCCTGAGCGGGGCGCGCGAAATTGCAAGGAGGGTCCAATGGCCGGTAATGCCGTCACCTGGTTCGAGATCTACGTGCAGGACATGCCGCGGGCGCGCGCCTTCTACGAGCAGGTGCTCGGCCGCACGCTCGAGAAATTGCCGAGCGGCGACCTGGAGATGTGGGCCTTCCAGGGAGCCCGCGACCAGTACGGCACCGCGGGTGCGCTGGTGCGCATGGCGGGCGTGCCCTCCGGGGGCAACAGCACGCTGGTCTACTTCGAGTGCGACGACTGCGCCGTCGAGGGCGCCCGGGTCGAGGCGGCGGGGGGCAAGCTGTTCCGCCCGAAATTCTCGATCGGCCCGTTCGGCCACATCGTGCTGGCGGTCGACACCGAGGGCAATCTCTTCGGCCTGCACTCGATGCAGTGACCCGGTTTCATGAACTCGCGGCCCCCGCGGCCGTCCAACCCATGCTCAGACTTCAGGAGATCACCGTGACCCAGTTCCCGACCCGTTTCCTCACGCTGTCCGGCCCGGCCCTCCTGGCCGTGCTGGCTCTGGCCGCCTGCGGGCCGAAGAGCCCGTCCGAGCCCGCCGCCGGCGCCGCGTCCCCGGCGGCCGACGCCGCGCAGAACGACGCGCGCGCGCAGGAACTCGCCGCCAAGGAGCAGGAGATCGCCGATCGCGAGGCCGCGGTGAAGGCGCAGGAAGAAGCCGCGCAGAAGGCGAAGGACGAGGAGGCCGCGGCCCAGCAGGCGGCGGCCGATGCGGCAGCGGCCGAGAAGGCCAAGGCCGAGCAGGAAGCGGCGGCCAAGGCGGCCGCGGCGAAGTCGAGCAGTTCGAAGTCGACGGCCACCAAGGCGGCCGCGACGGGCGGCGCTGCCACCGCGGCGGCGGCCAAGCCGGTCGAACCGCCGAAGCCGATCATCGTGCCGGCGGGCACGCAGCTCGCCGTGACGCTCAATTCGGCCGTCTCCACCAAGACGGCGAAGGTCGGCGATCACGTCAACGGCCAGCTCGCCTCCGACGTGGTCATCGACGGCCGCAAGGCGGCATCCGCGGGCGCCGCGATCAGCGGTTCCGTGCACAAGACGATCTCCGGCAGTGACCGTGTCGGTACGACGCCGAAGCTCACGATCATCTTCGACAGCCTGGTCGCCTCGAACGGTGCCACGGTGCCGATCGCGGCCAAGTTCCAGCAGCTCGGCAAGAGCGAGAAGGGCAAGGACACCGCGAAGATCGTCGGCGCCGCCGCGGCGGGCGCGATCATCGGCAACCAGGTGAGCCACAAGGGCGGCTCGGTGATCGGCGGCGTGATCGGCGCCGGTGCCGGCACGGCCATCGCCAACAAGACGGGCAACGAGGTCGAGGTGGCCGCGGGTTCGACGATCAACGCGTCGACCACCGCCGACTTCGAGGTCAAGCAGAAGTAACGTCGATCATGCGGGGACACCTGCCGGGCCCGGTGCCCGCGGGTGTCCCCGTTTTCCCTGGGGTCAGTTGCTGGCCCACTTGGCGATCGTGGTCGCGTCGCCGAGCCCGGCGATCACCTGGTCGCCCGAGATTTCGTTGTGGTACTTGCGGGCGAGCAGGGCCGGGCCGCCGTCCTCCAGCCATTCCTCGAAGTCGCGCGCCTTCATCGGCTTGGCCACGTACTGGCCCTGGATCTCCTCGCAGCCGAGCGCCTGCAGCATCTGCACCGTCGCCGCGTCTTCCACGCCGTCGCTGACCGCGCGGATCTTCATGGCGCGTGCCATGGCGAGCACCGCCGAGGTCACGCCCTGCGCCCAAGGATCGGTGTAGAGGTCGGCCATCAGCGCGCGGTCGAGTTTCATCGAGTCGAACGGCACGCGCCGGATGTGCCCGAGCGAGGAGTGGCCCGTGCCGAAGTCGTCGAGGCCGACGCGCACGCCGCTGCGGCGCAGGCCGTTCAGCGCGGTCACGACGGCCTCGGGTGCGTCGATCAGGCTGCTCTCGCAGATCTCGAGCTGGAGCGACTCCGGCGGCAGCCGGTAGCGCTCGATCGCCGCCTGCACCAGCGTGACGAGGTTCGGGTCGCGCAGCTGGCGGTTCGACAGCAGGTTGGCGACGAAGAAATGCCGGTCGTAGCGTTCGTTCCACGCCGCGATCTGGCGGCAGGACTCCTCGACCGACCAGCGGTTGATCTCGTCGCTGATGCCCGCTTCCTCCGCGAGCGACGCCACTTCGTCCGGACGCACCGACCCGTAGTGCGGGCTGTCCCAGCGCACCTGGACCTCCGCGCCGGTGAGGTCGAAGGTGTCGATGCTCATGCGCGGCTGGTACACGAGGTGCAGCTCGCGGCGCTCCAGCGCGCCGCGCAGCGCGGATTCCATCAGCAGCCGGCGCCGCGCCTGGGCCTGCGGCAGCGGCGAGAAGAACGTGCAGCTGCGCGGATCGGTGGCGAGTTCCGCCGCCGCGTGCGCGTTGCCGATCAGCTGTTCGGCGCTCACCTTGTCGCTCTCGGCGAGCGCGACGCCCGCGCTCACGGCGGGGATGAAGTCGACCTCGCCGGCGGGCGCGCCCTTGGCGATGGTCTCGAGCATGGCGTGCACCAGCGTCGCCACGTGCTCGGCCGAGACCCGGCTGCGCAGCAGCAGGCTCAGCTCGCCGTCGGCGGTCCGGCACACGGAAGGCAGGTCGGTGCGCCACAGGATCGTGCCGCCCTGGCAGTAGCGGTTGAGTTCGCCCTCGATGCGGCGCGCGATCTGCGCGAGCAGCTTGTTCGCGAAGGCGATGCCCTGGGCCTGCGCGATGCGGTCGTACGCGTGCACGCGGAACGTGACGAGCGCGAAGGCCGGGAAG
>JBGAHO010000080.1:0-13122 GCA_044226195.1 Steroidobacteraceae bacterium
AGCCGGGCCGCCCGGGCCGTGGTCATCAGCCAGACGGGGCGGCCGCGCGTCGCCGAACGCTCTTCCACCGGGGGCCCGCTGTCGTGCAGTTGACAGAATCCGGGGTCGCGGCGGCCGTCCGGTCCAGCCGGGGCTTCACGCTGGTCGAGGTACTGGTCGCCCTCGCGATCGCCTGCACCGGGCTGCTCGGCCTCGCGCTGCTGACCATTGGCGGCCTGCAGACCGGTCGCGTCGCGCGCGACCACAGTGCGGCGGTCCGTCTGCTGGACGACCTCGCCGAGCGCATCCGCGCGAACCCCGGGGCCGCCACGTCGTACACGCTGGACGACGCACAGGCACTCGATCCCCCGGCCGTCACTTGCGCCCACCCGACGGTCTGCACGGCCACGCAATTCGCCGCCGCCGAACTCTACGAATGGCAGCAGCGCCTGCGGGCCACCCTGCCGGGCGCCCACGGATCCGTCGTCGTCGCCGCGGACGCGCACGGCCGCCAAGTCTGCACGCTGACCCTGCGCTGGACCGTGGACGGCGGCGCGTGGGAAGCCCTCGTCGCGACGGTGCTGACATGAACCATTGTGCGCTGCGCGGGATCGGGCGCGGGTTCAGCCTCGTCGAACTGCTGGTGGCGATGGTCGTCGGCCTGCTGGTCCTCGGCGGCGTGCTCGCGGCGTACCTGCGTGCGCGCGACACGCAGGCCACGGGCGAATCCGTCGCACGGTTGCAGGAGAACGCCCGCCTCGCCCTCGCGATCATCGCCCAGGACCTGCGCATGGCCGGCTACTGGGGCCTCACCAACCGGGCCGACCTGCTCGTGATGAACGCGTCGTCGAGCTTTCCATCCGGCTGCGGACCGGGCTGGACCACCGACCTCGCGCACCCCGTCACCGGCCGCGACGATGCCTATGGGGCCACGTGCGCGGCCTCGGGCGGCGGCGCCCTCGCGGGCACCGACCTGCTGGTCATCCGCCGTGCGAGCGCCGAGCGGCTCACGCCGCAGTCGGCCACGATTCCCGCCGCGCAGCGCACGCGCGTCCTGCTCGTCACTTCGCGCACCGGCGGCGAGCTGTTCATCCCGGCGCAGACGGGCAACGTCCTGCCCTCCGGGTACGCCACGAGCGACGTCGCCGGACAGCCGCCCCTCGCCGACACTCGCGCGCTGCTGGTCGATGCGTACTACGTCAGCCGCAATTCGAGCGTCGCCAACGGTTACCCGGCCCTCCGTCGCAAGACGCTCATCGCCGGCCCCGCCGTCGGCGAGGAAGAACTCGTGCCCGGCGTCGAAGACCTGCAGGTGCGCTTCGGCGTCGACTCGGACGGCGACGGCCAGGTCGATGCGTATGCGAATCCCGGCGCGATCGCCGCAAGCGCCACGGTCCTCGAGGCGCGTATCTGGTTGCGGCTGCGCGCCATCGAGTTCGACGCGGCCCCGCTGCCGCCCGTCACGTTCGACTACGCAGGCCGGCACGTCACCGCACCCGCGGACCACCACCGCCGGCTGCTCGTCGCCACCACCGTGCAACTGCGCAACGCCACCCGATGAAAGCACGCAACTTCGCACCGACCCAGCGCGGCATCGTGCTCGCCTGCACGCTCCTGCTGCTGTCCGTGGTGAGCTTCCTGGGCACCGTCGCCATGGTCACGGGCGCGCTCGAACTGTCGATGGCCGCCAACGTCGAGTACCAGTCGCGCGCATTTGCCGCCGCCGAATATGCGCTCGCGCAGGCGCTGCGCACGCCGGACCTGGCCACGACCTACACGCTCGCCAGTCCGAAACTCGAGCCGGCCTCCGGCCCGGAGCCGCGCGTGCCGGGCACGAGCGAGACATGGCGCTACCGGCTGTACTTCGTCGACAACGCGGGCACGGCGGCCGTGCCGGATGCAGCGCACGTCGGGCCGGGCGTGGCCGCGCTGCATTTCGTCGTCGAGGCCACGGGGCACGCCGCCCGCGGCGCCGAGGACGTGCACGTCCAGAACTTCTACCTGCTCGTGCCGGCCGACTGCGTGGGCGACGGGCCGGGCTGCCCGGCCCTGTCCAGCTACGCGCCGATCCCTAGCGGCTGGTCGCAGCGCGATGCGGAGTAGGACGATGCGGGGCCACACGCTGATCGAAGTCCTCGTCGTGCTCACGGTCGTCGCCCTGCTGGCGGTCGCGGTCGTCCCGGGCTACCGCGGCCAGGTGCTGCGGGCGGGGCGCGGCGAGGCGCGCACGGCACTGCTCGCACTCGCGACGGCGCAGGAGAAGTTCTATCTCGAGTGCCGCAGCTACGCGGCGACGCTGGATGCGTCCGGACCGAGCGACTGCGCGACCCTGCGGCTGCGCTTTCCCGCGGCCACGGAGCGCGGCCTGTACCGGATCACGGTCGACGGAGCGGATGCGGCGGCGTGGTCGGCGACGGCCAGCCGGCTGCCGGGGACGGCCCAGAGCGACGATGCCGCGTGTCGCCGCCTGGGACTCGATTCGACGGGACTGCGCACGGCGCGGGACGATGCGGATCGCCCCAGCACGCGCGAATGCTGGGATCGCTGAGCGCGGCTACAGCCGCCCGGGTGGGCGCAGTTCGCGCGGGAGCGCGAAGACGACGTTCTCCTCGCGACCGACCACTTCCTCGGGACCGCGACCGCCCCACTCGCGCAGGCGCGTGACCACCTGCTGCACCAGCAGTTCCGGGGCCGACGCGCCGGCCGTCACGCCGACCGACGCCTTGCCCTCGAACCACTCGGGCCGCAGGTCCTGCGGTCCGTCGACCAGGTAGCCCGGGATGCCGGCTTTCTCGGCGATCTCGCGCAGGCGGTTGGAGTTCGAACTGGTCTGCGAGCCGACGACGATGACGACGTCGCAGTCCGTCACCAGTTTCTTGACCGCGTCCTGGCGGTTCTGCGTCGCGTAGCAGATGTCTTCCTTGCGCGGAGTGGCGAGCGTCGGAAAGCGCAGGCGCAGCGCCTCGAGCACGTCGGCGGTGTCGTCCACCGACAGCGTGGTCTGCGTCACCACGCCGACCCGGCTCGGATCGCGCACGTCGAGGCGTTGCACGTCGTCGGCGTCCTCGACGAGGCAGATGCGGCCGCCCTGCGTCTCGTCGAACTGGCCCATCGTGCCTTCGACCTCCGGGTGGCCGGCATGGCCGATCAGGATGACGTCGAGGCCCTCGCGCGCGTAGCGCGCCACTTCCATGTGCACCTTGGTCACCAGCGGGCACGTCGCGTCGAACACCTGCAGGCCGCGTCGCCGGGCCTCCGCCTGCACCGCCTTCGAGACGCCGTGCGCGCTGAAGATGACCACGGCCGCATCCGGCACCTCGTGGAGTTCCTCGACGAACACGGCGCCGAGGCTGCGCAACCGGTCGACGACGAAGCGGTTGTGCACGACCTCGTGGCGCACGTAGATCGGCGCACCGAACAGCTCGACGGCGCGCTCGACGATGTCGATGGCCCGGTCGACGCCGGCGCAGAAACCCCGGGGATTGGCGAGCAGGATGCGCATGGTTCTAGTGCACCCGCTTCTCGCGGAAGGCGTCGAGCATCAGCAGCACCGCGCCGATGGTGATGGCGCTGTCGGCGATGTTGAACGCGGGGAAATACGCCGCGCCCCAGTGGGCGTGGATGAAGTCGATGACGTAGCCGTGCATGACGCGGTCGATGACGTTGCCGACCGCGCCGCCCACGATCAGCGCGAGCGCGATCGGCAGCAGGCGCTCGCCGCGCGGCAGCCGCCACAGCCAGCCGATCAGCGCCACGCTCACGATCGAGCCGAGGCCGATGAAGAAGCCGCGCTGCCAGCCCGAGGCGCCCGCGAGGATGCTGAACGCGGCGCCCGTGTTGTGCAGCAGCGTGAAGTCGAGCACCGGCAGCACCTCGACGCGCTCGTAGAGCTCGAGGAAGCGCGTGACCAGGAACTTGGTGGCCTGGTCGAGCAGGATGACCGCCACGGACAGCCACAGCCAGGCCGCCGGATGCGTGCGCTGCGTGAGCCACGTCATCGTGGAGGTGTGCGACGTCGCGCCGGTCTTGTCGTGCGGCGTGCTCATGCGTAGTGCCGGGTCTCGCCGGGCCCGTCGAGGTTGGTGACGCAGCGACCGCAGATCTCCTCGTGCCCGGGGACGCTGCCGACGTCCTCGCGCTTGTGCCAGCAGCGCACACACTTGGCAGCCGTCGACGGACGCACTGCGAGCCATAGGCCGCCGTGCCCCTCCGCATCCGCCGGTACCGCGTCGCCGGGCCGCGCCTCGGCCGGGTGCACGCGCGCCGCGGAGGTGATCAGCACGAAGCGCAGTTCGTCGCCGAGAGGCTCGAGGATGGCGCGCCACTCGGGCGTGCCGTAGAGATCGACCACGGCGTCGAGCGGCGCGCCGATGGCACCGGCGACTCGCAACCGCTCGAGTTCACGCAGCACGGCGGCGCGCGCCTCGAGCACGCGGTTCCAGTCGATGCCCGACGGATCGGCCGGCGCGGCCGGAAACGTCGTCCAGGTGGTGAGGAACACCGACTCGGCGCGCGGGCCAGGCAGGTAGCGCCAGATCTCCTCGGCGGTGAACGACAGGATCGGCGCGAGCCAGCGCGTCATCGCCTCGGCGATCCAGTGCATCGCGGTCTGCGCCGAGCGGCGCGGCAGGCCGCGCGCGGCGGTCGTGTACAGGCGGTCCTTGATGATGTCGAGGTAGAAGCCGCCGAGGTCGACCACGCAGAAGTTGTGCAGCTTCTGGTAGATGAGGTGGAAGTCGTAGCTGCGATATGCGGCGAGGACTTCCTCCTGCAGCGCGCGCGTCCGCTCGATGGCCCAGCGGTCGAGCGCGACGAGCTGCTCGAACGGCACGGCGTCGCGCGCCGGGTCGAAGCCCGCCATGTTGCCGAGCAGGAAGCGCACGGTGTTGCGCATGCGCCGGTACGAGTCGGCGGTGCGCTTCAGGATCTCGTCGGAGACCGCGATCTCGTTGGCGTAGTCCGTCGCCGCGACCCACAGGCGCAGGATGTCCGCGCCGAGGGTGCTCATGACCTTCTGCGGCAGGATCACGTTGCCGAGCGACTTCGACATCTTGCGGCCCTTCTCGTCCACGGTGAAGCCGTGGGTGAGCACGCCCTTGTAGGGCGCGTGGCCTTTCTGCGCGACGGACGTGAGCAGCGAGCTGTGGAACCAGCCGCGATGCTGGTCGGAGCCCTCGAGATAGAGGTCGGCCGGCGTGCGGATGGACGGGAACAGCTGCGACACGCAGTGATGCGAGACGCCCGAGTCCACCCAGACATCCATGATGTCGGTGACCTTCTCGTAGTTCGCCGCCTCGGCGCCGAGCAGCGTGGCCGGGTCGAGCTCCCACCACGCGTCGATGCCGCCCGTGTCGACGAGCGCCGCGACCTTGTCCACCAGCGCCGGCGTGTCCGGATGCAGTTCGCCCGTCTCCCGATGCGTGAACAGCGCGAGCGGCACGCCCCAGGCGCGCTGCCGCGAAATGCACCAGTCGGGCCGGCCCTCGATCATGCTGTAGATGCGCTGCTCGCCCCAGCCGGGGGTCCACTCCACCCGGCCGATCTCGGCGAGCGCCGCCTTGCGCAAACCCGCCTGCTCCATGGAGATGAACCACTGCGGCGTGGCGCGGAAGATCACCGGCGTCTTGTGACGCCAGCAGTGCGGATAGCTGTGGCGGAACGGCTCGTGGTGCAGCAGCGCGCCGCGCTCGGCCAGCACCTCGACGACGTGCTTGTTCGCGTCGAAGACCTTCTCGCCCGCGAACAGCGGCGTCGCCGGCAGGAATCGTCCGTCGCCGGCCACTGGGTTGTCGACCGGCAGGCCGTAGCGCTTGCCGACGATGAAGTCCTCCTGGCCGTGGCCCGGGGCCGTGTGCACCGCGCCCGTGCCGCTGTCGAGCGTGACGTGCTCGCCGAGGATGGTGGGGACGGTGCGCTCGTAGAACGGATGGCTCAGGGCGAGGTGCTCGAGGGCCGCGCCCTTAACACGCGCGAGCTCGCGCGAGCTCGCCACCTGCGCCCGCTTCAGCACCGACGGCGCGAGCTCGGAGGCGAGCACCAGCAGTTCCTCGCCGCTCTCGCCCGCGACGGCGAGCAGCGAATAGTCGAATTCCGGGTGCACCGCCACGGCCTGGTTCGCCGGCAGCGTCCACGGCGTGGTCGTCCAGATCACGATGCTGGCGCGCCCCTCGGGCAAGGCCACGCCGAATCGCTGCGCCAGGTCGGCGCGATCGACCACCGCGAAGCGCACGTCGATCGACGGCGAGGTGCGCTCCTCGTACTCGACCTCCGCCTCGGCGAGCGCCGACCGGCAGTCGAGGCACCAGTGCACGGGCTTGTAGCCCTTGTACAGGTGGCCGTTGCGGATGATCTGCGCGAACGCCCGCAGCTGCTCGGCCTCGTAGCGCGGCGCGAGCGTGAGGTATGGGCGGGACCAGTCGCCGAGCACGCCGAGGCGGATGAAGTCCTTGCGCTGCACGTCGACCTGCTCGAGCGCGAACTCGCGGCACGCCTGGCGGAACGCCTTGGCATCGAGGTTCTTCGCGTCGCGGCCCCGCACCTTCTCCACCGCGTGCTCGATCGGCAGGCCGTGGCAGTCCCAGCCCGGCACGTACGGCGCGTCGTAGCCGTCGAGTGAGCGCGACTTGACGATGATGTCCTTGAGGATCTTGTTGAGCGCGTGGCCGATGTGGATCGTGCCGTTCGCGTACGGCGGACCGTCGTGCAGGATGTAGGTCGGCCGGCCCTGGGCCACCGTGCGCAGCTTCTCGTAGATGCGCTGCTCGTCCCACCAGGCGAGCATCTCCGGCTCGCGGCGGGCGAGATCGCCCTTCATCGGAAAGGCGGTCTCGGGCAGGTTGACGGTGTTCTTGTAGTCGGGCATCGGCAGCAGGGGTCCGTGGTGGTCCGCCGTCCCGGGAGCGCGGCCCCGGGGCGCGGGCGTGAATCGCGAATTCTGAGGGAATTCAGCGATTTAATCCAGAATTTCCCGCCTTTCGAGCAACTCGCGCGCCTGCGCGGCGTCCCGGTGCATCTGCGCGACGAGCGCGTCGAGGGAGTCGAATTTCAGTTCGTCGCGCAGGCGGGCGACGAAGTCGACGTCGAGGTAGCGGCCGTAGAGGTCGCCGTCGAAGTCGAACACGTGCACCTCGAGCAGCGGGTCGGTCCCGTTGACCGTCGGTCGCGTGCCGAGACTCACCACCGCGGGATGGTCCCGCAGGCCCGCGCCACTCACCCGCACCGCGAAAATGCCCCACAGCGGCACCACCTTGCGATGCAGGGCGAGATTGGCCGTGGGGTACCCGAGGGTGCGCCCCAGCTGCTGGCCGCGCCGTACGCGGCCCGCGATGCGGTAGGGACGGCCGAGCAGGGCCGCGGCGCGCCGCAACTGGCCCTGCCCGAGGGCTGCGCGCACCAGCGAGCTGCTGACGCGCTCGCCGTCGACCCGCACCGGATCGACCTCCTGCACCGTGAAGCCAAAGCGTGCGCCGGCGGCGCGCAGGGTCTCGATGTTGCCCTCGCGGCGCCGGGCGAACTGGAAGTCGTGGCCGATCACGAGATGGCGGATGCCGAGGCCCTTCACCAGCAGGCGTTCGATGAACTCCTGGGCCGTAATGGCCTGCATGCGCCGGTCGAAGCGCAGGACCACGGCCCGGTCGACTCCGTACAGCGACAGGGCCTCGATCTTCTCGCGCAGGCGCATGAGGCGAGACGGGGCCGCCGCGCCCTCGAAGTACTCGCGCGGTGTCGGCTCGAAGGTGACCACCGTCGCCGGCAGGCCCAGTGCGTCGGCCCGGGCACGCGCGACGGCGAGCAGTTCCTGGTGGCCGCGGTGGACGCCATCGTAATTGCCGATGGTCACCACGCAGCCACGGTGTCGTTCACGCAGGTTGTGGAGGCCGCGCACCAGTTCCATGTCGTTCGTCCGTTCGCCTTCGCCCACGTCGCGTCGTCCTCAGGCCGCCGGCGGATCCGCACGCGGCGGGATCGGCCCCACCGGTCGCACGCGCAGGTGCCCGACGCGCATCCCGAGCGCGAACAGCACCGCGAAATAGACGGCCGCGCCGCCCGCCACGAGCACGCCCATCCATGCCATGCGCTCGAGCGTGTGCATCGCCATCCAGCGCCCGGTGCTGCCGGCGAGGAACGCGAGGCCCAGCCCCATCACCACGTTGCCCGCCAGCACCTGCACCAGCATCGCACGCCAGCCCGGCGCGTGGTGCAGCACGTGGTCGCGGCGCAGGCCGCGGTACAGCTGGATCGCGTTGTACCAGGCGCTGATGCCGATGTTGAGCGCGAGCAGCGAGTGCAGCCACGGCTGGCGGCCGTAGAAGGCGAGCGGCAGCACGATGAAGACGTTCAGCGCCATGTTCACGGCCAGCGAGCGGATGCCGATCCGCATCGGCGTGCGCGTGTCCTGGCGGGAGAAGAAGCCCGGCGCGAGCACCTTCACGAGGCTGAAGCCCAGCAATCCGGTGGCGAAGCCCATCACCGCGAGGCGCGACATGTAGACGTCCTGCGCGTCGAATTCGCCGTAGTGGAAGATCGTCACGGTGAGCGGGCCGGCCAGCACGATCAGCGCGACCGTCGCCGGCGTCACGACGACGATGGTGAGGCGCAGCGCCCAGTCGAGCGTCGCGGCGAAGCGCTCGACCGACTGCGAGGTGTGGTGCGCGGACAGGCCCGGCAGGATCACCGTCGCGAGCGCGACCGAGAACACGCCGAGCGGGAACTCCATCAGGCGGTCGGCGTAGTACAGCCACGAGATGCTGCCGGTCACCAGGAACGAGGCGATCAGCGTGTCGAGCAGCAGGGCGACCTGCGACACCGAGGAGCCGAAGACCGCGGGCAGCATCAGCTGGCCGATCTTGCGCACGCCGGCGTCGTCCCAGCGCCAGCGCGGCCGGCGCAGCAGGCCGAGCCGCAGCATGGCCGGCAACTGGAAGGCGAGCTGCACGACACCGGCGACGAACACGCCCACGGAGAGCACGACGCCGGGGCGCTCGAAGCGCGGTGCGATCCACGCCGCGAAGCCGATCATCACCAGGTTCATCAGCGTCGAGGTGAGCGCCGGGACGGTGAAGCGCTGGTAGCTGTTCAGCACGCCCGAGGCGAGGGCCGCGAGCGAGATGAACAGCAGGTACGGGAAGGTCCAGCGCAGCATGTCGACCGTGAGGTCGAACTTGCCGGCGTCGGCGTGGAACCCGGGCGCGAACAGCAGCACCAGCACGGGGGCGGCGAGGATGCCGACGACGGTGACCACCGACATGAACCAGGCCAGGGTGCCCATGGCGCCGTCGACCAGTTCGCGCACCTCGTCGCGGCTGCGCTGCACCCGGTATTCGGACACGACCGGCACGAAGGCCTGCGAGAACGCCCCTTCGGCGAACAGGCGGCGCATGAAGTTCGGAATCTTGAAGGCGACCAGGAAGGCGTCCATGAGGACGCCGGCGCCGAACATGCGGGAATACACCATGTCGCGCAGCAGGCCCGAGACCCGCGACAGCAGGGTCAATCCGCCGACGATCGAGGTGCTGCGGAAGAAGCCGCCTTCGCTCAAGGGCTTACCTCGGGAACCGGGGGTGGCGGCAGCGCGGGCGCGTGGGACATGGGCGCGGCATGATAGCGGACTGCCGCCAAACTTGACCTGCCCCCGCCGCATCGCCAAAATACGCGGCTCTTTTGACCCACCGGCCGGCCCGACCCTCCACGGGGTGCCGCCGCAGGAGACCGATTCCGTGGCGAACATCAAGTCCGCAGAAAAGCGCGCCAAGCAGGCCGTCAAGCGTCGCGCCCACAACATGGCCGCGCGTTCCCGCCTGCGCACCTCCATCAAGAAGGTGCTCACCGCGATCAGCGCCGGCGACAAGGCCGAAGCCGCTGCCGCGTTCAAGGCGGCGCAGCCGGTGATCGACACGATGGTGACCAAGGGCATCATCCACAGCAACAAGGCGGCCCGTCACAAGCGGGAGCTGAACGCGAAGATCAAGGCGCTCGCGGCCAAGTAAGCCCGGCGACCGCTGCGCGGAACGAAAAAGCCGGCCCTGGGCCGGCTTTTTCTTTGGTGCAATCCCCGGGGCGCCCCGGCCGACCTACTCCGCGTCCTCCGTGTCCGCCTGCTCCGCGAGCATCGCGTCGAGACGGCGCATGACGGCCTGGCACAGCTCCTGCGTGCCGGTGCGCGTCGCGCCCGAGATGCGCATCACCGGGCCCTTCCAGCGCAGGCGCCGCACGATCTCCCGGCAACGCTTGTCCGCCTCGTCCGGCGGCAACAGGTCGAGCTTGTTGAGCACCAGCCAGCGCTCGCGGGCCGCGAGCTCGGGGCTGAACTTCTTCAGCTCCGCGGCGATGGCCCGCGCATCCTTGACCGGGTCGGCCGCGGGATCCGGCGGCGCGATGTCCACGAGGTGCAGCAGCAGCCGCGTGCGCTGCAGGTGCTTCAGGAACCGGATGCCGAGCCCGGCGCCTTCCGCGGCGCCCTCGATCAGGCCCGGGATGTCGGCCATCACGAAGCTCTGGTGCTGCCCCACGTACACCACGCCGAGATTCGGGTGCAGCGTGGTGAACGGGTAATCGGCGATCTTCGGGCGGGCGGCGGACACCGCCGCGATCAGGGTCGACTTGCCCGCGTTCGGCAGGCCGAGCAGGCCGACGTCCGCGAGCAGCTTCAGCTCGAGGCGCAGCTCACGCTTCTCGCCCGGCGTGCCGGGCGTCGATTTGCGCGGGGCGCGGTTCGTGCTGCTCTTGAAGCGCTGGTTGCCGAGGCCGCCCTGGCCGCCGCGCGCGACCATGACCCGCGCGCCGTCCTCGGTGAGGTCGCCGAGCGTTTCCTCGGTCTCGACGTCGTAGACGACCGTGCCGACCGGCACGACGACCTCGAGGTCCTCGCCGCCGCGCCCGCTGCAGTCGTCGCTGCCGCCCGGCTCGCCGTTGCCGGCCTTGAAGGTGCGCATGTAGCGGAAGTCGGCCAGCGTGTTCAGGCCCTTCTTCGCGACCAGCCAGACGTGGCCGCCGTCGCCGCCGTCGCCGCCGCTCGGCCCGCCGAACGGCATGAACTTCTCGCGGCGGAAGCTGACCATGCCCCGGCCACCGCTGCCGGCCTGCGTCTTGATGACCGCTTCGTCGACGAACTTCATGTCGGCTGTCCCCTAAAAAGCAAAGGCCCCGGCATTGCCGGGGCCCTGCACGCTCGACCCGGCCGCGAGGGCCGCGGGCGTCGTCAGCCCTGCGGCTCGACGCTGACGTGCACGCGCTGTTCCACGCCCTTGCGCTTGAACTGCACCTTGCCGTCGACCAGCGCGAACAGCGTGTGGTCGGTGCCGATGCCCACGTTCTCGCCCGCGCGGTACTGCGTGCCGCGCTGGCGGACCAGGATGTTGCCGGCGAGCACGCTCTGGCCGCCGAACTTCTTCAGGCCGAGGCGCTTGCTTTCGGACTCGCGGCCGTTCTTGGTACTGCCGCCTGCTTTCTTATGTGCCATTTCTCAATGACTCCTGTGCGGGGCGCCCGGCTCAGGCCTGGATGCCCGTGATCTTCACTTCGGTGTACAGCTGACGATGCGTGCCCTGCCGCAGGTAGTGCTTGCGGCGACGGAATTTCACGATCGGCACCTTGTCCGTCTGGCCGTGCTTCTGCACCGTGCCCGACACCTTGCTGCCGCTGACGAACGGCACGCCGACCTTGACGTCCGCGCCCTGGCCGACGAGCACGACCTTGTCGAATTCGACGGCGGCCCCCGGCTCGGCTTCGAGCTTTTCGATGCGAACCACGTCGCCTTCGGCGACGCGATACTGCTTGCCGCCCGTCTTGATGACCGCGTACATGACGATTTCCACTCCGAGGAGGCCGGGTCGACCCGGCAGAAAGACGCGGGATTCTAGTGGCACAAGCGCCCCGAATCAAGCGCTTACGCGTATCCAGCCATTCCCACGCCCAAGGCCGAAAGGTACCATGCACGGTCTTAAGTCCATGATTTTGTCGCGGGAATGCAACTAGAACAGATCCGGGGACCCGTCATCGACGACCTGCGCCGCGTCGACGAGACCATCGTCAAGCGGCTGGCCAGCGACATCGTCCTGGTGAACCAGGTGTCCCAGTACATCGTCGGGAGCGGCGGCAAGCGGCTGCGCCCGCTCAGCGTCGTGCTCGCGGCACGCGCGTGCGGCCACGTCGGCGATCGCCACGTGCCGGCCGCGGCGATCATCGAATTCATCCACACCGCGACGCTGCTGCACGACGACGTCGTGGACGGCTCCGACCTGCGCCGCGGGCGCCGCACCGCCAACAGCGTGTTCGGCAACGAGGCCAGCGTGCTGGTCGGCGACTTCCTCTACTCGCGCGCCTTCCAGATGATGGTCGACCTCGGCGACATGCGCATCCAGCAGGTGATGGCAAACGCGACCAACACCATCGCCGAGGGCGAAGTGCTGCAGCTGATGAATGCGCACGACCCGGACACGACCGAGGAGCGCTACCTCGAGGTGATCTACCGCAAGACGGCCAAGCTGTTCGAGGCCGGCGCGCAGGTCGCGGCGATCGTCGCGGGCGCCTCGACCACCGTCGAGCAGGCGATGATCGCCTACGGCCGCCACCTCGGCGCCGCGTTCCAGCTGGTCGACGACGCGCTCGACTACCACTCGAGCCCCGCCGAGCGCGGCAAGAACCTCGGCGACGACATCGCCGAGGGCAAGCCGACGCTGCCGATCATCTACGCGCTGGCGCACTCCTCGGCCGAGGACGCCGCGCTGCTGCGCAATGCGGTGGAGAATGGCGGGCTCGAGGACCTCGAGCGCATCACGCGCACGATCGAGAATTCGGGCGGGCTCGAGTACACCGCCGGGGCGGCGCGTCGCGAGAAGGACATTGCCGTCGCCGCCCTCGACGTGCTGCCGGAGTCGGAGTTCCGCCGCTCGCTGGTCGCGCTGGCGGATTTCGCGGTCGCGCGGACCTACTGAGCCGCGGCCAGCGGACGCTCCTGCCGCGCGCGCAGGCGCAGCCGCCGCCACGCCGACAGGCGGTCGATGAACAGCATGCCCGCGAGATGGTCCATCTCGTGCTGCAGGCACACGGCGGCCAGCCCCTCGAGATCGTGTTCGTAGACCGCACCCTGGCGGTCCTGCGTGCGCACGTGCACGCGCAGGGCGCGCTTGACGCTCTCGTTCACGC
>JBGAHO010000081.1:0-12744 GCA_044226195.1 Steroidobacteraceae bacterium
ATCAGCACGCGCTCGTCCTTCGCCACGCAGCGCTGGATCTCCGACAGCACGTCGTCGACCTGCGTGCGCACCGGCCGCACCTCGACCGCCGGGTCCACGAGGCCGGTCGGCCGCACCACCTGTTCAACCGGCGCGCCAGCGTGCCGCGCCTCGTAGTCGCGCGGGGTCGCCGAGACGAAGATCATCTGCGGCGCGAGCGATTCCCACTCGTCGAAACGCAGCGGGCGGTTGTCGAGCGCCGACGGCAGGCGGAAGCCGTATTCGACCAGCGTCTCCTTGCGGGAGCGGTCGCCGCGATACATGGCGCCGATCTGCGGGATGGTGACGTGGCTCTCGTCGATCACCAGCAGCGCGTTTTTCGGCAGGTAGTCGAACAGGCACGGCGGCGGCTCGCCGGCAGCGCGCCCCGACAGGTAGCGGGAGTAGTTCTCGATGCCGGCGCAGTAACCGACCTCCATCATCATCTCGAGGTCGTAGCGCGTGCGCTGCTCGAGCCGCTGCGCCTCGACGAGCTTGTCGAGCGAACGCAGTTCCGCGACGCGCTCGCGCAACTCCTCGCGGATCTGGGCGATCGCATGGTCGATGCGTTCGCGCGGCGTCACGTAGTGCGAGGACGGATAGATCGTCAGGCGCGGCACCTTGCGCAGCACCTCGCCGGTGAGCGGGTCGAACCAGCTCAGTGCCTCGATCTCGTCGTCGAACAGCTCGATGCGTACGGCCTCGCGCTCCGACTCGGCCGGGAAGACGTCGATCACGTCGCCGCGGACGCGGTAGCTGCCCTGCGCGAGGTCCAGCTCGTTGCGCGTGTACTGCATGTCGGCCAGCCGGCGCAGCAGCTTGCGCTGGTCGAGCCGCTCGCCGCGCACGAGGTGCAGCACCATGCTCAGGTAGGCCTGCGGGTCGCCGAGGCCGTAGATCGCCGAGACGGTCGCCACGATGATCGAGTCGGGCCGCTCGAGCAGCGCCTTGGTGGCCGAGAGGCGCATCTGCTCGATGTGCGCGTTCACCGAGGCGTCCTTCTCGATGTACGTATCGGACGACGGCACGTACGCCTCGGGCTGGTAGTAGTCGTAGTAGCTGACGAAGTACTCGACCGCATTGTTCGGGAAGTACTCCCGGAACTCGCCGTAGAGCTGCGCCGCCAGCGTCTTGTTGTGCGCCATCACCATGGTCGGGCGCTGCACGCGCTGGATCACGTTAGCGCAGCTGAAGGTCTTGCCGCTCCCCGTGACTCCCAGCAGCGTCTGGTGCGCCAGCCCGTTCTCGAGGCCCTCGACCAGCTTGTCGATCGCCTGCGGCTGGTCGCCGGCGGGCGCGTAGTCGGCCTTGAGCTGGAACGGACGAGTCTCGGACATCGCTGGGACGGCAATCTCGCTTGGGGGACGCACCAGATTACCCTAAAATGCCAGCCTCCCCTCCCCCCTTGGAATCACGCCCGTGCCAGTGGTCCTCTCCGAGCGCCTGAAGCGCGTCAAGCCCTCTCCCACCGTCGCCCTCACCGGCCGTGTCGCCGCGCTCAAGGCCGAGGGTCGCGACATCATCGGCCTCGGCGTGGGCGAGCCCGACTTCGACACGCCCGTGCATATCGCGGACGCCGGCGTCGAGGCGATCCGCAAGGGCTTCACCCGCTACACCGCGGTCGAGGGCATCCCGGAGCTGAAGGACGCGATCATCGCGAAGTTCCAGCGCGACAACGGCATCACGTACAAGCGCCCGCAGATCCTCGTCTCCACCGGCGCGAAGCAGACCATCTACAACCTGATGATGGCGCTGGTCGACCCGGGCGACGAAGTGATCATCCCGGCGCCGTACTGGGTCTCGTACCCGGACATGGCGCTGCTCGCCGAGGGCGAGCCGGTCACGCCGTTCGCCGGCCCCGGGCAGGGCTACAAGATCACGCCGAAGCAGCTCGAGGCCGCGATCACGCCGAAGACCCGGCTCGTGATCATCAACAGCCCGAGCAACCCGACGGGCGCGGCCTACACGCGCCACGAATTCGAGGCGCTCGGCGAGGTGCTGTCGAACCACTCGCACGTGATCATCGCCACCGACGACATGTACGAGCACATCTACTGGGGCAAGGAACCGTTCTGCAGCTTCCTCACGGCCTGCCCCGAGCTGTACGACCGCACGGTGACGATCAACGGCGTCTCGAAGGCCTACGCGATGACGGGCTGGCGCATCGGTTACGCGGGCGGCCCGGTCGAGATCATCAATGCCATGTCGGTGATCCAGAGCCAGAGCACCTCGAACCCCTCGTCGATCGCGCAGAAGGCCGCGGCCGTGGCGCTCAGCGCCGACCAGTCCTGCGTCGGCGAGATGAACAAGCACTTCAAGGCGCGGCACGACTTCTTCGTCGACGGCCTGAACAAGATTCCGGGCTTCAAGGTGCTGCCGTCGGCCGGCACGTTCTACGCCTGGTGCGACGTCTCCGAGGCCATCCGCATCCTCGACTGCGCCGGCGACAACCATTTCGCCGAGTTCCTGCTCGACAAGGCGGGCGTGGCGGGCGTGCCGGGCTCGGGCTTCGGCGCCCACGGCCACATCCGCTTCTCGTTCGCAGTCAGCATGACGACGCTGGAGCAGGCCCTGGAGCGCATCGGCAAGGCCATGGCCGGAAAATAGGGGACATTCCTCTTTTTGCAGCCTGAGCGATTCGGGCGAAAACCGGGGACATTCCTCTTTTTCGGCGGGCGAAAAAGAGGAATGTCCCCATTTTCTTGACTAGCGGGCCCGCAATCCGGACAATTCCGCCCCCTCGCGTTCCGACATAGCTCAGCGGTAGAGCAGCTGACTGTTAATCAGCGGGTCCGTGGTTCGAATCCACGTGTCGGAGCCAGATACGAGAAAGGGGTTCGCGCAAGCGAACCCCTTTTTCTTTGGCGGTGGCCGAACTGGCCAAACCGTCGCGTCGCTCAGGCGTTGACGGCCTTCGCCACTCCGCCGCCGGTGAGTTCCCGCAGCGCCTCGAGCACGATCCCCAGTCCTTCCCTGAGCAGGGCATCCGGGATCGTCAGCGGCGCGAGGAAACGGATCACGTTGCCGTAGATGCCGCAGGAGAGCAGCACCACGCCCTTCTCGCCGGCGCGCTTCACCAGTGCCTTCGTCAAGTCGGCATCGGGGGCGTGCGGGTCGCCGTGCTTCACCAGTTCCATGGCGACCATGGCCCCGAGGTTGCGGACCTCGCCGATCGACGGCATCGATGCCTGCGCCGATTTCAGCGTCGCCACCATCTGCGCACCGATCTGCTCGGCGCGCTGGCAGAGTCCTTCCTGCTCGATCGCCTCGAGCACCGCGAGCGCCGCGGCACACGCGATGGGCGATCCCGCATACGTGCCGCCGAGGCCGCCCGGGCCCGGCGCGTCCATGATGGCGGCCTTGCCGACGACCGCCGCCAGCGGGAAGCCACCCGCGAGACTCTTCGCCATCGTCATCAGGTCCGGCTCGATGCCCGCGTACTCGACCGCGAACATGCGCCCCGTGCGGGCGAAGCCCGTCTGGATTTCGTCGATGACCAGCAGGATGCCGTGTTGGTCGCACAGCCGGCGCAGCGCCTGCAGGAATTCCGGCGGCGCGATGTAGAAGCCGCCCTCGCCCATCACCGGCTCGATGATGATCGCCGCGACGCGCGACGGCTCGATGTCGAATTTGAACAGGTGCTCGAGCGCATCGAGGCTGTCCTGCACGCTGACCCCGTGGTACGGGATGGGGAACGGCGCGTGGTAGACCTCCGGCGGAAACGGTCCGAAGCCCGCCTTGTACGGCGCGACCTTGCCGGTGAGCGCCATCGCCATGAACGTGCGGCCGTGGAATCCGCCGCCGAACGCGATCACGCCCGAGCGCCCGGTGTGCGCACGCGCGATCTTGATGCAGTTCTCCACGGCCTCGGCACCGGTGGTGACGAAGATGGCCTTCTTGGGCGTCGGCCCGGGTGCCAGCCGGTTGAGCTTTTCCGCCAGCTCCACGGCATTCGCGTACGGCGTGACCATGAGGCAGGTGTGGCTGAACGCCTCGAGCTGCTTCGCCACAGCCTGCTGCACGCGCGGGTGCAGGTGGCCCGTGTTGAGCACGGCGATGCCGCTGCCGAAATCGATGTAACGCCGACCTTCGACGTCCCAGAGCTCGGCGTTGCGCGCGCGCTCGACGTACACGGGAAGCGCGTTGCCGAGGCCGCGGGCGAAGGCCGCATCGCGACGGGCCTGCAGTTCCTGGTTCTTCGACATGTCTGGCTCCGTAGGTGGGCGCGTCAGCGGCGCAGCCGGTGGGCCACGAGCTGCGCGAGGTAGGCGGCGAACTGTTCGCCGAGGTTCTCGTGCTTGAGGGCGAATTCGACCGTCGCCTCGAGGTAGCCGAGCTTCGAGCCGCAGTCGAAGCGCTTGCCCTCGAAGGCATAGGCATAGACGGCCTCGTCGGCCATCAGCGCCGCGATGCCGTCGGTGAGCTGGATCTCGCCGCCGGCGCCGCGGCCGATCCGCTCGAGCTTGTTGAAGACGTCCGGCGTCAGGATGTACCGGCCGACCACCGCGAGGTTCGACGGCGCGTCCGCCGGCTTCGGCTTCTCGACGATGCGCTCGACCTTCGACAGACGCGTGGTGAGTTCCTGCACGGCGACGATGCCGTACTTGTCCGTCTGATGCGGTTCGACGTGCTGCACGCCGAGCACGCTGCCCTTGCGCTCGTCATAGGCGCGCGCCATCTGCCGCAGGCAGGGCTCGTCGGCGTCGATCAGGTCGTCGGCGAGATGCACGAAGAACGGCTCCGACCCCACGGCCGGCCGCGCGCACAGCACGGCGTGGCCGAGGCCGAGCGGCGCCGGCTGGCGGATGTAGATGCAGCTCGCGTACGCGGGCACGATGCCGCGGACGGCATCGAGCAGGTCCTGCTTGCCCTGCTCCGCGAGTTCCTGCTCGAGCTCGTGATCCTTGTCGAAATGGTCCTCGATCGCGCGCTTGGCGTAGCCCGTGATGAACACGAGTTTCTCGGCGCCGGCCGCCAGCGCCTCTTCCGCCGCGTACTGGATGAGCGGCTTGTCGACGATCGGCAGCATCTCCTTGGGGCTGGCCTTGGTGGCCGGCAGGAAGCGCGTGCCGCGCCCGGCCACGGGGAAGACGGCCGTCCTGATCTTGGTCATGTGCAATCCCAGCGGCCCGGTCGGGGCCCGCGGGGATGATACTGGATCGAGCCGCCCGGCCTCCACGCGACCGGCCGGAATGAGGCCCGCGGCACACCGACCGGGGCCTCGTCCCGTCGCCTCAGCCCTTGCCGGCCGCCTTCTTGGCAGGCTGCGCCGGGGCGGCCGCGCCGGCAGCCTTGTCGAGCCGGATGTTGCCGCGATTCATGTCGAGCACCTTCTGCCCGATGCCCTCGACCTTCAGCAGGTCCTCGGGCGAGCGGAACGGCCCGTTCTTCTGGCGGTAGTCGACGATGGCCTGCGCCTTCGCGCGGCCGATGCCGTCGAGTTCCTTGGCGATGGTCGCGACGTCGGCCGTGTTGACGTTGACCGGTCCGGCCAGCGCCGCGGCCATCGGCATCAGGCTGACGATCAGGCCCTGGATGAGGGCGCGGGGATCCCTGTTCTTCATGATTCGCCTCCTTGGCTTGGGGTGCCGCGCCGGGATCGGCGTCGGTCACGCGGCCAAGGTAGCGCCGCGACGGCGCACGGGCGCCGCGGCAATCTCACGCGTTCGCGCAGATTCCGGGCTCAGTCGCCGGGCGAGCCCGGACGCGCGGCGCGCGGCAGGAATTCGAGCGCGGCTATCGCGCGCGCAGTGTCCCAGGAGTGGCAACCCGGGCAATGCCAGAGGAACTGCGAACTGTCGATGCCGCACACCCGGCAGCGATAACGCGCGTGACGCTGCACCACGTTGCGCAGCGCCGCGGCGATCGCGCGCACGCGCTCGACCGACAACTCGCCGGTGCCTTCGGGCAGGAACGCCGCCGCGAGATCGCGCAGGTCGCTGTCGCTCGTGAGCAGCGCGCGCACGCAGTCGAGGATCAGCGGATCGTCGTAGTAGCCGCTCACGATCGCGGCATAGGCAACTTCGGACTGGCTGCCGGCACCGGAATGGATGATCGCGTCGATCGCCACGTCGAAGGCCTGGTCGTCGCCCGTGCTGCGCGCCGCCTCGGCGAGCTTGGGCAGCACGACCGCAAGCAGGTGGAAGTCGCGCTCGACGACGCCGCGATACAGATCGATCGCCTCGCGCGGCCGGCCGTCGCGCAACGCGAGGTCGCCACGCAGGATCGCGCAGCGGCTGAAGCCGGGCTGTTCGCGCTCCGCGTTGGCGAGTTGCGCGCGCGCCGCGTCGGAGTCCTTCTCGAGCAGGGCCTCCTCGGCCATCTCGCAGTAATAGTGTGCGATCGCACCGGGCTGCCCGCTCCCGCCTGCCTGCACGAGCCGCTGGTGCGCGGCCGCAGCCTGCTTCCAGTCGTGCTGGATCTCGTGGATGCGCACGAGGTGCGAGAGCGCCACGGCCGGCTCGCGACCGCGGTCCGCCATGTCGTTGAAGATCTCCTCGGCCCGGTCGAACAGTCCGGCTCGGAAGAAGTCCTTGGCGAGTTCGGAGCGGGCCGTCTCGCGATGGCGCGGATCGAGGCCCACGCGATCGACGATGTGCTGGTGCACCTTGATGGCGCGATCCACCTCGCCGCGCCGCCGGTAGAGGCTGCCGAGTGCAAAGTGCGTGTCGACCGTGCTGTCGTCCAGTTCGGCGAGCCCGAGGAAGACTTCGAGCGCGCGATCCGACTGGTCGTCGAGCAGGTAGCGCACGCCCTCGAGATAGCGCTCGCGACGCTTGACGCGCCGTCGCTTGCGCAGCAGCGAACGACCGGCCGTGATCGCCCAGCCGAAGGCCAGCGTGCCGACCAGGGTCAGCCAGAAACCGTAGCCGAGGTCACTCAGCATGGGCAGCGGGCGGCTCGTCGGGGGCGGCCGGGCCGCGGCGCGCCTCGGCGAGACGCAGGGCGTTGCGCAGCCGGCCGCGTTCGGCCAGCAGGCGCGCGATCCAGTTCGAGCGCCACCACGCACCGGCGAGCAGGCCCGCGGCGAACATCGCGATCAGCGCGAAGCCGGAGGAGACACGGAACTTGAGGAAGGCAACGTCGACGTCGAAACGCTGCTGGTTGAGCGCCGTGAAGAGCACGGCGGCCAGCAGGATCATTGCAATGGCCAGGGCGAGCGCCACGCGCCGCAACATCGACGGAACTCCGCGGATTGACCGGCGTGGAGTCTAGCACCGGCCCCGGCCGGCGCGACTCACTCGTCGTCGTCGTCGTCGGACTCGTCCGACGAACCGGTCTCGACGCCGTTCGGGTCGTTGACCCGCTCGCGCAGGTCCTTGCCGGGCTTGAAGTGGGGCACGTACTTGCCGGCCAGCGCCACCGTCTCGCCGGTCTTGGGATTGCGTCCCTGGCGCGGCGGACGGAAGTGCAGGCTGAAGCTGCCGAAACCACGGATCTCGATGCGCTGACCCTGCGCGAGGGCGTCGCTCATGATCTCGAGGATCTGTTTGACGGCCAGCTCGACGTCCTTGGCGGGCAGGTGGCTTTGCTTCGCGGCGATGAGCTCGATCAGCTCCGACTTCGTCATGCTGCGCTCGGCGTCCACTCGCGAACTCCCCGGCAATCCCTGTTGACTCTCTTGGGCGAGGCCCGCGGCACCTCAGCGTGCCGCGGGCCCGCGTGCTCAGCTGTCCTGACCGGAGATCTGCTCCTTGAGCAGGTCACCGAGGCTGGTGCCGGTGGTCGAGTCGGAACGATAGCTCTGCATCGCTTCCTGCTCTTCCGCCATGTCCTTGGCCTTGACCGAGAGGGCCACGGTGCGGACCTTGCGGTCCACCGCCATGAACTTCGCCTCGACCTCGTCGCCGACCTTGAGGAACGCACGGGCGTCCTCGACGCGGTCACGCGAGAGCTCGGAGGCGCGCAGGTAGCCGTCGATGCCGCCGCCGAGGTCGACGATCGCGCCCTTGGCATCCACTTCGCGCACGAGACCGCGCACGATGGAGCCCTTCGGGTGCTCGGCGATCCAGGACGAGAACGGGTCCTTGGCGAGCTGCTTGACGCTGAGCGAAATGCGCTCGCGCTCCGGGTCGATCGCGACGACGACCGCCTCGACCGTCTGGCCCTTCTGGTACTGGCGCACGGCTTCCTCGCCGGCGACGTCCCAGGAGAGGTCGGACAGGTGCACGAGGCCGTCGATGCCGCCCGGCAGGCCGATGAACAGGCCGAAGTCGGTGATCGAACGGATCTGGCCGCTCACCTTGTCGCCGCGGTTGTAGTTGTCCGCGAATTCGCGCCACGGGTTCGGCTTGCACTGCTTGATGCCGAGCGAGATGCGACGACGCTCCTCGTCGATGTCGAGCACCATGACCTCGACTTCCTCGCCGATGTGCACGACCTTCGACGGGTTGACGTTCTTGTTCGTCCAGTCCATCTCGGACACGTGCACCAGGCCCTCGACGCCTTCCTCGATCTCGACGAAGCAGCCGTAGTCGGCGATGTTGGTGACCTTGCCGAACAGGCGGGTGCCCGACGGATAGCGACGCGCGATGTTCTGCCACGGGTCGGCGCCCAGCTGCTTGAGGCCGAGGCTGACGCGCTGGCGCTCGCGGTCGAACTTGAGGATGCGCACTTCGATCTCGTCGCCGACGTTGACGACTTCGCTCGGGTGCTTGACGCGCTTCCACGCCATGTCGGTGATGTGCAGCAGGCCGTCGATGCCGCCGAGGTCGACGAACGCACCGTAGTCGGTGAGGTTCTTGACCACGCCGCGCACGACCGCGCCTTCCTGCAGCTTGTCGAGCAGCTCGCTGCGCTCGGCGCTGTATTCCTGCTCGACGACCGCACGGCGCGAGACGACGACGTTGTTGCGCTTCTGGTCGAGCTTGATGATCTTGAACTCGAGCGTCTTGCCCTCGAGGTAGCTCGGGTCGCGCACGGGGCGCACGTCCACGAGCGAGCCCGGGAGGAAGGCACGCACGAAATCGATCTCGACCGTGAAGCCGCCCTTGACGCGGCCGTTGATGAGGCCGGTGACGACCTCGCCCTTCTCGAACGCCGTCTCGAGGCGCTCCCAGGTGCGGGCCCGCTTGGCCTTTTCGCGCGACAGGCGCGTCTCGCCGGAGCCGTCCTCGACGCTGTCGAGGGCTACCTCGACGTCGTCGCCCGGCTTGACTTCGACTTCGCCGCGCTCGTTCTTGAACTGGTTGATGTCGATCACGGCCTCGGACTTGAGGCCTGCGCTCACGACGACCTTGTCGGAGCCGACTTCGATCACTCGCCCGGTGAGGATCTGGCCCGGACGGATCCGCTGACTGGCCAGGCTCTCTTCGAACAGTTGGGCAAAACTTTCGCTCATGACTGACTGGTTCCTGCAAACGCGTTGCCTGGCGTGCTCCCTGCCCGCCTAGGGTTGATGACCAACGCCCGGCTCCTTGCCCGGCGCCTACCGACAAACGGTCACGTGCCCGCTCACGCGGCCACGCAACCCTCGATGCGTCGCTTAGATCCGGCTGCCGACGAGTTCGAGGACCCTGTCCACGACCTGACTGACCGAAAGCCCCGTCGAGTCGATGACGACTGCGTCCTCGGCGGGGCGCAGGGGCGCCACGGGCCGGGTGGAATCGCGTCGATCCCGCTCGATAATCTCTTGCGAAAGGTCGGCGAGATTAACAGTAAGTCCCTTTTCTTTCAACTGCTTATAACGCCTGGACGCGCGTTCTTCGGGACTGGCGGTGAGGAAGACCTTGGCCGGCGCCGCCGGGAAAACCACGGTGCCCATGTCGCGACCGTCGGCGACCAGTCCCGGCGGACGCGCAAAACCCCGCTGGCGACCCAGCAAAGCGGTGCGAACGGCCGGCATGGCGGCCACGCGCGAGGCCTCGGCGCCGGTGGACTCGGTCCGCAGTGCGCCGGTCACCTCGCGCCCGTCGAGCAGGACCCGCTCGCCGCCCGCCTCGTCCACCTCGAACCGGGCATCCAGGTTCGCCGCCAGCGCCGCGTGGCCAAGTTCGTCGTCCGGGGCCAGCCGTCGGGCCAGCCCCGCGAGGGCGACCAGTCGATAGAGGGCGCCGCTGTCGAGCAGGTGCCAGCCGAGCCGGGTCGCGACGACTCGCGCCACCGTGCCCTTGCCCGAGCCGCTGGGACCGTCGATGGCGAGGACCGGGATCAACCGGTGCGCGCCCTCAGGCGCGCTCCTCCACCCGCAGCCCGACCGAGTGGGCGAGCGCGGCAAAACCCGGGAAGGACGTGGCCACGTTGGCCGTGTCGAGGATCTCGATCGGGCCCTCGGCGCGCAGGCTCGCCACCGCGAAGGCCATGGCGATGCGGTGGTCACCCCGGCTGTCGATGGTGCCGCCGCGCAGGCGGCCGCCCTCGATCCGCAATCCGTCCGGGAGGACCTCGTGACGTACGCCGAGCGCATCGAGTCCGCGGGCCGTCGCGGCGATGCGGTCGCTTTCCTTGACCCGAAGCTCTTCCGCCCCCGTGACCAGCGTCTCGCCCTCGGCGCAGGCCGCGGCCACGAAGAACGCCGGGAACTCGTCGATCGCGAGCGGCACGAGGCGCTCGGGCACGCGCACTCCCCGCAACTGCGCCGGGCGCACTTCGATGTCGGCCACGGGCTCGGCGCCGCAGGTGCGGTGATTGATCAGGCGCAGGTCCGCGCCCATCAGCGCGAGCATCTCGAGGATACCGGTGCGCGTGGGGTTCACGCCCACGTTGCGAATCGTGAACGGCTCGCGCGCGCCGATGCAGGCCGCGACGAGAAAGAACGCCGCCGACGAAATGTCGCCCGGCACGGCCACGTCGGCCGCCTGCAGATCCTGCGGGGGCACGACGGTGACCACGCCGTTGCGCGCGCGAACCTCGCAGCCGAAACCCTGCAGCATGCGTTCCGTGTGGTCGCGGGTGACCGCCGGCTCGACGACCGTCGTCTCGCCCTCGGCATAGAGTCCCGCGAGCAGCACGGCGGACTTCACCTGGGCGCTCGCGACCGGCATCTCGTAGCGGATGCCCTGCAGGTGCGCGCCACCTGCGATGCGCACGGGCGGCTTGCCGTCCTGTGTTTCGATGCGGGCGCCCATCAAGCGCAACGGCTTGGCCGCGCGTTCCATCGGCCGGCGCATCAGCGACTCGTCGCCGATCAGCACCGAATCGAACGGCTGGGCCGACAGCAGGCCCATGAACAGGCGCATCGCCGTGCCGGCATTGCCCATGTCGAGCGTCGCGGCCGGCGCACGCAGCCCGCGCAGGCCGACGCCGTGCACGATCACCTCGCCCGGCCCCGGGCGCTCGACCTGCACGCCGAGCTCGCGCACGGCCCGCATGGTCGACAGGCAGTCCTCGCCTTCTAGGAAACCGGTGACGCGCGTCGTGCCTCGCGCGATCGCACCGAACATCACCGCCCGGTGCGAGACCGACTTGTCGCCGGGCACCGTGACTTCGCCCGAGACGTGCGTGGCGGGCGCGACGAGATACGACCCCATGCTCAGAGGATCGCCTTCGGGTAGGACCCGAGCACCTTGCAGAGCGTGGCGCGGGTCTTGAGTTCCGCCAGCGCGCTCGCGAGCGGCTCCTGCTCCGCGTGACCGTCGAGGTCGACGAAGAACACGTAGTCCCACTTGCGGCGTCGCGACGGTCGCGACTCGATGTGGGTCAGGCTGATGGCGGCCTTCGCGAACGGCTCCAGCAGCCGGAACAGCGCGCCGGGCGCATCGGTGTGCGAGCCCGAGATCATCAGCGTCGTCTTGTCGTCCGTGCTCGGCGCGGCCGACTTGCGCCCGATCACGAGGAAGCGCGTGGTGTTGTCCGGGCGGTCCTCGATCTGGGGGACCAGCAGGTTGAGGCCGTAGACGTCGGCGGCCGTGGCACCGGCGATCGCCGCCGTGCCCTCCTCGTCGCGCGCGCGGCGCGCACCCTCGGCGTTGCTGCCGACCGGCACGCGTTCGACACCCGGCAGGTTCTCCTGCAGCCAGATGCGGCACTGCGCGAGCGCTTGGGGATGGCCACAGACGCGCTTGATGCCCTCGAGCGATTCCATCGCGCCCATCAGGTTCTGGTGGATGCGCAGCTCGACCTCGCTGCAGATCTTCAGCGGCGAGGTGAGGAACATGTCGAGCGTGTTGTTGACCGTGCCCTCGGACGAGTTCTCGATCGGCACCACGCCGAAGTCGGCCGCGCCGGATTCCACCTCGTGGAACACTTCCTCCACCGAGGTGAGCGGCAGCGCCCGCACCGAGTGGCCGAAGTGCTTGAGCACGGCCTGCTGCGTGAACGTGCCTTCGGGCCCGAGGAAACCGACCTTGAGCGGATTCTGCTGGGCCAGGCAGGCGGACATGATCTCGCGGAACAGCCGCACGATCTCCTCGTCACGCAGGGGCCCGCGCTGCTTGCGGTTGCGCTCGAGGGCGAGACGCAGCACCTGTGCCTCGCGCTCCGGACGATAGAAGTCGACCGTCTGGCCGGACGCGTGCTTGGAGATGCCGACCTGCTGCGCCAGCTGGGCCCGCTCGCTGATGAGCGAGTGCAGCCGGGCGTCGACCTCGTCGATGCGCGCACGGATCTGCTCGAGCGCGGGCTTCGGCGCAGGCGCGGCAGCCGGCGCGGAGGCCGGTCGCTTGCTGGCACGTGACTTCTTCTTCGCCATGTCCCTACACCAGTCGGGCCGCGTGGACGCCCGGGATCGCACGCAGTTGCGCGAGCACCGGAGGCGGCAGCGGTCCGTCGAGGTCGATGATCGTATAG
>JBGAHO010000006.1:0-111485 GCA_044226195.1 Steroidobacteraceae bacterium
AACTTCCAGGTGGACCCGGCAGTGCCCGGCCTGCCCGCGATTGCGCGTCGCGAGATCGACGCGCGCGCAGCGAGTCACCACGTGCCCGGCTTCATGGTGACCGCCGCGCTCGCCCTGCACTCGCCGGACGGCCGGAGCTACGGCGAGCGCCTCGCGCAGGCCCGGACCGAGCAGGACCTGAGCCGCCTCTACGAAGACTTCATCCACGGCGTCCCGCTCGGCGAGCGGCTGTTCGGCGACCTGAACCCGGTGCGCACGGGTGGGCCGATGCAGGTGAGCATCGCGTTCGCGGAGCGACAGGCGCAGGAGCGGCGCTACCCGTACCCGGTGGCGGGCAACGCGCGCGCCGAAGTCTTCACGCGGCGGGGCGGGCTCTACTTCGGCATCGCCCACCTGTTCGACTACGCCCCGCCGTACGACGCCATGCTGTTCCGGTTCGCGGACTACAACGCGGGCCGCTACGCGAGTCGCAATGCCGCGTTCCAGAACGCGGTGAACATCGTGACCGGCCAGCATCTCGCGCTCGACGGCGACCTGCTGATCGAGGGCAGCCAGGAGCCGAGCGCCACGGAACGGGCCTTGCGCTCGATCGGGCCGCGGCTGGACCTCGGCGCCGCGCAGATCCGCAGTGCGCTCGAGCACGGCGACGACGCGCAGTTCGAACGGACCGCGCTCTACGCCCGTGTCCTCGCCCTGGCCGATGCGATGCCGCCGGGCCGACCCGTGCCCCGCGCGCTGGTGCCGCGGATCGCCCTCAAGAGCCCGAAGATCTCGCGCGACCTGACCACGGACTGGTTCGCGCGCCGCGTCGACGACCGCTACCGGCGCTGCCTCGCGCGCGCCGGATGACGCATCACCGGGGTTAGGGGTTCCTCCGGATGCCGGTCGACGGGACCGCGCGCGACGCTACGGGCAGAATGCACTCCAACATCGCGGGAAACGCGGGGACCGACATGCTTCGACTTCGAGGATTGCTCCCGGCGCTGGCCGTCGCGCTGCTGGTGCTCGCAGCGGCGGGCGGATCCGACACCGCGGGCGCACAGACCGCGGACGCGGGCCTGCGACCGGCGGCACCGTCGCGGCCGCGCGTCGGACTCGTGCTGGCGGGCGGCGGCGCGAAAGGCGGCGCGCACGTCGGCGTGCTGAAGGTGCTCGAGGAGATGCACGTGCCCGTCGACTGCATCGCCGGCACGAGCATGGGCGCACTGGTCGGCGCCGGCTATGCATCGGGCATCCCGGCCAACGACCTCGAGAAGTTCATCGTCGGCATCGACTGGAAGTCGGTGGTCGGCGGCCAGGGCATGCGCGACCTCGAGCCGATCGAGGAAAAGCGGGCCGGCGTCACCTACAGCAATCGCCTCGAACTCGGCGTGAAGCGCGAGGGACTCGTGCTGCCCGGGGGCATCGTCAACACCAGCAACATCGAAGACCTGCTGCGCAGCTACGTCGCCCACGCGCGCATGCAGACCAGCTTCGACCGGCTGCCGATCCCGTATCGCGCGATAGCCACCGACATGGTGACCGGCCGCATGGTCGTGCTGTCGCAGGGCGACATCGCCACCGCAATGCGCGCCAGCATGGCGATCCCGGGGGCCTTCGCGCCCGTCGTGATGGATCCGTACATCCTCTCCGACGGCGGACTCGTGCGGAACATCCCGGTCGACGTGGCCCGCGACCTCTGCGCGGACGTCGTGATCGTCGTCAACCTGGTCGAGCCGCCGGCCGACCCCGCGAAGCTCCGCACGGCGTCGCAGCTCCTCAGCCGCATGTCGGACGTGATGATCGAGGCCAACGAGCGGTTGCAGCTGCAGTCGCTCACGGATCGCGACGTACGCATCGACGTCACGATGGGAGACATCGGCACGGCGGACTTCGAGCGCGTGCCGGACACGATTCCGCTCGGCGAGCAGGCGGCCCGCGTGCAGGCCCAGTCGCTCGCCCGCTATGCGCTGCCGCCCGACCAGTACGCGGCCTGGCGAGCACGCGTCACGGCGTCGCAGGCGCTCGAGACGCGCCTCGCGGGCGTGCGCTTCGACGGCCTGCAGCGCGTCAACCCGTCCTATCTGGAATCGGGCGCGCAACTGCACGCGGGCGACGTCGTCGACATCCAGAAGATCAGCGCGGAGGCGCGGCGCATGTCGGCCCTGCCCGAGTTCGACGCGGTCGAATACCGGCTCGAAGGCGATCCGGCCCACCCGACACTGGTGTGGATGCCGCACGAGAAGAGCCACGGCCCGAACTACCTAAAGGTCGATCTCGGCGTGTACGGCTCGGCGGACGGCGACATCGAGTTCGCGCTGTACGGCAAGCACACGCGCCGCTGGCTCAATGCGCTCGGCGGCGAGTGGCGCAACGAGCTGCAGCTGGGCGGCGATTCGCTCCTCGCGACCAGCCTCTACCAGCCGCTCGACGTCGCGCAGCGCTTCTTCGTCGAGCCGCGCCTCGCGTGGCATTCCTCCTGGGAGGACGTGTTCCGCGAGAACGACCGGCTCGCGACCTACCGCTTCCAGGATTATTCCGCCGAGCTGTCGGCGGGCATGAACTTCGGACGAGTGGCGCAGGTGCGGCTGGGATACGTCTTCGACCGCCGCAACGTCGACCTGCAGACGGGGTCGACGTTGCTGCCGGAGACCGAGCGCAACGACGCCGGCATCCTCGCCTCCGGCACGTACGACACGCGCGACACGCCGTTCAACCCGACGCGCGGCGTCGCGGTCGCGCTCGAGTACATGCGCAGCGACGATGCCCTCGGCGGCGACTCGGACTGGGAGCGGGCCGAACTCGGCGCCGGCGTTGCCGTGCCGTTCCGCGGCGACGTGCTGTGGGTGACGCTCGCCGGCGGCACGGACCTGCACGGCACGCTGCCGGCCGACCGCGCGTTCGCGCTCGGCGGCCCCGGCAGCTTCCCGGGCTACGAGCTCGGTGAACTGCGGGTCGACGGCTACTGGACGGTCGGCACCAGTTACCTGTGGAAGGTGAAGGACATCTTCACGCTGCGGGGCCAGGCCCTGTACCTGGGCGCGCGCGTCGAGGCCGGCCACCTGTACAACCGGGTCGACGGCCTGCGGGACGACGACCTCTACGGCGGCGCGATCTACCTCACGGGACGCACGCTGGTGGGCCCGCTCACCCTCGGACTCGCGGGCACCAGCACCGATTCGTGGAGCCTGTGGCTCTCGGTCGGCCGGCCGATCGGCCGCGGCACGATCCTCGAGAAGGGGATCTTCCGCTGACTCAGGCCGGCATCTCTACGATGCCGGCCTTCACCTCGCCGACGCCGCCGAACATCGCCTTGACCTCGAGGAATTCCTCGAAGCCGAGCGCACCCCATTCCCGGCCGAGTCCCGACTGCTTGTAGCCGCCGAAGGGCCCGCCGACGTCTAGGCTCGCGCCGTTGATGTGCACGTTGCCAGCGCGGATGCGCGTCCCGACCTGGCGCGCCTTCTCGGGCGTCGGGCCGAACACGTACGACGACAGGCCGTAGGGCGTGTCGTTGGCGATGCGGATCGCCTCCTCCTCGCTGTCGTAGGGCAGGATGCACAGCACCGGCCCGAAGATCTCCTCGCGCGCGATGGTCATGTCGTTGCGCACGTCGCTGAACACGGTGGGGCGCGTGTAGTAACCGCGCGTGAGGCCGTCGGGCCGTCCCGGCCCGCCGCAGACGACCTTGGCGCCTTCCGCGATGCCCTTCTCGATCAGCGACTGCGTGCGCCGCCACTGGTTCTGGTTGGCCTGCGGCCCCATGCCGACCGCCGGATTCGACGGATCGCCGACGACCACCTGCGCCGCCACCGCCTGCGCGATGGCTTCGACCGTGGCGAGGTGCTTGCGCGGCACCAGCATGCGCGAGGGTGCGTTACAGCTCTGGCCGGAGTTGTTCATCATCACCATCACGCCGTGGCCGACCGCGGCCTCGAGCGGCGCGCCGTCGAGGATGATGTTGGGCGATTTGCCGCCGAGCTCGAGCGCGACTTTCTTGACCGTGTCGGCCGCCGCCTTGTCGACCAAGATGCCGGCGCGCGTCGAGCCGGTGAACGACACCATGTCGATGCCGGGGTGGGAGGCGAGCGCCGCACCGACCGTCGGGCCGTCGCCGTCGACGAGGTTGAACACGCCCGCCGGCACGCCGGCCTCGTGCAGGATCTCGGCGATCAGGTGCCCGCTCAGCGGCGCCAGCTCGCTCGGCTTCAGCACCATCGTGCAGCCGGTGGCCAGGGCCGGCGCCACCTTGCAGGTGATCTGGTTGGCCGGCCAGTTCCACGGCGTGATCAGGCCGCACACGCCGATCGGCTCGCGCAGCACGTTGGTGGTGCCCCGCGCCTGCTCGAACTCGAAGTCCTTGAGCACGGCGAGTGCGACCATGAAGTGGCCGAGCCCGGCGGGCGCCTGCATCGGCATCGCGATGGTCGCGAGCGGCGCGCCCATTTCTTCGGAGATCGCCTGCGCGACCTCGGGCAGGCGTCGCTTGTAGACCTCGATGATGCGGGCGAGCAGCGCCATGCGTTCCTCGCGCGACGTGCGCGAGTACGTCTCGAACGCGCGACGCGCGGCATCGACGGCGCGGTCCACGTCGGCCGCGCTGCCGAGCGAGATCCGCCCCGCCACCCCTTCGGTCGCCGGGTTGATCACCTCCAGGGTCTTTGCCGCCGCCGGCGCGACCCACTGCCCGTCGATGTAGAACTTCGTGTATTCGCGCATGTCTCCCCCCGGTTCCCTCCGCGTTTCGCGGCTCGTCAGAAGCTCACATTATAGAAAATCATCGGGCCGTCGTAGGTCCAGTCGAGCGAACCGTCGAAGTCCCGTTTCCTCACGTCGACATTGACGGCGAAGCGGTCGTATCCCACGCCGATGCCGACCCAGCGGCTCGGCTGCCAGGTCAGGACCGCGCGGTAATCCTGCAGGTTGCCGTCGTATTCGTCGATCGAGAGGGCGAACCACTGGCCGGAGACGTTCAGCCACAGGTTCGCGGGCAACTGCCAGGTGCCCTGCAGACCGAACACGGGCAACGGCGCGTCCACGCTCGCCTTGTTGCTCTGGTCGAATTTCAGCGTGCCGTTCGAATCCACAGCCTTCGCGTGCAGCTCGGCGCGGAACTGGGCGTAGTGCACGCCCGCCGAGGCCCCGATTTCCCACGTGTCGCGCTTCAGGAACTCGTACTCGTAGGCGAGCTCGACGATGGTGAAGCCGTACTTGAAATCGACCTTGGCGTCGAGCGGGTACGTGTTGTCGCCCCAGACGATGTCCTGGTCGATCGTCTCGGAGCGGCTGCGGCTGATGTTGAAGACGAACCCCTTGAGGCGATGGCGATCCGTATCGCCGAAGCGCCACGCGCCGTCGATACGGAAGCGCGAGGCGCTGGAGCCCTTGGCGGTCTTGTTGAAGTCGATGGTGTCGCCGGTGGTCGTGTCGCCGTTCAGCTGTACCTTGGGGTCGGTGTTCAGGATGAACGTGCCGAGCGAGACGGTGAATGGCGCCGTCAGCAGGTTGGGGGTGTCGTCGGCCAGGGCGGGCGCCGCGCATGCGCACACGGCCATCGGGATCAGGGCGTAACGAGCGGTGAGCAGGGACATGGACGGTCTCCCATGCGCGGGCAGGTTGCAGCCCGCAAGTGCAACGACGCTAGGCCCGGGCCATCGGACCCGACAATAAGGATTTTCGGCAGATGTTCCGCCGTTGCCGCCTGCCGAGAAGGAGCCCATGGCGGGGCTGCGAGCCGGCCTCAGTCCATCCGGTTGCGGTACAGTGCCGGTTCCCTCGCGAGACCTCCATGGCCGAACCGACTCCGACCGACCGACCCAAGAGCCGATCGCTGAAGCCGCTGCGCGCGCTGGTGCCGTTCCTGCGGCCGTACCGCGGCACGCTGCTGGCGGCCCTAGCCGCGCTGCTGCTCGCCTCCGCCGCGATGCTCTCGCTGCCGGTCGCCTTCCGCCACCTGATCGACCAGGGGCTGTCCTCGCGCAGCGCCGGCACCATCGACCGGTACTTTCTCGCCTTCCTCGGCGCGGCCGCAGTCTTCGGGCTGTTCGCCGCGCTGCGCTTCTACTACGTCACCTGGCTCGGCGAGCGGGTCGTCGCCGACATCCGCGAGGCCGTGTATGCGCGCGTGATCCGCATGGACCCGAGCTTCTTCGAGGTCACGCGCGTCGGCGAGGTGCTCTCGCGCCTCACGGCGGACACGACGCTGGTGCAGTCGATCGCGGGCGTGAACCTCTCGATCATGCTGCGCTCGTCGATCTCGCTGGTCGGCAGCCTGGTGATGCTGACCGTGACCAGCGCCAAGCTGACGGGCCTGATCGTGCTGATGATGCCGCTGGTGCTGGTGCCGATGATCGTGCTCGGGCGCCGCGTGCGCAAGGAATCGCGCAGTTCGCAGGATCGCATCGCCGACACCAGCAGCATCGCCGACGAGACGCTGAACGCGGTCCAGACGGTGCAGGCCTTCACGCTCGAAAACGTCAACTCCGAGCGCTTCGATGCGGCCGTGGAGCAGTCGTTCGGCGCGGCGGTCAGGCGCACCCGCACGCGCTCGACGCTGACGGCGCTGGCCACGTTCCTCGTGTTCGGCGCGATCACCTTCGTGCTCTGGGTCGGCGCACACTCGGTCGTGCGCGGCGAGATGACGGGCGGCCAGCTCGGCCAGTTCCTGCTCTACGCGGGTTACGTCGCGATCGCGGCGGCCTCGCTGAGCGAGATGTGGGGCGAAGTGCAGCGGGCCGCCGGCGCGATGGAGCGGCTGGTCGAGCTTCAGCACGCCCAGCCGACGATCGTCGCGCCGCCGCAGCCGGTGCCGCTGCCCGCGACCGGTCGCGGCGAGATCCGCTTCGAGCGCGTCACGTTCCGCTATCCCTCGCGACCGGAGGCGAAGGCCGTCGACGGGCTCGACCTCGCGATCCGCCCCGGCGAGACGGTGGCGTTCGTCGGCCCGTCCGGCGCCGGCAAGAGCACGACCTTTCAGCTGCTGCTGCGCTTCTACGATCCAGCGGAAGGTCGCGTGTGCATCGACGGCGTGGACATCGCGACGGCCGACCCGGCGCAGGTGCGCGCGCGCATCGGACTGGTACCGCAGGACACGGTGCTGTTCGCCGCGAGCGCACGCGAGAACATCCGCTACGGCCGGCCGGGCGCCAGCGATGCCGAAGTCGAAGCGGCGGCCCGTGCGGCGGCCGCGGACGAGTTCCTGCGCAAGCTGCCGCAGGGCTACGACACCTTCCTCGGCGAGCGCGGCACCCGCCTCTCGGGCGGCCAGCGCCAGCGCATCGCCATTGCGCGCGCCATCCTGCGCGACCCGCCGATCCTGCTGCTCGACGAAGCCACCAGCGCGCTCGATGCCGAGAGCGAGCGCCTCGTGCAGGGCGCCCTCGACCGGCTGATGCAGAACCGCACCACGATCATCATCGCCCACCGACTCGCCACCGTGCTCGAGGCCGATCGCATCGTGGTCATGGACCACGGGCGCATCGTCGCGCAGGGCACGCACGCGGAGCTGGTGCGCAGCAACGAGCTGTACGCGCGGCTCGCCGCCCTGCAGTTCGCCGATGGCGCCGGCACCCCCGACCCGGAGCGCTGAGATGACGCACGACGCCCCGCGCCACAACGAGCTCGGCCAGCCGATCGGACGTGCACTGCCGCGCTGGCGGGCGCCGCCGCGGCCGTCGCGCACGGTGCTGGCGGGCCGGCATTGCCGCGTCGAGCCGATCGATCCGGCGCGCCACGGCCGCGACCTGTACGCGGCCTTCGCGCTCGATCGCGAACATCGCCTGTGGACCTACCTCTTCGCGGGCCCGTACCGCTCGGAGGACGAGTTCCTCGCGTGGCTGGCGCCGAAGCCCGCCTCGGAGGATCCGCTCTTCTTCGCTTTCGTCGACGCATCGAGCGGCCGCGCCACCGGGCTCGGCGCCTACCTGCGCATCGATCCGCCGAACGGCGTGATCGAGGTCGGCCACCTCGCGTTCTCGCCGCTGCTGCAGCGGACGGCCGCGTCAACCGAGGCGATGTACCTGATGATGCAGCACGCCTTCGGGCTCGGGTATCGCCGCTACGAATGGAAGTGCGATTCGCTGAACGCGGCCTCGCGCCGCGCTGCCGAGCGGCTCGGCTTCACCTTCGAGGGCCTCTTCCGCCAGGCGATCGTTTACAAGGGTCGCAATCGCGACACGGCCTGGTACTCGATCGTCGACGGCGAGTGGCCCGCGCTCGAGCGCGGCTACGCGGCGTGGTTCGACGCCGCGAACTTCGACGCCGCGGGAAACCAGCGCCGCTCCCTCGGCGAATGCCTGCGGGAAGCCCGCGCCCCGGGCTGAACGAGGCCGCATGCCCGCCTACACCGTCTACTGGCAACCCGGCTGCACGAGCTGCCTCAAGGCCAAGGAATTCCTGCGCACGCACGGCATCGAGTTCGAGTCGGTGAACGTGCGCGTCGACCGCGATGCGTTCGAGCGCCTCGCGCGCCTCGGCGTGCGCACCGTGCCGGTGATCGCGCGCGGCAAGGACTACGTGCTCGGCCAGGACCTGGACGAGGTGGCGCGCTTCATCGGTGTCACCGTGCACCACGTGCGGTTGTCCGTCCCGGTGCTGGTGGCGCGACTGCTGGCGCTGCTCGACTGGTCCGCCCAGGCGATGGAACGGCTGCCCGACGCGATGCTGGCCACGCGCCTGCCCGGCCGCGAGCGCACGCACCTCGACCTCGCCTACCACGTCCCGCAGATCGTCGTGGGCTGGCTCGATGCGGCGCTCGGCGGGCGCCTCACGTACGAACACTACGAGCGGACGCCACCCGAGCACGTGCGCACGGGCGCCGACGTCGCGCGGCTGACGCGCAGCGTGGCGCAGGCGCTGGCGGTGTGGTGGACGGCGAACCAGGCCCGCCTGCCGGAGCGGCTCGACACCTATTACGGCACCCGCCCACTGCACGCGGTGCTGGAGCGCACGGCGTGGCACGTCGCCCAGCACGCACGGCAGCTCGACCTCGTGCTCGGGCGCAGCGGCGCGTCCGGCCGCGTGCCGCTGCCCGCCACCTTGCTCGCGGACCTGCCGTTGCCGAAGGACGCGTGGGACGCCGAGGTGCCGATGTCGTGATGCGCCGGCTGGTCGTGCTCACCGCGTGTCTCGCCAGCGCGGCCGTCGCGGCCGACACCGCGACCTTGCTGGTGCCGCGCGACACCGGCAGCCTGGAGTTCGTGGACCCGGGATCGGGCCTGCGGCTGGCCCAGGTGGCCCTGGACACGTCTCCCCGCCGGGTGGCGGTCTCACCCGACGGTCGACGCGCCGTCGTGCTGGGATGCGCCACGCTCGACTAGGCACGGCCTGCCGCCGTCCACCTGAGCCTCGTGGACCTCGAGCAGCCCCGGGAACTGCGGCGCATCGATCTCGGAGTGCAAGCCTGTCCGGGATCGCTGGCCTGGCCCGACGAGCAGCGGGTCCTGCTGGGCTCCACGGAGGCCGCCTCGCTGCAGGTGGTCGACCTCGCGACGGGACAGTTCCTGCCTTCGTCCAAACCTGCACCGTTGCACGCCGTGTCGCGCGCCAAAGATGCGCGGTGGCTTGCGCTCAGCGACACCGCTGCAGTGCAGCATTTCCTCGCCCGCGGCGGGCGACTCGAGGATCTCGCGGTGACGCCCGTCGCACCGCGCGCCGTCTGTCACGCGTGCACTCCCACGCCGTGATCGCGCGTCGCGCGCGCACATAGAACCGTTCTTTTTTGCCCTGCAAAACGCGTGCTGGCATTCGCGCGGGCGAATGCTTGCATTTGTTAAGTAGTAATACGGTTGTGGCTGCGGCGGGTCGGGGCAGAGGATCGGCCCTGCATTTCCAGGGGCCGGACCGGGACCCAGTCGGTCTGGCGACACGATATCACCAACGGGAGCGCGACATGGGTCGTCAAGAGACGTTCTACGAGTTGATCCGCCGCCAGGGAATTTCCCGGCGCAACTTCATGAAGTTCTGTTCGCTGAGTGCCGCGTCCCTCGGCCTCGCGCCGGCCTTCGCAGGCAAGATCGCCCACGCGATGGAGACCAAGCCGCGCGTGCCGGTGCTCTGGATGCACGGCCTCGAGTGCACGTGCTGCACGGAGAGCTTCATCCGCTCCGCGCATCCGCTCGCGAAGGACGTGATCCTCTCGATGCTGTCGCTCGACTACGACGACACGATCATGGCTGCGGCCGGTTACCAGGCCGAGAAGTGCATCGAAGACATCATGAAGGACTACAAGGGCCAGTACATCCTGGCCGTGGAAGGCAACCCGCCGCTCGGCAACGACGGCACCTTCTGCATCCCGGGCGGACGCCCGTTCGTCGAGCGCCTGAAGGAAGTCGCCGCCGATTCCGCCGCGGTCATCGCGTGGGGCTCGTGCGCTTCGTGGGGCTGCGTGCAGGCCGCCAAGCCGAACCCGACGCAGGCCACGCCGATCCACAAGGTCATCACCGGCAAGCCGATCATCAAGGTGCCGGGCTGCCCGCCGATCGCCGAAGTCATGACGGGCGTGATCACCTATTACGTCACGTTCGGCCAGCTGCCGGCGCTCGACCGCCAGGGCCGCCCGCTGATGTTCTACAGCCAGCGCATCCACGACAAGTGCTATCGACGCGGCCACTTCGACGCCGGCCAGTTCTCCGAGGCCTTCGACGACTACGGCGCGCGCGCGGGCTACTGCCTGTACAAGGTGGGGTGCCGCGGACCGACGACCTACAACGCCTGCTCGACCACGCGCTGGAACGACGGCGTGTCCTTCCCGATCGGCTCCGGCCATGGCTGCCTGGGCTGCTCCGAGCCGGACTTCTGGGACAACGGCCCGTTCTACAAGCGGCTCGAGACCTTCCCGAACCTCGGCGCCGAAGCCACGGCCGACAAGGTCGGCGCGACGGCGGCCGCGGTCGTCGGCGCGGGCATCGCGGTGCATGCGGGCCTCACGGCCCTGCGCCAGGCCAAGGTCAAACCGAACAGCCCCAGCGCTTCGCCGGACAAGAGCGCCTGAGCGAACGAGGAACTGAACCATGAGCATTGCAACCCCCAATGGCTTCCAGCTCGACAACTCGGGCAAGCGCGTCGTCGTCGATCCGATCACGCGCATCGAAGGGCACCTGCGCATCGAGGTGAACGTCGACGCGAACAACGTCATCCGCAACGCCGTGTCCACGGGCACGATGTGGCGCGGCCTCGAAGTGATCCTGCGCGGGCGCGACCCGCGTGACGCGTGGGCGTTCGTGCAGCGCATCTGCGGCGTGTGCACGGGCGTGCACGCGCTCGCCTCGGTGCGCGCGGTCGAGAACGCACTCGGGATCCAGATCCCCGAGAACGCGAACACGATCCGCAACATCATGCACCTGACGCTGTACTCGCATGACCACCTGGTGCACTTCTATCACCTGCACGCGCTCGACTGGGTCGACGTGGTCAGCGCGCTGTCGGCCGACCCGAAGGCCACCTCCGAGCTCGCGCAGGCGGTGTCGCCCTCGTGGCCGCTGTCGTCGCCGGGCTACTTCCGCGACCTGCAGAACCGCCTGAAGAAGTTCGTCGAGTCGGGCCAGCTCGGCCCGTTCCGCAACGGCTACTGGGGCCACCCGGCCTACAAGCTGCCGCCCGAAGCGAACCTGATGGCCGTCGCGCACTACCTCGAAGCGCTCGACTTCCAGAAGGAAATCGTCAAGATCCAGACGATCTTCGGCGGCCGCAACCCGCACCCGAACTGGCTGGTGGGCGGCGTCCCCTCGCCGATCAACCTGAACGACACGGGCGCGGTCGGCGCGGTCAACATGGAGCGCCTGAACCTGGTCGGCTCGATCATCGACCGCACCATGGACTTCATCGACAACGTGTACATCCCCGACCTGATCGCGATCGCCGGGTTCTACAAGGACTGGGCGGCGATCGGCGGCGGCCTGTCGTCGAAGTACCTGATGTCGTACGGCGACCTGCCGAAGTCGGCCAACAACTACGCCGGCGACAACCTGATGCTGCCGCGCGGCGCGATCATCGACGGCAACCTGAACGAAGTGCACGAGATCGACCTGGACAAGGAAGACGAGATCCAGGAGTTCGTGACGCACAGCTGGTACAAGTACGGCGACGAGGGCAAGGGCCTGCATCCGTACCAGGGCGAGACCAACCCGAACTTCGACATCGGCGGCGCCAAGGGCTCCAAGACGAGGATCGAGGCGGTCGACGAGTCGGCCAAGTACTCGTGGGTCAAGAGCCCGCGCTGGAAGGGCCACGCGATGGAAGTGGGCCCGCTCGCCCGCTACGTCGTCGGCTACGCCAAGGGCATCCCGGAGTTCAAGGAACCGACGGACATGGTGCTCGGCAAGCTCGGCGCGCCGGTCACCGCGCTCTTCTCGACGCTCGGCCGCACGGCGGCCCGCGGCCTGGAGTGCAGCTGGGCGGTGCACAAGCTGAAGGACGAGTACAACAAGCTGATCGCCAACATCAAGGCGGGCGACACGGCCACGGCCAACATGCAGAACTTCGAGCCTTCCACCTGGAAGCAGAAGGCGCAGGGCCACGGCTTCGTCGAGGCACCGCGCGGCGCGCTCGGTCACTGGATCGACATCGAGGACCAGAAGATCAAGAACTACCAGTGCATCGTGCCGACCACGTGGAATGCCAGCCCGCGCGATCCGGCCGGCAAGATCGGCGCGTACGAGGCCTCGCTGCTCGACACGCCGATGCACGACCCGAACCAGCCGCTCGAGATCCTCCGCACCATCCACAGCTTCGACCCGTGCCTGGCCTGCGCCACGCACGTGCTGGACATGGACGGCAACGAGGTCACGAGCGTCAAGGTCCGGTAAAGGGGTAAGGCCATGGCCGAATATTTCCCGACAACACCGCTCAAGAATCGCGTCCGGGAAGGCGCCTACAGTCAGGCCATCCTGCCTGAGGGCGAAGTCCCGGGTCCGATCTACATCTACGACGCGGCCACCCGCATCTGGCACTGGACGACGATGCTCTGCATCGTCGTGCTGGCCATCACCGGGTACTTCATCGGCACCCCGCCGCCGTCCGTCGGCGGCGAGGCCGCGACCCACTTCGTGTTCGGCTGGATCCGCACGATCCACTTCAGCGCCGGCATGATCCTGGGCGTGGCCTTCCTGCTGCGCCTCTACCGCGTCTTCGTCGGCGGCAGGCATGCGCGGCAGATCTTCTGGGTGCCGTTCTGGCGACCGCAGTGGTACAAGGAACTGCTCGACGACGTGCTCGTCTATGCGTTCGTGAAGAAGCCGAAGGACTTCGTGGGGCACAATCCCCTCGCGCACTTCGCGATGTTCTTCATGTTCCTGCTGCCGCTGATCGTGATGCTGCTCACGGGCTTCGCCCTGTTCGCCGAAGGCGCCGGCACGCAGAGCGCGTGGTACAAGGCGTTCGGCTGGGTGTTCGGGGTGCTGGGCGACTCGATGACGGTCCACACGGTGCATCACTGCGCCATGTGGGTGATCATCGTGTTCTCGATGGTCCACATGTACATGGCGATCCGCCAGGACATGACCCAGCGCCAGACGACGATCAGCGCGATGGTGAACGGCTGGAGGTTCTACCGCTGATCGGCGGCTGACATCCGCGGCCCGTCCAGGGCCCAACGGGACAGCGGGACGAGGGGCGCCTCCGCCCCGAACTCCCCCTGTCCCGTTATACTTTTGGAACGCGTCCAATTCACGCCGACGGGGGCAGACGGACGATATGACACAGGAATCCGCGGCCAATCGCCGCATCGTCGCACTCGGGGTGGGCAACCTGCTGTGGGCCGACGAAGGCTTCGGCGTGCGCTGCGTCGAGGAACTCGGCAACGGCTGGGACTTCAGCCCGGAGATCGAGATCCTCGACGGCGGCACGCTCGGCCTCGCGCTGGTGCCGCTGCTGCTCGACGCCACGCACGTGCTGCTGTTCGACGCCGTGGCGCACCACGGCGAGCCCGGGTCACTGGTGGTGGCCCGCGACGAGGAAGTGCCGAAGCTGCTGAGCATCGGCAAGATGAGCCTGCACCAGGTGGGCGTGAACGACATCCTCGCCAGCCTCGAGCTGCTGAACCACAAGCCGCAGCACTTCACCGTGGTCGGCGTGAAGCCGGTCGAGCTCGCGGACTACGGCGGCAGCCTGACGCCGCAGGTGCAGGCGCAGGTCGAGCCCGCGCTTGCGCTCGGCATCCAGGAACTCGCCCGCTGGGGAGTAGCCGCCACGCGCCGCGCGAGCGGCGAGAGCCGCGACGTGGTCATCGCAGCGCTCGCACGGGCGCGCTACGAGGACGAACGACCGTCCCCCGACGTGGCGTGCCGGGTCGGCGACGAGCGCTTCCTGGCGCTGCGTGCGGCGGCCGAAGCGAAACAACGCACGGACGATGGGGAGGCTCGATGAGCGAAGTGCTCGAGGCACTGGCCGGGCATCCGGCCTGCGACGTGGTCCGCAAGGCGGACCTCGACGAATTCCTGGCGCGCAACCCGCGTGCCCTGCTCTTCTTCAGCGGCGATACGGCCCAGCGCCCCGAAGGCCTGGACGTGGCCGTCGTCGTGCGCGAGCTCGTCACGAGCTACGAGGGTCGGCTGCGCGTCGGCTTCGTGGACCGCCGCGACGAGACCGCGCTGATGACCCGATTCGGCGTCGTCGTGACGCCCGCCGTCGTGTACGTGCGCGACGGCCAGCCCGCGGAGCTGGTGGCGCGCATGCGCGACTGGCCCGTCTTTGCACAAGCCTGCGACCGGCTGCTCGCCCCCGGCGACGCGCCGGCGCCGACCCTCGGAGGTAACGCATGACCGACCACGCGCTCATCTGGCACAAGAAGGCCCCGGAAGACACCGCCGTCAGCGGCGACGACCAGCTGCGCCTGATCGGCATGCCGACCGGGCTCGTGCGCCCCGCGCGCCAGGCCATGGCGGCCGACCAGCTCTCGCCCGAGGCGCGCGACATCCTCCACCACGTCATCGCCGACCTGCGCCAGCGGGTCGACGCGCCGGACGCGCCGGCCCGGCGCTATGCGCTGAGCCAGCTCGACGAGGCCGGCAAGGCCGCGGTCGCCGACATCCTCGGCGAGGGCGACGTCTGGGCCAAGGTCGGGGTCGGCCGCGACTTCTGTCGCGTCGTCGAGTCGGTGATGGCCGGCATCTGGCGCCTCGAGGCGAGCAACGAGCACGGCGTCACGGACGAGTGGCTCGAAGTCGGCGCGGTGCCCGAGCCGTTCCTGCGCGTCGCCCGCGACGGGACGCGGGAGCGCATCGAGATCCCGAAGCAGATGCCGCAGGGCGCGATGAATGCCCCGTTCCTGCTGGCCGAACTGCAGGACCGCTCGAGCAAGTACGTGCCGGGCGAGGAGAACCACGTCATCAACTTCACGCTGCTGCCGCTCACCGAGGTGGACGCGGAGGTGCTGACGCAGGTGCTCGGCCAGGCACCGCTGTTCATCCGCTCGGGCGGCTACGGCAGCTCGCGCGTGTTCGCCACGGGCCTCCGCCACGTGTGGGCGGTGCAGTACGTCAACGGTCTCGGCAAGGTCATCCTCGACACGCTCGAGGTCGGCGGCGTGCCGATCGCCGTGGTCGCGGCGAAGGAAGACTTCGAGGATTCCTCCGAGCGGCTCGCGGAGATCCTGGAGGCCTTCGCGTCATGAGCCGCCCGTTCGAGAGCAGCTACGGCGGCGACGGCTCGAAGATCGCGGACGACACGCGCCTCGAGTGCGGCATCTGCTGGTGGGTCTACGACCCGGCGCTCGGCGAGGAAGTGAACCAGATCCCGCCCGGCACGCCGTTCCGGCTGCTGCCGGACACCTGGACCTGTCCGAACTGCGCGGCCGAGAAATCGAAGTTCATGGTCATCGGCAGCGCCGGCCCGGCCGAGGAAGGCGCGGTGCAGCGGCTCGCGAACGCCTACCGTCGCGCCGCGCTCAAGGTGAAGGGCATGCCGATCTACAACCCGACGCTGGCCGTCGAGGCGATCGGCTTCCGCGAGGACCAGGGCCGCCACACGGGCGTGATGGTCACGCCGTGGTTCATGAACCTGACGGTGATCCCGTCGGCGGACGACCTGAAGGTCTGGGTCGACGGCGGCAAGGCGCGCCTCGCCTTCCCGTCCGGCGCGTACGACTTCACGGTCTACGACCTGCCCGAGTTCGGCCTGATCGGCTACTGCTCGCTGTTCTCGACCATGACCGAGTTCACCGACCACGAGGCGGCACAGCTCGCGGCCCAGGCGGCCGCGGACGGCCTCTTCAGCGTCGACGAGCCCGAACCGCGACCGACGCTGTCGCGGCGCCAGCTGCTCGGCGGCTGAGGGAGTCCCGCGCGATGACCAACACCGCGATCCTCGCGGTCTCCGCGCTGCTGGTTTTCGCCTACCTGCTCGACATTTTCGGGCGCCGCACCAAGCTGCCGGCCGTGGTCCTGCTGGTCGCGACCGGCATGGTCGGCCGACAGGTGATGGAGCGGCTCGACCTGCACTTGCACTGGGTCGACCCGCTGCTGCCCGCGATCGGCACCTTCGGCCTGATCCTGATCGTGCTCGAGGGCGCGCTCGACCTGTCCCTGCGCCGCGAGCGCCTCGGGCTGATCGGCCGCGCCACGTTCTCCGCCACGGCCGGGTTCCTCGCCTGCGTCGTCCTGCTGACGCTGATGTTCCAGTACGCGCTCGGCCTGCCCCCGGCGCTCGCGTCGCTCGCCGCCATGCCGTTCGCGGTCATCTCGAGCGCGGTGGCGATCCCGAATTCGGCCGGGCTGCCGGACGATGCCCGCGAGTTCATCGTGTACGAGAGCTCGCTGTCGGACATCATCGGCATCCTCGTGTTCTATTCCTGGCTGCAGGCGAACGGCTCGCACGCCGCCTTTGCGCAGAGCTTCGTCGGCGGCGGCTTCGTCTCGCTGCTGGCCGCGATCGTCGCGGCGCTCGGCCTGCTGTACCTGATCAGTCGCGTCGAGGGCCACGTGCGCTTCCTGCCGCTGCTGGCCGGCCTCGCGCTGATCTACGCGATCGGCAAGTCGCTGCACCTCTCGCCGCTGATCGTCGTGCTCGTCTGCGGTCTGGTGCTTAACAACACACAGCTGATTACCCGCGTGCCACGACTGGCCTGGATCGTCCGTGACGGGTTCGACGACACACTCGCGGAGTTCAAGGGCCTGGTGGCCGAACTCACCTTCGCGACCAAGAGCTTCTTCTTCCTGTTGCTCGGCTACTGGACCGACGTCGCGCACATGGCCGACTGGCGGGCCTGGGCGGTCACGGTCGCCGCCCTCGGCGCGATCTATCCCGCCCGCACGGCGATCCTGTGGCTGCTGCGCCAGCGACACGCGCGGCGGCTCGTGTGGGTGGCGCCCCGCGGCCTGATCACGGTGCTGCTGTTCCTGACGGCCGCCGACACCGGTCTGCTCGGCGACTTCCCGTTCGGCGCGGTCATGCTGCTGGTGCTGGTGACGGCGTCACTCACCGCGCTCGCGCACCGCTCGCCTCAGAAGGTGTAGCCGAGCGAAGTCGTGAGGCCGTAGTCGGAGTTCGACTTCGCCGTCTCGCCCGGATCGCTGTCGTAGCTGCCGTAGAGGCTCAGCTCGAAGAACAGGTCCTTCACCAGTTCGTACCGCGAGCGCAGCTTGCCTTCGGCGCGCAGGCGGCCCGCTTCGGTCAGGCTCGGGAACAGGTTGAGCGACGCGTCGAGCGACGCCTCCGGCGCATCGAACCGGAAGTAGTCGTACTGCATGCCGAGCACGCCCTCGAGGCTCTGCTGGGTGCCGGTCAGCGCGTAGTCCTCGTGGTTGTAGGCGAGGCCGGCGTAGACGCCCCATTCCTGGTGGTTCGTCTGCGCGAGGTAGCGCCCGAACACGCCGCCGAGCAGCGTGCGCAGGTCGAGGCCCAGTTCGTCGTTCGCCTCGAGACCGGCGAAGCCCTCGTAGAAATAGCGCCCGGCCAGGAAGCGACGCCCATTGCCCGTCACCTGCCAGCGGCTGGAATCCGGGTTGTCGTGTTGCGAGGTGATCTGCGCCGAGCCGTCGATGGACCATTCGCGACGCTGCGTGCGCGAGCTGAGCCCGCCGGTGAAGCTGAAGGTCTGCAGGTCGTTCGACTTCGTGTAGTCGTAGCCGGCCGTGACGTATCCGTCGAGGCGCGCCCAGAGGTCGCCCCGTTCGATCGGATCGATGCGCACGACGTTGGCCATCGCGAGGTCCGCGCCCTCCCGTTCACGACCCGGCGCGAGCACCAGCCGCCCGTCCGTCGTAGACGTGGGCGCCGGGCCGAAATAGCGCAGGCCGTTCTCGAGCTCGACCTGCAGGAACTGGGTGCTCTGCAGGCGCGCGACCTTGTCCCACTCGATCGACAGCGTGCCGGCCGCATCGGTCTTCAATTGCAGCTGGCCGTGCTCGAGGCCCTTGACCTCGCCGGTGAGGCGATCGCCGTTGGCGAGGATGACCACGTCGGTCTTCGGGGCGGCCACGGCGGCCGGCGCCACGATGAAACACAGCAGGATCAGGAGGTTGGCGATGCGCATGGCGGTCCACTCGTGGCGTGACCCGGGACTATGCCAGAAGCCACTGCATCCTCCGAGATGGCGCCCGCCGCGCAGCTTGTCTTAGGCTTGGGTACGCCCGGAGGACTGGCCATGGATGCGAAGGAACTGAAGCGGATCGACGCGTACTGGCGCGCGTGCAACTACCTCGCGGCCGGCATGATCTACCTGCAGGACAACCCGCTGCTGCGCGAACCGCTGCGACCCGAGCACATCAAGAACCGCCTGCTCGGGCACTGGGGATCGAGCCCCGGGCTCAGCTTCATCTATACGCACCTCAACCGGGCCATCCGCCGCCACGACCTGGACGCGATCTTCCTGGCCGGCCCGGGCCACGGCGCTCCGGGCGTGCTGGCGCCCGTCTACCTCGAGGGCACCTACGCCGAGATCTATCCGAACAAGGGCGAGGACCTCGACGGCCTGCGCCTGTTCTTCAAGGAATTCTCCTTCCCCGGCGGGATCGGCAGCCACTGCACGCCGGAAACGCCCGGATCGATCCACGAGGGCGGCGAGCTCGGCTACAGCCTGTCGCACGCGTTCGGGGCCGCGTTCGACAATCCCGACCTGCTCGTGGCGGTCGCCGTCGGCGACGGCGAGGCCGAGACGGGCCCGCTGGCGACGGCCTGGCACTCGAACAAGTTCCTGAACCCGGTGCGCGACGGCGCGGTGCTGCCCGTGCTGCACCTGAACGGCTACAAGATCAACAACCCGACGCTGCTCGCGCGCATTTCGCACGACGAGCTCGACGCGCTGTTCCGCGGCTACGGCTGGACGCCTCACTTCGTCGAGGGCGACGACCCGCGGGTCATGCACCGGCAGATGGCGGATACGATCGAGCGCTGCGTGCTCGACATCCGCCGCATCCAGGCCGCGGCCCGGCGGCGGGGCGACGCCCGGCGCGCCCGCTGGCCCATGATCGTCCTGCGCAGCCCGAAGGGCTGGACCGGCCCGAAGAAGGTCGACGGCCACGTGGTCGAGGGCTACTGGCGCGCGCACCAGGTCCCGCTCGCGGACGTGCGCAACGACCCGGCGAAACTCAAGCTGCTGGAGAAGTGGCTGCGCAGCTACCGGCCCCAGGAACTCTTCGACGAGGCGGGACGACTGGTGCCGGAGCTGAAGGGCCTCGCACCGCAGGGCCGACGGCGCATGAGCGCCAACCCGCACGCCAACGGCGGGCTGCTGCGCCGCGAGCTGCGCCTGCCCGATTTCCGCGAGTACGCCGTGCCGGTGAAGAAGCCGGGCACGTCGGAAGCGGGCAACACGCGCCGGCTCGGGGAATTCCTGCGCGACATCCTGCAGCGCAATCCCGGCAATTTCCGCGTTTTCGGGCCGGACGAGACAAGCTCCAACAAGCTCGATGCCGTCTACCAGGCGAGCCGCAAGACCTGGCTCGCGGAGCGGCTGCCGGTGGACGCCGACGGCGGGGAGCTGTCGCCCGACGGCCGCGTCATGGAAATGCTCTCGGAGCACACGCTCGAAGGCTGGCTCGAGGGCTACCTGCTCAGCGGTCGGCACGGCTTCTTCTCGACCTACGAAGCCTTCGTGCACGTCATCGACTCGATGTTCAACCAGCACGCCAAGTGGCTCGACATCTCGGCCGACCTGCCGTGGCGCGCGCCGGTCGCCTCGCTCAACCTGCTGATCACGTCCACCGTCTGGCGCCAGGACCACAACGGCTTCACGCACCAGGACCCCGGCTTCCTCGACGTCGTGGTGAACAAGAGCCCGCGGGTGACGCGCATCTACCTGCCGCCCGACTCGAACTGCCTGCTGGCGGTGGCCGATCACTGCCTGCGCAGCACCGACAACATCAACGTGATCGTGAGCGACAAGCAGCAGCACCTGCAGTTCCTCGACATGGACGCCGCGATCCGCCACTGCACCAAGGGCATCGGGCTGTGGGACTGGGCCAGCAACGACGACGGCACCGAACCCGACCTGGTGATGGCAGCCTGCGGCGACATCGCGACGCAGGAAGCGCTGGCGGCAACGGCCCTGCTGCGGCGCCACTTCCCCGACCTGCGCGTGCGCTTCGTGAACGTCGTGGACCTCTACAAGCTGACGCCGCCCAAGGAGCATCCGCACGGCCTGTCCGACCGCGACTTCGACACCCTGTTCACGACCGACAAGCCGGTGATCTTCAACTTCCACGGCTACCCGTGGCTGATCCACCGCCTCGCCTACCGCCGGCGCAACCACGCGAACCTGCACGTGCGCGGCTACAAGGAAAAGGGCAACATCAACACGCCGCTCGAGCTCGCGATCAACAACGAGGTGGACCGCTTCAGCCTCGCCATCGACGCGATCGACCGCGTGCCGCGCCTGCAGGTGGCGGGCGCGCACGTCAAGGAGCAGCTGCGCAACCTGCAGATCGACTGTCGCCACTACGCGCACGAGCACGGCATCGACCGGCCGGCCGAGCGCGACTGGAAGTGGCCGCTGTGACCCCGGAGGCCCCATGCCCAGCCAGCTCGACGCCCTGAGGCGGCTCTCGGTGATCGTCGCCGACACCGGCGACATCGAGGCCATCACCCGCGTGCGGCCGCAGGACGCGACCACCAACCCGAGCCTGATCCTGAAGGCGGCGCAGGATCCGCGCTACCGACCGCTGATCGACGAGGCGGTGCGCTCCGCGGCCGCGACGGCGGACGACGACCGGATCGGCGACGCGCTCGACCGCCTGTTCGTGACCTTCGGCCGGCACATCCTCGAGTCCATCCCCGGACGGGTGTCGACCGAAGTGGTCGCGCGGCTCAGCTTCGACACGGACGCGAGCGAGCGCAAGGCGCGGCGGTTGATCGATCTGTACGCGGCGGCCGGGGTGACCCGCGAGCGCGTGCTCATCAAGCTCGCCAGCACCTGGGAGGGCATCCGCGCCGCGGAGCGGCTCGAGCGCGACGGCATCCACTGCAACCTGACGCTGCTGTTCAGCTTCGCGCAGGCGGTGGCCTGCGCCGACGCCGGCGTGACGCTGATCTCGCCGTTCGTGGGCCGCATCTACGACTGGTACCGCAAGGCGCAGGGCGTCGACGATATCCCCCGCGAGCAGGACCCGGGCGTCGCCTCGGTGACGCGGATCTATGCGTATTACAAGAAATTCGGCTACCGCACTCAGGTCATGGGCGCGAGCTTCCGCAAGACGACGCAGATCCTCGACCTGGCGGGCTGCGACCTGCTCACCATCAGCCCCGACCTGCTGGCGAAGCTGGCCGCGGAGGAAGGCGACGTGCCGCGCCGCCTGGGCGTCGAGGGCGCGCAGGCGAGCGATGCGGTCCGCGTCGATCTCGACGAGGCGGCCTTCCGGTGGCGGCACAACGAGGATGCCATGGGCACCGAGAAACTCGCCGAAGGCATCCGCGCGTTCGACGCGGACGCGCGCAAGCTGGCCGGCCTGGTGGCGTGAGCCGACCGGCCGGCCCGCCGCGTCAGAACGACATCACGACCCCGAGCGCGGGGCCCTGCGAGTCGGCGTCGTACTTGAAGTAGTTCGCGTTGCGCCCCGACTCGTAGTCCATCGAGAGGAAACGGTAGGCGGCGAGCACGCCCAGCGTGGGGGTGGCCTGCCAGCGCAGCGTCGCAATCGCCTGCCAGCTGAAGTCCGACCCGACGCCGAAGCCACCGATGTCGCCGCGCAGGTTCGTCGACCAGCGGTCGTTGATCGGCAGCGTGACCATCGCGCCGAGCACCGGATCGACCCAGTCCGCGCCCCCATTCGGCGATCGCTGCAGGCCGAGCGGGCCGCGCACCGCCACCTTGCCGGAGAGGTCCACGTAGCGCAGGCCCGCGAACGTCACCACGCGCTCGGTCACCGCGTAGCCGGCGTCGACCTCGAGGGACGTCTGGTCCATGTCGACGTCGGCCTTCAGCACGCCGCCCGGCCCGCGCTGCGTCGCGCCGAGGCCCATGTAGATGGCATCGACGTTGAGCACGAAGCGGTCCTTGCTCGCGCGATAGGCCCCCATGAAACCCAGCTCGAGGTTGTCGAGGATGTCGCCGAAGCTCATGTCGATGCTCGACGTGACCGACCCGATGCCGGCTTCGCCGCTCATCGCGGCGCCCCAGAGGTACGGTGCGAATTCCTGCTTCCACTCGTCGGCCTGGCTGGCCAGCGACGTGAACAGGGAGACGGCGGCGAGGAGGAATCCCGACGCGATCTTGCGGTGGTGCATGGGGCCTCAGCCTGCCTTGCCGTTGAGCTTGTCGAGGCCCTTCACCAGGCGTTGCGCCCAGGAGCGGACCATGCGGCGGAACTCGGCCGAGTTCGTCACCGAGTTGGTCACCTGCGCGAACCCGGTCTGCGTGCCAACCTTCTGGTCGATCACGCGGCCGAGCAACTGGTCCGTCGGCCCGTCGCGCAATTCCATCACCAGCGTCATGCGGCCGGCGTCGGTGGTGTAGGTCGTGACGCGGCCCGCCTCCATGCGGTCCGGCGCGTTGATATAGACGTCGGCCAGCCCGGGGCTGACGCGCAACGTATCCTCGCCGCCTTTGTCGACGACGGCGTAACCGCCCTTGCCGAGTTCCTCGACGAATACCTTGCGGAATTCGGTCGCCATGTCGGCGCGGATCTTCGCGATGTCTTCGGACGACATGCGGCGCGAGGTGCTGCGCACGTTCTCGTTCGGGTCCCAGTTCTTGTCGAACGCCACCTCGAGCTCGTCGATCTGCACGTTCTTGTACGCTTTGAACTGCACATTCGGGCGCACGTAGACGAGATCGAGGCCCTTCTTCTTGGTCAGCTCGAGGCCGTCCCAGGTCTGCGGCGGCTTGTCGGCCACGGCGGCGAAGGCCGCCAGCAGGGCGGCGCAGCCTGCAATGAGCGTGTGGGTCGCAACTCGGTTCTTCATGGTGTCGTTTCCTGTGCTGGCCTCTGCTCGAGGCAGGCGGCAATTGAAGGGACTCGGGCCCGGGCTGTCAATTGGCCGGCACGGACCGCACAATGGCGCGCCTCCCGCACCAGGTCCTGCCGATGACTTCGACGCTTTCCGGCGGCTCCGGTACCCGCCGCACCGCCTGGCTGGTCGTGGCCGCACTGGCCGTGGCCGGCGCGCTGGCCATTGGCCTGCGTTCCCGCGGCCCGGTGCCCGGGCCGACGACGACGCCGGCGACGCCGGCCGTCACGGCCACGGGCGACTACGTCGGCTCGGCCGCCTGCGCGGACTGCCACGCCGACGAGTATCGACGCTGGCAGGGCTCGCAGCACGCCGTCGCCATGCAGCCGGCGAACGAAAAGACGGTGCTCGGGGACTTCAACGGAGCCCGCTACACGCACTTCGGCGTGACGACGGAATTCCAGCGTCATAATGACAAATTTGTCATTCGGACGGAAGGCCCGGACGGCCAGCCGGCGCGGTACGAAGTACGCGAGGTCTTCGGCGTCTACCCGCTCCAGCAGTACCTGGTCGAGCTGCCGCGCGGCCACGTGCAGGCCTTCACCCTGGCGTGGGACGCGCGCCCGGCCGCCGAGGGCGGCCAGCGCTGGTTCCCGCTCTACCCGCGCGAGCGCATCGGCCCGCAGGACGAGTTGCACTGGACGCGCCGCCAGCAGAACTGGAACTACATGTGCGCCGACTGCCACTCGACGCACGTGCAGAAAGGCTACGACGCGGCCACCGACACGTACCGCACGACGTACACCGAGATCAGCGTGGGATGCGAGGCCTGCCACGGCCCGGGGAGCGAGCACGTCGCGCTGTCCCGGGCAGCGAAGCAGTCGGGCCGCCCCCTCACCCGCAGCGGGCTCACGGTGGCGCTCGACGAACGCCGCGGCGTGCGCTGGACGATCGACCCGGCGACCGGCAACGCCCAGCGCAGCGCCCCGCGCACGAGCAGCCGCGAGCTCGACGTCTGCGCGCAGTGCCACGCGCGGCGCGGGCAGTTCTCGGACGCGTACCACGCGGGCGAACCCTTCACCGACCACTACCGCCCGGCCCTGCTCGATGCCCCGCTCTATTACGCCGACGGCCAGCAGCGCGACGAGGTCTACGACTGGGGGTCGTTCCTCGCGAGCCGCATGCACGCCCGCGGAGTCACCTGCAGCGACTGCCACGATCCGCACGGCGGCAAACCGCGCGCGAACGGCAACGCCGTGTGCGCGCAGTGCCACCTCGCCACGAAGTACGCGACGCCGCAGCATCACTTCCACCCGGCAGGCGGCGCCGGCACCGCGTGCACCGACTGCCACATGCGCACGACGACCTACATGCAGGTCGATCCGCGGCACGACCACAGCTTCCGCCTGCCGCGACCCGACCTCACCGTGGCGCTCGGCATTCCGAACGCCTGCAATGCCTGCCACCGCGACCGCTCGCCGCAATGGGCCGCGGCCGAGGTGCGCAAGCGCTATCCGCAGCCCAAGCCGGGCTTCCAGGACTTCGCCGAGGCGTTCGCCGCGAGCGACGCCGGCCGCCCGGCGACGATTGCGCTGACGCAACTGGTGGCGAACGACGAGGAATCCGCGATCGCGCGTGCGTCGGCGCTGTCGCGCCTCGGCGCCTGGCCCGGCGAGAACACCCTGCTTGCGGCGGAGGCCGCGCTGCAGGATCCGAGTCCGCTGGTGCGCCTCGCCGCCCTGGACGTGTACCAGACGCTGCCGCCGACCGAGCGACGCGCCGCCGCGCCGCTGCTGTCGGACCCGTCGCGGGCGGTGCGCATCGAGGCCGCGCGCGCGCTGGCCCCGCTGCCGGCGGACGCGCTCGGAGCGGACGCCGCGGCCTGGGCGAAGGCCGGCGAGGAGTATGTCGCGGCCGAGCGGTTCAATGCGGATCGACCGGAGAACCGCACCAACCTCGGCGGCTATTTCGGGGAGCGCGGCGACTTCGCCGCCGCGGAAGCCGAATTCCGCGCGGCGATCGCGCTCGACGAGCGGTTCGTGCCGGCCTGGGTCAACCTGTCGGACTTGCTGCGCGTGCAGGGGCGTGAGCCCGCAGCCGAGCAGGTCCTGCGCGAGGGTCTGCGCACCTCGCCGGACGATCCGTCGCTGCACCACGCGCTCGGGCTGTCGCTGGTGCGCCAGAAGCGTCTCGCGGACGCGCTGCCCGAACTGGGCCGGGCGGCCGAACTCGCGCCGGACAATCCGCGCCTCGCCTACGTCTACGCCGTGGCACTGCACTCCGCGGGTCGCATGCCGGAGGCGCTGCGCTGGCTCGAACGCGCGCTCGCCCATGCCCCGTCGGATCGCGACGTGCTGAACGCGCTGGTGGCGTTCAGCGTGGAGGCGGGGCATCCGGAGGCGGCGCGACGCTACGGCGCCCGCCTGCAGCAGCTGGACCCGGCGGGCAGCGGTTCAGGCGTGCCGGGTCGCCTGCGAAGAATGTCGCGCGACTCGAGGACCGTCACGCCCGGCGGGGCACGCAGCGCGGTGGCGATCATGGCGGCGGCGATGTCCCGCGCCGCGACGGGTCGCCACGTGCGGGGCGCGAAGCGCAGCACGTGCTCGGCGAGCCGCTCCATGGGCCGCGACTCGGCACGCACCCCGGCGATCACGCTCGGACGCAGGATGACGAGGCTGGGCCAGCGCATCGCCCGGAGCGCCTGCTCGACCTCGCCCTTCACCCGCGAATAGAAGACCCGCGACTTCGGGTCTGCGCCGAGCGCACTCACGATGGAGTAGTGCCGCGCGCCGGCCTGCCGCGTCAGCTGCGCGAGCTGCAGCGGATACTGCTGGTCGACTTCGCGGAACCGCTCCTGCGAACCCGCCTTGCGGATGGTCGTGCCGAGCGCGCAGAACACGTCGTCGGCCTCGAGCGCGTCACCTAGCCGGCCCAGCGCGCTGAACTCGGTGACGACCTGCCGGACCTTGGGCTCCCGCGCGGGCGCGCCGAGGTCGCGGCGCGTCAACACCGTGACGCGCGCATAGGCCGGTTGCGCGACGAGCTGCCGCAGGCACTCCCCGCCGACGAGGCCGCTCGCGCCGACCAGCAGCGCGCGTCGTCCTTTCACTGCGCCGCGGCCGGGTAGTAGGTCGGATCGGTGATCGACATCTTCGTCACCGGACCGTACTTGGCCACCGCGGCGCCGATCTTCGCGGCATCGCCGATCAGCACGATGGCGAGGTTGCCGGAGACCGGGAAGCTGCGCTCGATCGTGGCCTTCGCGGCGGGCACATCGACACTGCGGACGCGCGTCGCATAGCCGTCCACGTCGTCCGGACCCAAGGCATAGAACGCGAGGTCCGTGAGTCGGCTCGCGAGCTGGCCGTTGGTCTCGAGCGTGGGCGGGAACTGGCCGAGCAGGTACTGCTGCGACGCCGCCAGGGCAGTTGCGTCCAGTCCGTCACGGTGCAGCCGGTCGAGCGTGGCGAGCGCAAGGTCGATCGCCTCGACGGTCTTGTCCGTCTGGGTATAGGAACGGATGCTGAACGACGCTGGCTGGCGGGCCCGGCTGAAGACGGCGTTCGCGCCGTACGTCAGGCCGCTCTTGATGCGCAGTTCGCTGTTCAGCATCGAGGTGAAACTGCCGCCGAACACGTTGTTCACCACCGACTGCGCGGTGCGGGCCGGATCGGTGCGACTCGCGCCGACGCTGCCCAGCCAGAAATACGTCTGGGTCGCGCCCGGCTTGTCGACCAGCAGCACGCGGCGGCCCTGCCAGGCCGGCGGCGGCGGCGCGATCGGGATCGCGGCGCCGGCGGCCCGCCACTTGCCGAAGGCCGCGGCGAGCTTGCGCTTCATGTCGGCCGCCTTGAAATCGCCCACGACGGCGAGGATCAGCCGGTCGCCGCCCACCTGCTCGGCGTAGTACCGCCGCACGTCGTCGAGCGTCACCTGCGCCAGCGTCTGCTCGTTGCCGTCCGTCGGGCGACCGTAGGGATGGCCGTGGAACAGCCAGGCATCGCCGTATTCGCCGACCAGGGCGCGCGGATCCGAGTCCTTGGCGGCTGCGATCGACTGCACGGCGAGCGACCGCACCTTCTCGAACTCCTCCGGCGCGAGTCGCGGACGCTGCAGCACGTCGCTCGCGAGCTCGATCATCAGGTCGACGTCCTTCGCCATGAAGCTCGCGCTGAGATTGACGCTCTCGGTGTCGGCCCCTGCACTCAGCGCCCCCCCGACGCTCTCCACCGCTTCGGCGAACTGCGCGGCATCGCGCGTGCCGGCGCCCTTCTGGATCAGGTCGCCGAACAGCGACGCCGTGCCCTCGCGTCCGGGCGCGTCGCCGAGCGCGCCGCCCGGGATCATCGCCGAGAGCGACACCAGCGGCGTGTCGTGCTTTTCCATCAGCACCAGCTGCGCGCCGTTCGGCAGCGTGACGCGCTCGAACTTCGGCAGCCGCACGCCTTCCGCGCCGTCGGCGTGGGCCACGCCGACACCGAGGGCCAGCGCGGCGAGCGCCGTCAGCGCGTACGTCCTCAAGGCATTCATTGCGCACCTCCCTGCGCGCCGTCCGCCTTCGGGACGACCACGCCCACCGTCCGGTTGTTGACCGTGAGGACCTGCGACGCGACCCGCTTCAGGTCGTCGGCCGTGATGCTCGCGTACTCCGCCGGCATGTCGAACATCTTGCGGTAGTCGCCCTGGAACACCTCGAAGGTGCCGAGCGCCTGCGCCTTGCCGCTGATCGTCTCGAGCCCGTGCCAGAACGCGGCCAGCGCCTGGTTGCGCGCCTTGGTCAGTTCTGCCGGCGTGGGGCCGTCCTTCGCCATGCGTGCGATCTCCTCGTCGATGAGCGCCTCGGTACGCGCGGGGTCGCCACCGGGCGGCACGATCGCGTAGATCCAGGCCAGTCCCGGGTCGAAACCCTGGTCGAGCGACGTGCCGACCTCGACGGCGGCCTGCTCGTGTTCCACCAGCCGCTGGTGCAGGCGCGAGGAATCGCCCGAACCGAGGATGGACAGCAGCACCTCCATCACCCGGGTCTGCCGGTCCTTGGCCGCACCGGAGTGCCATGCCATCGCCACGATGGGCGTCTGCGCCTCGCGCACGATGCGGATGCGCCGCTCACCGGGCTGCTCGGGCTCCTTCGTGGTCACGGGCTCCGGCGCCGCCTGCGCCTTGATGCCCGCGAGGTACTTGTCGGCGAGGCGGAAGATCGCCTCCGGGCTCACGTCGCCCACGATGAACATCGTCGCGTTGTTCGGCGCGTAGTACTTCGTGTAGTAGTCCTTGAGGTCCTGGATCTTCCAGCCTTCGATGTCCGACGGCCAGCCGAGGGTCGGGATCTGGTACGGGTGCGCCACGAACGCCGTGGCCTGCATCTGCTCGGCCAGCGTGCCGAGGTTGTCGTTGTCGACCGACGAGCGCCGCTCCGAGTAGACCACCTGTCGCTCGCTCTCGACCTTCTCGGGGTTGAAGTCCAGGTTGCGCATGCGGTCGGCCTCGAGGTCGAAGATCAGCTCGGTGGCCGAGGCCGGGAACCAGTTCTGGTACACGGTCACGTCGGAACTCGTGTAGGCGTTGTTGCGGCCGCCGTTCGCCTCCATGACGCGGTCGAACTCGCCGGGCGGGCGGGTCGACGTGCCGTTGAACATCATGTGCTCGAAGAAGTGCGAGATGCCGGTGATGCCCGGCCGCTCGTTGCGGCTGCCGACGCGGTAGAACGTGAACATCGCCACGTTCGGGATGTCCTTGTCCGGCCACACGACGATCTTGAGGCCGTTCGGCAGGGTCTTCGTGACGATCTGGTCGGCGCCCGGCAGCGGCGCGCCGGACGCGAACGGCGTGGCGAGCGCCAGCGCGACCACGGCGAGGCCGCGGCATAGCCGGCGCGAAATTGACGATGCGATCATGCGTACTCCTTGGGTATTGCTCGCGCGGCCTCAGCCGCGCTGCGCCGCGATCCAGCGGTCCACGTTCGCCTCCAGCACGTCGAGCGGCAGCGCGCCGTTCGCCAGCACCACGGTGTGGAACTTTCGGACATCGAACTTCGGCCCGAGTTCCTGCTCCGCGCGCGCGCGAAGCGCGCTGATCTTGAGCTGGCCGATCTTGTACGCGAGCGCCTGGCCGGGAATCGCGATGTAGCGCTCGGTCTCGGCGACGCGGCGCGCCTCGCTGGTGGCGCTGTTGGCGACGATGTAGTCGAGCGCCTGCTCGCGCGTCCAGCCCTTCGAGTGCAGGCCGGTGTCGACCACCAGCCGGATCGCACGGAACAGCTCGCCCTCGAGGCGACCGAAGTACTGGTACGGGTCCGTGTACATGCCGAGTTCGGGGCCGAGCGATTCGGCGTACAGGCCCCAGCCCTCGCTGAACGCGGTGTACCCGCCGAAGCGGCGGAACCGCGGCAGGCCTTTCTGCTCGCGCTGGATCGAGATCTGGAAGTGGTGGCCGGGATTCGCCTCGTGCAGCGACAGCGCCTCCATCGCCCACTTCGGGCGCGCCTTCAGGTCGTAGGTGTTGGCGTAGAAGATGCCCGGGCGCGAGCCGTCCTCGCTCGCCGCCTGGTACTGGCCGCCGGCCGCGCTTTTCTCGCGGAACGGCTCGACCGCGCGCACCTCGTAGTCGGCCTTCGGCAGCGTCTCGAACAGCCGCGGCAGCTGCGGGTTCACGCGCCTGCGGATGTCGTCGTAGCCGGCGATCAGCGTTTCCTTGTCCGCGTAGAAGAACTGCGGGTCGCTGTTCAGGAACTTGAAGAAGTCGTCCAGGCTGCCCTGGAAGCCGACCCTCGCCATCACGCCCTGCATCTCGCCGCGGATGCGCGCCACCTCCTTGAGGCCGATCTCGTGGATCTGGGCCGGCGTGTAGCTCGTGGTGGTGATCTCGCGCACGCGGTACTCGTACCAGGCCTTGCCGTCCGGCAGCGCGTCCAGGCCGACCGTGGTGCGGCACTTCGGCAGGTACTCGTCCCGCATGTAGTCGCGCAGCTTGCGGTACGACGGCTCGATCTTGGTCGTGATCGCCGCGCGATATGCCGCGGTCAGGCGTTCGCGATCGGCCTCAGGGAATCCGGCCGGCAAGTTGCGGATCGGCCCCCAGTACAGCGAGTCCTCCGGCTGCGCGACGATGTGCGCCTCGAGCTGGGGCAGCACGCGCTCGGTGAGCACGCGCGGCAGCGTGTAGCCGCGCCGCACGCCCTCGCGCATGTTGACGATCGCCTGGTCGGTCCAGGCGACGAAGCCGTCGATGCGCTTCAGGAAGTTGTCGTAATCCTGCACCGTCTTGAACGGCTGCATGCCCGTGCCGGAGCCGAGCTGCGCGAAGCTGTTCGGCACGGAGTAGAACTGGTTGAGCGGGATCAGGTCGTCCCGGAAGCGGAAGCCCTCGATCTCGCGCTCGCGTCCCGACTTGAACACATCGTAGGTGATGCGGTCGGACTCGGGCAGCGCGGCGCGATCGATCCGGCGGATCCGCCCGAGGTAATCCTGCTCGAGCTGCTGCCGGGCACGCCTCGCCTCGGGCGCGATGCCGACGACGTAGCGATCGTTGTAGCGCGGATCGCCGATCGAGGTGGCCAGGATCGGGTTGAGCTTGAGGAGTTCCTCGAAATAGTCGTCGACCACGCGATTCAGGCGGTCCGACTCGGTCACGACGGCCGGCGACGGGGCGGTCGGCGCCGTGGCGGTGCAGGCGATCAGGAACAGGGCAGCGAAGCCCGACAACCAGGCGAGTCTGCGCATGGAAGCGTCCGGGAGAGGGTGAGGTCGCGCACTTTGCCCCATTCGCAAATGCGCGGAAAGGGGTGCCGCGGCGCGGGTCCGGCGCAGGCGGCATCCGTGTCCTCACGGATGGGCAAGCGGTCCCGGACGGCGCATGGTGACGGGCACCCGGGCGCCGACGCGCCGCGGGGGGAGGCACATGTTCCAGGTACGCATCCACGGACGGGGCGGTCAGGGCGTCGTGACCGCAGCCGAGCTGTTGTCGGTCGCCGCATTCCTCGAAGGACGCCACGCCCAGGCCTTCCCGAGCTTCGGATCCGAACGCACCGGCGCACCCGTCGTGGCGTTCTGCCGGATCGACGACCGGCCCATCCGCCTGCGCGAGCCCATCCTCGCGCCGGACGCGCTGCTGATCCAGGATCCGACCCTGCTGCACCAGGTCGACGTCTTCGGCGGCCTGGTGAAGGGCGGCTACATCCTCATCAACACGCGCCGCTCGTTCGAGGACCTCGGCCTCGGCGAGTTCGTCCGCGGGTTCAGCCCCGACCACCTGTGCACCGTGCCCGCCACCGAACTGGCGCTGAAGCACGTCGGCCGGCCGTTGCCGAACGCCGCGCTGCTCGGCGGGTTCGCCGCGCTGACCGGTCGCACCTCGCTCGAGTCCGTCGCTGCCGCGATCCGCGAGAAGTTCCCTGGCAAGGTGGCGGAGGCGAACGTCGCCGCGGCCACGGCCGCCTTCGAGTTCGTGATGCGCGAGAAGGAGGCCACCCATGCTCAAGCAGACTGAGGGCTCCGCCGCGGTTGCCGAGGCGGTCGGCCTGTGCCGGCCCGAGGTGATCTGCGCCTACCCGATCTCGCCGCAGACCCACATCGTCGAGGCGCTCGGCCGGATGGTGCGCAGCGGGCAGCTGGCTCCCTGCGAATACATCAACGTCGAGTCCGAGTTCGCCGCGATGTCGGTGGCCATCGGTGCGTCGGCCGCCGGTGCCCGCGCCTATACCGCGACGGCGAGCCAGGGCCTGCTGTACATGGCCGAGGCGGTCTACAACGCCGCCGGCCTCGGCCTGCCCATCGTGATGACCGTGGCGAATCGTGCGATCGGCGCGCCGATCAACATCTGGAACGACCACACGGATGCGCTCAGCCAGCGCGACTGTGGCTGGATCCAGCTGTTCGCCGAGGACAACCAGGAGGCGCTCGACCTGCACATCCAGGCCTTCCGGCTCGGCGAGGAACTCTCGCTGCCGGTGATGGTGTGCATGGACGGGTTCATCCTCACGCACGCCTACGAGCGCGTGGACATCCCGACGCAGGAGCAGGTGGACGCCTTCCTGCCGCCGTACGAGCCGCGCCAGGTGCTCGACCCGGCCGACCCGGTCTCCATCGGCGCCATGGTCGGCCCCGAGGCCTTCATGGAGGTCCGCTACCTCGCGCACGCCAAGCAGCGCCAGGCGCTCGACCTGATTCCCGCGTGGGCGGATGAATTCCGCCGCATCTTCGGCCGGCAGAGCGGCGGCCTGCTGCACGCCTACCGCACCAGCGACGCGGAGGTGATCGTGGTGGCGCTCGGCTCCGTGCTCGGCACCATCAAGGACACGGTCGACGAGATGCGCGAGCGGGGCGCCAAGATCGGCGTGCTCGGCATCAGCTGCTTCCGTCCCTGGCCGCTGGCCGCGGTGCGGGCGGCGCTGTCGACGGCCAAGCGCGTCGTCGTGCTGGAGAAGAGCCTCGCGGTCGGCATGGGCGGCATCGTCTCGAACAACGTCGCCGCCTCGTTCGCCGGCCCGCCCGACGACGTGCACACCGTGATCGCCGGCCTCGGCGGCCGCTCGATCACGCGCAAGTCGCTGCACCGCGTGTTCGAGGCGGCCATGCAGGGCACGCTCGACTCGCTCACCTTCATGGACCTCGACCAGGCGCTGGTCGACCGCGTGCTCGCGCGCGAGCGGGAGCAGCGGCGCTCCGGCCCGATCGCCGAAGGCATCCTGCGCGACCTCGGGGTCGTCGCGGCGAAGATCGGGTGACGCCATGACCTACCAGCCCATCCGCTTCTACCAGACCGGCACCTTCACCGTCGGCAACCGGCTGCTGAAGGAAGAACAGCGCTCGGTGCAGGCGAACATGCGTCGCACCAACTCGCTCAACTCCGGGCACCGCGCCTGCCAGGGCTGCGGCGAGGCCCTCGGCGCGCGCTACGCGATCGACGCCGCCATGGAGGCGACGCACCGGCAGCTCGTCGCGGCGAACGCGACCGGCTGCCTCGAGGTGTTCTCGACACCCTACCCCGAGACCTCGTGGCAGATCCCGTGGATCCACTCGCTGTTCGGCAATGCCGCGGCCGTGGCCACCGGCATCGCCGCCGCGATGCGCGTCAAGGGCCGGCACGACGTGCGCGTCGTCGCGCAGGGCGGCGACGGCGGCACGACGGACATCGGGTTCGGCTGCCTGTCGGGGATGTTCGAGCGCAACGACGACGTGCTCTACATCTGCTACGACAACGAGGCGTACATGAACACTGGCGTGCAGCGCTCGTCGGCCACGCCGCCGGCTGCGCGCACCAACACGACGATGCCGGTGGGTTCGCACCCGGGCAACGAGTTCGGCCAGGGCAAGGACGTGCCGCGCATCGCCATGGCGCACGAAATCCCGTACGTCGCGACGGCCACCGTCGCCGAGCTGCGCGACCTCGAGGCCAAGGTGCGCCGCGCCATGGAATTCCGCGGCGCGCGCTACATCCACATCCTCGTGCCCTGCCCGCTCGGCTGGGGCCACGACTCGAGCGCCACCATCCGCATGGCGCGGCTCGCGAAGGAGACCGGCCTGTTCCCGGTGTTCGAGGCGGAGCACGGCGAGGTGACGCACGTCTCGAAGATCACGCGCAGGCTGCCGGTGGAGGACTACCTGAAGCCGCAGACGCGCTTCGCGCACCTGTTCAAGGACGGCGGTCACCCGGACATCGTGCGCCGGCTGCAGGCCATGGCGGACCGCAACATCGCCCGCTACGGGCTGCTCGACGAGGCGACGCCATGAAGCCCAAGCCGTTCGCGATCACGCTCGATCCGGGCTCGAGCCTCGCCAATCGCACGGGCTCGTGGCGCACCGTGCGCCCCGAGTACGTGAACCGCCTGCCGCCCTGCAACCACGCCTGCCCCGCGGGCGAGAACATCCAGGGCTGGCTGTTCCACGCCGAGGCCGGCGAGTACGAGCAGGCCTGGCGCGTCCTCACGCGGGACAACCCGATGCCCGCGGTCATGGGCCGGGTCTGCTATCACCCGTGCGAGAGCGCGTGCAATCGCGGCACGCTCGACTCGTGCGTGGGCATCAATGCGATCGAGCGCTTCCTCGGCGACGAGGCGCTGCGACTGGGCTGGAAGTTCGAGCCGCCGATGTCACCCACGGGCAAGCGCGTGCTGGTGATCGGCGCCGGGCCGTCGGGCCTGTCGGCCGCGTACCACCTCGCGCGGCTCGGCCACAGCGTGTCGATCCACGAGGCCGGCCCGGCCTGTCCGCCGCGTACCACCTCGCGCGTCTCGGCCACAGCGTGTCGATCCACGAGGCCGGCCCGCTCGCGGGCGGCATGATGCGCTTCGGCATCCCGAAGTACCGGCTGCCGCGCGAGGTGCTCGACGCCGAGATCCAGCGCATCCTCGACCTCGGCGTGAAGCTGCAGCTGCACACCAAGGTGACGAACGTCGTCGACACCATGCGCAAGGGCCATTTCGACGCAGTGTTCCTGGCCGTCGGCGCGCACATCGCCAAGCGCGCGTACCTGCCCGCGGGCAGCGCGGGCAAGATGCTCGACGCGGTCTCGGTGCTGCGCAGCATGGAGGGCGAGGACAAGCCGCTGCTCGGCCGGCGCGTGGTCGTCTACGGCGGCGGCAACACGGCGCTCGACGTCGCGCGCACCGCCAAGCGGCTCGGCGCGGAGGAATCGATCATCGTGTATCGCCGCACGCGCGAGAAGATGCCGGCCCACGAGTCCGAGCTCGAGGAGGCGCTGCAGGAAGGCGTGCTCGTGAAGTGGCTCTCGACCATCAAGCAGGCGGGTGAGACGTCGATCACGGTCGAGAAGATGGCGCTCGACGAGAAGGGCATGGCCCAGCCGACCGGCGAGTTCGAGACGCTCGAGGCCGACTCGGTCGTGCTCGCGCTCGGGCAGGACGTCGACCTCTCGCTGCTCGACGGCGTGCCGGGCCTCGCGATCGAGGACGGTGTCGTGAAGGTGGGCCCGGACATGATGACCGGCTATGCCGGCATCTTCGCGGGCGGTGACATGGTGCCCGGCGAGCGCACGGTCACGGTGGGCATCGGGCACGGCAAGCTCGCGGCGCGCAACATCGACGCGTGGCTGCGCGGCACGCGCTGGGTGCATCCCGAGAGCCACGAGATCGCGAGCTACGACAAGCTCAACACGTGGTACTACTCCGACGCGCCGAAGTCGCAGCAGCCGGTGCTCGACCTGATCCGGCGCCAGTCGACCTTCGAGGAGGTCGTCGGCAGCTTCGACCCGGAGACGGCGCAGTTCGAGGCGCGACGCTGCCTCTCCTGCGGCAACTGCTTCGAGTGCGACAACTGCTACGGCGTCTGCCCCGACAACGCCGTGATCAAGCTCGGTCCGGGGCGCCGCTACGAGTTCAACTACGAGTACTGCAAAGGCTGCGGGCTGTGTGTCGCCGAGTGCCCCTGCGGCGCGATCCGGACCGTGCCCGAGGACATCTGATCAGGGCTTCACGAACCTCAGGGTCATGCGGTCGGACTCGCCGATCGCGATGTACTTCGAGTGGTCGAACTTCGGGTCCTCCGGCGCGCTGGAGCCTTCCGGCACCGAGGTCAGCGTCGGCGGCAGCGTCCACACGCCGAACGGATGGTCCTTGGTGTCCTTCGGGTTGGCGTTGATCTCGGACCGGCCCGCGAGCTTGAACCCCGCCTTCTCCGCGGCCGCGATCACGAAGGCCTCGCTGACGTAGCCGGTCTCGGGCTTCTCGGCGGCGCCACCGGGATTCGCGCGATGTTCCTCGACCGCGAGCACGCCGCCGCGCTTCAGCGCCTGGAAGAAATCCGCGAAGTTCTTGTCCACCCAGCCCGGCGTCGACATCCAGTTGTGCACGGAGCGCGCGGTCAGGATGAAGTCGAAGGTGTCGGCCGGCAGCGGCGCCGACTTCGGGCCCCAGTTGACGTACTGCACCTCGCCGTAGCGCTGCGGGTTGGCAGCCCAGCGCGCCTCGAAGTCCGCGCGCGCTTTCTTCGAGCGCTCGGAGAGTTCCGGGTTCGCAAGATCGGCGGCGGTCGAGTAATAGCGGCCGCCCGTCGCCTTTGCGTACGGCGCGAGGATCTCCGTCCACCAGCCGCCACCCGGCTGCACCTCGAGGATCGTCATGCCGGGCTTGAGGCCCCAGAACGCCAGCGCTTCGACGGGGTGACGGTAGGCGTCGCGGGCCGTGTCCTTGGCGCTGCGCCAGTCACCGTGCACGGCCGCTGCGAGCGCCGGATCGCCGGCCGCGTGGGCGGACGTGAACGGGATGGCGAGGACGGCCGCGAGTGCGACCAGGCGGAGCAGCTTCATGCGGGGTCTCCTTGGAACGAGTCCGCGATTCTACGCGTGACTGCCTGTTAGCCAAGGCCGCGAGGACGGATTCCTCGCCCGCATGAAAAAAGGCCCCGGCACTTGCGTACCGGGGCCTCGTCCGGGCCTGCGAACGGCCCGTCAGTCGCTCAACCGTCGATTACATGCCCGAATCCGTGCGGATGAACATGACGCGGCGGTTCTCCTGGCGGCCTTCGTCGGTCGCGTTGTCCGCGATCGGGGCGCTCTCGCCCTTGCCGACAGAGCTCAGGCGGGCCGGATCGACGCCGCGCGAGCTGAGGTAGTCGAACACCGCCTTGGCGCGGCGATCCGACAGCTTCTGGTTGTAGGCGTCCGAACCCTTGCTGTCCGTGTGGCCTTCGATCAGGGCCTTCGCGAACGGCACGTCGCCCATGAACTTCACGACGCGCTCGAGTTCCGTGATCGACTCGGGGCGCAGCTCGGCGCTGTCGAAGTCGAACAGGAGCTTGAGGGTCTGCTCGAGCGGGCAGCCGACCGAGTCGACCTTCACGCCAGCCGGGGTGCCCGGGCACTTGTCGGCTTCGTCGCACACGCCGTCGTTGTCCGAGTCGGAGCACTTGGCGGGCGGGGGCGGCGGCGGCGGCGGCGGCGGGGGCGGCGGCGGAGCCACGACCGGCAGCGGCGCCGGCGAACCCCACTGGTAACCCACGTGCAGGCCGTAGACCATCGGGTTGATGTCGACGGTGCCGAGCTTGACGCTGCTGTAGCCGGGCTTGGCCGAGCCACCGACGCCGTCGAGGATCGACGCGACATCGGCGTCCAGATCCGAACCGATGTCGATGTAGCGCACGCTGGCGTTCACCAGCCAGTGCTTCGACACGGCGACGTCGAGGCCAAGCTGGCCTGCGAAGCCGAACGAGTTCTTCAGCGACAGCTTGCTGACGTCGATGCCGTAGATGTCCTGGATCGCGCTGCGCGCGGAGCCACGGATCTCTTCGCCCGAGAACAGCGTGTAGTTCACGCCCGCGCCGATGTACGGACGGAACGTGCCGGTCGGATTGAAGTGCCAGTTGAGGCCCAGCACTGGCGGCAGCACGTCGGCACTGCCGATGCGCGCCAGCACGTCACCACCCGCCTTAGCGTCCACCGCGTGCGTGAACGGATACGCGAGCAGCAGCTCCGTGCCGAGGTGATCGGTGAGCATGTACTCGATCGTGGCGGTCGGCGAAATGTCGCTGTCGACCACGAGGTTGACGTCGAGCGGATTCTCGCTCGCCGGCAGGTTGTTGCTCTTCGGGTTGATCTGGGACATGCCGACGCGGAAGATCCAGTCGCCCTTCGGCGAACCAGGAGCCACATCGGCCTGCGCCGCGGCAGACGCGGCCAGGGCGGCGGCAACCGCCAGCGGGATCAGATAACGGGATGACATTGCAGGTCTCTCCTTGTGGCTTTTATGCCATGCATTAGCGAAAACGCGAAGCGGGCCGAGCCGCCTGTCCGGAAGGTCGTCCCCACCCCGACATTCCGGCCGCTAGAAACTCATAGGCCGGCTGTTACCCCGCTATGATTGTTGCGATTGTAGCGCGGTGCATCCGTTTTTGCCGCAGTCTCCGGAATGAGTCCGAAAGCGCCAAGACCGCCTGCGCGGCCCCTGATGCGAAAACACCACACCCACCACCGGCCCGGACGGGCCGCCTGCTGACATGGAGAAGCACTCTTTGAAGCCCCTCGCCTGCCGCTGGTCGTTGGCGCTGTTCGCCGCCTTGCTGACATCGGTTTCATTCGCGGCCGCGCCGCCCGCCGCCTCCCCTGCCCCTATCCCGCTGATTCCTTACGAGAAATTCACGCTCTCGAACGGGCTGACGGTGATCGTCCACACGGACCGCAAGGCGCCGATCGTGGCCGTCAACGTCTGGTACCACGTCGGCTCCAAGAACGAACGCCCGGGCAAGACCGGCTTCGCGCACCTGTTCGAGCACCTGATGTTCCAGGGCAGCGAGCACTACAACGACGAGTATTTCAGGCCGTTCGAGCAGGTCGGCGCGACCAGCATGAACGGCACCACCAACCGGGACCGGACCAATTACTTCCAGAACGTGCCCACGACCGCGCTCGACATGGCGCTCTGGATGGAGTCGGACCGCATGGGCCACCTGCTCGGCGTGATCGACCAGGCGCGGCTCGACGAGCAGCGCGGCGTGGTGCAGAACGAAAAGCGCCAGGGCGAGAACCGCCCGTACGGCCGCGTCGGCGAGCAACTCTTCAAGGCGAGTTTCCCGGAAGGTCACCCGTACCACTGGCTGACCATCGGCTCGATGGACGACCTCAACGCCGCGTCGCTCGACGACGTGAAGGAGTGGTTCCGAACGTACTACGGCGCGGCCAACGCGGTGCTCGTGCTCGCGGGCGACATCGACGCGGCGACCGCGCGCGAGAAAGTGCAGAAATATTTCGGCGACATCGCCCCGGGCCCCGCGTTGACGCGGCCGGGCGTGTGGATCGCGGCGCGCGATGAAAGCCGTCGCGACGTGATGGTCGACCAGGTCGCGCAGCCGCGCCTCCAGAAGGCGTGGAACATCCCGCCGGACGGCACCACCGACGCGGACCTGCTCGCGCTCGTCGGCGACATCCTCGGCGGCGGCAAGACCTCGCGCCTGTACGAGCGCCTCGTGTACCGTGACCAGATCGCGGACAACGCCAATGCCGGCGCGTCCTCGTTCGAGATCGCGGGCCTCTTCTCGATCGCGGCGGACGTGAAGCAAGGCGTCGCGACCGAGCGCGTCGAGCACGCGCTCACGGAGGAACTGCAGCGCTTCATCGCGCAGGGCCCGACGCAGGCCGAGATCGACCGTGCGCGCACGTCCATCCGCGCCGGCTTCCTGAAGGGCCTGGAGCGCATCGGCGGCTTCGGCGGCAAGGCCGACGTGCTCGCGTCCTGCGAAGTGTTCGAAGGCGATCCGGGCTGCTACCGGCGGTCGTTCGCCGTCATCGATGCCGCGACGCCGAAGCAGTTGCAGGACGTGGCCCGGCGCTGGCTCTCGCGTGGCGACTACACGCTCGAGATCCGGCCTGCCGCGGCGTACCAGGCGACGCCCGCCGGCGCGGTCGACCGCAGCCAGGGCGTGCCGGTCACCACCACGTTCCCGGACCTCGCGTTCCCCGACCTGCAGCGCACCAAGCTGCGCAACGGCCTGCCGGTGATCGTCGCGAACCGCCCGGGCGTGCCGGTCGTCAACGTGGCAATCCTGTTCGACGCGGGCTACGTCGCGGACCAGGGCCGCAAGCTCGGCACGTCGAGCTTCACCCTGGCGATGCTCGACGAGGGCACCGCCACGCTCGGCTCGCTGCAGATCGCCGATCGCGCGGAGCGGCTCGGCGCCGACCTCGGCTCGGGCTCGTCGCTCGACTCGTCCACCGTGTCGCTGTCCGCCCTGAAGGAGAACCTGGACCCGTCGCTCGCGCTGTTCGCGGACGTCGTGCGCAACCCGGCGTTCGCGCAGAAGGAGATCGACCGCGTGCGCAAGGAGTGGCTCGCCGGCATCGCGCGCGAGAAGCAGAGCCCCGACGCGCTGGCGATGCGCACCCTGCCGCCGCTGCTCTATGGCCCCGGGCACCCGTATGCGATCCCGTTCAACGGCTCCGGCACCGAGGCGTCGATCGCGTCGCTGCAACGTGACGACCTGCTCGTGTTCCAGCGCGAGTGGCTGCGACCCGACAATGCCACCCTGATCGTCTCGGGCGACGTGACGCTGGGCGAAATCGTGCCGCTGCTGGAGAAGCACTTCGGCACCTGGGTGGCGCCGGCGACGCCGCGACCGGCCAAGGTCCTGCCGGAGGCCGCCCGGCCGGCCAGCCCGCGCGTGTTCCTCCTCGACCGGCCGGATGCCGTGCAGACCAGCATCCTCGCGGGCGAGCTGATGCCGTCTAGCCTGGCGCCGAACCGCTTCGAGATCGAGACCATGAACGCCGTGCTCGGCGGCACGTTCAGCTCGCGGCTCAACATGAACCTGCGCGAGGACAAGCACTGGTCCTACGGCGTGAGCACCGCGCTGCCGGGCGCGCGCGGCCAGCGTCCGTGGCTGCTGTTCGCGCCCGTGCAGACCGACAAGACCGTCGAGTCGCTGCGCGAACTGAAAACTGAGCTCGCGCAGTTCGTCGGCGACCGCCCCGCGACGGCCGACGAAGTCGCGAAGATCCGCAATCGCGACGTGCGCGCGCTGTCCGGCCGGTTCGAGACCAATGCGTCGGTAGCCGGCGCGATCGCCGACATCGTCGTCTACCAGCGCCCGGACGACTACGTGCGCACGCTCAAGGCGCGCATCGAGTCGCAGACCGACGAGGGCGTGCGGGCCGCGGCGCGCGCTGCCCTCGATCCCGCGGTGCTGACGTGGGTGATCGTCGGCGACCTGCGCAGGATCGAGCAGCCGATCCGCGACCTGCAGCTCGGCGAGGTGAAGGTGCTCGACAAGGACGGACAGGTCGTGCGCTGATCGGCGACGGCGCTATGATCGCCGCTCCATCGCCTGGGGAGTGGCCCGGATGCCCGACGCGTCCCGAACCCTGGTCCTGTGCGCGGCCCTGCTGCTGGCCGCGTGCCAGGGCGCGCCGCCCGCCGCGGCCCCTGCCGCGCCGACCGCTGCCGCGGCCCGCGCCATCGGCGGCCCGCACTGGTGGAACGACCGCGTGTTCTACGAGGTGTTCGTGCGCTCCTTCGCCGATTCGACGACGGGGCCGCTCGCCAACGACGGTGTCGGCGACCTGCAGGGCCTGATCGAGAAGCTCGACTACCTCAACGACGGCAATCCGGCGACCACGGCGGACCTCGGCATCACCGGGATCTGGCTGATGCCGGTCAATCCCTCGCCGAGCTATCACGGCTACGACGTCACGGACTATTACGGCATCCAGCCGCAGTACGGCACGCGCGCGGATTTCGAGCGGCTGCTCGCGGAGTGCCACAAACGCGGCATCCAGGTGATCGTCGACCTCGTGCTGAACCACACCTCGTCCGAGCACCCATTCTTCAAGCGGGCGCTCGCGGGCGATCCGAAATACCGCGACTGGTACATCTTCGTCGACCCGGACAAGGTGCCCGACACGCTCGGCCCGTGGAACGAGATCGTCTGGCAGAAGATCGGCGACCAGCGCTTCTTCGGCATGTTCTGGTCCGGCATGCCCGACCTGAACTACCGCAATCCCGAGGTCACCGCGGAGGCGTATCGCATCGCCGACTTCTGGCTCGACGAGATGCACGTGGACGGCTTCCGGCTCGACGCCATCCGCCACCTCATCGAGGACGGCGAGGTGATGATCGACACGCCCGAGACCCTCGCGTGGCTGAAGGGTTTCGAGGCGCACGTCCACTCGGGCGGTCGCAACCCGCTGGTCGTCGGCGAGGTCTGGACGCACACCGAGACGGTGAGCGAGTACGTCCAGCAAGGCACGCTCGACGCCGCCTTCGAGTTCGACCTCGCCGGCGCGATCCTCGATGCCGCGGATTCGGGCAAGCGCGACAAGCTGCAATACGTGCTCGGCAACGTCGTTGCGAGTTATCCGGCCAACCAGTTCGCATCGTTCACCACCAACCACGACCAGGACCGCATCGCGAGCGTGCTGCGCCAGGATCCCGCGAAGCTGAAGCTCGCGGCCGCGCTGCTGCTCACCGGCCCGGGCGTGCCGTTCCTCTACTACGGTGAGGAAATCGGGCAGATCGGGGCGAAGCCGGACGAGATGATCCGCAATCCGATGCCGTGGACCGGCGGCACGAACGGCGGCTTCACCGCGGCGGCGCGACCGTGGGAGCGCCTGCAGAAAGGCTTCGAGACGCGCAACGTCGCGGCGCAGTCGGCCGACCCCGATTCGCTGCTCAGTCACTATCGCCGGCTGATCCGCCTGCGCCAGGCGGAGCCCGCCCTGCTGCGCGGCGACCTGCGCCTGCTCGAGACGGGACGGGACGACGTCATCGCCTGGCAACGCAGCGCGGAAGGTCGCACGCTGACGGTGGTCGCGAACCTCGGCGCGACCGACGTGCAGGGACTGCGCCTGCCGGGCGTCGACGGCCCGCTCGACGACCTGCTCGGCGGCGTCCCCGTAGACGGCGGCGATATCGCGCTCGCCGCCCGGTCCGTGCGGGTGCTGGCACCGGCCCGCCTCGCCGCGTCGCGATGAACCTCACCGCGCAGGTCGCGGTCTTCCTGGCCGCGACCGTCATCGCGATCCCGCTGTTCCGCCGCTTCCGCCTGAGCGCGGTGCTCGGCTACCTCGCGGCCGGCATGGTCATCGGGCCGTGGGGCCTCGCGCTGATCGAGGACGTCGAAGCGATCCTGCATTTCTCCGAGTTCGGCGTCGTGATGCTGCTGTTCGTGATCGGACTCGAACTGCAGCCCTCGCGCCTGTGGGTGCTGCGCCACGCGGTGTTCGCCGGCGGCGCGGCCCAGGTGGTGGCATCCACGGCCCTGCTCGCCGTCGCGGCACGCGCAATCGGGCAGCCCTGGCCCGCGGCGGCAGTGATCGGCTTCGCGCTCTCGCTGTCCTCGACCGCGCTCATCCTGCAGGTGCTGGCGGAGCGCGGGGAACTCAATACGCGGCACGGGCGCTCGGCGTTCGCGATCCTGCTCTTCCAGGACCTCGCGATCATGCCCGCCCTCGTGCTGCTGCCCCTGCTCTCCGGCGAGGGCACGCAGGCCATGAACTGGCGGCAATGGGTGATGCCCGTGGCGGCGATCGCCCTGACGGTCGGCGTGGGCCGCCCCCTGCTGCGTCCGGTGCTGCGCATCGTCGCCTCGACGCGCGCGCAGGAAGCCTTCACCGCCGCCGCGCTGCTGGTGGTCATCGGCACGGCGCTGCTGTTCCAGGCGACGGGACTGTCGATGGCGCTCGGCGCCTTCATCGCCGGCGTGCTGCTCGCGGACAGCGAGTACCGGCACGAGCTCGAAGCCGACATCGAGCCTTTCAAGGGACTGCTGCTCGGGCTCTTCTTCATCGCGGTGGGCATGTCCGCGAACCTCGGCGTGCTCGCGGACGCGCCCGGGCGCGTGCTGCTGCTCACCTGCGCGTACCTCGCCGTGAAGGGTCTCGCGATCTTCGTGGCAGCACGTGTCACGCGCCACGATGCCGCCACGGCGCACCGGCTGGCCGTGGCGCTCGCCGGCGGCGGCGAATTCGCGTTCGTGCTGTTCACGCTGGCCACGCGTGGCCGGTTGATCGACCCGGAAACGGCCGACCTGCTGGTGATCCTCGTGACGGTGTCGCTGGTGCTTGCGCCGCTGCTGATCGCGGGCGCGGATGCACTGGCCCGGCGATTCGCGCCACCCGCGCCGCCGCCGGCCTACGACACCATCGAAGGCGAGGAGCCGCGCGTGCTGATCGCCGGCTTCGGCCGGTTCGGCCAGATCGTGGCTCGCGTGCTGTCGGCGCGCCGCATCCGCTTCACGGCCCTCGAGATCAGCCAGGCGCAGGTCGACTTCGTGCGCCGCTTCGGCAACAAGCTCTACTACGGCGACGCCACGCGCCTCGACGTGCTGCGCGCCGCCGGCGCCGGACATGCCGAGGTGCTGGTGCTGGCCATCGACGACGTCGAGGCGTCGCTGCGCACCGCAGAGCAGGTGCGTCGGCATTTTCCCCAGCTGCGCGTCCTCGCCCGGGCCCGCAACCGCCAGCACGCCTTCCGGCTGATGGCGGCCGGCGTGACCGAGATCTGGCGCGAGACGTATGCTTCGAGTCTCGAGCTGGCCGAGGGCACGCTCGTCGCTCTCGGCACGGAGCCGGCCACGGCGGCCTCGCAGGTGCGCCGCTTCCGAGCCCACGACGAGGAGACGCTGCGCCAGCAGGCGGCCATCGGCGGCGACGAGGAGAAGCTCATCGCGACCGTCCAGGCGTCCGCGCGCCAGCTCGAGAAGCTGTTCGAGGCCGACGCCGACTGATCCTGCACGGAGACCGACGCATGCATCGATTCCTTCGCGGCCTCGGGCTGGCCACGCTGGTGTGCCTCGCGCCCGCTGCGCGCGCCGCCCCGTCCCTCGACTCCCTCGCGGCCGCGCGCTTCGCGCAGCTGGCCCTCGACTGCGTCCACCGGGAGTATCCGAGCAAGCTCGCCCACACGCTGCAAGGCCCGGCCGATGCGCGCACGCCGCACGAGCTGATGCCGGCGTTCTACGGCTGCTACGACTGGCATTCGTCGGTGCACGGCCACTGGCTGCTCGCCCGGCTGGCGAAGACCTTCCCCGACGCGCCCTTCGCCGCCCCCGCTCGCGCCGCGCTCGCTCAGAGCCTGACGGCGGAGAACATCGCCGGTGAAGTCGCCTACTTCCAGGGACCGGGCCGACTCTCGTTCGAGCGCCCCTACGGCCTCGCGTGGGTGCTGATGCTCGCGAAGGAGCTGCGCACCTGGGACGACCCGCAGGCGCGCGAGTGGTCGCGCAACCTGCAGCCGCTCGAGGCCGCGGCGGCGCAGCGCGTCATGAACTGGCTGCCGTCGCTGCACTACCCGATCCGCGTCGGCGAGCACAGCCAGACCGCATTCGCTTTCGGCCTGATCTACGATTGGGCCGTGGCCTCCGGCGACGTCGGGATGGCCCGCCTGCTCGACGCCCGTGCGCGCGAGTACTACCTGAACGATCGCAACTGCCCGCTCGCCTACGAGCCGTCGGGCGAGGATTTCCTGTCGCCGTGCCTCGGCGAAGCCGACTTCATGCGCCGGATCCTCACGCCGGAGGAATTCGCGCGGTGGCTGGGCCGATTCCTGCCGCAGGTCCCGCGCAACGGCCGGGCGACGTGGTTGCTGCCGGGGGTCGTGACGGACCGCTCCGATCCCAAGCTCGCGCACATCGACGGCCTCAACCTGAGTCGCGCCTGGATGTTGCGTGGCATCGCGAGCGCGTTGCCGTCGCGGGACGCGCGCATCGAGTCGCTGGTCGCCGTCGCCGAGGCCCACGCGCAGGCCGCGCTGCCGGCCGTGACCGGCGAGCACTACGAGGGCGGCCACTGGCTCGGGACGTTCGCCGTCTACCTGACGACGGACGCCGGCCTGCGGCTGCCCTGAGCGGCGCTCAGCCGGGCTTGCGCAGCTGGCTGCGCACGATCGCGACGGCGATGAACGCGACGAAGACCAGCGGGATGACCGCGCCGAAGTAATCGCCGCGCTGGAAGGCGCGCGCCGCATCGATGCCGATGGCCGCGACGATGGCGCCGAGGATGCCGAACGGCAGCCAGCGCAGGCGCGAAGGCGCGGCCGGCGGCGTCCCGGCCGGGCGCGCGGGCGGCGACATCTTGAGCGGCTCGGGAATCCGGTCCGGCGGCACGCGCAGGCCCGGCAGCCGCGGTGACGGCCGGCCTGCCGACATCACCCACGGATTCGCGTCGCGCGATGGCGGCGCGGGCGGGGGCGGCAACGGCGTGCCGGTGACGTGTCTGCGCAGGCCCTGTCCCATGCGAGGTGCACTCCCGAGGCGGGTCCGTGCAGGATAATCGAGGTCGCCCCCGAACCCCAGCCGGAGTCCGTCGCGTGGAACGCCTCGAACGCTTCTATCGCATCCAGTCGCTGCTGCGCAGCCGCCGCCACGTCCGCACCCAGGACTTCCTCGACGAGCTCGAGATCTCGCGCGCCACGTTCAAGCGGGACCTGGAGTACCTGAAGGACCGCATGCATGCGCCGATCGTGTACGACCGCCACCACGAGGCCTACCGCTTCGACGACCAGGTCGCCGACAGCGGCGTCTGGCAGTTGCCCGGGCTCTGGTTCAGCGCGGAGGAACTGCAGGCGCTCCTCACGATGGACAGCCTGATCGGGTCCCTGCAGCCGGGCGTGCTGTCGGAATCCATCGCGCCGCTGCGCCGCCGGTTGCGCGAGTTGCTGCAGGCGGGCGAGCACTCCGCCGCGGAAATCGCCCGCCGCATCCGCATCGTCGCCATCGGCGGACGTCCCGTGGCACCGGCGCACTTCCGCACGCTCACGACGGCCGTGCTGTCGCGGCGCCGGCTGCGCCTGCGCCACCAGCGGCGCAGCGACGGTGCCTCGCTCGAGCGCGAGGTCTCGCCACAGCGGCTCGTGCATTACCGCGACAACTGGTATCTCGACGCGTGGTGCCACCACCGCGACGCGCTGCGCACCTTTGCCGTCGACGCGGTCGAGGCGGTCGAGGTGCTCGAGGCGCGGGCGCGCGACGTGCCGGACGCGGAGCTCGACCGTCATTTCGCGAGCGGCTACGGCATCTTTGCCGGCAGCGAGACCCAGCTGGCGCGGCTGCGTTTCACGCCGCGGCGCGCGCGCTGGGTGGCCCGGGAGACGTGGCACCCCGAGCAGCGGGGCGACTGGGAGGACGACGGCAGCTACGTGCTCACGGTGCCGTATGCCCGCGAGCCCGAACTGGTGATGGACATCCTGAAGTACGGTGTCGACGTGGAAGTGCTGGCGCCCGCGGTCCTGCGCCAGCACGTCGCGCAGCAGCTTCGCGCCGCAGCCGTCCTTTACGGCAGCGAATAGCGCTGCGGCGCGACGCCCTCGACAGCCGGCAGGTTGACGCCCGCGCCGACGTACAGGTCGACTTCGCGCTCGAAGTGCAGCGGGCCGGTCACCACGGCGCCGGATTCGATCGTGATCCGCGGATTCTTCGGCGGCTTGCCGACGTGCCAGCCGGTGGGCTTCTCGACGTGGATGCCGCCGTCGACCCGCGAGCCCGTCGCGAGGTAGACGTCCCCGTTGACGGTCTCGATGCCGCCCGAGACCGAGGCGCCGTCGAGCCGCAGCCCGCCATTGACGTTCTCGAGCTTGCCGCCCACGTGCGCATCCCGGCCGAGCGTCATCGCGCCGTTGACGGTGGTGGCCCCGCCGCGCACCTGTGCGCCCGAGCCGATCTCGATCTCGCCGTTGACCGTCTCGGCGGAGCTGGCAATCACCTGCTCGGCGAGGCGCACGGAGCCGTTGACGGTCTCGACGTCCTCGACGGTCGCGCCCTTGCCCACCGACACCGACCCGTTGACGGTCTCGAGGTCGCCCGCCTGCCGCCCGGCCTCGATGGTGATGGCGCCGTTGATCTTGCTCACGTCGAGCGAGGCGCCGAGCGCCACGGCCGAAAAGGCGTAAGCCAGGGTTGCGACGTAGCGGAACATGGTGGATCTCCCTCGGCCGGTCACTGGCCTGTCCCCATTGGATGCGGCAGGTCGCCCCAAGGTTGCAAGGGCCGGGTGTCGCCCGGGGTGGGGTTTGCGCTAGTCTCCCCGCTCCGCCCCCCGCGACCCAAAGGTGCCCCATGAAGACCCGCGCCGCCGTGTGCTACGAAGCCGGCAAGCCGCTCGTGATCGAGACCGTGGACCTCGACGGCCCCCGCCCGGGCGAAGTGCTGATCGAGATCAAGGCGACGGGCATCTGCCACACGGACGAGTTCACCCGCTCGGGGGCCGACCCGGAAGGCCTCTTCCCGGTCATCTTCGGGCACGAGGGCGCGGGCATCGTCGTCGACGTGGGCGCGGGCGTGAAGTCCGTGAAGAAAGGCGACCACGTCATCCCGCTCTATACGCCGGAGTGCCGCGAGTGCAAGAGCTGCACCTCGCACAAGACCAACCTGTGCACGGCCATCCGCGCCACGCAGGGCAAGGGCGTGATGCCGGACGGCACCAGCCGCTTCTCGATCGGCAAGCAGCCGATCCATCACTACATGGGCTGCTCGACGTTCTCGAACTTCACGGTGCTGCCGGAGATCGCCGTCGCCAAGGTGCGCGAGGACGCGCCCTTCGACAAGATCTGCTACATCGGCTGCGGCGTGACGACGGGCGTGGGCGCAGTGATCAACACGGCCAAGGTGGAAGCCGGCGCGAACGTCGTCGTCTTCGGCCTCGGCGGCATCGGCCTCAACGTCATCCAGGGCGCGCGCCTGGTTGGCGCCAACAAGATCATCGGCGTGGACCTCAACCCGGCGCGCAAGCCGCTCGCCGAGAAGTTCGGCATGACGCACTTCGTCAACCCGAAGGAAGTCGGCGGCGACCTCGTGCAGTACCTCGTCGCGCTCACCGACGGCGGGGCGGACTACAGCTTCGAGTGCGTGGGCAACGTGGACCTGATGCGCCAGGCGCTCGAGTGCTGCCACCGCGGCTGGGGCGTCTCGGTCATCATCGGCGTCGCGGGAGCCGGGCAGGAGATCAAGACGCGTCCGTTCCAGCTGGTGACCGGCCGCGTGTGGAAGGGCACGGCCTTCGGCGGCGCGCGCGGGCGCACCGACGTGCCGAAGATCGTCGACTGGTACATGGACGGCAAGATCCAGATCGACCCGCTCATCACCCACACGATGCCGCTCGACCGCATCAACGACTCGTTCGACCTGATGCACAAGGGCGAGTCGATCCGCAGCGTGGTCGTGTACTGAGCGATGAGGCTCCTGTCCGAGCACGCCTGCTTCGGCGGCACGCAACGCTTCCTCGCGCACGAATCGCGCGAGTGCCGCGCCGAGATGCGCTTCTCGGTGTACCTGCCGCCGCAGGCGCGGCACGGCCGCGTACCCGTGCTCTACTACCTCGCGGGCCTGACCTGCACCGAAGAGACGTTCATGATCAAGGCGGGCGCGCAGCGCCTCGCCGCCGAGCACGGACTGATGCTGGTCGCGCCGGACACGAGTCCGCGCGTGCGCCTGCCGGGGGACGATGCGAGCTGGGACTTCGGCCTCGCGGCCGGCTTCTACGTCGATGCGACGCAGGCCCCGTGGTCGCAGCACTACCGCATGTACAGCTACGTGACCCGCGAACTGCCGGAGCTGGTCGGTCGCGAGTTCCCGGCCGACACGCAGCGGCAGTCCATCTTCGGTCACTCCATGGGCGGCCACGGCGCGCTGGTGTGCGCCCTGCGCAATCCGCAGCAGTACCGTTCCGTCTCGGCGTTCGCACCGATCGCGGCACCGGTGCAGTGCCCGTGGGGACGCAAGGCCTTCGGTGGCTATCTCGGCGGCAACGAGTCGGACTGGCTCGCCTACGACGCGAGCGCGCTCGTGGCCGAGCGACCGTTCCATGCGCCGATCCTCATCGACCAGGGCACGGCGGACAAATTCCTCGCGGACCAGCTGAACCCCGACGTCTTCGCGGCGGCCTGCGAGCGCTCGGGGCAGCGCTTCGACCTGCGCATGCACGCGGGTTACGACCACGGGTACTACTTCATCTCGACGTTCATGGCCGACCATCTCGCCTGGCACGCCGGGGCACTGAACGCCGCCTGAGCCGGAGGCTCGCGATGCAACTGATCGGCATGTTCGACTCGCCCTACGTGCGCCGCGTGGCGATCTCCATGCAGCGCCTGCACCTGCCGTTCGAGCACCGCAACTGGTCGGTGGGCGTCGATTTCGACCGCATCCGGCAGTTCAGCCCGCTCGGCCGCGTGCCGGTGCTGGTGCTCGACGACGGCACGGCGCTGGTCGAGTCCGCCGCGATCCTCGATGCGATCGACGACCTCGCCGGTCCGTCGCGCGCACTGCTGCCGGCCACCGGCACGCTGCGGCGTGAGGCGCTGCGCCTGATGGCACTCGCGGTCGCCGCCGCCGAAAAGGCGCGCGAGGTCGTGCACGAACGCATGGTGCGACCGCCGGAGAAGTTCCACGAGCCGTGGGTCGCGCGCTGCCGCGACCAGATGCATGGAGCGCTCGGCGTGCTCGAGGAGGCCTGCGCGCGCCGCGGCCCGTCCGGCTGGCTCGTCGACGACCGCCTCACGCAGGCCGACGTCACGGTGGCGTGCATGTGCACGTTCCTGGCCGAATCGATGGCGATCTTCGCCGAGCCCGGCCGCTATCCGCGCCTGCAGGCGCACGACGCGCAGTGCGAGGCGCTGCCGGAGTTCCGCGCGACCTACTCGCAGTGGTTCATGGCCGACGTGCCGAAGTGACGGCACGCCGGCCGCGAAGTCAGAGTTTGCGGCCGAGCTTCTTCTCGGCGAGCCGGCGCTCGTAGTCGACGCCTGGCAGGCGGATCGTCTCGAACGACAGCAGCCCCTGGAACACGACCGCGAGCGCCGCACCGCCGACGCACGCCCACACAATCGGCTCGTGCACGCCGAACGCGATGAACATCGTCACGGCGACCACGAGCCAGACGAGCAGCCCCTCGTAGAAGGACTTCACGCTGCGCGCGTGCGACAGCGCGGCGGACTCCTCCGGGCTGACCTCGACCCTGGGGGGTTCCTGCTCGGGCGGGACGGTGGGAGCACTCTGGACCATGAGAGGTTCCTCCGGGTGGAAGCTGGTGTGGTCCACCTCGAAGACGGCCCCGAGGGCCTTGGCCGTTTCCAGGCTCGGCCGGTCGCCCCGCTCCAGTCGCTGGACGGTCCGCACGCTCAGGCCGGCCATCTCGGCCAGCTGGTCCTGGGTCCATCCACGCTGCAGGCGGAGCTTGCGGACGATCAAGGCGACGACTCCCGTCGAGGTGGACGCTCAGCTTGCGGTCCACCCGGTCCACGGACCACGACACGCACCCGACAGTGACCCGACAACGGGCCGACAACCCGTGAATGGCGGGTTCAATGCCCCTCGACGCACTGCAGGAGCACCGTGCGCTCGAGCCCCGCGTAGCGATGGCGCAGGGCTTCCCGATAGGTCGGGTCTGCCATCATCGCGAGGAAATGCTGCCGCGACGGATAGCGGACGATCAGCACTTCGTCCCAGTCGGTCTCCGGTGACCCCGCCTGCCCGATGAACACCAGCTGGGCCGGCCCCTGGAACAGCACCTTGGCCTGGCTCACCTCGCCCACCGTCTGCGTGAACGCGTGCTTGTAGCGCGCGTAGGCGTCGCGGCCGCTGCACGGCGGCTCGGTGCCCTCCTCGTACCGCGCCTCGGCCCGGTACTTGAGCAGGTTCACCATGGTGACGGGGCCCGTCGTGGTCGAGTCGCGCAGGGCGCGGACCTGGTCGGCGGTGGGGTCGATGCTGCGGTCGATGAACATGGGACTACCTCGATTCGACGACGACCGTGCCTTCGCGCTCGGTCAGTTCCCTGAACAACGCAGACAGCCGCGCCGTCATCGGGCCCGGCTGGCCGTCACCGATGAGGCGGCCGTCGACCTTCGTCACGGCGGCGAGCTCGCCCAGGGTGCCGGTACAGAACATCTCGTCTGCGCCATAGGCCTGCGTCAGCGTCAGGTCGGCCTCCTCGCAGGGCAGGCCGTGCACCTGGCAGAGATCGAGCACGGCCGCGCGCGTGATGCCCTCGGGGCAGGCGACCAGGCGCGGCGTGCGCAGCCTGCCCTTCTCCACCAGGAAGACGTGCGTCGCGTTGGTCTCCGCGATGAAGCCGCGCGTGTCGAGCATCAGCGCGTCGTCGGCACCCGCCACGTTCGCCTCGATCTTGGCGAGGATCGACTGGAGCAGGTTGTTGTGGTGGATCTTCGGGTCGAGGCAGTCGGGCGGGAAGCGCCGCACGCTCGAGGTGACGAGGCTCAGCCCCGCCTTCGAGTACACCGGCGGCTTGTGCTCGGCGAGCACGATCAGCGTGGGTCCGTGCGTGTTGAGCCGCGGATCCATGCCGGAAGTGATCTTCACGCCGCGCGTGAGCGTGAGGCGGATGTGCACGCCGTCGAACATGTGGTTGGCTTCGAGCGTGCGCCGGATCTGGTGCGTGACCGCCTCGCGCGTCGGGATTTCCGTGAAGGCCAGCGCCTTGGCCGAATGGATCAGCCGGTCGAGGTGCTGCTCGAGCCTGAAGATGCGGCCGCGATAGAGCCGCAGGCCCTCCCAGACGGCATCGCCCCCCTGCACCGAGGAATCGAAGGGACTCACGCCCGCGTGGTCGCGGTGATGCAGGTCGCCGTTGATGTTGACGATCAGGTCGCGGTTGCGTTCGTCGAATTTCTGCAGCACGGGAGCCTCAGGGGCGCAGCTTGTGCTCGCGCAGTCTGTCATAGAGCGGCCGGCAGCGCGCCTCGATCGCGGCGGCTCCTGGACTCAGTTCGATCGGCTTCGCGGCGGGCGGCGCCTCGAAACCCGTGGACTGCTCGACCCGGTCGTACCAGTGCTTCGCCCAGACGCCGTCGGTGGCGCGGCGACCGGCCGGCCAGTGCAGCATGCGGTCGCTGTAGGGCACGCCGAGCGCGGCGCACAGGGCCCGCAGCGTCGCCTCCGGTCGCGCGAGCAGGTCGGCCGAGTCGACGACCGGCGGGATGCGCCCCTCGCGCGCGAGCACGTGTTCGAAGATCTCGACCTGCTGCGGCAGTCCCGTCGCCTCGAGTTCGAAGTCGGCCAGTTTCTCGCCGAGGGAAGCGATCATCGGTCGCGGGTCGCGGATGAGAAATGCGTGCGTGAGGCCGTCCAGCCACTCGCGGCCCATGTCGGGCAGCAGGTGGTGCGCCATCTGTTTCTGGTAGTAAATCGAGATGCCCGGCGGCAGTGGCCCATGCAGCATCGCGGCGACCTCGCGCCAGTCGGTCGACTGGCTCGCGATGACCTCGTCGCGCCCCGGGTGGTCGATGCCGGTCGCCTGCAGATAGTGCGCGTAGAACGGCTCGTCCACGACGAGCGTGTCGCCGCGGTTCTCCCAGGACCGCATGAAGGCGGTCGAGACGTTGCGCGGTCCCGACCACATCGCGAGGCGCAGCAGGCTCAAGGCGTGACGGGCTTCTTGAAGCGGAACACGAACTGGTCGGTCTTGCCGCGGATCGACTCGTCGAACACGGCCTTCGTGTGGTCGTCGTCCGGGTGCGCGAGCACGCGGCTCTCCGCGTCGAACACGAATCCGGCCTGCGCGAAATCACGCTTGACGATCGCCGGGTCGATGCGATGCATTTTGTTCACCGACTCGGTGGGGTCCATGCCGGCCGGCGCAACGTGATCCTCGACGACCACGACGGCGCCGGGTTTCATCGCGGCGTACAGCCCCTTCAGCAGCGCCATGGGGTCGGTCGGCGCCCACGAGCCGTCGTCCGGGCGCCAGTACAGGTCGTGGTACGACATGACGAACATCGCCGCATCGAGGCTGGCCGGCGCCACGTCGAACTTGTCCACGTCGGCGGTGAGTTGGCGGACGTTGCCGAGCCGGTCGTCGGCGTAGCGCTCGCCGATGCCCTTTTTCGCGAACGCGAAATACGCGGCGTTGTTGTAGGCGATCACCTGTCCCTTCACGCCCACGGTGCGCGCGAGCAACTCGGTGTAATAGCCGCCCGCGGAGAACATGTCGGCGACGCGCATGCCGGGGGCCACGCCGACGAAGGCGAGGATCTCGGCCGGCTTGCGGCGCGCGTCCTGCTCGTAGTCGCCCTTCAGGCGATCCGGACTGGCGATGGCGGCGGCCACCGCCTTGCCGCTCTCGGCCGCGGCGTCCATCGGATCGCTCGACGCCACCGCGGTCGTCGAGGCCATCGCCAGCGTGACCGCCAGCATTCGCAGCGTGCGCATGTTCATCCTCGTTCCCCTGGGTCGCCGGTGCAGCGAAGCCCGGGATGCTAGCGGCAGCCCGTCCGGGTGTCACCGGACCTGCGACGAATCGCCCCGCCGGCGGGTCCGGGACCGAAGGCGGCTCAGCTCAGCCAGCCCCTCGCCGCCGCCTTGCGCGACAGCAGCACGAGGCCGATCGCAATCGCCAGCACCATGCCCTGCATCACCACGACCTGCGATCCGAGCCCGCCGGTGGATCGGCTCATCAGGTAGAAGCTCAGGTCCTGCACGATGCAGCCGGCCAGCGACGCCAGCAGCAGCGGCGTGGCCCAGCGCTTGCGCAGGACCAGGCCCAGGCACCCGAGCGCTCCGGCCCAGACGGCCACGGCAGTCGCGGCCACGGACCACATCGGGCGGGCTGCACGCAGGGCCTGCAACTCGGGCGTCATCTTTGCGAGTTGCTCCGGCGTCACCATCACGTCCTGCAGGTATGCCCAGCAGCCGATCAGGTTCCACAGCAGCGCGACGACGGCCACCGGCACGAACCACTTCGGTGTCGTGTTCATGGATCCTCCCGTTTTCCCCGGACCGAATAGACCACCGGCCGGCGGGAGCGTCAATCCTGCAGTGCGGCGAGACCGCGGGCGGCCGCTACAGCAGCACGCGATAGAGCATGCGCACGGCGACGACGCCGAGGAAGACGCCGAACGCCGCCGAGAGCTTGCGGCGATCGAGCGTGTGCGCGAGCTTCGCGCCGAGCGGCGCCACCCGCCACGTGATCGGCGCGACCAGCGCGAAGCCGAGCAGGCTGACGTAGCCGAGCGTGAGGGGCGGCAGCACTTCGCCGGCCGGTGGCCGCGCGAACAGGTAACCCACGGTGGCCGGGATCGCGATCCACAGTCCCATCAGCGCGGCGGTGCCGACGGCCTTGTGCACCGGCTCGCCGCAGAGCGTCATGGTGGGCACGCTCATGGTGCCGCCGCCGATGCCCATCATCGCGGAGATGCCGCCGATGAGCGCGGGAATGAGCGCACCGGCCACGCCCCCCGGCAGCGACGGCCGCAGCACGACGTTGTCGAGCGGCAACAGCATCTTCAGCGCGGCGAGCAGGCAGACCCCGCCGAAAACGGCGGCGAGCACGTGGCTGTCGACCTGAGCCGCGGCCAGCGAGCCGAGCAGCGCGCCGACGACGATCGGCAGGGTCCAGCGCCGGACGATCGCGTGATCGACCGCGCCCCGTTTCTCGTGCGAGCGGGACGAGGAGATCGCGGTCGGGATGATGGTCGCCATCGACGTCGCGACCGCGATGTGCAAGGAGACGGCGCGGTCGATGCCCGCCCCGGACAGCGCGAGGTCGAGCGCCGGCACGAGCACGATGCCGCCCCCGACGCCGAGCAGCCCGGCGATCAGGCCGCCCGCCACTGACGCAGCGATCACGGCGGCGATCATCGGCACCCAGTGGAGCAGGCTCTCGAGCACGCGGCCTCCATCGTGGAAAGCCGCAAAGTGTACCGGCCGGGCCGCGGCGGCGCCTCAGGATCGCGGCGGCGGCGTATAGTTTCGATCATCCGACAACAGCAACGATCGCGGATCGACCGGGGAAAACCATGACCGAGACCAGTGGCGGCGAAGTCCTCGCGCGCATGCTCCAGGCGGAAGGCGTCGAGAAGGTGTTCGGCATCATCGACGGCACGTACTTCGGCTTTTACTCGAGCCTGCACCGGCTCGGCATCGAGATCGTCACGCCCCGCCACGAGACCTGTGCGGCGCACATGGCCGGCGCCTACGCGCGCCTCACCGGCCGGGTCGGCGTGTGCATGGCCAGCAACGGGCCCGGTGTGGCGAACATCCTGCCCGGCCTCGCGGTCGAGAACGCCGAAGGCAATCGCGTGCTCGCCATCACGAGCTGCCGCCGGCCGCAGATCGTCTACCCCGACCGGGGCGGCACCTACCAGTCGTTCGACCAGGTGGGCACGATCTCGCACCTCGCGAAGTGGAGCCACTCGGTCGTCTCGTTCGACCGCGTGGCCGAACTCGGGCGCACGGCCCTGCGCCACTGCCACGAAGGTCGCCCGGGCGTCGTGCACCTCGACGTGCCCGAGACGATCATGAACGGCAAGGTCAAGGCCGAGGTCCCGATCTGGAAGCCGCACCAGTACCGCCGCACCGCGCCGCTGGTGCCGTCGCCCGAACAGGTCGCACAGGCCGCGGAACTGCTCGCGGCCGCCGAGTTGCCGATCATCCACGCGGGCAGCGGCGTGATCCACGCCGGTGCCTACGCCGAGCTGCGCCGCGTCGCCGAGCTGCTGCAGTCCCCGGTGACGACGAGCTGGGCGGGCCGCGGCGTGCTGCCCGAGACGCACGAGTGCGCGATCCCGATGCCGTACGTGAAGCTCAACCACGAGGTGCGCAACGACGCCGACCTCGTGCTGTGCGTCGGCTCGCGGCTCGGCGAGACGGACTGGTGGGGCAAGGCGCCCTACTGGCGCCACCCGTCGCAGCAGCAGATGATCCAGGTCGACCTCGACGGCCTCATCCTCGGCGCCAACAAGCCCGCGGCACTCGCCGTGCAAGCCGATGCCCGGGTGTTCCTCGCGGCGCTGGCGCAGGAGCTCGAGGGGCGCCGCGGCCGCATGAACCTCGATGCGCGCCGCCGCAAGCTCGCGAAGTACCACGACACGATGCGTACGGAGCGCGCCAAGCTCGACGAGAAGCTGGCCGACCTGGCCGTGCCGATGAATCCGGCGCACCTCGCCGCCACCTGCCAGCAGGTGTTCCCCGAGGGCAGCGTGCTGGTCGCGGACGGCGGCAACACCGCCGTGTGGGCCATGATGTTCCACCAGATGCGCGTGCCGAACACGCTGCTGTCGACGTTCAAGTTCGGCATGCTCGGCGCGGGCGTGGCGCAGGCACTCGGCGCCGCGGTGGCGCGGCCCGGTGAGCCCGTCTGCTGCATCATCGGCGACGGCGCGATGGGCTTCCATCCCCAGGAGGTCGAGACCGCGGTCCGCAACGGACTGCGCGTGATCTTCGTCGTCGCGTGCGACCGGCAGTGGGGCATGGTGAAGATGAACCAGCAGTTCGCGCTGAAGCCGATCAAGACGCTGATCCGCAAGTCGCTCGGCCCGGACGAGACCATCAAGGCCGACCTCGGCGAGATACGCTTCGACCTGCTCGCGCAATCGATGGGCGCGCACGGCGAACGCGTCGCCGACCCGCGCGAGCTGAAGGCGGCGCTCGAGCGGTCGCTCGCGAGCGGCGGCCCCGCCGTCGTGCACGTGGACGTCGACCCGGTGAAGCACATGTGGGCCCCGGGCCTGATGCACTTCAAGGACATGCACCAGGAGCCCAAGGGCAAATGACCGAGCTCGACGCGGTCCGGCTGAACTTCAGCCCGGAGTCGCTGGTCGCGCTCGACGTCATCCTCGCGTTCGTCCTGTTCGGCGTGGCGCTGGACATGAAGGTCGAGGACTTCAAGGGCATCGTCGCGGCGCCGCGCGGCACGATCATCGGGCTGTTCGCGCACTCGGTGCTGTTGCCGGCCGTGGCCTTCCTGCTCACCGTGGCGCTGCAACCGGCCCCGAGCATCGCGCTCGGCATGATCCTGGTCGCCTCCTGCCCGAGCGGCAACATCTCGAACTTCCTGGTCGCCTACGGACGCGGGAACACGGCGCTGTCGGTGACCATCGCCGCGTTCTCGATGCTGGGCTCGATCGTGTTCACGCCATTCAACCTGGCGTTCTGGGGCGCGGCGAATCCGCGGACGCGCCCGATCCTCGAGGCGATTTCGCTCAGCCCCTGGGAAGTCTTCGGCACCATCGTGCTGCTGCTCGGCATCCCGACGGTGCTCGGCATGTCGGTCGCGCATCGCTGGCCGCGCTTCGCGCAGCGCAGCCGCAACACCTTCCGCCTGCTCTCGCTCGGCTTCTTCGTGCTGTTCGTGCTCGGCGCGCTGGTCGCCAACTGGGACTTCTTCCTCTCCTACACGCAGCGCGTGCTGCTGTTCGTGTTCCTGCTGAACGCCTTCGCCCTGCTGACCGGCTACTTCACGGCCCGCGCGTTCCGCCTTCCCGAGCGGGACCGGCGCGCGGTGGCACTCGAGGTCGGCATCCAGAACTCCGGTTTCGGGCTCGCCCTGGTCTTCAACTTCTTCGGCGGCCTCGGCGGCATGGCCATCGTCGCCGCGTGGTGGGGCATCTGGCACCTCGTGGTGGGCCTCAGCCTCGCAAGCTGGTGGCGTCGCCATCCGCCGGCGACCGTGGAGCAGCCGGCATGAGCGGCCGACGCATCCTCGTGACGGGCGCCGCCGGCTACCTCGGCCGGGGCCTGGTCCGATCGCTGGCCGCGCGTCGAGGCACGGCCGCGGCGCTCGACGGCGTGGTGGCCAGCGACGTGCGTGAGGTGCCCGCGGCCGGGCGACTTCCCGGCATCGACTATGCCGCGCTCGACGTGCGCGACGCCTCGCTCGAAGCCGTGCTCCAGCATCATCGGATCGACACCGTGGTGCATCTCGCCGCCATCGTCACGCCCGGGCCGACCTCCAGCCGGGAGCTCGAGTACTCCGTGGACGTGCTCGGCACGCGCAACGTGCTCGAGTGCTGCGTGCGCGCCGGCGTCGGCAAGCTGGTCGTCACCTCGAGTGGCGCGGCGTACGGTTACCACGCGGACAACCCGGCCTGGCTGACCGAGAGCGACGCGCTGCGCGGCAACGAGGAGTTCGCCTACTCGCACCACAAGCGCCTGGTCGAGGAGATGCTGGCGGAGTATCGCGCGCGACATCCGCAACTGCGGCAGGTGGTGTTCCGCGTCGGCACGATCCTCGGCGAGACGACGCGCAACCAGATCACGGCATTGTTCGATCGCCCGCGGCTGCTCGCGCTGCGCGGCTCCGACAGTCCGTTCGTCTTCATCTGGGACGAGGACGTGATCGGCGCGATCGAGCGTGCGATCGACACGGACGCCGCCGGCATCTACAACGTCGCAGGCGACGGCGCACTGTCCATCCGCGAAATCGCCGCGCGCCTCGGCAAGCCGTGCCTCACCGTGCCTCCCGGACTGCTGCGCGCCGTGCTGGCGGTGCTGCACCCCGTGGGCCTTGTGCCTTACGGTCCCGAGCAGGTGAATTTCCTGCGCTACCGCCCGGTCCTCGACAATCGCCGGCTCAAGTCCGAGTTCGGCTACGTGCCGCGCAAGACGTCGGCGGAGGTCTTCGACTTCTATTGTCGGGCGCGTGGGCTCGGGAGTCCCGGGTGACGACGCCGCGTCGATTCGCGGAGGCCGTGGTCGTCGTGAGCGGCGGCGGTGGCGGGCTGGGCCGCGCACTCGCCCTGCGTTTCGCGCGGGACGGCGCGCGCCTCGTCGTGCTGGACCGCGACGCAGGCGCGGCCGCGAACGTGGCCGCCGAGATCGAGGCGCAGCGCGGCTCGGCGCTCGCCTTCGCCTGCGACGTCACGGATGCCGCCGCGTGCGATGCGGCCGTGCGCGCCACGCTCGAGCGCTACGGCCGGCTCGACGTGCTGGTCAACAACGCCGGCATCTCGCATCGCAGCGCCTTTGCGCGCACCGACCCCGCGGTCATCCGCCGGGTGGTCGAAGTGAACCTGTTCGGCGCCGTGAACCTGACGCATGTCGCCCTGCCTGCCTTGCTCGAGAGTCGCGGCGCAATCGTGGCGATCTCCAGCGTGGCCGGGTTCTCGCCGCTGATCGCGCGCACCGGCTATGCTGCGAGCAAGCACGCCCTGCACGGCTTTTTCGGCAGCCTGCGCAGCGAGGTCCGGCCGCAGGGGATCGACGTGACGCTCGTGTGTCCGTCCTTCATCGACACCGCGATCGACCGCCATGCGCTCGGCGCCGACGGCGGTACGGCGCGCCATGCGCAGGTGACGGTGGGCCGGCGCATGACTCCGGAGTTCGTCGCCGAACGAGTCAACGGTGCCGTGGCGCAGCGTCGTCCGCTGCTGCTGATCGGCGCGACGGCGTGGCAGGCGTGGTGGGTCAGCCGACTCGCGCCCGCGTGGTACGAACGCATCATGGCGCGCCGGCTGCAGGGCGAAATGCAGGGCGACTGACGCTATAGTGACGCCATGCTCGCCATGGTGCTCAAGCATCCGCGCGGCGCGCTCGAACCCGAACAGCGCGCGCTGCCGACTCCCGGTCCCCACCAGGTGCTGATCGAGGTGCACGCCTGCGCCGTGTGTCGCACGGACCTGCACGTCGTCGACGGGGAACTGCCGGGCGTGCCATCTCCCATCGTGCCCGGACACGAGATCGTCGGACGCGTCGTCGCGCGCGGGCCGGGCGCCGAACTCGAGGACGGCGCGCGGGTCGGCGTGCCCTGGCTCGGCACCACGTGCGGCCACTGCGACTACTGCCGCTCGGGCCGCGAGAATCTCTGCGACGAGGCGCGCTTCACGGGCTGTCACCTCGACGGCGGATACGCCGAGTACGCGCTGGCCGACGCCCGCTACTGCCTGCGCCTGCCCGAGGGCCTCGATGATGCACACGCGGCGCCATTGCTGTGCGCAGGCCTCATCGGTTACCGCGCCCTCACGATGGCAGGCGACGCCCGCCGGCTCGGGATCTACGGCTTCGGCGCCGCCGCGCACATCGTGGCGCAGGTGGCGCGGCACCAGGGTCGCGAGTGCTACGCGTTCGTGCGCCGCGGCGACGAGGCGGCGGCCGGCTTTGCACGCGAACTCGGATGCGTGTGGGCCGGCGGCAGCGACGAGGCGCCACCCGAGCCGCTCGACGCCGCCCTCCTCTTCGCGCCCGCGGGCGAGCTCGTGCCCCGCGCGCTCGCGGCCGTGCGCAAGGGCGGCACGGTCGTGTGCGGTGGCATCCACATGAGCGACATCCCGTCGTTCCCCTACGCGCTGCTGTGGGGCGAGCGGGTCGTGCGCTCGGTCGCGAACCTCACGCGACGCGACGGCGAGGAATTCCTGGCCCTGGCACCGCGCATTCCCGTGCGCACTCACGTGAAGACGTTCCCTCTCGACGCCGCCAACGACGCCCTGCAGCAGTTGCGGGACGGCCGGCTCAGCGGCGCGGCCGTGCTGCTCCCCCACGCATGAAGTTGCCGAGCCTGCGTTCCGGGGAGCGGCTGCGCCCTCGACGCCTCTCGGAGGTGCTTTCCGACGTCGCCAACGATCCCGCGCGCGAGACGATCGCCTTCGCCGACATCCGCAACGTGATGGGCGACCGCGCGTTCGGCGCCCTGCTGTTCGTGTTCGCGGTCCCGAACGCGCTGCCGGTCAACGTCCCCGGTGTCTCCGCGGTGCTCGGCCTGCCGCTGCTGTTCCTGTCCGTGCAGCTCATCCTCGGCTTGCGCGCCCCGTGGCTGCCGAAGTCGATGATGGCCCGCTCGATCCGCCGCACGTCTTTCGCCCGCGCCATGAACGTGGCGGTCCCGTGGATCCGGCGGGCGGAGCGCCTGCTGCGACCGCGCCTGCAGTGGCTCGCCAGCCGGGGCTTCGACCGGGTCGTCGGCCTCGTCTGCGCGGTGCTCGCCATCGTGCTCATGCTGCCGATCCCGTTCGGGAACATGCCTCCCGCCGTGGCCATCTGCGTCCTTGCGCTCGCGCTGCTCGAGGAAGACGGCCTCGCGACGCTGGTCGGCCTGGCGGCGGCGGCCGGCGCCCTGTTCATCGCCTCCGGGGTGATCGTCGGGCTCGTGAAGGCGGTATCCTTGTTCCTGCGCCACCTGCTCGGCGCCTGACGCGCAAGGGAGTCCGGGGTCATGAAGATCAACGTCAAGAAGTCGCTCAAGACCGACGTCGAGTCGGCGTTCAAGCTCTGCACGGAGCAGAAGCAGCAGGAAGCGGTCTACGCTCAGCTGGCCGGCACCAACGTCAAGATCAAGCGGGCCGGCAGGGTGCCGAACGTCAAGCTGACGATCTCGCGCCGCATGCCGGCGAACCCGCCGGGCGCGATCAGGAAATTCGTGCCGGCGACCAACGACGTGTCGCACACGGAGGACTGGGGCGCGGACGGCAAGGGCTTCAAGTCGCAGATCGTGATCGACATCCAGGGCGTGCCGGTGAAGATCGTCGGTACCAAGGCGCTGCAGCCGGAGAAGGGCGGCTGCACGGTCGAGTGGAACTTCGACATCACCAGCGGCATCCCGCTGCTCGGCAGCATCCTCGCGGCCTTCGCCGGCGAGGAGATCAAGAAGAACCTCGAGGACGAGTACCGAGTCCTCAAGGCGTCGGTCTGAGCGCACTGCACGAACTCGCCGTCGCCGGGCGCATCGCGCTGCGCGCCTTGCGCGGCCGCTCCGCGCCCGGCTCGCCGGTCGTCGGTCTCGCCACCCTGCGCGCGGACCTCGAGCCCTGGCTCGACGGACTGCCCGCGGGTTGCGTGGCCGGGCATCGGGCGGTCGAGTTGCCGGCCCGGGAAATGCCGTGGCGCGACACGGGGATCGACCTCGTGGCCGGCGACACGGTGAGCTGGTTCGCGTCCGGCCGGGTGTATCTCTCGAAACTGCTCGACATCTACGTCGAACCGGCTTTCCAGCTGTGGGCCCGGGTCGGCGACGGCCCCGTGTTCCGCGGCACGCGGGCGACGCACACCTTCCGGGCGACGCGGCCGGGACGACTGTGGCTCGCGAGCTATTTCCCCGGCGAGTGGACCGATCGGGCCGGCGGCCTGCAGGCCGGTCCGCGCGATTACGCGAAACTGAACGGCGGCATGTCGGTCGTGCTCGTGCAGTGGCAGCACGGCATCGACGCGTCGCGCCTGCTGCGCGATTTCGCGCAGCGCCCGGATGCGCCTGCGCCCGCGCAGGCCGAGGCGGCACGCCTCGCCGAACCGACGCCCGCCCCGGAGCACTGGGAATACCTCTGGTACCTCGGCGATGGCGAGATCTACCGGCCGGGTCGGCTGCAGGACGGCCGCCCGAGCATCGCGTGCCGCACGCAGCGCGACGTCGGCATCCTGCGTCGCGAGGCGCGGCTGCCGCTCGAACCGGGCACCCGGCTGTCGTGGTCGTGGCGCGTCGACGCGCTGCCGTCCGACCTGCCCGAGGACACCCTGCCCTCGCACGACTACCTGAGCATCGCCGTCGAGTTCGACGACGGCCAGGACCTCACCTATTACTGGAGCGCGTCGCTGCCGGTCGGCACCGTGTACCGCTGCCCGCTGCCGACGTGGAAGGACAAGGAAACGCACGTCGTGCAGAGGTCCGGCGCGGCCGAACTCGGTCGCTGGCTCGACGAGGACCGCGACCTGTACGAGGACTACCGGCGCTGCATCGGCGGACCCGCCCGACACGTGGTGCGCCTCTGGCTGATCGCCAACAGCCTGTTCCAGCGCGGCGAGGGACGCTGCGAGTACGCGGGCATCCGGCTCGCGGGCCCGGGCGGCGTGCTCGACCTGGTCTGACGCCCGCCGGGCCTATTCGATGTACGCGCGCTCGCCGTGCTCGGCGAGGTCGAGTCCTTCCGACTCCTCCTCCGCGCTGACCCGCAGGCCCACGATCCGGTCGAGGAGCTTGAAGATCGCGTAGGTGACGATGCCGCACCACGCGGCGGTCGCCGCGACACCCACGAGCTGCACCACGAACTGCGAGCCGACCCCGTGCGTGGCCTGTCCGACACCGCCCCAGGCAGTCCCCGCAAAAACCGCGGTGAGCAGCGAGCCCACTACGCCGCCGACGCCGTGCACCGGCGAGACATCGAGCGAATCGTCGACCTGCAGCCTGCGTTTCAGCACCTGCGTCGCGTGGAAGCACACGACGCCGGCGAGGCCGCCGATGATCACTGCGCCGAGCGGTCCGACGAATCCGGACGCGGGCGTGATGGTGCCGAGGCCGGCGACGGTGCCCGTGACGATGCCGAGCATGCTCGGCTTGCCGAAGCGCCACCACTCCATCCCCATCCACGCGAGGGACCCGGCGGCGGCCCCGAGGTGCGTCGCCAGCATGGCCATGCCGGCGTCGCCGTTGGCCGCGAGCGCGCTGCCGGCATTGAAGCCGAACCAGCCGACCCAGAGCATGCCGGCACCGAGCACGGTCAGTGGCAGCGAGTGCGGAGGCATCGCCACCTGCGGGAACCCGCGCCGCCGCCCGACGACGAGCGCGCCGACCAGCGCGGCCATGCCCGCGTTGACGTGGACGACGATCCCGCCCGCGAAATCCATCACGCCCATCCGGGCCAGCCAGCCACCGCCCCACACCCAGTGCGCGACCGGCACGTAGACCAGCAGCAGCCAGAGCACGCTGAATCCGACGACTGCGGCGAACCGGATCCGCTCGGCGAAACCGCCCACCACCAGCGCCGGCGTGATGATCGCGAACGTCATCTGGAACATGGCGAACACGGTCTCGGGCACGGAACCCCGCAACGCGGCGCGATCGATCCCGGCGAATCCGGCTTCACGCAGGCTGCCGATCCAAGGCTGGAACGAACCGCCGTCGCCGAACACCAGGCCGTAGCCGACCATGACCCACAGCAGCGACACCACGCTGGTGATCGCCACGCACTGCATCAGCACCGACAGCACGTTGCGCGACCGGACCAGGCCACCATAGAACGCCGCGAGCCCGGGCAGCGTCATGAACAGGACGAGCGCCGTGGCGGTGATGAGCCAGGCGGTGTCGCCCGAATCGAGGGTGCCGCTGGCGGACGACGCGACGGCCGGCAGCAAGACGCCGGCGCCGGCCACGGCGCAAGCCGCGACCGCCTGGTTCCTGGTTTTCATGGGGTCCAAAGCCTAAGCCAAGACTGGGTCTTTTGCAGCGCCAAAAAGAATCCGGTCGCAGCCGGACTTGGACTCCCCGCCAATCCTCTCTAGCCTAGGCGGTCCGGGAAGCGTCCCGACGGGGGAGTCAGACGATGCGCGGATTGATGATGGACACGCCACTGCTGATCACGGAGATCATGCGGTTCGCGGACAAGAACAACCCGGACGTGGAGGTCGTCTCGGTCACGCACGACCACCCGCGGCACCGCTGCACGTACAAGGACATCTTTCGCCGCGCGCGCATGCTCGCCAACGCGCTGCAGAAGGCCGGCGTGAAGCCCGGTGACTTCGTCGGCACGATCGCGTGGAACGACTTCCGTCACTACGAGCTGTATTTCGCCGTCTCGTGCATGGGCGCCGTGCTGCACACGATCAACCCGCGCCTGTTCCCCGAGCAGCTCGAGTACATCATCAACCACGCCGACGACAAGCTGCTGTTCGTCGACGCCACCCTGCTGCCGGCGATCGCACCCCTCAAGGGCAAGCTGCCGAAGGTCGAGCAGGTCGTGGTGCTCGCGGGCCCGGACTCGATGCCCGCGGCCGCGAAGGGCAGCCTGCCCGACTACGAGTCGTTCATCGCGGGCCAGCCCGACACGTTCGACTGGCCGAACCTCGACGAGAACACCGCGAGCTCGCTGTGCTACACCTCCGGCACCACCGGCAATCCGAAGGGCGTGCTCTACAGCCACCGCTCGACGGTGCTGCACGCGTACGGCGGCTGCATGGCCGACGCGGTCGGCCTGAGTGGCAAGGACGTGACGCTGGCCGTGGTGCCGATGTTCCACGCCAATGCCTGGGGCCTGCCGTACAACTCGCCGATGGTCGGCAGCAAGCTGGTGTTCCCGGGCCCGAAGATGGGCGACGCCGCGACGCTCACCGCGCTGATGAACGAGGAAGGCGTCACGCTCTCGGCCGCGGTGCCGACCGTGTGGACCATGCTGCTCGCCTACCTGCGCCAGAGCGGCGCGAAGCTGCGCACCCTCAAGAAGACCCTCATCGGCGGCTCGGCCGTGCCGCTCGCGATGATCCGCGACTTCAAGCTCGAGCACGACGTGGACGTGCTGCAGGGCTGGGGCATGACGGAGACGAGCCCGCTCGGCACCGTCGGCTCGCTGCGCCCGCACATGGAGGACTGGCCGCTCGAGGAACAGTTCAAGGTGCGCGTGCGGTCCGGCCGGGGAATCTTCGGCATCGACATGAAGGTCGTCGACGACGCGGGCCGCGAACTGCCGCGCGACGGCCAGTCCGCGGGCGAACTGAAGGTGCGCGGCGCCTGGGTCTGCAAGGGCTATTACAAGGTCGACCACTCGCCGACGCACGATGCCGAGGGCTGGTTCGCCACGGGCGACGTGGCCGTCATCCACCCGGACGGCTTCCTGCAGATCACCGACCGCGCCAAGGACGTCATCAAGTCGGGCGGCGAGTGGATCAGTTCGGTCGATCTCGAGAACTGCGCCTGCGGCCACCCGGACGTGCTGATGGCCGCGGCCATCGGCGTGAAGCACCCGAAGTGGGAAGAGCGTCCGATCCTGCTGGTGGTGCCGCGTCCCGGGAAGACGCCCGAACGCGATTCGGTGCTCGCGCACGTCGCGCAGCACTTCGCGAAATGGCAGCTGCCGGACGAAGTCGTGGTGGTGGAGACGTTGCCGCTCACCGGCACGGGCAAGATCAACAAGCGCGAGCTGAGGGACCGGTTCGGACAGGTACTCATGCAGAAGGCGGCCGGCTGAGGCCGCCGCCCGCCAGGCTCGAGAGGTAATCGACAATGACATTCCTGCGCTCCACAGGCCTGCCGGCACTCGCGGCACTGGCCATGCTGCCCATGGGCCCCGCCGCCGCGGCGGAAGACGCGCTGATCCAGCCGGTGGTGGAAGTCGCGAAGAACCGCGAACCCGTCATCGTGCACGCCGCGCAACTGTCGGCCGCGCAGCAGAAGCTCGCGGCGTTCGAAAAGAAGACGGGCCGACGGCCCAACATCCTCGTGTTCATCATGGACGACGTGGGCTGGGGCGATCTCGGCGCGTACGGCGGCGGAGTCGCGGTCGGCGCACCCACGCCGAACATGGACCGGCTGGCCCGCGAGGGGCTGCGCCTCACCTCGACGTACTCGCAGCCGAGCTGCTCGCCGACGCGCGCGACGATCATGACCGGCCGGCTGCCGATGCGCCACGGCCTGCTGCGGCCGCCGATGGCCGGCGAGCACGGCGGCCTCGAGGGCGAGGTGACGATGGCGCAGCTGCTGTCGGATGCGGGCTACCGGACGGTCGCGGTCGGCAAGTGGCACATGGGCGAGAACGTGCAGTCGCAGCCGCAGAACGTCGGCTTCGACGAGTTCTACGGCTTCCTCACCGTCGCCGACATCTACACCGAGTGGCGCGACCCGTACTTCAATCCCGACATCGCCAACAAGCCGGGGCGCCACGACTTCATCGCGAACATCCCGTTCAGCAAGGACCTCGTGCAGGCGCGCAAGGGCGGCGCCGTCGAGAAGGTGAAGGAGATCGACATCCCGGTGATGGAGCAGCTCGACGACCTGTTCGCGAGCTACTCGATCAATTTCCTCAAGTCGCGCAAGGGTTCGAAGCAGCCGTTCTTCCTCTACCACGCGACGACCGGCGTGCACTTCGACAACTACCCGTCCGCCGAGTGGAAAGGCAAGTCGCCGGCGGGGTACCCGGTGAAGGACGTGATGGTGCACCTCGACGACATCGCGGGGCGCCTGGTCCAGACCTTGAAGGACACGGGACAGCTCGAGGACACGCTGGTGTTCATCACCTCGGATAACGGGCCGGAGATGGAGACGTGGCCGGACTCCGCGGTGACGCCGTTCCGCGGCTCGAAGGGATCGACGTGGGAAGGCGGCGTGCGCGTGCCGGGCATCGCGTACTGGCCGGGCATGATCAAGCCGGGGCGCGAGTCGGACGGCATTTTCGACCTCGCCGACCTGTTCGCCACGTCGCTCACGCTGGCCGGCGCGGGCGACAAGGTGCCCGGCGACCGGTACGTCGACAGCATCGACCAGGCGTCCTTCCTGCTCGCGGACGACGGCGAGTCGAACCGCAAGTTCGAGTACTACTGGCTCGGCGACAAGTTCTCCGGCGTGCGTTTCGGCGAGTACAAGTTCATGGCACTCAACGAGCAGGAAGTGCCGAACGACTACCTCGAGGGCGGATTCGGCGGCTCGGTCACGCAGCTCGCCTACGGTGCGCTCTACGACCTGTGGCTCGACCCGAAGGAGACGCACAACATCCTGATCCGCAAGCTGCCGTACATCACGCTCTACCAGGGCGCGGCGGCGCGGCACCTCGCGACCTTCAAGGCGTTCCCGCCGAAGCGAATCGTGGAGATCCAGGCGCGCTGAGAGCGCGCCGCGCGGATCACGCGGCCGGCAGCAGGCGACGCAGGAGCCCCTCGGCCTCGGCGAGGGTCATGTTCTTCGGCACCGGATAGTCGCGGTGCGCCTCGATCATCGCGGCGCGCGCGATCTCCGGGACGTCCGCGGCCTTGAGCACGGCGAGCTTCTCCGGGATGCCGACGTTGCGATTCAATTCGCGCACGCGCTCGACGAAGCGCGCCGCCAGGGCCGCCTTCGATTCGGCAGCCGTGCCGGCGCCGATGGCGACCGCCAGTTGCGCGAGGCGCTCCTGCGCGAGCGGCGCGTCCTGGATGTAGTCGAGCACGTACGGCAGCACGATCGCGTTGGCGAGGCCGTGCGGCACGCCGTACATGCCCCCCAGCTTGTGCGAGAACGCGTGCACGTAGCCGACGTAGGCCTTGGTGAACGCGAGCCCCGCGTAGAACGAGGCCAGCGCCATCGCTTCGCGCGCGGCGAGGTCGGTGCCTTCGGTGCAGGCGCGCGGCAGGTTCGCGAAGATCATGCGCACGGCCGACGTGCAGTGCAGCGGCGTCTCCGCGTGCGGCCAGCGGTTCATGTGCGCCTCGACCGCGTGCGTCAGCGCGTCCATGCCGGTGGCCGCCGTGATCGACGGCGGCATGCCCTGCATGATGACCGGATCGAGCGCCGTCGCGAGCGGCACGAGCTTCGGATCGATGACGGCCGCCTTCGCATGCTTGACCGGATCGGTCACGACCGCGGCGACCGTCACCTCGGAACCCGTGCCGGCCGTCGTCGGGATGGCGAACAGCGGCAGCATCGGCTTCGACACCTTGAGCATGCCCACGAGCTTCGCCGGTGACTTGCCGGTCACGGCCATCGCGCCGATGACCTTGGCGGCGTCGATCGCCGAGCCGCCGCCGACGGCGAGAACGGCGTCGCTGCCGTGCGCACGCACGGCCTCGTAGCCGGCCTGCAGCACGGGATAGGTCGGGTCGGGCGTGATGCCGTCGTGCACCGCCACGTCGATGCCCTGCTCCGCGAGCGCGCGACGGATGGGCTCGATCAGGCCGAGCTTCACCAGCACGGCGTCGGTCACGATCATCACGCGCCGGAAGCCGAACTGGCCGATCGCCTGGCACAGGCGTCCGGCCGACCCGGCGCCGACGAACGCGGTGGGTCGCGGGATCGCGACGGCCCGCGACACCGGCCACATGAACGGCTTCACCAGCCGGTAGGCCAGCAGTCGAAGTGCGAACATGTCAGTGCACCCTGGTTTTGATGCACCGCATCATGCGTCGGCCGCCGCGGCCTGCCAAGTAGGGATCGCCCCGATCCGGCGGGCCGGACCGCTAGCGCGGCAGGGCGCCGGCGGCCTCGAGCGCACGGACATAATCGACGGCGCGCGCCTCGGCGTAGTAGTCGATCGTGAACCCGAGCGCCGCCAGTACCAGCAGGCCGACCGCCAGCCCGTGGAAGGACGGCCGGCCGACGGCGAACACGAACACCAGGGCCAGCAGGACCGCGATCGCATAGCCGAGCCGGTAGAGGCCGAAGCTCTTCACGACCTCGCGGACGCGCGGCCCTTCCTGGGCGGCAAACCGCCCCGGGTCCTTCTGGTGCAGTTCCGTCAGCTCGCGCACCTGGCTGTCGGTGCGGAAATAGACGGAACCACCGACGCTGAGGCCGAGCACCGCGCACAGCACCAGCGAGATCGCGAGGCCGCGGGCGAAGGGCTGGCGCACCAGGAACCAGAGCCACAGCGCCGCGACCAGGCACAGCACGCCCGCCGCGAGAATCAGCGCGGCCTCGGACTTCTCGCCGCTGAAGTAGGTCCTGAGGATGGCGGTCACGTCCATGGACACCTCCGGGTCAGGGGATGGCGTGCGGCGCCACGCGGTCGCGCCACGGTCGCGCCTGCTCGAGTTGCGCGGCGAGCCGGAACAGCATGGCCTCGGCGCCGATGCCGGCGGTGAACAGCAGGCCCATCGGCAGGCCGTCCGCGGTCCAGTGCAGCGGCAGGGACATTGACGGCTGCCCCGTGACGTTGGCGACCATGGTGTAGGGCGCGGCCGTGAACACCGGCTGGAACGCCTCGATCACCTTCGCGCGCTGGCTGAGCAGCGCCGCGGCGGGCAGCGAGGTGAGCAGCTTCAGGCCCTGCCGCTGCATCGTCGTGAGCTTGTACGCGCCGATCGGCATCGGCGGCACGCCGACCGTGGGCGTCATCAGCACGTCGAAGCCGGCAGCCCACTTGAGCCACTGGCGCGAGAACTGCTGCATGGTCCACAGCGCCGTCGCCACGTCGGCGGCCGACTGCGCCTCGCCCATCTTCGCCAGCACCCAGGTCGCCAGCTCGACGTCGTCGGACGTCGCCTCGCGACCGACCAGCGTCTTCGCGAGTCGCAGGGTCGCCGCGACGTCGGCGGACACCAGCGCGGCATAGCTTTCGACGAAGGATTCGGGCGGCAGCGGCAGGCGCACCTCGACGAGCTCGTGGCCGAGGTCGGCGAGCGCCACGGCCGTCGACTCGATCGCGCGCCGGTTCTCCTCGTGCAGCGTGCCCGCGAGGCCCGGGTCGTACGTGAATGCGATGCGCAGGCGACCGGGGGGCAACTGCGTTTCCTGCAGGTAGGGTCGCTCGGGCGCCGGCAGCTTCATCAGCTGCTGCGGGTAGTCGCCGCAGGTCGCATCGAGCAGCGCGGCCGAATCGCGCACCGTGCGCGTCACGACGTGCTCGCCGATGTAGCCCCACCAGATGTCGGGCGCATGCGGGCCGGTGGGGTTGCGGCCGCGACTCGGCTTGAGCCCCACGAGTCCGCAGTTGGACGCGGGCGTGCGGATCGAGCCGCCGCCGTCGTTCGCATTCGCCGCCGGGCAGATGCGGGCCGCGACCGCGGCGGCCGAACCGCCGCTCGACCCGCTCGAGGTGCGCTCGAGGTTCCAGGGATTGCGGGTCGGGCCGAACAGCTCGGGCTCGGTCACGTTGGTGACGCCGAGCTCGGGCGTGTTGGTCTTGCCGAAGATCACGAGGCCCGCCTGCAGGTAGCGTCGCGTGAGCTCCTCGTGCTCGGCCGGCACGTAATCGCGGAAGAGGCGCGACCCGAAGCGCATCGGCTCGCCGGCGTAGGCCGTCATCAGGTCCTTGATCAGGAAGGGGACGCCGCGCAGCGGTCCGTCGGGCAGTCCCGCCGCGATGGCGGCCCGGGCCCGCCCTTCCATCAGGTGGATCACCGCGTTGACCTGCGGATTGACCGCGGCGGTGCGCGCCAGTGCCTCGTCGAGCAGTTCGGCCGGGCTCACCTCGCCCTTGCGCACCAGTTCCGCGAGTCCGAGGCAGTCGTGCTGCCCGTAGTCCGGCATGGCCATGATTCTCGTTCCCCCCATCGCGTCGCGGACGATCATGAGCCGAAAGCCGGACACTTGCCAATGCCCCGCGCTGCGCCGACACTCGCGACCACCCTCGAACAAATGTTCCACGCGCCATGAACCACCGCACGCTGCGCTCGCTCGCCCTCCTCGCCCTCGTCTGCGCCGGCACGGCACTCGCCGGCGGCGGCCCTGGCAGCGTCGACGGCAAGCGCATCGCGGCCGCGGACGGCGAGCCGCAGAACTGGCTGGCGCACGGCCGCACCTACGGCGAGCAGCGTTACAGCCCGCTCGCGCAGATCAACGACCACAACGTGGAACGGCTAGGACTCGCCTGGGCCGTGCCGATGGGCACCTACCGCGGTCTCGAGGCGACGCCGCTGGTGATCGACGGCGTGATGTACACCACGGCGACGTGGAGCGTCGTCTACGCGCTCGATGCGAAGACCGGCCGGCAGCTGTGGTCCTACGATCCGCAGGTGCCGCGCGAATGGGGTCGGTACGGTTGCTGCGACGCGGTCAACCGCGGCGTCGCCGTGTGGAAGGGCAGCGTGTACGTCGGCACGTTCGACGGTCGCCTGGTCGCGCTCGACGCGAAGACGGGCCGCAAGCGCTGGGAAGTGAACACGATCGACCGTAGCAAGCCGTACACCATCACCGGCGCGCCGCGCGTGGTGAAGGGGAAGGTCCTGATCGGCAACGGCGGCGGCGAATACGGCGTGCGCGGCTACCTCTCGGCGTACGACGCGAAGACGGGCCAGCTCGCCTGGCGGTTCTACACCGTGCCCGGCAATCCCAAGGACGGCTTCGAGAACCCGGAGATGGCCGAGGCCGCAAAGACCTGGCACGGCGAATGGTGGGTCGGCGGCGGCGGCGGCACGGTGTGGGACTCGATGGCCTACGACCCCGACCTCGACACGCTGTACGTCGGCACCGGCAACGGGTCGCCGTGGAACCGCGAAATCCGCTCGCCCGGCGGTGGCGACAACCTCTACCTGTCGTCGATCCTCGCGCTGAACCCGAACACGGGTCGCCTCAAGTGGTACTACCAGACGACGCCGGCCGAGAGCTGGGACTACACGGCGACGCAGCACATCGTGCTCGCCGACCTGACGATCGACGGCAAGCCGCGCAAGGTGCTGATGCAGGCGCCGAAGAACGGCTTCTTCTACGTCCTCGACCGCGTGACCGGCCAACTGCTGTCGGCGGACAAGTTCGCCCCCGTGACGTGGGCCGATCACGTCGACCTGCAGACGGGCCGCCCGGTCGAGAATCCGGCCGCGAGCTACAAGAACCAGACCGCGCTCATCATTCCGGCGCCCTATGGCGCGCACAACTGGCAGCCGATGGCCTACAACCCCGGCACGGGCCTCGTGTACATCCCCGCGCACCAGCCGCTCGGCGTGTACCCGCCGCCGCAGGACGTGCTGCGCACCGGCCACTACCAGCGTCGCGACATGTTCTGGAACCCGGGCATCGACTGGAATACGTTCCTCGACACCGTCGAGGGCCTGATCCAGAAGCTCGGCGGCGTGCTGCCGCCCGACCGCGGCTACCTCAAGGCCTGGGATCCGCTGCAGAAGAAGACGCTGTGGGAGATCGAGCAGCCCGCGTGGTGGAACGGCGGCCTGCTCACGACGGCCGGCAACCTGCTGGTGCAGGGCACGGGTGACGGCCGCATCGTCGCCTACGCCGCGGACAGCGGCCGGATCCTGTGGGCGCTGCCGACCTCGATCGGCATCATCGCGCCGCCGATCACCTACGAGGTCGACGGCGTGCAGTACATCACGGTGATGGCGGGCTACGGCGGCGCGGGCGGCGTGACGGGCGGCGATCCGCGCACCATGGCGTCGGCGCGCTACGTGAATTCAGGCTACGTGCTGACCTTCAAGCTCGACGGCCAGGCCCCGATGCCGCGCATCGCCGAGCGCAACACCTCGATTCCGGAGCCGCCGGCCATCGACGCGACGCCCGAGCAGGTCCAGAACGGCAAGTACAAGTACATGAGCACCTGCATGGTCTGCCACGGCGCGCTGGTGGTCTCGGGCGGCGTGCTGCCCGACCTGCGCATGCTGACCGCGGAGAAGCACCAGATCTTCCGCAACATCGTGTTCGACGGCGTGATCCACAGCGCCGGCATGCCGCGCCTCGGCGACCTGCTCAGCGAGCAGGACGTGCACGACATCCACGCCTACATCATCGAGCGCGCGAAGCAGGACCGCGCGGCGATCGCGGCCGCCGCGGCGGCCCCCCAGTAGGCCCGGCCGGGAATTGTAGAGAACAGGCGACACTCGCCATTTTCCGGCGCGGGCGCGGGCCCGGCCGAAAATGGCGAGTGTCGCCCCTCTTTCAGAAGTGGTACGAGAAGTCGACGCCCCACGTGCGCGGCGGGGTGATCGACGCGAACGGCGTGCCGAACGAGTTGGCGGTGATGTTGTTCACACCCGTCACGTAGCGCTGGTCGAACACGTTGTTCACGAAGGCCGCGATGCCGAAGCTGTCGTCCTCGGTCATCCAGGCGAGTCGCACGTCGGTGTGCTCCGTCGCCTGGCCGACCGTGAAGTTCGGGCTGATCTGGCACGTGCCCTGCTGCTGCGACCCGGCGTTGCAGCGGTTCTCGCCGCGATAGGCGTACATGCCCGAGAGGTCGAGCTTGCCCGCGCTGCCGAGCATCCAGACGTAGCTGGCGCCCGCGGAGAACGACCACTTCGGCTCGCCGGTCGGCTCGCCCGAGAGGTCGTCGCCTTCCTGCGTGACGTAGTGCTTGTACTTCGCGTCGATGTACTCGGCGTTGAAGCTCAGCGTCAGCGCGTCCACCGGCTGCCAGCGGGCGTCGAGGTCGAGGCCATAGGCCTTCTGGTCGCTGGTGTCGACGAGGTAACGGCAGACCTCTTCGTCCGGGCAGACCAGCGAGATCGACTGCTTGTTGAGGTACTCGTAATAGAACAGCGAGGCGTTCAGGATCACGCCCGCGTCCGCGAACAGGCTCTTCACGCCGGCCTCCGCGTTCCACACGTCCTCGTTGTCGAACTTCGCGAGCGGCTGCACGCTGTTGTAGCCGCCGGCCTTGTAGCCCTTGGCGATCGAGCCGAACACCATCACGTCCGGCGTGAGCTTGTAGTCGAGCACGAAGCGCGGACTCACGTCGTCCCACGAATCCTTCATCGTGACCTTCTGTCCCTCGACCACCTGCGTGCCGACCGGCGGGAAAGCGAAGATCACGTCGAAGTTGTATGCCGACGCGGGGATGCCGAGCAGGTCGAAGAAGCCGATCGAGTCGAGGTAGGCGACCCGCGCGTCGAGCTCGGGCGCCTCGCGCGATCCGTTCAGCCAGCTGAACTTCTTCTCGTCGTGCGTGTAGCGCAGGCCGAAGGTCACGTTCAGGCGGTCGGTCGCGTGCCAGATCACGTCGCCGAACAGCGCGGCGGCCTTGAAGGTGCCCTCGTTGTTCATCACCTCGCGCCACGGCAGGCCGCGCAGCGTGAGCGACGGATCGACGAGCGCCTCGATGTAGTTGCTCGTGAAGCCGAACAGCGTGCCGTCCGGGGTGCCGGCGAGGCCGAGGTTGAGCAGCACCGTGTCGATGCTGTCGGTGAACGCGTGCGTGTCGCTCGCCTGCTTGGCGTCTTCCCAGTAGTAACTGGCGCCGCCGACCCAGTCGAAGTTCCCGGTCTTGCCCGAGAACTTGAACTCCTGGTACCAGCTGTCGTTGTTCTCGACGTTGGCGGTGTCGAAGTACAGCGTGATGTGGTTGGTGCCGTCCTCGTCCTCGAGGTTCTTGGTCTCGAAGGTGCGATAGGCCGTCGTCGAGCGGAAGTCGCCCCAGCTGAACGCGTGGTCGACGAACAGCGTGCCGCCGTCGAACTTGCGCGACTCCTCGTTGCCGACCACGTCGTTGTAGACCTTGTCGTGCAGCTTGAGCGGGTCCAGGTAGGTGTCGGGATCCGCCGGGAACGGCGCGCGCTCCTGCGGGTCGTTCGACAGCGCCACGAGACCGAACGCCGGGCGGGCCTTCTGGTTGATGTCGTCGTGGTCCCAGGACAGGGTGACCTGCGTGTCGTCGGTGACGTCCCAGCGCAGCGCCGCGCGCGCGGCCCAGTTGTTCTCCGGCGCGAGGTTCGCACCGGTCGCCCTGTCCTGGACCCAGCCGTCGCTCTGGTTCCACAGGCCGTTGATGCGCAGGGCCACGCGGTCGCCGAGCGGCAGGTTGACCATGCCTTCGAGGCGCTGCTTCTCGTCGTCGCCGAAGCGCAGCTTGAGCGAGGCGTCGAACTCGTCCGCGGGCTTGCGCGTGACGATCGAGATCGCGCCGGCGGCGCTGTTGCGCCCGAACAGCGTGCCCTGCGGACCCTTCAGCACCTCGATGCGCTCGATGTCGTTGAACGCGAGCAGCGCCGCCCCGGAGCGGGCCGAATACACGCCGTCCACGTACACGCCGACGGCGGAGTCGGTGCCGACGCCGAAGTCGCTCGTCTGGATGCCGCGGATCTGGTACTTCGGCTGGGTCGGGCTGTCGCCCGAGACCACGAGGCCGGGCACGAAGCCGTTGAGGTCGTTCATGTCCTCGGCGCCGACGTCGCTGATCAGGTCGTTGTTGACCACCTGCACGGTGAGCGGCACGTCCTGCAGCGCCTGGGTGCGGCGCTGCGCGGTGACCACCACCTCTTCGAGGATCGAACCGCTCTTCGGCTGGTCGTCGTCCGCGAGCGCCACGTGCGGCGCGAAAGCCGGCAGCGCGCCGCCGGCGAGGATGGCCGCGACGGCGCGGGCAAGGAGTTTCTGGCTGGCGTTCATCGTGTTCCCCATGAATCCTGGTTTGGTTTACTTCGTGACCTGGAGCATGTACTTCGCGACCGCGAGGCGGGTCGCGGGGTCGAGGTAGTCCTGCGGCGGCATTTCCGGGAAGTCCGGACGCTTCTTCACCGGCTTGGCGATGTAGTCGGCGATGCCCTGCGGGTTGTCGACGTACAGCGCCTGGATCACCTGGACCGGCGGGCCGATCAGCCGGCCGTTGTAGATGTGGCAGCCGCTGCAGATGCCGAGGTAGGCGACCTTGCCGCGGTCGGCCGGGTCGATCTTGCGCGGCGGCACCGGCGGCAGCAGGTAGGTCGAGGTGCCGGCGGTGTTGGTGAAGTCGCACTCGCCGAAATCACCGATGCCCGCCGTGACGTACTGGTGGCGGTTGATGATGCAGCTGCCGGGGCTCGGGCCGACGCGCACGATGTCGAGCGCCGGACCGGTCTTCGCCTCCGCCAGCATCAGCGCCTTCACCTCGGGAATCGTGTCGTAGCCGTTCTTCAGCATCACGTTGTCGAGGATCTTCACGCGATCCGAGTTCGGATCCGACTCGGGATCGATGGTGATGTTGGCCGCGTGCGCGTGGTCCGTGATGATCACGCCCGCGACCTTGTTGTCCGAGACGATGTTGCCCTCGATCACGACGTCGTCGGCCGCCATCACCAGCATGCCGGTGCCGGCGGGGATGCCGGCCACGGTCGAGCCCGGCGCGCCGAAATTGACGTGGTTGTTCCCGATCACGTAGTTGTGCCGGAAAATCACGTCCTGCGTGGTCTTGATCGGCAGTCCCGGCGTGACGAACGCGAGCAGGCCGCCCGAGTTGTTGGTCACGAAATTGTGCTCGACGATCACGTGTCGGCAGTTCTCGACCTCGATGCCGGCCACGCTGTCGAACACGTAGTTGTTCGCGACGTGCACGTTGTCGCTCATGCCGATGTAGATGGCGGCGTCGGCGATGCCGGAGACGACGTTGTGCTCGACGATGCCGTTCTGGCCGAGCTGCGGGAAGATGCCGTAGACGCCGCTCTCCGCGATCACGTTGTTGCGGATCTCGAAGTTGTTGCCGGCCTGGCCCATCACCCCGTTGCCCTTGTAGTTGCGGATCTCGAGGTTCTCGACCACGAAGTTGTTGCCGGAGTAGAGGATCGCGTCGTTCAGCCGCTTCTCGCCGTCGAGCACGGGCCGCTTGCCCTCCTCGATCACGCCGATGATGCGGATGTCGTCCTTGTCGATGTAGACGGTCTCGTGGTACGTGCCGGGCATCAGCCGGATCACGGTGCCGGCCGGCGCGTTCTTGACCGCAGCCTGGATCGACTCGCCGGGCTTCACGACCACGGTGTTGGTCGGCGCAGGCCCGGCCACGGAGATGATGGCGCCGCCCGCCCCCGCCTTCGCCTGCTCCGCCGTCGCCTTGAAGCCGCCGGCATAGCTGGCGCCTCCCGACCCGGAGGTGATCACCATCGCCGACTTCGACGCGCGGCCGAAATACGTGCCGGCGCCGAAGGCCAACAGCGCTGCCAGCAGCGCCACGATCCAACCCTTGTTCATCGGTCTCCTCCCACGTTGTCTAGCGGCGCAGTGCGTCGGCCCCGCGGGCGGCCATGCTGCGCGGTGTCCGGCCGTCGATCGGCGTGAGCCCCGACGGCACGCGCGCCGGGACCTGCGGCAGGAACGACTCGTCGGTCAGCGCCTGCAGGAAGTCGACCACGCGGTCGACCTCCCGGTCGGTCAGGTGCGGATCCGTGATGTGCCAGTGCAGGTACAGGTGCAGGTTCTTCGGGACCGCGTGGCCGCGGCCCTGGTTGTAGAAGTTCACGGCCTCGCGCAGGGTCGCGAAAGTCCCCGAGTGCATGTACGGCGCCGTGCGCGCGATGTTGCGCAGCGTCGGCACCTTGAAGCCGCCCTTCAGGCGCTCGGCGTGGAACGTCTGCTCGGCGCCGACGTCGAACGGCCGGCCCTTCGGCTCGGGCACGCCGATCACCGCGATCTGTTCATTGGTGAAGAGCGGCGGCGTGTGGCACTCCGAACAGCGCGCGACGAACGAACGGAATACGTTGAGACCCTCGATCTCGCGCGCCGTGAGCGCGTCGTCGTAGCCGTGCACGTACCGGTCGTAGCGGCTGTTGAGCGAGACCAGCGAGGTCTGGAAGGCCGCGAGCGCCGTGTACACCTGCGCGGACGTGATGGACGCCGTCGCCGGCTCGCCGAACGCCTGCTGGAAGAGACGCCGGTAGGTCGCGTTGCCGTTCAGCGTCGCGAGCAGGCGCGCCGGATCGTTGCCCATCTCGCGCGGCGAGTAGAGCGGCCCGGTTGCCTGCGCCTCGAGCGAGTCGGCGCGCGCGTCCCAGAAGAAGCGATGCAGGAAGGCGACGTTCCAGAGGGTCGGTGCGGCGCGGCCCGCGTCCTGGCGGTGGATGCCGAGCGAGCGCGGACGGCCGTCGGCGAGCCCCTTGTCCGGACGGTGGCAGCTCGCGCAGGAAAGCGTGCCGTCCCCGGAGAGGACCGGATCGAAGAACAGCAAGCGCCCGAGGTCGATCTGGCGCGGCGTGAAGCCGTCGCGGTGCGGCGGCAGCGCGGTGCGCGTGCCACCGACGCCGCGATTTTCGAGCGAGTCGTAGAACTGGTAGAGCGTGCGCAACTCGCACACGCCGCGCTGCGTGAGCTCGAAACCCGGCGGGCAGCGTTCGCTCAGCTGGAAGTCGGGCGCCGCGGCGGAGACGCGCAGCGTGGCGAGCAGCATGGCGCCGCAGGCGGCGCCCAGCCGGACCGCGCAGGCCACACGCATCAAGGCGCGCCGCCCTGCGTGTGGATGTAGGCGATGACGTCCTCGAGGTCCTTCGGCGTCTCGACCGTCTTCGCCATCATGCCCATCTGCCGGCCGTACGTGTCCTTCGGGTCGGTGCCGCGCAGCCCGCTGGTGAAGTGCTGGAACTGCCGTCGCAGGTAGGTCGCGTCGAGCCCGGCCAGCCGCGGCGTCGACAGCGCGACGTTGCCCTCGGCCTTCGTGCCGTGGCACGCGGCGCACTTGCCCTGGTACAGGTTGTTGCCGTTCTTGAGGTTCGCGCCCGCCGCCGGCTTCTGCACCGTCTTCGAGAGGCCCGCCACGTAGGTCGTCACTGCCACGATGGCGGCGTCGTTCGGCAGGGTCGCGGCGATGCCGCGCATCTGCGCGCCCTGCGTGTCGCCCGGGCGGGTGCCTCGCACTCCCGCACGGAAGTTGCGCAGCTGGCGCTGCAGGTAGGCGACGTGCTGCCCGGCGATGGCCGGCGCACCCACGGCGGGATTGCCCTCGCCCCTGGCGCCGTGGCACGCCACGCACTGCGCGAACAACTGTTGGCCGGTGGCCGCCGAGGCGACACTGGCGACGCAGGCAGCCACGACGACGAATGCGAGCCGGGCCCGCAGGCTGGGCTTCATCTCTCGATCCCCCGAATGGCGTGCCCGCGATCGGGCGGCTCGCCTGGTTTTGATTTCCACGCAACGCGTCCGCCGAAGGGCGAACCGGCGCGAAGTATAGCGGTTCAGCGCGTATCGCAATCCAGCTGTGGCGGGGAACCAACGCCGGCGAGCACGCGCCGGAACGTCAGGTTGATGCGCTCGCCGACCGCCGTCGCCGTCTTCGGCACGGCGTGCAGCCAATGGTGCTGCAGCACGCCGCCCATCAGCAGCAGGCTGCCGTCCGTCAGCGGCAGGGTCAGCGGTTCGGTGGGCCGGCGTCGATGTCGCAGGCGGAAGCGACGCGTCGCACCCAGCGACACCGAGGCGACGACCGGGTCGCGACCGAGTTCGGGCTCGTCGTCGGCGTGCCAGCCCATGCCGTCCCGACCGTCGCGATAGAGGTTGAGCAGCACGCTGTTGTAACGGTACCCCGTCAGGTCCTCCGTGCGCCGGCGGATGATCTCCAGCGGCCGGGTCCAGGGTCGCGGCTCGTGGCGCGTGCCGGAATACGTGTAGCTCGCTCCGGGATCGCCGTGCCAGGCGACGAGGCGCGGCACGCGCTTCGGCTGCCCGAACAGCACGATGTCCTCCTGCCGCCACTCGATGCCGGCCCGCAAGGCCGCGAACAGCTCGTGGGTCTCGCCCGGGCCGAACACCTGTGGCCAGTAGCGCAACTCACCGTCCTCGATCGGGACAGTGACGACTTCTTCAACCGGCGACGGGGGCGTCCGTGGCATCGGCCGGGAGACTGGCGCGAGCCTTCTCCAGATGCAACCGCAAGTCGCCCTTCGGCTGCGACTGGCAGGCGAGGATCGTGCGCGACGCCAGCTGCTCCTGCGAAAGCACGTAACTGCTGTCCGTCAGCTGCCTGACCTCGCCCTCGATCAGGCGGCAGCGGCAGGTCGTGCAACTGCCGACGCGACATCGCGACGGCCACGGCAGGCGATTCGCGAGCGCGGCCTGCAGGATGGTCTGCCCGGGCGCGACCTCGAAACGCCAGCCGAACGGCTCGACCGTGACCGTCGCCGGCCCGGCCGGCCGGCGCCTGAGAAAGTCGAACATCGCCTCAGGCCGCTTCGCCGGCCAGCACCAGCTCGCGCACGCCGCTCGCGCGGTTGGCCTGCTCCGCGAGACGCCGCTCGCCGGGCGAGGCAAAGCGCCGATCCCAGTCGAGGACCAGCGGCGTCATGCGATTGCGGTACCACGTGGGGGCCACGTACACGAACAGCATGCAGGTGAGGTAGCCGTACGGCAGCGTCGGCGCGTCGCGATACGCGCGCAGTTGCCAGAACTGCGCATCACCCTCGGCGTGGTGATGGGAGTGACGCGCGAGATTGAACAGTACGGCGTTGGTCAGCCGGCGATTGGTGTTCCAGGAATGGCGCGGCTCGACGGGCTGGTCCACTTCGCGGATCAGGCCGTAGTGCTCGAAGTAGTTCACGGCCTCGAGGATGGTGCGGCCATAGGCCGCCGTGGCGACGAACACCGCCAGCCCCGTCCAGCCCGCCGCGGCGAAGAACAGCGCGGCGATGGCGAGCGACATGGCCCAGCCGCGCAGCATGCGGTTGCGCCACGAGAACACGGGGCGACCCAGCTTCACGAGGCGCTCGGCCTCGAGGCCCCAGGCACTGCGCGTCTGGCCGGCGATCGAGCGCGCCAGGAACGCATAGAACTGCTCACCGCGGCGGGCCGACGCCGGATCCTGCGCGGTGGCGAGCCGGCGGTGGTGACCGTACACGTGCTCGATCGAGAACTCGGCGTCGAAGGTGAGCGCGAGGAACCAGCGGCCGACGAACATCGCGCTGCGATCGGTCGTGCGATGGGTGAGCTCGTGGCCGAGGTTGGTGCCGACCGCCGCGAACGACCAGCCTGCCGACAGGATGCCGCCGAGCCACGACAGCGGCCCGGTGGCCGCCCGGCCCGCGAACAGGTCGAGGCCGAACGATGCATGCGCCCACGCGCCGAAGCCGAGCAGATCGCCGCTGCCCGCCATCCACGCCATCACGAAGCACATGAAGGCGAGCACCGGCACGCCGAGGTACAGCAGCGAATTGAGCAGCGTCGGGTACGCGTAGCCGGGCTCGCTGTAATCGTCACCGAGCAGCTCGTCGCCGAACGTCATCACCACGTACACGAAGCCCACCCCGAGCCACATCCACGCGCCGCCGAGCAGCAGCCCGAGCGTGGTGACCGCGGCGAACAGGTAGATGCCGAGGAAACGCAGGTACTTCAGCACGGAGCCTCCGCGGTCGCCTCGCGACCGGTTAGAACATTTGTTCTAAACAGGATGCCGGCTCGCGCCCGGCTTGTCAAATGCCGTGGTCGGCGCGGCGGTGTACACTTTGCACCGCAACAAGAGACCGGCCCGCCAGACCGCCATGCCGCCCCGCAAGACCGCCCTGCCGCAGGACACGCGCACACGCATCGTCGACGCGGCGCTCGCGCTGTTCAACGGCGACGGCGCGCACGCGGTGTCCACCCGCCACGTCGCGGCGAAACTCGGCATCAGCCCGGGCAACCTGTACTACCACTTCGCCAACAAGGAAGAGATCGTCCTCGCGCTGTACGAGCGCATCGAGACCGAACTGCTCGTCATCCTCGCGCCGCCGCAGGCGCCCGTACCGTCGTTCGACGCCGTGCTGGCCTACCTCGACCGGCTGTTCGCGCACCTGTGGGACTACCGGTTCTTCTACCGGGACCTCACCGGCCTGCTGCAGGACGTGCCGGGTCTGAAGGAGCGTTATCGACTGCTCGCCGGACGCGCGCAGGAAAACGCCCGGCAGATCTTCCGCCGCATGATCGAGCAGGACTGGATGGAGGCGACCGACGAGCAGGTCGAACTGCTGGCCGCCAATGCGTGGATCGTCCTCTCGCAGTGGTTCACGTACTGGCAGGTGATGTCGCGCCGCAAATCGATCCAGTCGGCCGACATCCACGAGGGCATCCGCCACCTCGTCGCGCTCTTCAGCCCGCTGCTGAAGGCGCCGCAGCGCCGGCAGGTGCAGCGCCTGCTCGAGCGCAGGGCGTGATCCCTAGGTAGATGCGCGCTGGCCCCCGCCGCCGTGCCGGGGCCACAATGTTGCGTCGCAGCAGCTGGAGCCCCGCCATGCCGAGTTTCCGCGCGCGCCTGATGAACCGATTCCTGCGGCTGACGGCCAAGTCGCTGTGGAAGCCGGGCGTGGACCTCGCGCAGCTGCGCGCCCACGTCGCCCGTGTCGACCGCCGCATGGGCCGGCCCACCCGCGTTTTCCCCACCGAAGCGACGGAGATCGCGGGCGTGCCCGCCACCTGGGTCGGCGCGCCGGAACTCGAAGCGCGCGGCACGATGCTGTACCTGCACGGCGGCGCCTGGGTGATCCACCTGCCGCGCACCTACCTGCGCTTCGCCGGCGAACTGTCGGCGCGCACCGGAATGCGCGTGCTGCTGCCCGACTACCGCCTGGCCCCCGAACACCCGTTCCCCGCGGGCGCCGACGACTGCTTCGCCGTCTACCGCTGGCTGATCGAGAGCGGCTACCCGCAACGGCCGTTCGTGATCGCGGGAGATTCCGCGGGCGGCAATCTCAGCCTCGTCACGCTGATGCGGGCGCGCGACGCGGGGCTGGTGCTGCCCGACTGCGGCGTGCTGCTCTCCCCGGCCACGGACATCACGCTGTCGGGCCCGTCGGTCCGCTACAACGCGGTCGCCGACGTGATGTTCTCACCCGGTGCCGGCGAGCTGCTGCCCGACCTCTACTGCCCGGGCCAGCTGCGCACGCACCCGCACATCTCGCCGCTGCACGGTGAGTGGGCCGGCCTGCCTCCGCTGCTGTTCCACGCCGGTTCGACCGAGATGCTGCTCGACGACTCGGTGCGGGCACACGATCGCGCGCGGCAAGCCGGCACGCCCGCCGACATCGAGGTGTTCATCGACCTGCCGCACGTGTTCCACGTCATCGGCTGGCTGCCCGAGACCCGGATGGCGCTCGATGGGATCGCCGCATTCATCGAACGACACGCGATTGCGCGCCCGGCACCGTCGATGGGTCCGGGCGATGCGGGCGTGGCCGAGATCGCGGTCGGGGAACCGGCGGGCGGCGTACTGTAGCGTCAGGCCGGCGCGCGCACGAAACGCGCAACGCGTTCGAGCGCGCGGTCGGCGTCGGCGAGCAAGCCCGCGTTGGCCTGGAACACGTGCCAGCGCCGCGGGTACTCCTCCAGCCGGACCGGGACACCCGCCGCGGCGAGTCGTTCGACCATGCGCCGCGAGTCCTCGAGCAGCACCTCGTCGGTGCCGACCTGGACCAGGGTGCGCGGCAATCCCCGGGGGTCGGACTGCACGGGCGAGGCCAGCGCCTCCGCGGGCGAGCGACCCGCGAGGTAGTGGCGCGCGCATTCGCCCACCCACGCCTCGACGATCATGACGTCACCGGCAGCCGGCGGCGGCCGCGCCACGTCGGACAGGTCGACCCAAGGCGAGAACGCCACCAGCGATCCGGGCAGGGCGACACCGAGTTCGCGCAGGCGCAGCGCCGTGGCGAAGGTGAGTCCGCCTCCCGCCGAGTCGCCCGCGATCGTGATCGCCGCGGGCGCGAACCCGGCCTCGAGCAGGCCGCGGTAGGCGGCCACCGCATCATCGAGCGCGGCCGGGAACGGGTGCTCCGGAGCGAGGCGATAGTCGGCCGCGAAGACGCGGGCACCGGCACGCACGGCCAGCTGGCCGGTGATCACGCGATGGGTGCGCGGCGAGCCGACGCAGTACGCGCCGCCATGCAGGTACAGCACGGCGCGGTCCGGCGCCGGCCCGGTGCGCGACGACACCCATTCGCCACCGACCCCGCCACACTCGCCGGCGCGAAATTCGGCCTGGCGCGGCGGCAACGTCAGCCGGGTCACGGTGCGGATGCGCGCGCGCTGCCGCTCGAACGGCACGCCGGCCTGGAACGCCGGCAGCAGGGTCGCGCGCAGCAGTCCGCGCAGGACGGCGGCGAGGCCACGCTGCGACCAGGACCGGTCGGCCGGCATCACTTCGCGGATGGCGGTGGTCATCGGGATTCCGCAATGCCCGCAACGGGCGGTCGAGGCATTGTTCCGCCTCGGGGCGCGGCGGTCCACCGCCAGCGGGACGGGCGGCTCAGTCGGTCTCGGGGACCGCGAAGTCCTGCAGGACCTCGATGCGCACGCGGGCGATGCCCCGCCGCATCATGCCGATCTCGCGCGCAGCCGCCTGGGACAGGTCGGCGATGCGCTTGCCGACGAACGGACCGCGGTCGTTCACCCGAACCACCACGCTGCGGCCGTTGCGCAGGTTGGTGACCTTCACCATGGTCCCGAACGGCAGGCTCGGGTGCGCCATGGTCATCGCCGAGGAGTTGAACTTCTCGCCGCTCGCGGTGGGTCGGTCGTGGAAGGCCGCGCCGTACCAGGAGACGACGCCTTCCTGGGCGAGGTCGGCCAGTTGCCGGCTGAGGCTCCCCGTCAGGCTGTCCGGTCCGGCGACCGGGCTGTCCCCCCAGGAGAACGACGAGAACACCAGGGCGAGCGCACCCAGCAGCCCGGCAGCGCGACGGCTGCGGGGCGAGCGGAAGGAGCGGTCACTGTGGCGGGTCGTCGGCATGGGGCGTCGGCGGCTCGGTGGCTAGGGTGTCCAGGGTTGGAGACTGGTGATCCCGAACCCCGGGGTCAAACGCAGTCGCTCCATCGGTGACGTGCCTCACGCGGGCCAGGAGGCCCCGGGGGCATCGGATCGCAGTTCCGCGGGGCCAGGCCCCGGCCGCGAACGGCGCGCAGTCTACCAGAGCCGGCCCCGGATTGCTCCGGGGCGACTCATTTTTACTTATGAATCAGATATTTAACGGAATCAGGCCGACGGCCCGGCGGGCCGGTTGCGGCGCGTGAAGAACCAGATCAGCCCGGCCGCGCAGGCCACCGACAGGACGAAATCGAGCCCCTGGGGCACGTGCAGCAGGCGCCCGACGAAGCCGCCGAGGAACGACCCGCCGATGCCGAACAGCAGCGTCTTGCCCCAGCTCATCGGGTCCGGTCCCGGCAGGAGGAAGCGCGCCAGCGCCCCGATGGCCAGGCCGATCAGCAGCCAGATGATCAATGCGGTGATGAGTACCCCGGCGCCCAAGCCCATGAGGCCCGCCCCGGTGCCCGTTGCTGCATCCATTGAAGTCCCCTCCCGTTCCTTGTGTGTGGTGCGACCGCGACCCTAGCAGCATCCCGGCTGCCGCCGCCACCCGCCGGGCCGGGCCTCATGCCCCTGCCGACACGGACTCAGACCAGTTTGTTGCAGTGCATTGACGGGGGCTCGGGCTGCGTGTCATATGAGTACCGTATCCACGACCGTCGCATGGATCAGGGGGTCCCGGCTCCGCACGAGCTGCGACCTGTCCCTGCGCCTGAGCCACGGCAACCCGCAGGAAGGGCCGACCGATGACCGAACCGCAGCACGCCGCCCCCACGACCGCCGCCGGTCGTCCCGAGGAGCTCTCCGACCTGCGCGTGCGTCCGGGCAAACAGGGCCTGTACGACCCGGCGTTCGAGCACGATGCCTGCGGCGTCGGCTTCGTGGCCCACATCCGGGGCGTGAAGTCGCACCGCATCGTCGAACAGGCCATCCAGGTCCTGAAGAACCTCGACCACCGCGGCGCCTGCGGCGCAGAGGTCAACACCGGCGACGGCGCGGGCATCCTCATGCAGATGCCGCATGCCTTCAATGAAGAGGTGTGCCGCAAGGCCCGCATCACCCTGCCCCCGGCGGGCCAGTACGGCAGCGGCATCATCTTCCTGCCGCGCAACCCGACCATCCGGCGCCAGGTCGAGCAGAAGTTCGAGCAGGTCGTGCAGTCCGAGGGCCAGCACGTGCTCGGCTGGCGCACCGTGCCGACCCACAACGGCATGCTCGGCGAGACGGCGCGCTCCTGCGAGCCGTTCATGCGCCAGGTGTTCATCCAGCGCAGTCCCGAGATCACCGACGAGCTCGACTTCGAGCGCAAGCTGTACGTGATCCGCAAGCGCGCCTACAGCGAGATCCGCACCTCGACGCTCGCCGGTGCCGAGGCCTGGTACGTGGTCAGCCTCTCGTGCCGCACCATCGTCTTCAAGGGCATGCTGCTCACCACGCAGCTCGACCAGTACTTCACCGACCTGCACAACCCGCTGATGGAGTCGGCGCTGGCGCTGGTGCACTCGCGCTTCAGCACCAACACCTTCCCGAGCTGGGACCGCGCGCACCCGTACCGCTACATCGCCCACAACGGCGAGATCAACACCGTGCGCGGCAACGCCAACTGGATGCACGCGCGCGAAGCGCGCTTCGAGGCGGAGTCGTTCGGCGAGGACATCAAGAAGATCCGTCCGATCATCAACCCGAACGGCAGCGACTCCGGCATGTTCGACAACACGCTCGAGCTGCTCTACCTCTCGGGCCGCTCGTTGCCGCACGCCGTGATGATGATGATCCCCGAACCCTGGTCGAACCACGAGACCATGGACGACCAGAAGCGGGCCTTCTACCAGTACCACTCGAGCCTGATGGAGCCGTGGGACGGCCCCGCCTCCATCTCGTTCACCGACGGCACGCAGATCGGCGCCGTCCTCGACCGCAACGGGCTGCGTCCCGGCCGCTACTACGTGACGAAGGACGACCTCGTGATCCTCGCGTCCGAGGCCGGCGTGCTCGACGTGCCGCCCGGGGACGTGGTGCGCAAGGGCCGGCTGCAGCCGGGCAGGATGTTCCTGGTCGACACCGCCCAGGGCCGCATCATCGAGGACGAGGAGATCAAGCGCACCATCGCGGCACAGCGCCCGTACCGCGAGTGGCTCGACGAGTACCTCATCCACGTCGACGACCTGCCGCAGCCGCCGGAGATGCCGCAGCCGGATCCGGGCAGCCTGCTGCAGCGCCAGGTCGCGTTCGGCTACACGTTCGAGGACCAGCGCGTCATCCTGACGCCGATGGCGCGCGACGGCGTCGAGGCCATCGGCTCGATGGGCAACGACACGCCGCTCGCCGTGCTGTCGTCGAAGCCGCGCCTGCTGTACGACTACTTCAAGCAGCTGTTCGCACAGGTGACCAACCCGCCGATCGACTGCATCCGCGAGGAGATCATCACCTCGGCGGAGACGCGCCTCGGCTCCGAGGGCAACCTGCTCAACCCGCAGCCCTCGGACTGCCGCCGCCTCGAACTCAAGTGGCCGATCATCACCAACGAGGAGTTCGCGCGGGTCCGCCGCATGGACCTGCCGGGCCTGCGCGTGGGCGTGCTGCCGATCCTGTTCCGCGTGAGCCGCGGCGAGAAGGGCCTCGTCAAGTCGATGGAGGAACTGCGCCTGATGGCGCGCCGCCTGATCGAGGAAGAAGAGGTCAACGTCATCATCCTCAGCGACCGCGGCGTCAACAAGGACTTCGCGCCGATCCCCTCGCTGATGGCGGTCGCGGGCCTGCACCACTACCTGATCCGCGAGGGCCTGCGCACGCGCGCGAGCCTCGTGATCGAGACGGGCGACGCGCGCGAGGTGCACCACTTCTCGCTGCTGATCGGCTACGGCGTGAGCGCGATCAATCCTTACCTGGCCTTCGAGACGATCGACCACATGATCGACGAGGGCCTGCTGACCACGGTCGACTACAAGACCGCGTGCAAGAACTTCGTGAAGGCGGCGTCGAAGGGCGTCATCAAGGTCGCCTCGAAGATGGGCATCTCCTCGCTGCAGAGCTACCGCGGCGCGCAGGTGTTCGAGGCGATCGGCCTGCGCCAGGACGTCATCGACGAGTACTTCAGCTGGACTGCCTCGCGCGTCGGCGGCATCGGCACGGACGTGATCGCGCAGGAGGTGCTGATGCGGCACCAGGCCGCGTTCACCGAGACGCCGTCGCGGCACGCGCTGCCGGTGGGCGGCGAGTACCAGTGGCGCGCCGAGGGCGAGTTCCACCTCTTCAACCCGGAGAGCATCCACCGCCTGCAGAAGTCGGTGCGCACCGGCAGCTACGACACCTACAGGGAGTACGCCGCCCTCATCAACAACCAGTCGACCAGCCTCTGCACGCTGCGCGGCCTGCTCGAGTTCAAGGGCGGCGACCCGGTGCCGCTCGAGGAAGTCGAATCCGTCGAGAGCATCGTGCGCCGCTTCAAGACCGGCGCGATGTCGTACGGCTCGATCAGCAAGGAAGCGCACGAGACGCTCGCCATCGCCATGAACCGCATCGGCGGCAAGAGCAACACCGGGGAAGGCGGCGAGGACCCGGAGCGCTACCAGCCGCTGCCGAACGGCGACTCGAAGAACTCGGCAATCAAGCAGGTCGCCTCGGGCCGTTTCGGCGTGACGAGCGAGTACCTCGTCAACGCGAAGGAAATCCAGATCAAGATGGCGCAGGGCGCCAAGCCGGGCGAAGGCGGTCAGCTGCCCGGCACGAAGGTCTACCCGTGGGTCGCCAAGACGCGGCACACGACGGCCGGCGTGGGCCTGATCTCGCCGCCGCCGCACCACGACATCTACTCGATCGAGGACCTCGCCGAGCTGATCCACGACCTCAAGAACGCCAACCGGCACGCGCGCATCAGCGTGAAGCTGGTGGCCGAGGTCGGGGTCGGCACCATCGCGGCGGGCGTGGCGAAGGCCCACGCCGACGTCGTACTGGTGAGCGGACACGATGGCGGCACCGGCGCGTCGCCGCAGACCTCGATCCACCACGCGGGCCTGCCGTGGGAGCTCGGCCTCGCCGAGACGCACCAGACGCTGGTGCTGAACAACCTGCGCGGTCGGGTCGCGGTGGAAACCGACGGCCAGCTGAAGACGGGCCGCGACGTGGCGATTGCCGCGCTGCTCGGCGCCGAGGAGTTCGGCTTCGCGACCGCGCCGCTGGTGGCCACCGGCTGCATCATGATGCGCGTCTGCCATCTCAACACCTGCCCGGCGGGCGTGGCCACGCAGGACCCGCGGCTGCGCGAGAAGTACAAGGGCAAGCCCGAGCACGTCGTCAATTTCATGCACTTCGTGGCGCAGGACCTGCGCGAGATCATGGCGCAGCTCGGCTTCCGCACCGTCGAGGAGATGGTCGGGCGCGTCGACCGGCTGGAGCCGCGTCGCGCCATCGACCACTGGAAGGCGAAGGGCCTCGACTTCTCGAGCCTGCTCTACTCGCCCGAGGTCGATCCGGACTGGGGCCGCTACTGCCAGGAAGCGCAGGACCACGGCATCGAGCGCTCGCTCGACGTCACGACCCTGCTCGACCTGTGCCGCCCCGCGATCGAGCGAGGCGAGGAAGTGGTGGCCGAACTGACGGTGCGCAACGTGCACCGCGTGGTCGGCACGATCACGGGCAGCGAGATCACGCGCCGGCACGGCCCCAATGGCCTGCCGGAGGACACGATCCGCCTGCACTTCCGCGGTTCGGCCGGCCAGAGCTTCGGCGCGTTCGTGCCGCCCGGCATGAGCCTGTCGCTCGAGGGCGATGCGAACGACTACGTCGGCAAGGGACTCTCCGGCGGCAAGCTCGCGGTCTTCCCCGCGCGCGAGGCCACGTTCAAGGCCCAGGAGAACATCATCGTCGGCAACGTCGCGCTGTACGGAGCGACGAGCGGCGAGGCCTTCATCCGGGGCATGGCCGGCGAGCGCTTCTGCGTGCGCAACAGCGGCGTGAGTGCAGTCGTCGAAGCCGTCGGTGACCACGGCTGCGAGTACATGACCGGCGGTCGCGTCGTGGTGCTGGGCCCGACCGGGCGCAACTTCGGCGCCGGCATGTCCGGCGGCATCGCCTACGTGCTCGACGAGGACGGCACCTTCCCCGCCAACGTCAACAAGCAGATGGTCGAACTCGAGCGCCTCGAGCGCGAGGCGGAGATCGCCGAGGTGCGTCGCCTCGTCGAGCGCCACCTCGAGCACACCTCGAGTGACCGCGCCCGGCAGGTGCTGGACGACTGGGCGGCGATGGTGCCGCGCTTCGTGAAGGTCATTCCGAAGGACTACAAGCGCATGCTCGCCTGCATCGCGCGGGCCGAGGAACAGGGCCTGGTCGGCGACGAGGCGATCATGGTGGCGTTCGAGGAGAACGCGCGCGACCTCTCGCGCGTGGGCGGCAACTGACCGGGACCGAGAAGATGGGCAAGCCAACGGGATTCATCGAGTACCTCCGGGAACTGCCGGTCGACCGCGCGCCGCTCGAGCGCATCGGCGACTGGAAGGAATTCCACCCGCACCTGGAGGAGAAGCGCCTGCGCAACCAGGGCGCGCGCTGCATGGACTGCGGCGTGCCGTTCTGCCACACGGGCAAGCTGATCAGCGGCATGGCTTCGGGCTGTCCGGTGAACAACGTCATCCCGGAGTGGAACGACCTGGTCTACAGGGGCCTGTGGCGTGAGGCGCTCGACCGCCTGCACATGACCAACAACTTCCCGGAGTTCACCGGGCGCGTGTGCCCGGCGCCGTGCGAGGGCTCGTGCGTGCTCGGCATCAACGAGCCGCCGGTCACCATCAAGAACATCGAGAACGAGATCATCGACCGCGGCTGGGACGAGGGCTGGGTACTGCCCGAACCGCCCACGGTCCGCACCGGCAGGAAGGTCGCGGTGATCGGCTCCGGTCCCGCGGGACTCGCCGCGGCACAGCAGCTCAATCGCGCCGGCCACTCCGTGACGGTGCTCGAGCGCGAGGACCGTCCGGGCGGCCTGCTGATGTACGGCATCCCGAACATGAAGCTCGACAAGCGCGACGTCGTCGAGCGCCGCATCCAGCAGCTCGAACAGGAAGGCATCAAGTTCCTGTGCAACGCCAACGTCGGCGACAACGTCGAGGCCCAGCTGCTGCTGCGCGACTTCGACGCGACCGTCCTGTGTACCGGAGCGACCCAGCCGCGCGATCTCGCGGTCGACGGGCGCAAGCTCGCGGGCGTGCACTTCGCGATGGAGTACCTGACCGCGGCGACCAAGGCGCTGCTCGACGGCGGCGCCGATCGCAGCCCGATCCACGCTCGCGGCCGGGACGTCGTGGTCATCGGCGGTGGCGACACCGGCACCGACTGCGTGGGGACGGCCCTGCGGCAGGGCTGTCGCAGCCTGACCCAGATCGAGATCCTGCCGCGCCTGCCGCTCGAGCGGGCGGCCGACAACCCCTGGCCGGAATGGCCCCGGGTCCACAAGGTGGATTACGGCCAGGAGGAGGCCGCCGCGAAGTTCGGCACCGATCCCCGCCTGTATCAGACCACAGTCAAGAAGTTCGACGGAGATGCCGAGGGCCGGCTGCTGCGGGTGGTGACCGTGCAGGTGCGCTGGGAGCGCAACGACAAGGGCCAGACGGTCCCGGTCGAAGTGCCGGGCACCGAGCAGACGCATCCGGCCCAGCTGGCGCTGCTGGCCATGGGGTTCCTGGGACCCGAGGCCCCCCTGCTGAGGGACCTCGGCCTCGACTGCGACCCGCGGGGCAATGTCCGGGCCGAACTCGGCCGTTTTGCGACCAGCGTCAAGGGCGTGTTCGCGGCCGGCGATTGCCGGCGCGGCCAGAGCCTCGTAGTCTGGGCCATCCACGAGGGTCGCGGGGCGGCCGCCGCCTGCGACCGTTACCTTCGGGGCCTCAGGAGCTGACGGCTGTCCGGCAAGCCCCGGCCGTCGACCGCCCACCGGGCGACGGCCCCGCAACAAGGACGAGGCGAGTGACAGGACCGGCTGGGACGAAAGCGTCGAGGAAGAACCGACCGCGGGGCTTCGGGCTGCCCATCAGCGCGTGGCTGGTGATCGGCTTCGCCGTGGTCATCGGCGCGTTCGCTTCGACCAGCATCGTGGCCGTGCGCGGCACCCGCCACGCCACCGCCGACCTGGCGACGATGCAGCGGCAGTTCGAGCCGCTCGCGCGCACGGTCCGCGAACTCGGCGACAGCATGGCGGCCTACGACCGCGCCGTCCTCGCCTTCCTGCGCGCGGACTCCGACACGAACCGCGGCGAGGTCGCCGACGCCGCGGCCCGGCTGTCGAGCGCGATCGACGACGCATCGCGGTCCGACAGCCCGGCCGCCCGACCTGAAGTGCGCGCCCTGCTCGGGCGCGTGGCGGCGCGCCAGGCCGACGGTTTCCGCCTGCTCGACATGCAGGACGAGCGGCGACGCACGGTGGCCGGGCTCGACGACACCTATGCCGACCTGCACCGTCGCGCCCTGCAGGGCGGCGGCGCCGGCGTGCTGGTCGGCGAGAACGTGCTCGCGCGACCGTCGCTGACCGAACTGACGCGTGCCGTCGAAACGGCCCGTGCCGAGGCCGCTGCCGCCGTCGCGCGCCATGACGCCCAGCCCCCCGCCTACACCGAAGGCGAACGAGTGCTGCGTCGCGTGCTCGTCGCGCACCGCGACGAATTCCTGCGCGCGCCGGGACGCGTCTGGTACGACCTCATGGTCGAGGACGTCGCCGGCGCCATCGACATGCGCCGCCGCGCCCAGCAGGCGGACGTGGACATCGAGGCGGCCCGTGGCGAGTTCGTCGCGAGCGGCGACGCGCTCGCCGTCGAAGTCCGCAGCGACCTCGAGACGCCGGCCTGGCGCAATTTCATCACCGCGGCGACCGAGGCGCGCTCGGCCGTGGAGACCTCGGCGCAGCGCATCGAGGCCGCCACCGCCAAGGCCGTGCTGCTGGCGCTGCTGGCGCTCGCGATCATGGCCTGGGCCATCACCTGGCCGGTGCGCCGCCTGACGGCGGGCGCCCGCCGCCTCGCGACCGGCGATCTCACCACGCGCGTACCGCGCGGCGGCGCGAACGAGGTGGACGAGCTGGCCCGCGTGTTCAACCACATGGCGGCCGAGCTCGACTTCGCCGAGCGCTCGGTGCGCAGCTACCAGGCGCAACTCGAGCAGCGCGTCGAGGAGCGGACGCTGCAGCTGCGTCACCTCGCCGAGCACGACCCGCTCACCAACCTGCCGAACCGCCGGCAGCTGTTCCAGCACCTGAACCAGATGATCGACCAGGCCGAGCCCACGGGCGGCAGCCTCGCGGTCATGTTCATCGACCTCGACAACTTCAAGACGGTCAACGACAGCCTCGGCCACGAGTTCGGCGACCGCGTGCTGACCGAGATCGGCGAACGCCTGCGCCAGGTCACGGGCGAGTCGAGCTTCATCGCGCGTCTCGGTGGCGACGAATTCACGCTGGTGTTCCCGTATTCCGGCGACCCGGCGGAGATCGAGCAGCGCGCCGGGCGCATCGTCGACGGCTTCCAGCGCCCGCTCGCCATCGGCCGCCGCGAGGTGTCGGTCGGCGTCAGCTGCGGCGTCGCGCTCTTCCCGCAGCACGGCGACGATGCCACGTCCCTGCTGCGCGCGGCGGACGCGGCGCTGTTCCGCGCGAAGGACCTCGGCCGCAACCGGCTGTGCATCCACGACCCGGCGATGCTCGTCGACGCGTCCAACCGCTTCCGCATCGAGCAGGCGCTGCGCAAGGCGATCGACGGCGGCGACTTCGTGCTGCACTACCAGCCGCAGGTCTCGCTCGAGTCCAAGCGCACGATCTGCGTCGAGGCGCTGCTGCGCTGGCGCACCAGCGACACGCACATCGTCTCGGCCGGCGAGTTCATCCGCGTGGCCGAGCAGTCGGGCCTGATGCTCGACCTCAACGATTGGGTGCTCGAGACGGCCGCGCAGGCCGTACGGCAGTGGCGCGAAGGCGGCTGGCCCGACGCCAAGGTCGCGGTGAACGTCTCCGCCCAGCAGTTCGTGGCGGGCGACTTCCTCGGCAGCATCGAGCAGCTGCTCGCGCGCTACGACCTGCCGGCGGATGCCATCGAGCTCGAGCTGACGGAGAACATGCTGCAGACCGGCGCGGTGACGGTCGAGACGCTGCGCGGCCTGCGCCAGCTCGGCGTCGCGACCTCGCTCGACGACTTCGGCACGGGCTACTCCTCGCTCACCTCGCTGGAGCAACTGCCCCTCACCTGCGTGAAGCTCGACCGCAGCGTCATCACCGCGGTCGACCACAATCCGCGCGCGGCCGCGATCGCGCGCTCGATCATCACGCTGTGCCGCAGCCTCGGGCTGGTGGTGACGGCGGAAGGCGTCGAACGCCCCGAGCACCTCGACTTCCTCGCCGACTGCGGCGACGTGCTGGTGCAGGGCTATCTCGTCGGCCGGCCGATGGAGGCGTCGGCGGTGCTCGACTTCGTGCAGGACGCCGAGATCCGCATCGCCACGCTGCTGCAGATCGCCGAGCGCAGCCGCCCGCCGGAGCAGACCGACTCGACGGGCTCGGTGCGCCTGCTGCGCCGCTGGCGGCGCCACACCTGAACGCCCGCGTCAGGACGGCACGTCCGCCTGGCGCTCACCCTTCTCGTAGACGACGTTCGCGCGGCCGACCAGCAGCGGGTCGATCGGGCCGATGGACTCGAGGTCCTTGCGGTCGTACGTCACGCGGTGCAGGACGTAGCGCATCGCGTTCAGCCGCGCGCGCTTCTTGCAGTCCGACTTGATCACGGTCCACGGCGAATCGGCCGTGTCGGTGTGGAAGAACATCGCCTCCTTGGCGCGCGTGTACTCGTCCCACTTGTCGAGCGAGGCCATGTCGATCGGGCTCAGCTTCCACTGCTTGAGCGGGTGCGACTTGCGCTCCTTGAAGCGGCGCCGCTGCTCGTGGCGGCTGACCGAGAACCAGAACTTGATCAGCACGATGCCGCTGCGCACGAGGTTGCGCTCGAATTCCGGCGCCTGGCGCATGAACTCGATGTACTCGTCCTCGGTGCAGAAGCCCATGACGCGCTCGACGCCGGCGCGGTTGTACCAGGACCGGTCGAACAGCACGATCTCGCCGCGCGTCGGCAGGTGCTCGACGTAGCGCTGGAAGTACCATTGCCCGCGCTCGACCTCGCTCGGCTTCTCGAGGGCCACGACGCGCGCGCCGCGGGGGTTGAGGTGCTCCATGAAGCGCTTGATGGTGCCGCCCTTGCCGGCCGCGTCGCGGCCCTCGAAGAGGATCACCACGCGCTGGCCGGTCTCCTTCACCCACGCCTGCAGCTTGAGCAGTTCGACCTGCAGCTTGTACTTCTCGCGTTCGTAGGTCTTGCGCGCCATCAGGTGGCGGTACGGGTAGCGCCCTTCGCGCCAGCCCTCGGCCAGCTCGCGGTCGTCCTTCTCCTTGCGCGCGGTTTCGGCCACGCGGCCGTGGCGCAGCAGGATGTTCTTGAGCGCCAGCACGTCGTCGGGCGAGGCGCCCGCGAGGATCGCCTCGAAGGTCTCGCTCATGTCGGCGGAATCGCCCTCGCCCACGCGCCGCGCGATGTCCTGCATGGCGTAGGCCTTCGATTCGTTGGCGGCGCTGACCGCTTCGTCGACCGCGAACTTCTCGATGGCGCTCGGCGCGAGCCGCGGCGGCACGTCCCCGAGGGCGACGCGCCGGGCCGCCGCCTTCCCGTTCGCCTTGCGACGCGGTCGTCGCGGCCGGGCGCCCTCGCGACGGGCGGGATGGGAATCGCCGGGGGGAATCCGGTTGTCGTCGGCGGTCATGGCGGGCCCCTCGCCAGGGTCGATGGAATCCCAGCCTACTGTCCGCCCCCGGGCGTTGCCTCCGTGGTATCCGCAACCGCGGGCGTCCGGCGCCCGCGCAGCCCCGCAATCCACAGGAAGAACAACGGGATGAAGAAGGTCGCGACGAAGGTCGCGAACAGCATGCCGCCGATCACGCCCGTGCCGATCGAGTGGCGGCTGCCCGCGCCGGCGCCCGAACTGATGGCCAGCGGCAGCACGCCGAGGATGAAGGCGAGCGAGGTCATGACGATGGGCCGGAAGCGCAGGCGCGCGCCCTCCACCGCCGCGTCGAAGACGGACATGCCCTCCTGCACCTTCAGCTGCGCGAACTCGACGATCAGGATGGCGTTCTTCGACCCGAGGCCGACCAGCGTGACGAGGCCGATCTGGAAATAGATGTCGTTCTGCAGGCCGCGCAGGTACACGGCCAGCAGGGCGCCCAGCACGGCGAACGGCACGGCGAGGATCACCGCGAACGGCAGCGTCCAGCGCTCGTACTGCGCGGCGAGCACCAGGAACACCATCAGCACGCCGACGAAGAAGACGCCGGTGGAGGCGCCGCCCGTGGCCTTTTCCTGGAAGGACGTGCCGGTCCACGCGAGGCGATAGCCCTCGGGCAGCGTCTGCCGCGCCAGTTCCTCCATGACCCGCAGCGCATCGCCGGAACTGTAGCCGGGCGCCGGTCCGCCGAGCAGCTTCGCCGACGGGAACACGTTGTAGCGCTCGACCAGTTCCGGTCCCGCCACCTCGCGAACCGTGGCGATGGCCGTCATCGGGATCATCGCCCCGCCCGCGGAGCGCACGTACACGTTGCGGATGTCGTCGGGGCGCGCGCGGTACGGCGCATCGGCCTGCAGGTGCACGCGGAACACGCGGCCGGCGCGGTTGAAGTCGTTGACGTACATCGAGCCGAACGTGCTCTGCATCGCGTCGAACGCGTCCGCGAGATTCACGCCGAGCAGCTTGGCCTTCTCGCGATCGAGTTCCACGCGCACCTGCGGCACGCTCGCCGAGAACGTGGTGGTGACGCCCGCCAGCTCCTTGCGCCTGGCCGCCGCGGCCACCAGCGCCTGCGTCGCCGCTTCCAGTTCCTTGTAGCTGCCGCCCGCGGTCGACTGCACGTAGCCGTCGAAACCGCCGGTCATGCTGAGGCCTTCGATGGGCGGCGGCTCGAATGCGAGCACGAAGGCATCCTTGATGCCCATGCCGACCCCGAAGGTGTAGCCGGCCACGTCCGCCGCGGACATTCCGGGCGCCTTGCGCTTCGACCAGTCCTTGAGGTTGACCCAGGAGATGCCCGTGTTGGTGCGGGTGGTGAAGGTGAGCGCATCGATGCCGGAGAAGGACATCATGTCCTCGACCGCCGGGTTCGCCATCAGCGCCGCGGTGATCTGCTTGTTGACGGCCTCCGTGCGCTGCAGGGACGCGGCATCCTGCAGGATCGGGATGACCATGATGTATCCCTGGTCCTCCGACGGCGCGAGTGCCGAGGGCACGACGCGGAACAGCGCCGCGACGGCCACCAGCACGACCGCGACGATGCCGAACGAGAGGGCCGCATGGCGCAGGAAATAGCGCACGCCGTCGGTGTAGCGGCCCGTCATGCGGGCAAACCAGTCGTTGAAGCGCTGCAGGATGCCGTGATGGATCACGTCGTCACGGCGCAGCACCGCGGCGCACAGGGCCGGCGTGAGCGTGAGCGCGACGAAGCCGGAGATGGCGACCGACACCGCGATGGTCACGGCGAACTGCCGGTACATCTCGCCCACGAGGCCGCCGAGGAACGCGACCGGCAGGAACACCGCCGCCAGCACGAACACGATGGCGATCACCGGCCGCGTGACCTGCTGCATCGCCTTGTGCGCCGCCTCGCGCGGCGCGAGGTGCTCGGTGAACATGATGCGCTCGACGTTCTCGAGCACGACGATGGCGTCGTCCACCACGATGCCGATCGCGAGCACCATGCCGAAGAGCGTGAGGGTGTTGATCGAGAAGCCGAGCAGCAGCATCGCGGCGAGCGTCCCGACCAGCGACACCGGGACGGCCAGCATCGGGATGATGGTCGCGCGCCAGTTCTGCAGGAACAGGAACACGACCGCGAACACCAGCAGCATCGCCTCGGCGAGCGTCTTCAGCACCTCGACGATCGACACGCGGATGTAGATCGTCGTGTCGTACGGCGTCGCCCAGCGCAGGCCGGCCGGGAACGCCTTCGACAGCTCGCGCATGCGCGCGTCGCAGGCCTCGCCGACCTGCAGCGCGTTCGCGCCGGGCTGCAGGAAGATGCCGATCGGGATCGCCGGCTTGCCCTTGCGCATGCCCGAGAAGTCGTAGTCCCGCGAGCCGAGCTCGACGCGCGCGACGTCCTCGAGGCGGACGATCTCGCCGTCCGCGCCCGTGCGCAGCACGATGCGGCCGAACTCCTCGGGGTCCGCCAGTCGCCCGATGGTCGTCACCGAGAACGTGAAGTCGACGCCCGACGGCATCGGCTCCTGCCCGATGCGCCCGGCCGCGAACTGGGCGTTCTGCTCGCGGATCGCCGCGGCGACGTCGGCCGGCGTCAGGCCGAGCTTGGCGAGGCGGTCCGGCTTCAGCCACACGCGGATCGAGTAGTCCTTCGAACCGAAGATCTCGACGTCGCCGACGCCCGGCACGCGCCGCAGCTCGTCGACGATGTTGAGCAGCGCGTAGTTCGAGATGAACACCGCGTCGTAGCGCGGATCGTCCGAATCGAGCGCATAGATCTTCAACATCGTGTTGGTGCGCTTGCGCACGATCACGCCCTGGCGGCGGACCTCCTCGGGCAGCTGCGCGAGCACGCTCTGGATGCGGTTGTTGACGTTGATCGCCGCGAGGTCCGGGTCGGTGCCGATCGCGAACGTGACCGCCATCTGCAGCAGGCCGTTGCCAGCGCTCGCGGAGTTCAGGTACAGCATGTTGTCCACGCCGTTGATCGCCTGGTCGAGCGGCGCAGCCACCGTCTGCGCGACCGTCTCGGCATTGGCGCCCGGGTACACCGTGGTGACCTGCACCTGCGGCGGCAGGATGTCGGGATACTGGGCGACGGGCAGGACGCGCAGCGCGGCGAGGCCCGCGATCACGAGGAACGCGGACAGCACCGATGCGAAGATCGGCCGGTCGATGAAGTAGCGCGAGATCATCGCGCGGGCCCTGCCCCCGGCGCCGCCGCGGCGGGCGCAGGCTGGGCGATCTTCACCTGCACGCCCGGCTGCACCTTCAGCACGCCGTCGACGATCACCCGCTCGCCGCCCTGCAGGCCGGTGGCGATCAGCTCGCGGTCGCCGACGTTGCCGCCGAGCGTGACGGGCCGCAGCTCGACCTTGTCGCCCGCGCCGACGACCCACACGAAGCTGCCCATGGCGCTCGACATCACCGCGCGGCGCGGCACCGCGACGCCGGAGAGGGTCACGCCCTCGAGCCGCACGCGCAGGAACTGGCCCGGGACGAGTTCACCGGACGGATTGTCGACGACCGCACGCGCCCGCACGGTGCCGGAGCCGGCCTCGACCGAAGTGTCGAGGAAATTCAGCTTCGCTTCGCGCGCATAGGGCGCACCGCTCTCGAGGAGCAGTTGCGCCGTGACCGCGGCGGCCGGGTCGGCCAGGTGCGCGCGCAGCGCCGCGGCGTCGCTTTCGGGCAGCGTGAACTCGACGTAGAGCGGGTCCGTCTGCACGATGCGCGTCAGCAGGCTCGATTCGCTGCCCGCCGTGACGAGGCTGCCTTCGGAACGCGCTTCGTGGCTGGTGAGGCCCGCGATCGGCGCGCGCACGTCCGTGTAGCCGAGGTCCAGCTCGGCCTTGCGCAGCCGCGCCTCGGCCGCCGCGACGTTGGCCTGCGCCACCTCGTAGTTCGAGATCGCCTCGTCGCGGTTCATCTGCGAGACGAGGCCCTTCTCGAACAGCGGCAGCACGCGATCGTGCTGGCGGCGGGCCTCGTTGAGCTTCGCGCGTTCCACGCCGACTTCCGCGCGCGCCTGCGCCGCGGCCGCGCGATACGGCTCGGGATCGATCTGGAACAGGCGATCCCCCTGGCGCACCGCGCCCCCCTCCCGATACCGGCGCTGCAGCAAGATGCCGCTGACCCGGGCGCGCACCTCGACGTCGCGCGAACCGGCCGCGCGTCCGGCGTATTCCAGGATCATCGGCTGGCGGCCAGCCTCTGCGGTCGCCACGGCCACTTCGGGCGGCGGCGGCGCGCCTCCGCCGGCCGGTCCGCCGCGGCCGCAGGCCGCCGCCAGCGCGGCGATGGAAAAAACGGCGGCGATCCGGAGGCGAGTCCGGGGGGTCATCGAAGTCATGGTCGTTCCGATCCGGTCCGTGTTCGGGGACGTGCTTCCAGCGGCGACAGCCACTGGAGCGTGATGCCTGGGCCAGGCGTGTCTGCCCAGGTGTGTGTGCAGGAACTTTACCGTCTGCGGCGTTTTTTGCAACGCACCAATCGCACGCTTTACCGCAACTTGCCGCGCGGTGACAGACCGGTAGTCGGCGATATCCGTCCAGCGCGCTACAGCATCCAGCCGACCAGCGCGAGGGTGCCGAGCAGGCTGTCGAAACGGTCGAGGAAACCGCCTTGTCCGGGCAGCGCGCCGGAGTAGTCCTTCAATTGCGCGCGACGCTTGACCCAACTGGCGGCGAGATCACCGGCGAGTCCGGTCACGCCGATCAGCAGGCCCAGCGCCGCCGCGCGCAGCGGCGGCCAGTCGACGAGCCCGCTCGCCAGCACGGCCACCGACGCCGCGGCGCACAGCCCGGCGACGAACCCTTCGATGGTCTTCGCCGGGCTCACGCTCGGCGCGAGGGGCCGTCGTCCGAGCCATTGGCCCACGACCTGCGCGAAGCCGTCGCCCGCTGCGGCACACAGGAAGAGAAAGCCGAACGCGGCCGGTGCGATGCGCGAAGCATTCCAGAGCGCGGCGACCGCCACCGCGAGGAACACGGGCCAGATCACGGAGGGTCGCGGTTCCGCGACACGCTGCCACGCCCTCGCGAGTTCGACGGTGCCGGCCGCGAGGATGGCGATCAGCACGCCGATGACCCAAGGTCGCCCCAGCGCCGCCGCCCCGAGCATGACGTGCACGATCACGAAGAAGACGGCGAGCTTGTACCAGCGTGCGCGTGCCGTCGCCGTGCTCACGGTTCGACTGCCGGCGGCCATCACGACCGCACCGAGCGTGAACCCCGCCAGGGTGACCGCGAGCACGCCGGCGATGATCACGGCAGCCTCCCGGCGCGCGTCAGCGTCGCGCGGGCGGCCTGCGCTGTGCGAGCACCCAGTACACCCCGCGCACGTCGGTCCGCCACTGCGGCAGCAGGGCCAGCAGCACGAACTCCTCCAGGCTGCCGAGGATGCTGACCCCCGTCGCGACGCGCAGCAGCCAGGGATAGTGGCCGAAGACGAACAGCACGCCGACGTAGATGCCGAGCAGGTAACCCGCCGTCTTCGACAGGTAGGTGTGGAAACTCGAGAGCCGGCCGTAGCGCAGCAGCGCCGCGAGGTTCTCGAGCACCCACAGCGCGATCATCGAGCCGCACAGGACCGCCTGATCGGTGATCACCTGCGGATGGAAGCGCCACACGCCGACGATCGCCGCGAACAGCAGCAGGGAGTCGGCCACCGAATCCAGGAAGGCGCCGCGCCGCGACTCGACGTGCCAGGTGCGGGCGATCCAGCCGTCGACGAGATCCGTGAGCAGCGCCGGCACCAGCAGCCAGGTGAATGCCGCCCGCTGCTGCGCGAAGGCAAGCAGCAGCAGGAGCGGAGCGGCTGCGATACGCGCCGTGCTCAGGGCATTCGGGACGTGCCGCAGCCACCCGCGAGTGGCCTGCTTCGCGCTCATGGTCCGGGAGCATCGCCTTTCTTTCTTATTCAGTCATCGCGACCTCCCGCAAAGGTGACCGACCGGCCCGCCGGATTCAAGAGGCCCAGGGCAGGTCGAGCGGCGTCCCATCCGGCAGGACCACCCCGACCGGCGTCGCGGCAAACGCAGCGACGCAGTGCAGCATGCCGGGGCCGTCGCTGAAGATCTGATGGTCGACCTCGGCCGGGATCACCAGCGTGGTCTCGGGGCCGAACGGGTGGGCGACGCCGTCGATCACCAGCCGGCCGTGCCCGGCGAGCACGACGACGACTTCCTCGCAGTCGTGCCGGTGCGGCGGCGTGGCGCTGCCCGGCTCGATCGCCTGGCACCACACGGACAGATGGGCGAGTCCCTGCGCGGCGCTCGCCACGGTGCGGTGCTCGATGCCGGGGATGTGGCTCGGGGCGAGCCGGGCGTGTTCGATGACGTACATGCGATCCTCCTCGAGGGGCGGTTGGCGGTGCGCGCACTCTGAGCCGCGCCAGCCCAGGAGAGAATCACCCGGGTTGTCGTATGATTGCCGACATTCTTTCGGCAATCGGAGCGCCCCATGGCCAGCGTGCAGGCGTTGATGGCCTTCGCGGAGACGGCCCGCCACGGCAGTTTTGCGCGCGCGGCCCGCGAACTCGGCCTGTCCTCGTCGGCCGTCGCCAAGAGCGTCGCCCGGCTCGAGACCGACCTCGGCGTGCGTCTCTTCCACCGCACGACGCGCAAGGTCGCGCTGACCAGCGAGGGGCACACGCTGCACGCGCGCTGCCGCGCGATCGTCGACGAGTTCGATGCCCTGCGGGACGCGGCGGCCGGCGCGCGCGGCGCGCCGACGGGCACGCTGCGGCTGAACGTGCCGATCACGCTCGGCAAGCTGCACTACGTGCCGCAGCTGGCAGCCCTGCTCGCCCGCCATCCGGGCCTCGGGCTCGAACTGGGCTTTTCCGACCGGTATGCGGACGTCGTCAGCGAGGGACTCGACGCGGCCATCCGCATCGGTCCGCTGGCGGACTCCACGCTGGTCGCGAAGCGCATCGGCGAGCAGCGGCTCGTCGTGGTCGGTTCGGCGCGCTACCTGAGGAAGCACGGCGAGCCCACGCACCCGGGCGCGCTCGCGACGCACCGCTGCATGGCCTTTCGCATGCCGACCAGCGGACGACTGCGCCCGTGGCAGTTCGTCGACGGGCGACGCACGCTCGAATGGACGCCGGACGCGGACGTCGTGATGAACGACGGTGAGGGCCTCGTCGCCGCCGCGGCGGCCGGCATCGGGCTGATCCAGGTGCCGGATTACATCGCCGAGGGGGCGCTCTCGTCAGGCGCGGTGCGCCGCGTGCTCGACGCGCACGCGCCACCCGCGCTGCCCATCTCCGTCGTCTACCCGTCGGCGCGCGGCGTCACGCCCCGGCTGCGCGCGCTGCTCGAGGCGCTTCAGGGCCGGTAGTGGAATCGCGCCGGTGCGTGCGGCGGCGCGGCCGCGGCCAGTTCGGCGAATTCGCACAGCCAAGGCCGCGTCGTCGACGGCGGCACGATCTCCTCGACGAAGAAGCGCTCGGCCGAGCGGAACGGTGAGCGCAGGCGCTCGAGCCGCTCCGCGATCTCGCGACGCGTGGCCTGCGGATCGGGCGACGCCTCGATCTGCGCCTTGTAAGCCGCCTCGATGCCGCCCTCGGCCGGCAGCGAGCCCCAGTCACCGCTCGGCCATGCGATGCGATAGCGAAAGCGGGTGTGGTTGAGAATGCCCGCGCCCGCCACGCCGAATGCGCGCCGCAGGATCACCACCGCCCAGGGCACGGTGGACTGGTACACGGTGGTGAGCGTGCGCGTGCCGTCGCGGATCGTGCCCGCCTTCTCGGCCTGCGAGCCGATGGTGAAGCCGCCGACGTCCACGAGGTGCACGATCGGCAGGCGGAAGGTCTCGGCGAGTTCGATGTGGCGCGTCATCTTGCGTGATGCCGCGGCGGTCCACGTGCCGCCCATCTGGCCCGGATCGCTCGCGAGCACCGCGACGGCGACGCCATTGAGACGGGCCAGCGCGGTGACGATCGACTTGCCCCAGGCCCGGCCGATCTCGAACACGCTGCCGCGATCGAACACCGCATCGAGGATGGGCCGCACGTCGTACGGCCAGCGGCGGTCGCGCGGGATCGCCCCGTCGAGCCAGGCTTCCTCGCGATCGACGGGGTCCGTGCAGGAGAGGCGCGTCGTCGCGATGCCGGCCCGCGAGGGCAGGTAGGAAAGGAAGCGGCGCGTGCGCGCGAACGCGTCGAGCTCGGTGTCGACCACGTCGTCGATGCTGCCGCTCGCCGCGTGCAGGTCGGCGCCGCCGAGCTGGTCCGCGGTCACCTTCTCGCCGGCCGCCTCGACCACCACTGGTCCCGCCGTGAACATCTGCGAGATGCCGCGCACCATCACGGAGTAGTGGCAGCCGACGAGACGCGCGGCGCCGAGCCCCGCGATCGGCCCGAGACCGAGTGACACGATCGGCACGGCGCCGAGGTTAGCCACGAAGGTGTCGAAGCCCGGCACCATCGGCACGTAGGTCGCACCGATCTTCTCGATCTCCGCCACCGAGCCGCCGCCCCCCGTGCCGTCGAGCAGGCGCACGAGCGGCAGGCCGTAGTCGCCGGCCATCTGCTCGATCTGCGAGTTCTTCTCGTGGTGGTACGCCTCCGAGGACCCGCCGCGCACGGTGAAGTCGTCGGCGCTGACGGCCACGGTCCGGCGCTCGATCGTGCCGCGCCCGCCGAGACAGCTCGACGGACGAAAGCCTTCGAGCTGGCCGTCGGCACCGTACCGGCCTTCGCCGGCGAGGCTGCCCCACTCGCGGAACGACCCCGGGTCGAGCAGCGCATCGATGCGCTCGCGCACCGTCAGCTTGCCGCGCGAACGCTGCCGTGCCACGCGGTCGGCGCCGCCCATCTCCTGCGCGAGCGCCTGGCGCCGGCGGATTTCCTCGATCTGCGGCTTCCAGTCGTTCATCGTGACTTGCCTTTGGCCGTGCCGGCGGTCCGCGAGGCGAGGATCGTCGCGAGGTAATCGGGCTGGCCGTCCAGTCGCCGCAGGTGCGGGAACCGCGGGCCGTCGAAGTACGGCACGTCGATCGTGCGGTAGAACTCGCCGTTCTGGACGAGCAGCGCGACCGGCTGGTGCGACCGCTGCGCCTCGGCGAGCGCAGCGTCGAACACCTCGGCGGTATAGCGACGACCGTTCACGGCCACCACCTTCATGCCCGGGGCCACGCCCGCCGTGGCGGCGGCGCGATCCTCGATGACGTCGTCGACGGCACCTTCCTCATCGAGCACGAGCCCGATCGACCAGCGCCGGTCGACCGTCTTCTTGCGCTTTTGCGCGAGCTCGACCCACGGATTCGGCGCGGACGTGTATTCCAGCGTCCAGCCGGTGTGCTCGAGTCCGCCGAGCAGCGCCTGCGTGCCGAGCGAATCGAGGTGCCGGCGCACGAACGGACGCCAGTCGAACGGCGCCACGGCCGCCAGCGCGGCGTAGACGTCGTCTTCCTGGTAGGGCGACAGCGCGGGCGCCCCGCTCCGGCCGGCATAGAAGCGGCGCGCGAAATCGTCGAGCGTGACGCGCCCCTGGGTGAGCTTGCGCAACTGCACGTCGACGTCCATCCACAGGAAATCGGAGACGTCGTAGTAGTCCGCGCCGCGCCGGCTCGACTCCCACGCCGTCGGCGCGTCGAACACGACCTGCGACGAAACCGCCGTGTCGACCATGGGACGCCAGCGCGAGCCGGGCTGCACCGCGTAGGTGCCCGCGTAGCTGGCGATCAGCTCGTGATAGTCCTCGGTCGACATCATTCCCGCGCGCGTCGCGAGCACGTCGCCCCAGTATTCCGTGAGTCCCTCGTAGACCCACAACAGCGAGCCGTCCATGGGCTTCTGGAAGTCGGGGCTGACGAGGCCGGCCGGCCGCCGGTACTTGGCGTTCCAGCTGTGCACGTATTCGTGCGACAGCAGCGTGGCCGTCTCCTTGCGCAATTCCGGGTCGAGCAGCGCGAATTCCTCGCGCCGGTCGTCGCTCGATTCGTGGTGCTCGAGACCGTAGGTCGCGATGTGGTCCGACAGCGTCAGCAGCCACGTGTAGTGACGGTACATGCGCGAACCGAAGAGTGCGCCCGCCTCCGCCACGAGCCGGCCGTAGCCGGCGGCGAAATCCTCCGGCAAGGACAATGCCGCATCGCTGTCGGCCGCGATCGAGATGCGGTGCACCAGCTCCGGGTGCGGCGCCGACCCCGGCACGTCGACGACCTTCAGGTGGCGGCCGACCTGCACCGGTGAATCGATCAGCCGGGCCAGCGGCAGTTCCTCGAAGCGCAGGCTGCCGTCCGGCTGCACGGCGTATCCGGCGCCGGAGGACGCGGCCCAGCCCGGCGGCACCCGCAGCGTGGCCTGCGCGGTGTAGTGCTCCGCGTCGATGCCCTTGGGAAACAGCAGGCGCTCGTTCCACATCAGGAACAACAGCCGCTCGGTGCTGCTGGCGCCCTCGCTGTAGCCCTGCTCCGTCTGCAGCGCGGCGTCGAGCGACACCTCGACGTGATCGGCGCCGGCCGGCACCTCCACGCGCAGCGCGTGCATGTCGAGCGGATCGTGCGTCCAGGCGAGCTTCTGGCCGTTGGCACGGATCTCGAGGCCGATCATCAGGTCGAGCGGACCGCTGGGCGCGTGCTCTCCCGGCATCCACTTCGCGGTCACCAGGGTCAGCGGTCCGGGCTGGGCGGCGATCCGGATCTCGGAATGCGTGCGGCCCCGGGCCGGATCGGACGCGTCGACGAACACGTTCATGTCGGCGGACTGCGCGGCACGCGCGCTGCCCAGCAAGGCGAGGATCGACCCCAGGACCCGGGCCGTGGAATTCGAAATGCGCATCAATGACTCTCCGCTGTGCCCGGCCACGCGGCCCCGGCCCGTGTGCAGTCTAGCGCAGCGCCGGCCATGGATCGCATGGCGCAACGGCGCGCGGCCACGTAACATCGCGCCTCACCTCGTCCGGCCGCCACGCCCGCCCCGGCCGCCGCGCCGGCAGCCATGGACGACTCCGCACGCATGAACTACGCGCTCGGCTACCAGCTCGGGCGCGACCTCATCGGCACCGAGCTGCGGATGGACGCGCTGGCCAAGGGCATCGAGGACGGTCGCGCCGGCGGGCCGCCGAAGCTGTCCTCCGCCGAGATGGAGGCCGCACTGACCGCCCTGCAGCAGAACGTCAACGCGCAGCGCGCCAAGGCGCAGGCGGCGGAACTGGAGAAGGCCGCGGCTGCCGGCACGGCGTACCTGGCCGCGAACGGCAAGAAGGCCGGCGTGGTCACGACCAAGTCGGGCCTGCAATACCGCATCGTCACCGCGGGCACCGGCCCGACGCCGAAGAGCACCGACACGGTCACCGTGCACTACCGCGGCACGCTGGTCGACGGCACCGAGTTCGACAGCTCGTACGGTCGCGGCCAGCCGGCCACGTTCCCGGTCGCGGGCGTGATCCCGGGCTGGACCGAGGCGCTGCAGCTGATGAAGGAAGGCAGCAAGTTCGAGCTCGCGATCCCGCCGTCGCTGGCCTACGGCGACCAGGGCCCGCTCGCCAAGCAGGTGCTGCTGTTCGAGGTCGAGCTGATCAAGGTCACGCCCGGAACGGCGGGGGCCGGCACGCCCTGAGCCCGGGCGGTCCGCGCCGACGATGCCGCGGCTGACGACGAACGGGATCGAGCTCGAGTACGCGGTGCGCGGCGACGAATGCGCGCCACCGCTGCTGCTGATCATGGGCCTCGGCATGCCGGCGGCCATGTGGCCCGACGCGTTCCTCGACGCCCTGGTCGCCGAGGGCTTCCGCGTCGTCACCTTCGACAATCGCGACAGCGGCGCCTCGACCCGGCTGGCCGGAACGCGTGTCCCGAACCTGCCGGCGGCCATCGCAAAGGCGCTGCTGCGCCGCAAGGTCCGCTCACCCTACACGCTCGACGACATGGCCCTGGACACCGTGGGGCTGCTCGATGCGCTCGCCATCGAGCGCGCCCACGTGGTCGGCGTGTCGATGGGCGGCATGATCGCGCAGGTGCTCGCGGCCCGGCGACCCGAGCGCGTGTGGAGCCTGACCTCCGTCATGTCCTCCACGGGCAATCCGCAGCGCCGCGTGGCGTTCGGCACGCGACGCGCGCTCGGCGCGATCCTGCGCCCGCCGCCGCCCGCGACCGACATTCCCGCCACGGTCGCGCATCTCGAGCAACTGTTCGACGTGATCGGGAGTCCGGGCTTTCCGCAGGACCCGTCGCAGCGGCGCGAGCACTTCACGCGCGTCGCGCAGTGCGGCCTGTACCGCGAGGGCACGGCGCGCCAGTTGCTGGCCATCCTCGGCTCGGGCGACCGGCGCGAGCTGCTGCGCGGAATCACCGCGCCAACTTACGTGATCCACGGCGGCGACGATCCGCTGGTGCCGCTCGCGGCCGGGCTCGACACGGCGCGCTGCATTCCGGGCGCGCGGCTCGAGGTGGTGATGGGCATGGGCCACGACTTCCCGCCGACGCTGCTCGCGTCGACGGCCGCGCGCATCGCCTGCCACTGCCGCGCGGCTACGCGAGTCGCAGCGTAAACCAGAAGCGGCTGCCGCGACCCGGCTCGCTCGCGACGCCGATCTCGCCTCCCATCGCGACGATGAGCCGCTTCGACACCGCGAGGCCGAGGCCCGTCCCTTCCCGCACCGTGCCCTTCGGCAGCGGCACGCGGTGGAAAGGCTGGAAGATCTTCGGCAGTTCCTCGGCCGGAATGCCGATGCCCTGGTCCTCGACCTCGACGCGCACGAACTCGCCCTGCACCGCCGCACGCACGCCGATGCGCCCGTGGTCGGAATACTTGATCGCATTGGACAGCAGGTTGTTCAGCACCTGCCGGACGCGCTTCGCGTCACCGATCGCGCTCAACGAAGCCTCGGGCAGTTCCGCATCGATGACCAGCCCGCGCTCGGCGGCCTGCGTTTCGACCGACTGCAGCTGGTCCTCCACGAGCTGGCGCAGGCGCACCGGAACCATGTCGAGGGGCAGCCGGCCGGTCTCGATCTTGGAGATGTCGAGGACGTCGGAGATCAGGCCGAGCAGGTGCTGGCCCGACTTGTGCACGATGTCGACCTGGCGGCGCTGCTCGTCGTTCAGCTGGCCCGTCAGGCCATCGAGCAGCAGCCCGCTGAAGCCGATGATCGAATTGAGCGGCGTGCGCAGCTCGTGCGACATGGTCGCGAGGAAGATGTCCTTCACCCGGTTGGCGGCCGTCGCCTGGTCGCGGGCCGCGACCAGATCGCGCGTGCGGTCCGCGAGCTCGTGCTCGATCAGTTCGCGCGACGACTTCAGGTCCTGGATGTCGACCGCGTAGCCGATCCAGCGGCGGATCGCACCCTGGTCGTCGGGCACCGGCAGGCTGCGCGCGAGGTGCCAGCGGAAGACACCGTCCTGCCGCCGCAGACGGCATTCCTCGGAGTACGGCTTGCCCTCCCGCACCGACACGCTCCAGGCGCCGCGCAGTCGCTCGATGTCATCCGGGTGCACGCACCTGAGCCAGCCCGTGCCGGTCGCCTGCTCCGGAGCGAGTCCGGTGTAGTCGAACCAGCGGCGGTTGCAATAGCTCAGCATGCCGTCGGGTGCCGCGATCCAGGTCAGCAGCGGCACGAACTCCGCGAACTCGCGGAACTGCTGCTCGCTGAGCAGCACGGCCTCCTCCATGCGCTTGCGCTCGGTGATGTCGCGCACGATGCAGAAAACCATCGGCTGGCCGTCCCACTCGACGGGCGTGTGCGTCACCTCGACGTCGAACACGCTGCCATCCTTGCGGCGGAAGCGGCCCTCGAAGCGGCCGAGCCGCGGCGCGCTGGCGGGATAGACGGCGAGAAACTTCTCCTCGGTGTCGAGCTGCACGTCCCAGTCCCACACGCAGCACTGGCGCATCTCCTCGAGCGTGCGTCCGAGCATGCGCGCATACGCCGCGTTGCATTCGGCAACGCGCCCGTCCTCGATCAGCACGATGCCATCCAGGGTCTGGTCGAACAGGACGCGCAGGCGCTGCGAATCGCGCTGCATCACGCGCTGTACCTCGCGCTCGCGCGTCTGGTCACGGAACACCAGCACCACGCCGCTCGGCTCGTCACCGAGCGCGTCGCGGATCGGCGCCGCCGAATCGGCGATCGGCACTTCGCGCCCGTCACGCGTGAGCAGCAGCGTGTGATTGGCGAGGCCCACGATCACGCCGTCCCGCAGCACCCGCACGGCCGGGCTCTCGACGGGCCGGCGCGTGTCCTCGCTGATGATGCGGAACACGTCGTGCAGCGGCCGGCCGGCGGCGTCCGCTTCCGTCCATCCGGACAGCTGCTCGGCGACCGGGTTCATGCGGCGGACGCGGGCGTCGCCATCGGTCGTGATCACCGCGTCACCGATGCTGTAGAGCGTCGCGCTCGTCTCCTGTTCGGCCTCGCGTCGCTCGCGCTCGGTGGCGTACAGCTCGCGGTAGTAGGCCTGCTGACGTCGCCCGAAATAGGCGAAGACGGCAGCGAGGCTGAGCAGCGCCGCGAGCAGGATCACCACGCCCTTGGCCCGCAGCTTGTAACGTGCCTCGGCCAGCATCTCGTCCTGGTCGATCTTGGCGATCAGCAGCCACGGCGTGCCGGGCACGCGACGCACCTCGGACAGCACGCGCGCACCGCGATAGTCCTGGCCGTCGAGCGTGCCGACCTGGCCGGTCATCAGCGCCTGCACCGACACGACCTCGCGCCGGGTGAGCGGAACGTGGCGCGCGAGCGCCGGCTCCGGTGCATGGCGCAGCCGGTTGAGGTAGGTCACGTGGTCCCCGTCACGGCGCACCAGCATCGTTTCCGCGCTGTCGCTGAAGGCGGGCCAGCGCTCGACGATCGGCAGGACGTCGTCCTGGGGATCGAGTCGGAAGACGATCGCGGCCATCGGCTCGCCCGCCATGTCGGTGACCGGCGCGGCGAGACTGAGGTCGAGCCCGCGCGCGCCTTCCGACTGCACGATGTCGCCGAATTCGACCTTGCGGTTCTGCAACGCGCGATCGATCAGCTGGCGCTCGGCGGCCGTGACTCGGTCCGACCGCTGGCCCGCCCCGACGAAGGCCTGTCCGTCCGGCGTGGCGACGATGACGGCCGTGTAGCCGTACAGGCGGATGAGCGAGGCGGCCCGTTCGGTCAGCGCTTCGCGCAGGTCCGGGTCGTCGGGATGCGCGAGGATGCGCTCGGTCAGCGCGCGATTGAAGGGCCCCGAGGACACGTATTCGGCGTCGCCGAGTCGTTCGTGGCGCCAGGCCCCGATCTGGTCGACCTTCAGGTCGGCGACGGCCGCGAGCTCCGCGGCACGTTCGCTGCGGATTTCCGCGACCTCGTCCCGGTACAGGAGCCAGCCCACCAGCCACGCGACCAGCGCGAGGGCCACGATGGCCCACAGCACGGGCTGGCGGAGGATGGGTCGGTTGGCAGCCATGTGGTTCCGCGGTGCGTCGGCCGAACGATGGCGACCGGCACGCCGGTTCGCATCAGGGCATACGCCTAGGCCACCTCGAGGATGATCTTGCCGACGTGCTCGCTGCTCTCCATCAGGCG
>JBGAHO010000082.1:0-11708 GCA_044226195.1 Steroidobacteraceae bacterium
CTATTTACTGGCGTGGCGGGACTGGAGTTCGCGGGTCACGTCCGCGAGCGAGAGATTGCGTGACTTGAGCAGCACCACGAGGTGGTAGATGAGGTCGGCCGCCTCGCTCAGTACGCCGGCATCGTCGCGCGTGACGGCCGCGAGCGCCGTCTCGAGCCCTTCCTCGCCGACCTTCTGTGCGATCCGGCTCGGCCCCTGCGCGACGAGTCGCGCGGTGTAGCTGCCCTCGGGCTGCTCGGCCATCCGGTGCGCGATCGTCTTTTCGAGGATGGCGAGGAAGCCGAGTTGCTGTGCATCGGTCGGTGCGGCCGCGTCGAAGCACGAGGTCGTGCCCTTGTGGCAGGTCGGGCCGATGGGATTCGCCAGCACCAGCAGCGCGTCCGAGTCGCAGTCCGTGCTGACCTGCACCACGTCGAGGAAGTGCCCCGTGGTCTCGCCCTTCATCCAGCGCTCGCCGCGGGAGCGCGAATAGAACACCACGCGTCCGCACACGAGCGTCTCGCGCAGCGTCTCCGCGTTCATGTAGCCCAGCATGAGCACGCGACCGGTGCGCGCGTCCTGCACGATAGCGGGCAGGAGCCCGTCCCCCTTGGTCCAGTCGAGCCCGGCAATCTCTTCGGGTGTCACAGCCTGACCTCCACGCGGTGCTCGCGCAGGAATCGCTTGAGATCCGGGATGGCGATGGCACCCGTGTGGAACACGCTGGCGGCCAGCGCTCCGTCGACGCGAGCCTGGGCGAAGACGTCCGCGAAATGCTCCGGCGCCCCCGCGCCCCCCGATGCGATCAGCGGCACGCGGCAAGCCTCGCGCACGCGGCGCAATTGTGCAAGATCGTAGCCGGTGCGCACGCCGTCGCTCGCCATGCAGTTGAGCACGATCTCGCCGGCGCCCCGGTCCTGGGCCTCGCGCACCCAGTCGAGCGTGCGGCGCGCGGTGCTGCGCGAGCGGTTCGGGTCACCGGTGAACTGGTAGACCTCGTAGTCGTCGCCGACGGTCTGGCTGTCGATGCCGACCACCACGCACTGCGAGCCGAAGCGGCGCGCCAGCCGGTCGATCAGGCCCGGATCGGCGAGGGCCGGAGAGTTCACCGAGATCTTCTCGGCCCCCGAATTGAGGACGCTCTCGGCGTCGGCCACCGTGCGGATCCCGCCGGCCACGCAGAACGGGATGTCCAGCACCTCGGCGATGCGGGAGATCCAGCTGCGGTCCACCGAGCGGCTCTCGGGGCTGGCCGTGATGTCGTAGAACACCAGCTCATCGGCGCCTTCCTCGCGGTAGCGCGTCGCCAGTTCGAGGATGTCGCCCACGACCTTGTGGTCGCGGAAGCGCACGCCCTTCACGACCTGCCCGTCGCGCACGTCGAGGCAGGGGATTATGCGTTTCGCAAGAATGGCTGCAGCTCCTTCGGATCGAGACGGCCCTCGAGCAGCGCCTTGCCGCTCACCACGGACGCCACGCCGGTGTCCGCCAGCGCGTGCAGGTCGTCCACGCTGCTCACGCCGCCGGAGGCCTGCCAGTCGACGCCGGGGAAGCGTCGCACGGCCTCCGCGTACAGGCCGAGATTGGGACCGGTCAGTGCGCCGTCGCGTGCGACGTCGGTGCACAGCACGTGACGCAACCCGGCCGCGAGGTACCCGTCGACGGCCTCCCACAGACTGGTGTCGGTCTGGTTCTCCCAGCCGTGCGTGGCCAGCCGCGGCGTGCCGGACGCATCGAGACGCACGTCGAACGCCAGCACCATGCGATCGGGGCCCAGCTCGCGCAGCCACGTGCGCACTTCGGCGGGCTGACTGACGGCGACTGAGCCCACGACGACCCGCGCGAGACCCAGCGACAGCAGGTCTTCAGCGGTCTGGCGCGTGCGGACGCCGCCACCCACTTGCAGCGCCTGTTCCGGTGCCGCCGTGACGAGCCGCGCGAGCGTGTCGCGATTGCCCTGGGAACCGGCTCGCGCGCCATCGAGGTCGACGACGTGGATGCGGCGGGCGCCGAGTTCGAGGTACTGGGCCAGCACGTCCGCCGGGTCGTCGGCATAGACCGTTTCGGCGTCGAAGCGTCCCTGCAGCAGGCGGACGCACCGGCCGCCGCGGATGTCGATGGCGGGAACGAGCAGCATCAGCCGAGCTCCAGGAAATTGGCGAGCACGCGGCTGCCGGTCCGGGCGGAGCGTTCCGGGTGGAACTGCACGCCGAAGAAATTCTCGAACTTCACCGCGGCGGAAAACTCACCGCCGTAGTCGGTGGTCGCGATGGTGTACGGGCCCACGGGCGCGGCGTAGCTGTGCACGTAATAGACGTGGTCGCCGGGCTCGATGCCGCGCAGCAGCGGCGAATCTCCCACAGGTGCCAGCTGGTTCCAACCCATGTGCGGCACCGGCAGGTCGGGGCGCGCGGCGAAGCGGCTGACCCGTTCGGCGATGATGCCGAGGCAGTCGGTCGACTCACCGTCCGTGCCTTCCTCGCTCTCCGCGAACAGCAACTGCATGCCGAGGCAGATGCCGAGGACTGGCTGGGTCAGCGTCTGCAGCGTCTCCACCAGTTCGAGCACGCGCAGGCGGTGCATCGCGTCGTCGGCGGCCCCGACGCCGGGCAGGATCACTCGACGTCCGGCGCGAATCTCCCGAGGGTTGTCGGTGAGCTGGCACGAGGCGCCCAATCGTTGCAGCGCATAACGCAGCGACGCGATGTTCGCGCCGCCGTTGTCGATGAGGACCACGTCGCTCATGGTTGCGGCCTCACAGGACGCCCTTGCTGCTCGGCAGCTCGGTGCCCTCGATCCGCACGGCCTGGCGCAACGCGCGCCCCAGACCCTTGAAGCAGGCCTCCACCATGTGGTGCGTGTTCTCGCCCTGCACCTGGATGTGGATGGCCGCGCCGAGACTCTCGCCGAGCGAGCGGAAGAAATGCGGCACGAGTTCGGTCGGCAGGCCGCCGACGGCATCGCGGCCGAACTGGCCCTCGAAGACCGCGTAGGCGCGCCCCGACAGATCGATGGCGACCTGGGCGCGTGCCTCGTCCATCGGCAGCAGGAAGCCGAAGCGCGCGATGCCGCGCTTGTCGCCGAGCGCCTCGCGCAGCGCCTGTCCGAGCGCGAGTGCGCAGTCCTCGACGGTGTGGTGCTCGTCGACCTGCAGGTCGCCCTGGCAGCGCAACTGCAGCGCGAATCCGCCGTGACGCGCGATCTGCTCCAGCATGTGGTCGAAGAAGCCGATGCCGGTCGAGATGGACACGGGTGCGGACTGGTCGAGATCCACCTCGACGGTGATGTCGGTTTCCTTCGTGACGCGCTGGACCCGGGCCGACCGGTTGCGGCGCGACAGCTTCGCCGCGAGGGCAGGCCAGGTCTCGTCCTCGCTGCCGCTGGCGCGCACGCGCAGTCCGGGAATGCCGAGGTTGGCCGCGAGTTGCATGTCCGTGTCGCGATCGCCGATCACGTAGCTGTGCGCGCGGTCGAGGCTGCGCGCGGCGAGGAACTCGGTGAGCATGCCCGTGCGCGGCTTGCGGCAGTCGCAGCCGTCCTGCGGGAAGTGTGGGCAGAAGAACTCCGCCTCGAACGTGATGCCCTGGGAGGCGAACAGCTCGCGCACGAAGTCCTGCGGTTCGCGGAACGTCGGTTCGGGGAAGGAGTCGGTGCCGAGCCCATCCTGGTTGCTGACCAGCACGAAGCGATAGCCGGCCCGTTTCAACTCGAGCAGTGCGGGAATGACGCCCGGCATCAGGCGCACCTTGTGCAGCGCGTCGACCTGGTAGTCCGCCGGCTCCACGATCAGGGTGCCGTCGCGGTCGATGAACAGGATGCGGTCGCCGCTCACAGGCGCTCCAGTGCGGCCAGCAGCCGCTCGTTCTGTTCCGGCGTGCCGATGGAAATGCGCAGGCACTGGGCGAGACCGGGCGCCGAGCTGAAATCCCGCACCAGCAGGCCCGCGGATTTGCCGGCCGCAAGTGCCGCCTGTGCATCGCGGAATTTCACCAGCACGAAGTTGGCGTCCGTCGGGAACACCTGCTCCACGCAGGACATCGCCTGCAGGCGCGGGGCCATCTTCGCACGCTCCGCCAGCAGCGTTCGGATGCGCGCCGCCGAACTCGCACGTTGCGGCACCTCGGTCAGTCTCAGGACGTCCTCGACCGTGGATTCTGGAATGGCGTAGGGCGGGATGATGCGCTTCAGGAGACCGACGATCTCTTCCGAAGCGATCAGCGTGCCGAGGCGGGCGCCCGCCAGGGCGTAGGCCTTCGACAGGGTGCGCAGCAGCACGAGGTTTGGGAACTCCGCCAGTCGCAGCGCGAGACTCGACCGGCCCGCGAACTCGATGTATGCCTCGTCGATGCACACCAGCGAAGTCGTCGCGAGTTCCCGGCAGACCTGCAGCATCGCCGCCTCATCGAGCAGGTTGCCGGTCGGGTTGTTGGGCGAGCAGAGGAAAACGATCTTCGCGCGACGACCGGCCTCGATCACGCGCTCGGTGTCGAGCTGGAAGCGCTCGCCCTGCAGCGGCACTTCGACCACTTCGGCACCCTGGATTTTCGCCGCGACCTTGTAGAAGCCGAAGGTCGGCGGAGTGATCACCACGCTGTCCTGCCCGGCGCGGCAGAATGCACGCACCAGCAGGTCGATGGCTTCGTCGCTGCCACGGCCGACCAGGGTGTTGGCGGCGGGCACGTCGTAGAGTTGAGCCATGCGCTCGACCAGTGCCTTCGGTTGCGGCTCCGGGTAGCGGTTGAGGCCGGCCGAGGTGTTGTCACCCTGCGCGCGCCAGGGCATCTCGTTCGCATGCATGCGCTCGACGGACGGATCCCACTTGGCGTGCTGGTAGGGCTGCAGCGCCAGGATGTCGGGGCGGGCGAGGGAAAGCACGGAACTCATCGACGGGACTCCTGCGCGATGGCGTCGAGGCGCACCGAGACGGCATTGGCGTGGGCGTCCAGCGACTCGAGGCGGGCGAGGGTGCGGGCGGTCAGGCCGAGGTCGGCGAGCCCGTCGCGCGAGACTTCCTGCACGGTCATGCGGCGCACGAAGTCCGGCACGCCGAGCCCGCTGTAGGCGCGGGCGTGCCCATAGGTTGGCAGCACGTGGTTGGTCCCACTGCAGTAGTCGCCCATGGTCTCGGGCGTCCACGCGCCGAGGAACACCGAGCCCGCATTGATCACGCGCGTCAGCCAGCGGCGCGGCTCGGCCACCTGCAGGATCAGGTGCTCGGGCGCGTAACGGTTCGAGACGGCGAGGGCGGTCTCGAGATCCGGCACCACCAGTACGCGACTCTCTGCGATCGACTGCGCGACGATCTCGCGCCGCGGCAGCAGCGCCATCTGCCGCTCGACCTCGGCGATGCACGCCGTTGCGATGGAGCGCGAGGTGGTGACTAGCACGACCTGCGCGTCGGTGCTGTGCTCGGCCTGGGCGAGCAGGTCGGCGGCGACGAACGCGGGTCGCGCGGTCTCGTCCGCCACGACCAGGACCTCGGATGGTCCGGCCGGCATGTCGAGGGCGGCGCCATCGGCATCGGCAGCAACGATCTGCTTCGCGGCCGTGACCCAGGCGTTGCCGGGTCCGAAGATCTTGTCGACCTTCGGCACGCTGGCCGTGCCGTAGGCCATCGCCGCCACGGCCTGCGCACCCCCGAGCTTGAACACCTGCTCGATGCCGCACAGCTGCGCGGCCGTGAGCACGGCCGGATCGGCGCTGCCGTCGGGGCGCGGCGGCGTGCACATGACCCGCACGGGACAGCCCGCGATGCGGGCCGGCACGGACAGCATGATGGCGGTGGAGGGGAGCGGAGCCGTCCCCGCCGGCACGTAGAGACCGACGGCGTTGAGCGGAACGATCAGTCGCTCGCAGACGACGCCGGGCGAGGTCTCCAGGCGGATCGGCGCGAGCGACTGCGCCTCGTGAAAGCGGGTGACCGTCTCGATCGCGCGGCGCAGCGCGGCCAGTTGCTCGCCCGTCAGTGCCCGCTCGGCCGCAGCGAACTCCGCCGGCGTGACCGCGAAGGACCCGAGCCGTACCTTGTCGAGCTTCTCGCCGTATTCCGCGAGCGCGGCGTCGCCGCGGGCGCGGACGTCAGCCACGATGCGACCGGCCTGCTCGAGCAGGGCGGCGGCCTCACGCTGGGCCGGCCGACGCAGCACGCGGGCGCGGCTCGCTTCATCGAGCGCCGCCCAGTCGAGTATGTCGAGGGTCCGCGTCATGCCAGCATCTTCTCGACGGGCAGCACGAGCACCGCGCTCGCGCCGGCCGCCTTGAGGCTTTCGAGCGTTTCCCAGAACACGGTTTCGCGGCAGACGGCGTGCACGGCGACCTTGTCGCCCTTGCCGTCGAGCGGCAGCACCGTCGGCGACTCGCTGCCGGGCAGCAGCTTGGCGATCTGCGGCAGCGCGGAGCGGGGCGCGTGCAGCATGATGTACTTGCTCTCCTTGACCTGCTGGACGCCGTCGATGCGCACCAGCAGGCGCCGCACCCAGTCCGCCTTCTCGTCGGGCAGGGCAATGGGCGTGCGAACGAGCGCGGCCTGGCTCTCGAGCACCACCTCGACCTCGCGCAGGTGGTTGGCGATGAGGGTCGAGCCCGTCGACACGAGGTCGCAGATCAGGTCGGCGCGGCCGAGACGCGGCGCGATCTCGACCGCACCGGACAGCGTGACGACCTCGGCCTCGATCGAGCGCTCGCGCAGGAAGCGGCCGAGCACGTGCGGATAGGTGGTGGCGATGCGTTTGCCCGCAATGCTGTCGACACCGGCGTATTCGAACTCGTCGGGCACGGCGAGCGACAGACGGCAGCGGCCGAAGTCGAGGCGCTGCAGCAGCTCGAAGCGCGGCGGGGCGCCCCGCGCGGCCATGGCGAGGCGCTTCTCCTCGATGACGTTCAGGCCGACGATGCCGAGGTCGCAGACGTCCTCCTGCACGAGGTCGGGGATGTCGTCGTCGCGCACGAACAGCACGTCGAGCGGCATGTTCTCGCCGTAGCACATCAGCTGGTCCTTGCCGCGGTTGAACTTCAGGCCGCAGCGGCGCAGCAGGTCGAGCGAGTCGTCGGTCAGGCGGCCGGATTTCTGCACGGCGATGCGCAGCCGCGTCTGTCGGGTATCCATGTCAACGTTCCTTCAGGCGGCGCGCCGCCAGGGCATAGCCGCCATTGCCGGCGGCGAGGTAGCGGGCGACGCGCCCGATGGTGGTGACGCTCACGCCCGTCTGGCGGTTGATCTCGCGGTAGGGCAGGCCGTCCTGCAGCAGGCCGACGACGCTCCAGCGGTCGGAGAGGGCCTGCAGTTCGGCCGGCGTGCAGAGGTCGCGGAAGAAGTCGCGGCACTCCTCGACGGTGCGCATGGTCAGCACGGCCTGCATGAGCGAGCGTTCGGCGGCAGCTTCCTGGCGGGGCGTGATGCCACGGTGATTCTTCACGGCCGGGGTGTCTCAGTGTATTAACGTGCTAGTACGTTAATACATTGGTCGGCCCGCCGCAAGCCCGCGATCCTTGACGCTGGCGGCGGCAAACCCCTACACTTCGCCGACTCATCGAGACCGGCTGAGGGACTGGCCCTAGGACGCCGGGGCAACCATCGGGCACAACCAGCCCGAAGTGGTGCCAACTCCACGGGGACGCGGTCCGCCGGAAGATGAGGTGCAGCGAGGCTGCCCCGGGGTCCCCCGGGGGTGTTGGTCGCGGCAACCTCCGACGCGCATCCTCCTGGAAACTCGTACTGTTAAATGCCCGGCCCGCGCGGGCGTGGATGGATTGCGTGTCGACGTCGCCCTCGAAATCCGCCGAAGCCGGTCCCCCGGCGCTGACGATCCCGGCAGGCCATGCCCTGCGGGAGGACGTCTGCGTGCTGTCGGGACCCCTGGCCCTGCACCACGGCGGTCGGCTGGACGGGGTCGAGATCGCCTACCGGCTGACCGGAGCGGCGGGCGCGCCCGTGGTACTGGTCATCGGCGGCATCTCCTCGGGCCGCAACGTCTGCGCCGTGCGCGTGGGCGAGTTCGGCTGGTGGGATGAGATGGTCGGGCCGGGCAAGTCGCTCGACACGGACCGCTTCCGCGTCCTCGGCATCGACTGGCTCGGCGGCGGTCACCGCAGCACCGGGCCGGCGCGGGGCGGCAGCTTTCCGAGCATCAGCGCCTACGACCAGGTGGCCTGCCTGATGCCATTGCTCGAGCACCTCGGCATCGGCCAGCTCTGGGCCACCGTCGGCGCGTCCTACGGCGGCATGGTCACGCTGGCGCTCGCCGAGCGTCGTCCCGATCTCGCCGGGCGCATCGTGATCTTCAGCGCGGCGCACCGCACACACCCGATGTCGACGGCGTGGCGCAGCGTCCAGCGCAACATCGTCCGCTATGCCCTGCGCCACGGTGAGGGCCCGCGTGGCCTGGTGCTGGCCCGGGCGCTCGCCATGGCGACGTATCGCACGGCGCGCGAATTCGAAGAGCGCTTCGCTGCCGGGGACCCGCAGCCGGCGCCGGGCGGCGAGGGCTTCGTGTTCCCGGTGGAGCAGTACCTGATGTCGCGCGGCGAGAGTTACGCGGCGTACTACAAGCCCGAGGCGTTCGTGTGCCTCTCGGAGTCGATCGATCTGCACCGGGTCGAGCCCGAGCGCATCACCGCGAACATCACCCTGATCGGCGTCGAGGAAGACCAGCTCGTGCCGCTCTCCGACATCCGCGAGCTGCGTGACCGGCTCGCCGGCCATTGCCAGCTGCTCGAAATCAGTTCCCTCTACGGCCACGACGCATTCCTGAAGGAGACGGAGGTGCTGCGCGGCGTGTTCGCGCAGGCCCTCGAGTGATTCCATGACCGAACCGACCCGCAAGACCCTGTCCCGCACCACCCGCACCGTGCGCGCGGCCCTCGAGACCGACACGCAGCACGGCGCCGTGGTGCCGCCGATTCACCTGACGTCGACGTTCGCCTTCAGCGGCTACGGCGAGAAGCGCGAGTACGACTACTCGCGGTCGGGCAACCCGACGCGCGACGCGCTGGGCGGGGCGCTGGCGGACCTCGAAGGCGGCGCGGGTGCGGTCGTCACGGCATCCGGCATGGCGGCGGTGTCGCTCGTCACCCAGCTGTTCAAGCCGGACCAGCTCGCGGTCGTGCCGCACGACTGCTACGGCGGCACCTATCGGCTGTTCAATGCGCTGAACCAGCGCGGCTCGCTGCGGGTCCGGTTCGTCGACTACCAGGCGCCCGGCGCCCTCGACGCCGCGCTCGCCGACAAGCCCGCGCTGGTCTGGATCGAGACGCCGAGCAATCCGTTGCTGCGCATCGTCGACATCGCCGAGACGGCCCGCAAGGCACACGCCGTCGGCGCGCTGGCGGTCGCGGACAACACGTTCCTCTCGCCGATCTGGCAGCGCCCGCTCGAACTCGGGGCCGACGTGGTCGTGCACTCCACCACCAAGTACCTGAACGGCCACAGCGACGTGGTCGGCGGTGCGGTCATCGCCGCCCGGCCGGAGACGCACGACCTGCTGAAGTGGTGGGGCAACTGCACGGGCGTGACCGGCGCGCCGTTCGACAGCTTCCTGACGTTGCGGGGCCTGCGCACCCTGCACACCCGCATGCGGGCGCACGGGGAGAACGCGGCGCGGATCGCCGAGTTGCTCGCCTCACACGCGGCGGTGAAGAAGGTCTACTACCCGGGACTCGCCTCGCACCCCGGCCACGCCCTCGCCAAGGCGCAGCAGCAGGGCTTCGGCGCCATGGTCAGCTTCGAACTGAACGGCACGCTCGAGCATGCCAAGGCCTTCCTGCACGGCGTCGAACTGTTCTCGCTGGCGGAGTCGCTCGGCGGCGTCGAGAGCCTCGTGGCGCATCCGGCGAGCATGACTCACGCCGCGATGGACGAGGCGGCGCGGGCGAGGGCAGGCATCACCGACACGCTGGTGCGGATGTCGATCGGCATCGAGGACGGGGATGACCTCGTGCGCGACCTGCGCGCCGGCCTCGACGCGGCACTGGCGCTGCGCTGACTCGTTGCGGGCGGCGTAGGGTCAGCGGTCGTCCAGCCGCTGGCCGAGCAGCAGCGCGCGGGCATCGCCCCCGGCGCGAAAGCTCTCGATGAGCAGGTAGGCGGACAGGAAGAGGGCGCCGCCGAACACCGCGACCAGTCCGAGCACGATGCCGGCCGGGCTGAAGCGGCTGCGCCAGGCCACCCACAGGCCGGACAGCGTCAGCATGCACATGAAATCGAGGTTGAACTGGCCCGGCCAGGCGAAGCGGGCCATGTCGCCGAAGAACACCGGCAGCAGGTTCATGCCGTACTGGGACGCCACGATCCCGGTGTAGATCGCGATGGCGAAGAAGATCAGCACCAGCAGTGCGCGGAATGCGGTCATCGGGGCTCCCTGCGGTTGCTCGCTCTCGGCGAGGGTGTGTTTATCCTGGATCGTTCGATGCCGGGTAGTGGTTGGAGTCTAGTCGGTCGATTCATGGGGGTCATGAACTGTCGCGGGCGGCGACTTCCGAAGCGGACAATCGGCTTTCGTTCACTCGTCGAGCGCCAGCAAATCAATGTCGGCAGGGAACCGACCCCATGACGCCCAGTCAGCATCCGAATGGGTGTCGATGACATCCCTGCCCACATTTCGGGAATTCCACGCTGTGTTCACGTGGTGATAGAGATGCGCCAAGGCAACCCGAAGTTCGCCTTCACCAAGTTTGGAATCGCTCTCTAAGTCAGCGATGGTACGCGACAATTCTTCGCGCGCCTCCCGCAGATGGAATAACAGCCAGTCGCTATTCATAGTTCGCTCTTGTCGCAGCGGAAGTCTGAACGCAAGCCGAGGCAGTCAGATCCAAGAAATCCGACGCAGCGCAATCATTCCAAGAACAAAGTCGAGCGCTGCCGCAGTGTAGATCGCCGCAGATGCAATATCTGGCCAGACTCGGCCTGCGATCACTGCAATTGCGAGCACGGCCAAGGCGAGTCGGCCATAACGAATCATGAGCCTTCTGTGCTCCGGCTTTAGATTCGGATGCTGAAAGCCAATCTCCCATTCCAGTATGGTAAACATGGCCACGAAGAACAGTATGGTCCATGACCAGAACATGACTGGAATTCCCAGAGTCTTCGGACACTGCTTCGATGTTCGCTTCTGGCCGATCTTACCCATTCGCAATCGCTTTCCAACGACCGCATCCTTGCCAGGCCAGCCATGCGTAGGAAGGGAGGGCGGTCCGATGTTCACGACGTGCTGCCCGACGTTTCCGCGGAAACGTCCGACTTCACTCTCGCTCACATGGGTTCGATCGCTGGCGTAGAGCAAACGACTGTCCGACAGGTCGTCGTGACCATCGTCGGCACAGGGGCAGTTTCATCGACCACAAAAAGAAAGGCCGGCATTGCTGCCGGCCTTCCGGGTGCGGGACCCGAGCTGCCTCAATCCGTGAGACAAAGACTAACCCGACTCAAGTCCGCATCACTCGTTGAGAGAATCGATCGCCAATCGGGGGGCAGGGAGCCCGGGGGCTGCCTGCGGAGGCGCAGTATAGCCCCGGATTTTTCGCGAGGAACAGCGAAAAAATTGACCGCCGCCCGCGAGGCTGAACGGTATCAACCTGACCTTGACAGTTTCTGTGGATAACTGCCTAAGTCATTGATTCTTCGATAATCGAACCGTTAAATCCGCGCGAGCACCGCATCGCCGGCCGCAGCGCTTCCAACCGGCTCCAGGCCCGCCGCGCGCACGTCCGCCGTACGCACGCCGGCCTCGAGCGCC
>JBGAHO010000083.1:0-11703 GCA_044226195.1 Steroidobacteraceae bacterium
AGTGACCACCCTCGCACAGGCCCTCACCCACCCCATCGGCGAGGTCCACGTGCAGGCCGTCTTCCCCAACCTCAACACCACCATCAAGGTCGGCACCGAGTACGCCACCGGCTTCACTCGCGGCGCCGTGTGGTTCGAGTAGGACGGATTCGTCGGTCGCCGCGAGGCGCGGCGCGTCAGGCGAGGTAAGTCGCGATCGATCGCGGCGGCAGCGTGGTCACGCACTGCCGCCCGTCGATGCACACCCGGAAAGACTGGGCCGCATCCTTGCGGTTGAGTGCGACGATCGCGAGCGTGCCGTCGGTGTTCACGAAGGCCGTCGCCTCGATCTCCGTTCCGTCCACGGCACACGACACCCTGCGCGCGCCCGGTCGCACGAATCGCGCGAAGTGCCCGAGGTAGTAGTAGGCACTCTGCAGCGCATACGCGTCCGTCGACGCGTCGACGAGGATGGGCGCGCTGCAGAAGTTGCCGACGTGATTGGGACCGCCGCGGTCGTCGAGCAGCAGGTTCCAGTCGATCCAGCCGACCGTCCAGCGATTGAGGTCGTTGATCATCGAGCGCGCGTAGCGCTCGCCGACCTCCCAGTCGCCGTGGTGCGGTCCCCCTTCCTGGCAGCCCTCCGTGAACAGCAACTGCTTGTCCGGCCAGGCGTCGTGGACCTGCTGCACGTGGTCGAAGTGATCCTCGCCGTACCAGTGGAAACCGGTGCCCCAGACGTAACGCGCGGCTTCGGGATCCGAGAGCACCGCACGAGCGCGCTCGACCATGAGGTCGCGGTTGTGGTCCCAGAGCACGATGCGGACGTGGTCGTAGCCGGCCGCCTCGAGCCGCGGACCGAGGAAATCGCGGATGAAATCGCGTTCCTCCGCGCCGGAATACAGGCAGGAGTCCCAGCGTTGCACGGCCATGGGTTCGTTCTGCACCGTGACGCCCCAGATGGAGAGTCCCTCGGCTTCGTAGGCCGCGATGAACCGCAGGAAGCACTCGGCCCAGACCTGCCGGCACTCCGGGCGCAGCTTGCCGCCGTCGTTCATGCGCCCGGTGGTCTTCATCCACGCCGGCGGACTCCAGGGTGACACCAGCAGACGGATGGGCCGGCCGGCGACTTCCTGCGCGGCCTGGATGAACGGCACCAGCGCCTGCCGGTCGCGCGCGATGCTGAAGCTGTCGAGGGCCCAGTCGTCCGCTTTCTCGACGTGCGAGTAGTTGCCGAGCGCGAAATCGCAGCTGCCCATGTGCACGCGGCACAGCGTGTAGCTGTGCCCGCGTCGTGGATCGAAATACGCCTCCAGGATCTCTCGACGCCGCGTTCCGCTCAGCGCGAGCCAGTTGACGGCGGCGGCCTCGGTGAACGCGCCGCCGAACCCCTCGATCGTCTGGAACGCCTGCCGCGTATCGATGCGCAGGCCGGGGGTCGCCGGGCTGCCGGGCTGCAGCGGGAGCGGAGCCTGCTCGGTGAGACGCGCGTCGAGATCCCGCGCGGTGAGGATGACCCGCAGGGACGTCAGTCCCAGAACTTCCACCAGTGGTGTTCGGCGCCGTCTTGCTGGCCCTTGGCGGCGTCCGGCGGCAGGTTGGCCTGGCGGACGGCTTCGGTGCTCGCTGCGAGGTCCTTGATGCCGAGTTCCCGGTAGGAGGCGGCCATGATCTGCAGCGCCTCATCCACCGCCGGCGCGCCGTCGTACTGCTCGACGATGCCGCGCGCCCGGGCCGCCGCCCCGACGTAGGCGCCGCGCTTCATGTAGTAACGGGCCACCGAGAGTTCGTACTCGGCGAGGCGATTGCGCAGGTACACGATGCGCTGGCGCGCGTCATGCGCGTAGGGGCTCTTCGGGTACTGCTGGATCAGCGTCTGGAACGACTGCAGCGACTTCTGCGCTTCCTGCGGCGGGCGCTTGGTGACGTCGGCGTGCAGGGTGCGCTCGAGCCAGTTCGCGCCCGACTCGAAATACACCAGGCCCTTGATGTACCACGCGTAGTCGACGCGCGGATGGGCCGGGTTCTCGCGGATGAACTGGTCCGCCTGGTCGATCGCCGATTCGAGCGAGTGGTTCTTGTAGTACGAGTACAGCAGGTCGAGCTGGCCCTGCTTGGCCTGCTCGCTGAAGGGGTAGCGGGCCTCGAGGTTCTCGTACTTCTGGATCGCGCCCTGGTAATTGCCGGAGCGCATTTCCTTGCGGGCCTCGCCGTAGATCGATTCCGGCGAGCCCTTGATCGGCTCGTCCTTGCCGTGGCGCCAGCCGAAGCTGTGGCAGCCCGTGAGGCCGACGGCCGTCAGCGCGACGGCGAGCAGGACCCGGCGGGGCGGGCGGGGCAGCAGGGACGGGGACGGCATGGGGTGGGGTTCGACCGGCGGGGCGTGAAAGGGCGAAGTATATAGAATGTCGCCGCCATGAAGAGTTCCCCGATCCAGCACCGCCTAGAGATCCCGGCCGATCACGCCGGCCTGCGCCTCGACCAGGCCCTCGCCCAGCTGCTGCCGGACTATTCCCGCAGCCGCCTGAAAGAGTGGATCGAAGGTGGCCAGATCCGCATCGACGGGCAGGTGTGGCGGCCGCGGGACAAGGTGTTCGGCGGCGAGACGGTCGTGCTCGAGGCCGTGCTCGAGATGGAGGGCGCGGCCGAGGCCCAGGCCATCCCGCTCGAGATCGTGCACGAGGACAAGCACGTCCTCGTCATCAACAAGCCGGCCGGGCTCGTGGTGCACCCCGGGGCCGGCAATCCGGACCAGACCCTGCAGAACGCGCTGCTGGCGCACGACCCGTCGCTGGCCGAGCTGCCGCGCGCCGGCATCGTGCATCGCCTCGACAAGGAGACGAGCGGCCTGCTGATCGTCGCGCGCACGCTCGCCGCCCACACCGAGCTGGTGCGCATGCTCGAGGCGCGCGACATCCATCGCGAGTACGAGGCGATCTGCAAGGGCGTGATGACCGCGGGCGGCACGATCGATGCGCCGATCGACCGGCACCCGGTCGACCGCGTGAAGATGGCAATCCGCTCGAGCGGCCGCGAGGCCGTGACGCACTATCGCGTGATCAAGCGCTATCGCGCCAACACGCACGTGCGTGTGCAGCTGGAGACCGGGCGCACGCATCAGATCCGCGTCCACCTGCAACACGTCGGCTACCCGATCGTGGGCGATCGCGTGTACGGCGGCCGGCTGGAGATGCCCAAGGGGGCCACCGAGGAACTGCGCGTCGCGCTGCGCACGTTCCCGCGCCAGGCGCTGCATGCCGCCCGGCTGCAGCTCGCGCACCCCGTGACCGGCAAGTCCCTCGAGTGCCTGGCGCCGCTGCCGGCGGACATGCAGCAGCTGCTCGCGGTGCTGGCGCGCGACGCCGCGCACAAATGACGGCGCCTCCCTGGATCCGCGCCGACTGGCCCGTGCCGGGTCGCGTGCGCGTCCTCTCGACGCTGCGCACGGGCGGCGTGAGCGCCGCGCCCTACGATTCGTTCAACCTCGCGCAGCACGTCGGCGACGATCCCGCGCGGGTCGCCGCGAACCGGGCGAGCCTGCGCGAGCAGGGCGGATTGCCGGACGAGCCGCTGTGGCTGAACCAGGTGCACGGCTGCCAGGTCGCGATCCATGGCGGGCCGCGGGCGTCACCCCCGACGGCGGACGCTGTCGTGGCCTTCGAGCCCGGACGCGTGTGTGCGGTCATGACGGCCGACTGCCTGCCCGTGGTGCTCGCCGACCGCGCGAGTCGACGTGTTGGCCTGGCGCATGCGGGTTGGCGCGGACTGGCCGGGGGTGTGGTCGAAGCGACGGTGCAGGCCCTCGGCGTGCCGGCCACGGAGCTCGTCGCCTGGCTCGGTCCGGCGATCGGGCAGGGCGCCTTCGAGGTCGGACCCGAGGTGCGGGACGCGTTCGTGCAGCGCCTGCCGGTGGCGGAGTCGGCCTTCGTGCCGGGGGCGCCCGGCAAGTACCAGGCGGACCTGTATGCCCTGGCGCGGGCCGTGCTCTCGCAGGCGGGCGTGGCGGACGTACACGGCGGCGGCTGGTGCACGGCGACCGACCGGGAGCGGTTCTTCTCCTTCCGTCGCGATGGCCGCACGGGCCGCATGGCGACGCTGGCCTGGCTCGAATGACCGGGTCACCGTGCTAACCTTGCGCGCCTCGCCGGGGCGCCACGGGCGCACGCCGACCACCGCACGCCGACACGAAGGTCCCGCTTGAGCACCCTCGCTCTCATCGTCCTATTTACCGCGCTGAGCGGCCTGCTGAGCGCGTTCGCGGCCGGCTTCTTCCTCGTGCTGGGCGACCGCCTGCGGGCGGCCGTGCTGCCGCACCTGGTGAGTTTCGCGACGGGCACCTTGCTCGCGGCGGCGTTCGTCGGACTTCTGCCGCACGCGATGGAGCGAGCCGGTCCGGAGGGAATGCACGGGGTCGGGATGGCGCTGCTGGCCGGCATCCTGACGTTCTTCGTGCTCGAGAAATTCGTGCTGTGGCGGCATTGCCACGACGACCCCTGCGAGATGCATTCGCCGAGCCACGAGGCCCGCGATGCCGCGTCCGCCAAGATGATCCTGGCCGGCGACAGCTTCCACAACGTGCTCGACGGCGTGCTGATGGCGGGGGCGTTCCTGACCGACCCGAAGCTCGGCGTGGTCACGTCGCTGGCCGTGTTCAGCCACGAGATCCCGCAGGAGGTGGGCGACCTCGCCATCCTGCTGCACGGCGGGTATTCGCGGGGCCGGGCGATGGCCCTCAACCTGCTGACGAGCCTGACGTCGGTGCTCGGCGGCGTGGTGGCGTATTTCGCGCTCGGCTCGGCCACGAACCTGTTGCCGTATGCGCTGGCCTTCGCCGCCTCGAGCTTCATCTACGTCTCGGTGGCGGACCTGATCCCGGGCCTGCACCGGCGAGTCGACCTCAAGGCCGGCATCGAGCAACTGGTCTTCATCGGCCTCGGCGTGGCACTGGTCGTCCTGACCCACCGCGGCATGCACTAAATAGGGGACATTCCTCTTTTTCCGGAAAAGGGGGGATATTCCTGTTTTCCTTCCCGCGAAAAAGCGGAATGTCCCCTGTTCGGGCTTGAGGCCGGCGGTTCCGGCCCCATTTCCGGGGCAACACGCCCCTTTCGGGAGCCCTGACCATGTCGAGCAACAAGTACACGTCCAAGTTCCAGGACGCGCTCCAGTCCGCCCAGTCCCTGGCCCTCGGCCGGGACCACCAGTTCATCGACCCCGCCCACGTCATGCTGGCCCTGCTCGACCAGCAGGGCGGCTCCGTGCGCCCGTTGCTCGACAAGGCGGGGGCCAACCTCAAGGTGCTGCGCTCGCAGCTCGCCGACGCGCTCGACCGCCTGCCCAAGGTCGAAGGCACGGGCGGCGAGGTCCACCTCGCCAACGACCTGGCCCGGCTCCTCAACCTGACGGACAAGCTCGCGCAGAAGCGCGGCGACCAGTACATCTCGAGTGAGCTGTTCGTGCTGGCGGCCCTCGATGACAAGGGCCCGCTCGCGACGGTGCTGCGCAATGCCGGGGTCGTGAAGGGCGCGCTCGAGAAGGCCATCGAGGACGTGCGCGGCGGCGCGAAGGTCGACGACCCGAATGCCGAGGAGCAGCGCCAGGCGCTCGAGAAGTACACCATCGACCTCACCGAGCGCGCGGAGCAGGGCAAGCTCGATCCGGTGATCGGCCGCGACGACGAGATCCGCCGCACCGTGCAGGTGCTGCAGCGTCGCACCAAGAACAACCCCGTGCTGATCGGCGAGCCGGGCGTCGGCAAGACCGCGATCGTCGAAGGCCTCGCGCTGCGCATCGTCAACGGCGAGGTGCCCGAGAGCCTCAAGGACAAGCGCATCCTCGCGCTCGACATGGGCGCGCTGATCGCCGGCGCCAAGTTCCGCGGCGAATTCGAGGAGCGCCTCAAGGCCGTGCTCAACGACCTCGCCAAGCAGGAAGGCCGCGTCATCCTCTTCATCGACGAGCTGCACACCATGGTCGGCGCCGGCAAGGCCGAGGGCGCCATGGATGCCGGCAACATGCTGAAGCCCGCGCTCGCGCGTGGCGAACTGCATTGCGTCGGTGCCACCACGCTCGACGAGTACCGCAAGTACGTCGAGAAGGACGCCGCGCTGGAGCGGCGCTTCCAGAAGGTGTTCGTCGGCGAGCCGTCGGTCGAGGACACGATCGCGATCCTGCGCGGCCTGAAGGACAAGTACTCGACCCACCACAAGGTCGACATCACCGACCCGGCAATCGTCGCCGCGGCGACGCTGTCGCACCGCTACATCACGGATCGTCAGCTCCCGGACAAGGCCATCGACCTGATGGACGAGGCCGCGTCGCGCATCCGCATGGAAATGGACTCCAAGCCGGAGGAGATGGACCGCCTCGACCGGCGCATCGTGCAGCTCAAGATGGAGCGCGAGGCGCTGAAGAAGGAAAAGGACGAGGCGTCGAAGAAGCGCCTCGAGGCCATCGACGAGCAGCTCGCCGAACTCGGCCGCGAATACGCGGACCTCGAGGAGGTCTGGAAGGCGGAGAAGGCGGCGGCACAGGGCGTCGCGCAGTTCACCCAGGAACTCGAGCGCGCGCGTCTCGATTTCGAGGCGGCGCGGCGCGCGGGCGACCTCGGGCGCATGTCCGAGCTGCAGTACGGAAGAATCCCCGAACTGGAGAAGCGCATCAAGGCGGCGCAGGAGGCCGAATCGAAGGCGCCGACGCTGGTGCGCAACAAGGTCACCGACGAGGAGATCGCCGAGGTCGTCTCGAAGTGGACCGGCATCCCGGTCTCGAAGATGCTCGAGGGCGAGCGCGAGAAGCTGCTGCGCATGGAGGAGGGCCTCGCGAAGCGCGTGGTCGGCCAGTCCGAGGCGGTGAAGGCCGTGTCGGATGCGATCCGTCGCTCGCGCGCGGGACTCTCCGACCCGAATCGGCCCAACGGCTCGTTCCTGTTCCTCGGCCCCACCGGCGTCGGCAAGACCGAGCTCTGCAAGGCGCTGGCCGAGTTCCTCTTCGACACCGAAGAGGCCATGGTGCGCATCGACATGTCCGAGTTCATGGAGAAGCACTCCGTGGCACGGCTCATCGGCGCGCCTCCGGGCTACGTCGGCTACGAAGAGGGCGGTTACCTCACCGAGGCGGTGCGCCGTCGTCCGTATTCGGTGATCCTGCTCGACGAGGTCGAGAAGGCGCACCCGGACGTCTTCAACGTGCTGCTGCAGGTGCTCGACGACGGTCGCCTCACGGACGGCCAGGGCCGCACGGTCGACTTCCGCAACACCGTCGTGATCATGACCTCGAACCTCGGGTCGCAGGTCATCCAGGAACTCGCGGGCGAGGCGAACTACGACAAGATGAAGGCGGCGGTCATGGAGATCGTCGGCCAGCACTTCCGGCCGGAGTTCATCAACCGCGTCGACGACGTGGTGGTGTTCCATCCGCTCGGCCGCGAGCACATCCGCTCGATCGTCGACATCCAGCTCGGCCACCTGCGCAAGCGGCTCGCGGAGCGCGACATCGGCTTCGAACTGGACGACGCGGCGCGTGACCTGCTCGGCGAGGCGGGCTTCGATCCGGTATACGGCGCGCGGCCGCTCAAGCGCGCGATCCAGCACCAGCTCGAGAACCCGCTGGCGCAGCGCATCCTGCGCGGCGAGTTCGTGCCGGGCGACGTGATCGCGGTCGGCGCGGCCGACGGCCAGCTGACGTTTGCGAAGCGCGCGGATGGTGCTGCGCCCGCGACGACGGACGTGGCGGTCAAGCGCAAGAAGGCGTAACCGACGCGGGGAGGTGTTTGGGGCGGCGACGGACCCCGTCTTCCCGCCATCAGGACCTCTCCGCGGGAACGCCGTGAATCCATCCCTGGAGGCTTCGGCCGCGCCGTCCATGGCGCGGACGATCCGCGGACGAGGTCCTGACGTCGGTGAGCGTGGCCGTCGCCGACCGCGCCACCGGACCGGGACCCGGCCGGCGCGGTTCGGCGTCGCACGCGGCCCCGCACGAGAATCGGCTTCGTATCGTGTGAATCGTATAATCGCGCACCCTGCGAATGGACTGACGACGTATGCCCATCTACGAATACCAGTGCGACAAGTGCGGCCATCACCTCGAGGCCCTGCAGAAGATCTCCGACAAGCCGCTGCGCGAGTGCCCCGAATGCGGCAGGCACACGCTCAAGCGCCTGATGTCGGCGCCGCTGTTCCGGCTGGCCGGCAGCGGGTGGTACGAGACCGACTTCAAGGGTGAGAACGAGAAGAAGCGCAACCTCGTGGGTGACAAGGCCGAGGCGGAATCGAGCTCGGACACCAAGTCCGATGCGAAGCCGGCGGCCAAGCCGTCCGCCAAGGCCGAGCCGACGAAGACGCCGAAGCCGGTGGCCAGGCCCGTCGCGAAAAAGCCGGCGGCGAAGGCGAAGCCTGTGAAAAGAACCGCCCGGAAGCGCGGCAAGCGCTGACGTGAGCGACGATCGCGCCCCGCAGTTCCTGAAGGCACCCGGCGACAAGGGCCACCACCCGGCGCGTTCGCTGCGCAATTACCTGATCGCCGGACTCCTGATCTGGATCCCGATCATGGTGACGGTGTGGGTCGTCCGCTTCGTCGGCCGCATCCTCGACCAGTCGTTGCTGCTGCTGCCGCCCTCGTGGCGCCCGGAAGCCCTGTTCGGCACGTACGTGCCGGGCGTGGGCGTCATCCTCTCGCTGCTGCTGCTGTTCCTCACCGGCGTGCTGGTGCGCAACCTCTTCGGTCGCCAGATCATCGCCGGTGCGGAGAACCTCATCCGCCGCATCCCGGTGATCGGGCCGGTCTACGGCGGCGCCAAGACCTTCAGCGAGACCGTGCTGACCGACCAGGGCCAGTCGTTCAAGCAGGTGGTGATGGTCGAGTTCCCGCGCAAGGGCGTCTACAGCATCGGCTTCATCACCTCGGACGACCTGGAGGAAGCCCAGGCGCGCACCGCCCGGGACGTCACCTGCGTCTTCGTCCCGACCACGCCTAACCCCACGACCGGGTTCATCATTCTGGTGCCCCGGGACGAGGTCGTGCGGATGGACATGACGGTCGACGAGGCCTTCAAGATGCTGCTGACCCTCGGCGTCGTGGTGCCGAAATGGCAGGCCCGACCGGGCGGGGAAACCCGTCTTGCACCGCCACAGGTCGACCCGTAACATCCGGATCCTTCTGGAAAAATACGGCCTCGGGGCACCGGTACACACGCCCCGCATACCATGTCCATGCGCACTCATTATTGCGGCGAGGTCAACGAAGGCCTCGTCGGCAAGGAAGTTTCCGTCGCCGGCTGGGTCCACCGCCGGCGCGACCACGGCGGCGTGATCTTCGTCGATCTCCGGGACCGCGACGGCCTGCTGCAGGTCGTCTTCGACCCGGACACGAAGGACGTCTTCGCCGAAGCCGAGCGCGTGCGCGGCGAATGGGTGCTGAAGGTCACGGGCCTCGTGCGTCCGCGCCCGGCGGGCACGGCCAATGCCAACCTCGCCTCGGGCCAGGTCGAGCTGCTCGCCAAGGGCCTCGTGGTCCTCAACAAGTCCGAGCCGATTCCGTTCCAGCTCGATGAAGACGTCAAGGAAGAGACGCGCCTCAAGTACCGCTACATCGACCTGCGCCGCGACGTGATGCAGAAGCGCCTGCGCCTGCGTCACGCGGTGACGCGCGCGATGCGCAGCTACCTCGACGGTCACGGCTTCATCGACGTCGAGACGCCGATGCTCACGAAGGCGACGCCGGAGGGCGCGCGCGACTACCTCGTGCCGAGCCGCACGCAGCCGGGCAAGTTCTTCGCGCTGCCGCAGTCGCCGCAGATCTTCAAGCAGTTGCTGATGATGTCGGGCTTCGACCGCTACTACCAGATCGTGCGCTGCTTCCGCGACGAGGACCTGCGCGCCGACCGCCAGCCCGAATTCACGCAGCTCGACATCGAGACCTCCTTCCTCGAGCGCGACGAGATCATGGGCCTCATGGAAGGCCTCGTTCGCGAGCTGTTCGATCAGGTGCTCGGCGTGCAGCTGCCGAACCCGCTGCCGCGCATGAGCTACGACGAGGCGATGCGCCGCTATGCCTCCGACAAGCCGGACCTGCGCATCCCGCTCGAGCTCGTCGACGTCGCCGACCTCGTGAAGGACTGCGACTTCAAGGTCTTCTCGGGCCCGGCCTCGGATGCCGAGGGCCGCGTCGCGGCGCTGCGCGTGCCGGGCGGCGGCGAGAAGCTGTCGCGCAAGCAGATCGACGACTACACCGCCTACGTCGCGCGCTACGGCGCGAAGGGCCTCGCGTACGTGAAGGTCAACGATGCGGCGAAGGGCCGCGAGGGCCTGCAGTCGCCGATCCTGAAGTTCCTCTCCGATGCCGCGGTTGCGGGCCTGATGCAGCGCACGGGCGCGCAGACGGGCGACCTGATCTTCTTCGGCGCGGACAAGGCCAAGGTCGTGAACGACGCGATCGGTGCGCTGCGCCTGAAAGTCGGGCAGGACCTCGGCATGGTCGAGGCGAGCTGGAAGCCGCTGTGGGTCGTCGACTTCCCGATGTTCGAGTGGGACCCGGACGCGAAGCGCTGGGCCGCGATGCACCACCCGTTCACTTCGCCGATCAACGACGATCCGGCCGCTCTCAAGTCGGATCCGGGCGGCGCGCGGGCGCGGGCCTACGACATGGTGCTGAACGGCTCGGAGATCGGCGGCGGCTCGGTGCGTATCCATCGCAACGAGATGCAGTCGACGGTGTTCGAGATGCTCGGCATCGGCGCGGAGGAGGCCGAGAAGAAGTTCGGCTTCCTGCTCGACGCGCTCAAGTTCGGCGCGCCGCCGCACGGCGGCATCGCGTTCGGCCTCGATCGCCTCGCCATGCTGATGGCGGGCGCGGACTCGATCCGCGACGTGATCGCGTTCCCGAAGACGCAGACCGCGACGTGCCCGCTCACCGACGCGCCGACCGAGGTGTCCGAGCAGCAGCTGCGCGACCTGCACATCCGCGTGAAGCTGCCCGTCAAGGACTGATGGCCGCGCGCGATTCCGTCATCCTCGTCCACGGCCTGTGGATGAACGGGATGGAGATGAGCGTGCTGCGGCGACGCCTGCAGCTCGAATACGACTTCGAGGCGCAGACGTTCGCGTACCCGACCCTGCACGGCGATGCCGAGGAGATCGGCCGCGAGCTGGCCGAGACCGCGCGCGAGGCGGCCCGGCGCGGAGGGCGCGTGCACCTCGTCGGGCACAGCCTCGGCGGTGCCTTCGTCTACAAGGCCCTGATGGAGTGCGACGCCGGGATCGACGGCAACGCGGTGGTGCTCGGCTCGCCGCTCAACGGCAGTCGCGCGGCCCAGGGCGTGTCACGCCATCCGCTGCTGCGCCCGCTGCTGGGCCCGCACGTGCTGCGCGAGCTGGCGCATCCGCGCGAACGCTGCTGGAACCGCGGCAGCGCGCTCGGGGCGATCGCGGGCTCGATGCGCATGGGCACCGGACAGTACTTCACGCGCTTCGAGGAAGAGCACGACGGATCGGTCGCCGTGAGCGAGACGATCATCCCGGGACTGCAGGATCACCTCGTCCTGCCGCACAGCCACATGGGGCTGATCTTCGCCGCCGACGTGGCGCAGCAGGTCGCGCACTTCCTGCGCCACGGCCGCTTTCAGAAATAGGGGACACTCACTATTTTTCAGAGAGGGGACAGTCCCGTTGGGGACAGTCCCCGCTGAAAAATAGTGAGTGTCCCCTATTTCCTATTTCCAGCCGCCGC
>JBGAHO010000084.1:0-11511 GCA_044226195.1 Steroidobacteraceae bacterium
CACCGACATCGGCGTGTACTACTCGACCGACGACGGGGCGCACTGGCAATCCCTGCAGCGCAACCTGCCGACGGCGTGGGTGCGCGACCTGCTGGTGAAGGACGACGACCTGATCGCCGCCACGCAGGGTCGCGCGATCTGGGTGCTCGACGACGTGACCGTCCTGCGCCAGCACGACGCGCCCGCGCCCAAGGCGACGGCCCACCTGTTCCAGCCGGCGCAGGCGGTGCGGCTGCGCCGCAGCCAGAACCACGACACGCCGCTGCCGCGCGAGGAACCGGCCGGTCGCAATCCGCCCACGGGCGCCCTGCTCGACTACTGGCTCGCGGACGGCGCGCGCCGCGTCGAACTCGAAGTGCGGGATGCCCGGGACGCGGTGCTGCGGCGCTGGGCGAGCGATGCGCCCGCCGACACACCGCGTGTCGAGCGCTATTTCTCCGCGGACTGGCTGCTGCCGCCGCCGGTGCTCTCGCGCGCCGCCGGCACGCATCGCTTCGTGTGGGACCTGCGGCTGCCCGCGCCGCGCACGACCGAGTACGAATACTCGATCGCCACCGCCTGGGGCACCGGGGTCGACGTGACGCCAGCCGGACCGCTGGTCCCGCCCGGCACGTATCGCGTCGTGCTGCGCGTCGACGGCGTGGAGCAGAGTCAGCCGCTGGTCGTCGTGGCCGATCCGCGCGTGGCGCTCGACCCCGCGGCGCTGGCCGCGTCGCAGGACGCCTTCCGCCAGGCGCAGCAACTGCTCGAGCGGCACTTCGATGCCGCCGCGCAGTTCGAGTACGTCGAGGAGCGGATCGAGGAACTGCGCGAGGAAAAGCGCGCGACGCCACGACTGCAGGCGGCGCTCGCTGCGTGGGAGACGCGCGTGCAACCGCTGCAGGTGCGCAGCGGCGACCACGTCGACAACCTCGGGCTCGACAACCTGGGCAGCCAGATCCGCTCGCTGGCAGCCGACCTGCAGGACAGCGACCGCGCGCCGACCGAGCCGCAGCGGCGCGCGCTCGCGGAGTCCGGAGCGCGCCTCGATCGCGCGCTCGCGCTCTGGAACGAGCTGCGCACACGCGACCTCGTCACACTGAATGCCGCGCTGAAGTCGGCGGGCGAGACGCCGATCCGGATCCCGCCGGTGGCGCAGATCAAGCTCGGCGGGCCGAGCGCGTCCGAGGAATTGCCGTAACCGCGCCGGCGCCCCGCCCGCTCAGGAGCGGGGCGTCAGGTGCATGTGGCCGTGGTGCTGGTGCGGCGCCGCGAGGCGATTGTGGTCGTCGCCGCTCTCGACGCTGATCAGGTTGATCTGGCCGTACGCGACGCCGCGCTCCGCGAGGATCCTGTCGGCGAAGGCGCGCACCGCGACGACCGGCCCCTTCAGGAAGATGCTCTCGAGGCAGTGCTCGTGGTCGAGGTGCACGTGTGTCGTCGACATCACGAGGCTGTGGTGATCGTGCTGCGCGGCGTTGAGCCGCTCCGAGAGGTCGCGCACGTGGTGGTTGTAGACGTACGAGAGCGCGGCGACGCACTGGGCGCGCGCGGTGTCCTTGATCCGGAACGCGTCGACCTCGCGTCGCAGCAGGTCGCGCATCGCCTCGGAGCGGCTGGTGTAGCCGCGCGCCTCGATCATCCGGTCGAAGGCCTTCGCCAGGTCCTCGTCGATCGACATCGTGATGCGTTCCATGGGGTCGTCGCTCCGTTTCCAGGTTCGTCAACGGCCCGCCGCCAGGGCCGGCGGGCGCTCGAGCTGGCAACGCTCGAGCAGGGCATCGTCGGTGAAGATCGCGCGCGTCGGGCCGTCGGCCATCACCTCGCCCTCGCACAGCACGATCGAGCGCGGGCACAGCTCGAGCACCATGTCGAGGTCGTGGCTGGTGAAGATGCGCGTGTGGCTGAAGGCGCGCAACAGCCCGATGAGCTGTCGGCGCGAGCGCGGATCGAGTCCGCTGGTCGGCTCGTCCATGACCAGCACGTCCGGCGACATCGCCAGCACGCCCGCGATGGCCACGCGCTTCTTCTCGCCCCCCGACAGGCGGTACGGCGGCTTGGCACGGACGTGCCAGACCCCGACGCACTCGAGGGCTTCGCGCACGCGCCGCTCGACGTCCGGCTCCGGCAGGCCGAGGTTGCGCGGCCCGAACGCCACGTCGTCGAACACCGTCGGCATGAAGAGCTGGTCGTCGGGATCCTGGAACACGAGGCCGACCGTGCGCCGGATGGTGGCGAGCGTCCCCGGAGTGATCGGCGTCTCGCCGATGCGCACCTCGCCCCGCGTCGGCGCCAGGTGGCCGTTGAGGTGCAGCAGCAGGGTCGACTTGCCGGCGCCGTTCGCGCCGATGATTGCGACCGACTCCCCGTGCGTGATGCGGAAGCTGACGTCGCGCAGCGCGGACGTCCCGTCCTCGTAGACGTGCGTCAGGCCGACGGCCTCGACGAGGTGGTGGCTCATCGCGGCGCCCCGAGCACGAGTGCGCCGAGTTCGTGCGTCAGGAAGCCCGTGCGCAGCAGCAGGAAGGCCGCGCAGGCTCCGACGAGGAAGACCCCGTCGGCTGCGGCGAAACGCATCGCCCGCCCGGTCGTGAAGTCGCCGGTGAAGCCGCGTGCGCACATCGCGAGGTAGATCCGCTCGGCGCGATCCCAGGTGCGCAGCAGCAGGCGGCTCGCCAGCGAGCCGAAGTGGCGCAGCGTCAGGGCCCGGCCGTTGCTGCGCAGCTCGTACGCGGCGTTCATGCGCTGCGCTTCCTCGCCGAGCACGCCCAGATAGCGGTACAGGAACAGCAACTGCACCGCGAGCGGATTCGGCATGCCGAGTCGCTCGAGTGCCGCGCAGATCGCCGGAAAGCCGGTGACTGCGACCAGCACAACGCTCGCGGCCGCGGCGAGCAACGCCCGCAGGACGATCGACAGCATGGACACCCAGCCGCCGCTGACCGCGATCCCGGCGACCTCGAGCAGCGGCGTGCGGTCGAACACGGGATTGGGCAGGCCGATGAGCAGCGCGACCGGCAGCACGACCAGCGCCTGGCGGATCACGAGTCGCGCGGGCACGCGAGCGACGGCGCACACGAGGATCGGGTAGGCGAAGAACGGCAGCTGGCGCGCGATCTCGTAGCGGCCGAAGGACATCACGCACACGATGAACGCGAGCGTGACGAGCACCTTGGCGCGGGCATCGAGGCGATGGACGGGCGAGTCGCCGGTCGCGACCTGGTCGAGCCGGCGGAAGTCGAGGAGACTCGCGAGGAGCGCCGGCGCCGACACGGGATCAGCGGCGCCCGGCGCGGGCCTTCAGCGCGAGACCCAGCAGCCCGGCGAGCGCGAGCGTCAGCAGTCCGCCCACGATGCCGGCCAGCGAGGTGCCGAGCCGCGGGTCGTCGCGGGCACCTTCGGCGGCACTGTCCGGGCGGAAGTTGTAGTCCGGCAGCAGCGCCGTCGCCTGCTGCACTCGACCGAGCGACGCCTGCACGGGGGATGTCGGCAGCACCTCGGCCGCCCGCGCCGATTTGGCGATCGACCACTCGAGGCCGTCCGGGGCCTGCGACGCGTACCACGCACCGACGCCGCCGAGCAGCACCGCCGCCGCCAGGAAGCCGAGCGCGGGTGCCGCCACGGAGCCCGAGGCCAGCGGCCGTCCGCTCAGCACCTGCGGTCTCGCGAGGCGCAGCGACGACACGATCGCGACGGTCACGAGGCCCTCGACGAGACCGATGGCGAGGTGGATCGGCAGCATGAACAGCACGAACGTGCCGAACGGCAGCGCCGAAATGCCCGAGGCGACGGTTTCCAGCACGACCGCCAGCGCACCGAGCTGCAGTGAGAGGACGGCCGCGATCACGAGCGCGACGCTCGTCCGTCTCGCCGTGGGCTCACGACCCGCGAGCGCGCGATAGATCGGGTAGCCGACGAAGGCGGGCAGGAAACCCATGTTGAAGATGTTGCAGCCAAGCGCCAGCAGGCCACCGTCGGCGAAGAACAGCGCCTGCACGATCAGCACCGAGGCCACGACGAGGTAGGCGGCCTCCGGGCCGAGCAGGATCGCGAGCAGCAGTCCGCCGCCGAGGTGACCGCTCGAGCCCGTGCCCGGGATGCTGAAGTTGATCATCTGGGCGGCGAACAGGAACGCGCCGAGCACACCCATCAGCGGGACACGCCGGTCGTCGCCGTCGCGCCGCAGGCGACGCGAGCACCACGCGACCGTAACGGCCGTGACCATGCCCATGGCCCCGCCGACGGCGGGCGACAGGAGTGCGTCGGCCATGTGCATCGCTTGCTCTCCCCCGGCCGGGCCGGATCCGCGGCCCGGCGGGGCCGCGTAGGACGAATCCGGGCAATATTCTTACACCCGGGGCGACCCTCGGGACTAGCTATTTTCCGCAGTCGGGGACCGCCGACCGCGTGCTGGCCGGCCACGCTTACGCGCAGTTGCGGGCTTGCGCCGCGCGGCGGGCCGCTTGGCCGCCGGCTTGCGCTTGCCGAGGAACACCCGCTCGAGTTCGTCGAGCGCCTCGCCCGTGTAGACCGCGAGGCGCTGCACGCTCGGCACCTTGTCCGGGCACGCGGTGAAGCCGAAGTAGAGCCCGCCCGCGTAGCTCATTACCGTGATGTTGAGGCCCTGCCCGTGGGCGAGCGCCGACACCGGGTAGTACGCCTCCATCTCGGCGCCGAGGAAGTACAGCTTCGCGCGCGGCCCGGGCACGTTCGAGATGATCACGTTGTACATGGGCGGCACGCGCGAGCCGATGCCCGGCAGCCGCGTGAACATCTGCGGCGAACTGGTCAGGACCGTGTAGTCGATCAGCGCGGCCGTCGTCATCTGCTTCAGGTACGCGCGGCCGGCCGCGCTGCTGCGACGGATCGCGTCGAAGCGCTCGCGCACGTCCTCGATGTCGGTCGCCAGCCGGACGTTGGCGAAGCTGATCGCGTTGCCGCCCGCCTCGCTCGTGTCGCGCGGCAGCGCCACGGGGATCGAGGTCACCAGCGACTTGCGCGGCAGCTTCTCCAGTTCCGCGAGGTAGCGGCGCAGCGCGCCGCTGCAGGCCGCGAGCAGCACGTCGTTCACGCTGCCGCCGGCCGCCGCACCGATGGTCTTCAGGCGTTCGAGGGGCGTCGATTGCGTCGCCACGCGTCGCTGGGCGGTGATGTTCTGGTTGAGGATGGTGCGCGGCGCCTCGGAGAGCGAGGTGAAATCCGGATCGTCCTTGAAGCCGAGCGCCGCCTTGGCCGCGCCGGCGAGGCCTTTCGCGAGGCTCGGCAGCGAACGCGCCTGCTGCAGCAGCGCGGAACGCACGAAGCCGTACGGCCCGCCGCCGCGCGCACGGGACTTCGCCGGACGCTCGGCCGCCCAGATCGGGGGCGTGCGACTCGACCGGGGGTCCTCGGAGAAATTCAGCAGCCCCACGCCGCGCACGCCGTCGGCGAGCGAATGATGCAGCTTGCCGTACATCGCGAAGCGCCCGCCGTAGAGCCCCTCGATCAGGTGGATCTCCCACAGCGGCCGGTCGAGGTCCATCGGGTTCGAGTGCAGGCGCGAGACGAGGATGCCGAGTTCGCGCTCACCGCCGGGGTACGGCAGCGCGGAATGGCGCAGGTGGTAATCGAGGTCGACCTTCTCCACGACCTCGAAATGCGGCACCAGCTGGCCCGAGCCCGGGCCCCGCAGCCGGTAGTTGAACGGCGCGGCCGTGACCGGGAAGCTGCGCAGGTACTCGTAGACTTGCTTGCCGTAGTCGCGCGGCGCATCCGGCGGGGGCGTAAACACCTGCAGGCCGGCGACGTGCATCGGCGTCTGGCGCGTCTCCATCAGCACGAAGCTGAGGTCGAGCAGGTTGAGCGGCTTGCTGTCGGCCATGACCATCCCCCATCCGTTCGTTCGTGTCAGTGCTGTTCGCGCCGGTCCGTCGGGCGTTACACGGGCATCGCCCCGGATCCGCGTCCGCCGCGCAGTTCGTACTCCTGCGTCCCGCGGTGATAGACGTGATCGGTGTCGAGCGCGGCGGTCTTGGCGTACTGGAAGCCGGACGCGAGCGTCTCGTAGATCGGTTCGAAGCCGCGCTGCTCCGTCAGGTGGAACAGCTCGCGGAACGACTCGATCACGAAGTACGTCGCCTGCAGGTCGGAGATCGTGTAGTCGGTGCGCATCACCCGGTCGACGTTCAGGTGGATGCGGTTCGGCGAGGCGGCCTCGAGCGAGAACACGGTCTCGGTCGGGCCGGAGAGGATGCCGGCACCGTAGATGCGCAGGTCGTCGCCCTCGAGGATCAGGCCGAACTCGACCGTGTACCAGTAGAGCGCGCTCAACGCCTTGAGGCGGTTGTACTTGAGTGCCTTCCAGCCGGCGCGCCCGTACGCCGCCATGTAATCCGCGAACACCGGGTCGGTCAGGAGCGGCACGTGCCCGAACACGTCGTGGAAGACGTCGGGCTCCTGGATGTAGTCGAACTGCTCGCGGGTGCGGATGAAGTTCCCGGCCGGGAAGCGCCGGTTCGCGAGGTGGTAGTAGAACACGTGGTCCGGGATGAGCATCGGCACGGGCACGACGCTCCAGCCGGTGAGGCCCTGCAATTCCTCGCTCATCGCCGCGAAGTCGGGCACGCCGCCGCGACCGAGATTCAGGCGCTCGAGCCCGTGCAGGAATTCCCGGCAGGCCCGCCCCGGCATGAGCTGCATCTGGCGCGCATACAGGTCGTCCCAGATGCGGTGTTCCTCGGCGCTGTAGCGGCGCTGCGCCGGCTCGAGCCAGTCGTCGGCGAGGCCGGCGGGCTTCCTGAGCGGGGCGACGTACACCGAGGACGGCAGGTCCGGGATGCGGCGGTAGTCGAAGGTGTCGGTCATGGCCGGACTATACAATCACGGCCCGAGCGGCGGCCAACCGCGCCCGCCAGACCCGACATGGACCCGCCCGACATGGACCTCCCCGACCTCGAACCCCTGATCCACGCGCTGCAACTGGTCCCGCACCCGGAGGGCGGCTATTACCGCGAGACGTATCGCACCGCGACCCGGGAACCGGGCCAACGCGCGGCAGCGACGCTGATCTACTTCCTGCTGCCGCAGGGACAGGTGTCCCGCCTGCATCGCATCGACGCGGACGAGAGCTGGCACCTCTACCTCGGCGGGCCGCTGGAGATCTACGAACTCGACGAGGCGACGCCCGACGCGGCCCCGCGCGTCACCCGACTCGGCACGAGGCTCGACCGCGGCGAGGTGCCGCAGCACGTCGTACCGGCCGGCCGCTGGTTCGGTGCCGCACCGACAGCGGGCGTGCCTTACGCTCTCGTGGGCTGCGGGGTGGCGCCCGCGTTCGAGTTCACGCGCTTCGAACTCGGCGAGCGGTCCTCGCTGCTCGCGAGATTCCCGGGCGCGGCCGCGCTGGTGGAACGACTGACGGGTTCGTCCGAGGGCGGTGCGGACGCCTGAGGAATACACCACGCACCGCCCTGTCGCTCCTGCGCCGCAAACGGGTCCGCGTCGCCCGGCCACGCTGTCCTGAACCGGTCCCGAGCCCCATCCGGGGGGGGCGCGAGGCGCAAGTTCCTGTGCCGACAGCGTGTTTCCCGGTCATAACGCGCCGGGAAAGCACTCAAAACGGTGGCAGTCGGGCTCCCGTCGCGCCGGCACCGCTATCATCGTGAGTGCGGCAGACAACACCGCGACAAGGAAGCGCCCGTGCCCGTACTGCGAGAACGCCTGGCCTCCGTCCCCGAGGGCAGCGCGGCCCTGTTCTTCATCCAGATGTTCTCGACGCTCGGGTTCGCGGTCCTGTACTCGACGCTGGTGCTGTACTCGACGCGCCACCTCGGCTTCCCGGTCAAGGAAGCGACGGCGATCATGGGCGTGTTCGGCGCCTTCAACTACGGCCTGCACCTGTTCGGCGGCTACCTCGGCGGCCGCTTCCTCAGCAACCGCAACCTGTTCGTCGGCGGCATGCTGCTGCAGGTGCTCGGCTGCGCGACGATCGCGCTGGGCACGCGTCCGGCGATGTACTCCGGCCTCGCGCTCTTCCTCACCGGCAGCGGCCTCAACGTCACCTGCATCAACATGATGCTGACGCAGCGCTTCGCGCCGGACGACACGCGCCGCGAGGCCGCGTTCCTGTGGAACTACGCGGGCATGAACGTCGGCTTCTTCGTCGGCTTCACGGTCGCCGGCCACTTCCAGCTGGTGGAGGACTACCGCAGCCTGTTCCTGTTCGCCACCGTCGGCAATTTCCTCGCGATCGTACTTGCCGTGTTCAACTGGAAGGTGCTGGCCGATTTCCGCACGCCACTGCTGAATGTCGCCGCGGACGTGTATCGCCGCCGCTTCGGCATCGGCATCGCCATCCTGCTCGGCGTGCCGGCGGCGGTGTGGGTCATGCTGCAGCACACGGGGCAGACCGAAACGGCGCTCAAGCTCGGCGCGCTCTGCGTGTTCGCGATCCTCGCCTACCTCACGTGGAACCATCCGGACCCGCGCGAGAAGAGCAACATGTCGGCCTATCTCGTGCTGAGCCTGGGCTCGCTCGTGTTCTGGTCGCTGTACATGATGGCGCCGAGCGGGCTGCAGCTCTTCGCCGTGCACAACGTGCGCCTCGAGGTCTGGGGTCACACCATCGCGCCGCAGTGGATCCAGAACATCAACACCGCCTGCATCGTGATCGGCGGGCCCATCCTCGCCTCCGTGTTCTCGAGCTGGCGCAAGCGCGGCTGGCCCATCGACGTGCCGCTGCAATTCGCCGTTTCGCTGTTGCTGATGGGCCTCGGCTTCCTCGCCCTGCCGCTCGGCATCGCCCTGGCCGACGCGACGGGCCACTCGGCGTTCTTCTGGCTGTTCCTGAGCTACGTGCTGCAGTCGCTCGGCGAACTGCTGATCTCGCCGATCGGCTACGCGATGATCGGCAAGCTGGCGCCCTCGCAGTACCAGGGCATCATGATGGGCAGCTGGATGATGGTGACCGGGGTCGCGTCGCTGTTCGCGGGCGACTTCTCCGGCATGATCCCCGAGCCGCAGGGCGCGACGGCCATCGCGACGAACCCCGCATACTCGCATCTGTTCCTGATGCTCGGCCTCGGCAGCGCCGCCGTCGGCATCGTGCTGATGCTGCTGATGCCGTTCCTGCGACGCCTGATCAAGGACGCCGACGAGGTCTGGGTCTGAGGCGGCTCAGGGCACCGTGACCACGACCTTGCCGCGCGCGCGGCCTTTCTCCAGGTACGCCAGCGCCTCGGGCAACTGGTCGAACGGGTAGGTGCGGTCGATCACCGGCGTCACCTGGCCGGACTGCATCCAGCCGGCCAGTGTCGCCAGGTCGCTCGCGTTGAGGTCGGCAAGCATCATGCCGAGTTGTTGCTTCGCGAACAGCGAGGCGAAACTCGCGTGAAGCACGGCCGGCAGGGGACCGACCCAGGGATGGTCGCCGGGCCCGCCGCCCCCGATCAGCACGTAGCGGCCGTCCTCGGCCAGCACGTGGCGGTTCTCCTGCAGCGTGCGATTGCCGACGTTGTCGACGATCAGGTCGTAGCGCACGTCGGCGCGCGTGTAGTCGTCCTTCGTATAGTCGATGACACGGGCGGCGCCGAGCCCGCGCACGAGTTCGACGTTGCGGCCGCTGCACACGCCCGTGACGTCGGCGCCCAGCACCTTCGCGATCTGCACCGCGTAGGTGCCCACGCCGCCGGAGGCGCCGTTGATGAGCACCCGGGTGCCCGCCCGCGCGCCGCCATTGTCACGCACGGCCTGCAGCGCGGTGGTCGCGGCGATCGGCACCGACGCCGCCTGCTCGAAGCTGACGCCGGCCGGTTTCAAGGCGATCGCGCGGTCGTCCGGCACGACGACGACTTCCGCGAAGGCGCCTTGTCGCCCGCCGAACACCTCGTCGCCCACCTTGAACTTCGTGACCTCGCCCCCGACCGCCTCGACCGTCCCGGCGTAATCGACGCCGAGACGCGTCTGCTTCGGCTTGCGCAGCCCCGAGTCGATGCGCATCAGCAGCGGCGTGCCGCGCACGGTGTGCCAGTCGAGCGGGTTGACGGCAACGGCGCGCACCCGCACCAGGATGTCGTGCGGCCCGGGGGTCGGCCGCTCGACGGCGACGATGCGCACGGACTCGGGCCCGCCGTATTCGCAGCGCACCGCGGCCCGCATCGGGTGTTTCGGTGCCGGGCCGCCGATCTCGCAGACGTTGTCCGATCGCAGGTACCCGATCCCGAGCGCCACGATGGCGAGTCCGAGCAGGCCCGCCAGCAGCCAAGCCATGAAACGCAGGATGCGCATCCCTGTCTCCACAGTGTCCCGTAATACCCATGCTAGCGGAACGCCCGGACCCGCGCCTCGTTGTCGGCGCCGCACAGGCACGCTTCGTCGCACGGACGACGCGCACCCCCGCTAGCGCTGCACCGTGATCACGAGCGCCTGCAACTGACCATCCACGGGACCGGCCCCGAAGCGCCGTGCGATGGCGGCCTCGACGATTTCCGTCGCCGCCTCCAGCGCGTCGGCGCGGCGCGCGACGATCTCGGTGCGCAGCGGCGTGCCCTGGCAGATCGCGATGGCGGCGATCCGCGGCGTCTCGGCCCGACCGCGAGCCGTGAGCTGCACGAACTCCGGTCCGCGCGTGAACCCGCCGCTCGCGAGGTCCGCTGCGATGCGCGCGGAATCGAAGTAGCCGTGCGGCACGCGCTCCATGAAGCGCGGCGGATCGTTCGGGAACATCTCGCGCAGGGCGAGGCTGGCGGCATGCGCGAACTCGTTCTCCTCGACGGGACCCCACACGTTGAACAGGAAATGCCCGCCGGGGCGGAGCACGCGCAGCACTTCGGCATAGGCGCGAGTCCGGTCGGGCAGGAACATCACGCCGAACTGGCAGACGACCGCATCGAATGCCCCGTCCGGAAACGGCAGCTGCATCGCGTCGGCCTGCTGCCACTCGACGGGTCGCGCAGTGCCGAGGCGTCGCGCATGCTCCAGCATCGGCGGATTGAGATCGGTGGCGACGAGGGTCGTGCTCGCCGGCAGCATGTTCGCCAGCTGCCGCGTGACGACGCCCGTGCCGCACGCGATCTCGAGCACGCGCTGGGGCGCGTGGCTCGCGACCCGCCGCGCGAGGTCCTGCGCGTAGACCTCGAACATGAGTGGCACCATGTACCGTTCGTACAGTTCGGGGATGGAACCGACGAAGCCGCTGTCCCCGGTGCGTTGCGTCATGGAGATCCCCCTTTGGCCGGCGCGCCCTCGAACGCAATGGCACCTGCCGCCATGCTGCAGCACGAGCGGGTGGAACGTCTGCCGGCGATCACCTGCGAGTCGCGTCGCGCTCGTTCAGGCCACGCTCTCGCGCAGCTGGAACACGTTGCCCTCGGGATCCATCGCGTTGCACGCCACGAATCCGGGGCCGCGCCATTGCTCGTCGAACACCTGTCCGCCGTGCGATGCGGCGGTGGCCCGAGACCCCTCGATGCTGGCGACGGTGAAGAAGAACTTCAGCGCCGTGTCCTCGCGACGCTGGGGCGGCGACGTCACGACGATCTCGCGGGCAATGTGCTC
>JBGAHO010000007.1:0-107068 GCA_044226195.1 Steroidobacteraceae bacterium
CTGGCGCCACTTTTCGGGGCGCTCGAGCGACGATTGCGTTCTCTTCTCATGTTTCCTTCGTTGACAGCCCCGGGGGCCGCCAGTAAATTGCGCCACCTTCCAGAGCACCCCCGGGGTGCCTCGACACCTGTGCCCAGGTGGCGGAATTGGTAGACGCACTAGTTTCAGGTACTAGCGGGTAACACCGTGGAGGTTCGAGTCCTCTCCTGGGCACCATCGCCGGACCTTTTTCTCCGGCGCCAGAATTCTATCTGGTATCAATTAGTTAAGGCAGCTTTCGCGACCGGAACTCGACGCCGGCCGCGCGGTACACGTAGGCGACGACGCGGCCGTCCGGCCCGCGCTCGAACACGTTGTCCGGCGAACCTTCGCCGTCGTCCGCCGCACTGAAGAACACGCTCGCGGATTCCGGCAGCAATTCGTCCGCAGACTGCCCTTCCGTCCGGATCATCAGCCGGTCCCCGTCGCGCCACACGCGCGTGCGCACCGGCGACGCACCCTCGGCATAGACGTAGTCGCCGGCCAGCTCGTCGTAGAGCGAGGGGGCGACGGCGATGCGCCGGCGCGGCGGCCCGCCGAAACTCTCCGCGCAGGCCACGAGCTTCCACTCGCCGTCGATGCGCGCATACGTGTCGAGCTTGCGCATGCGCGCGATGCGCGTCCCGTCGCCCTGGCGGACATGATCGGTCAGCAGGTAGCTGAGGACCGCGACGCTGCCGTAGTCGTGCACCACGAGGTCGCTGCGCTCGCGCTGGACGTTCACGGGCACCTGGTCGCCCTGCGCGTCCGCAAAGCGCCCGAGCCGGAGCCCGCTGCCAATCCAGAGGCTGTCGGTCGACACGTGCTTCGCCCACGTCACCTTGTCGCCGCGCAGCCCGGCATCGCGCTCGGCGAGCAGTGCCAGCCACTGGGGGTCGACCGCGGGAGCAGGCTCGGCCCGTATCGCGCATGCGGCCAGCGTGAGCGCCAGAATGCCGAGCACGGCCGAAAATGACCTGGATTTGCCCATGCGCGACTCACCCTGTTGCCAGGCGGGCCAGCGCGATCCATGGCCGGTGCCGCGCCCGAGCGCGCGGCGCCGATCGCGTCACAGCGCCCGCGAGATCAGCTCCTTCATCACCTCGTTCGTGCCGCCGTAGATGCGCTGCACGCGCGAGTCGGCGAACATGCGGCACACGACGTACTCGTTCATGTAACCGTAGCCGCCGAACAGCTGCTGGCACTCGTCGAGCACCTTCTGCTGCATGTCGGTGACCCACCACTTGGCCATCGCCGCCGTCTCGGTGTCGAGCTTGCCCTCGAGGAGCTGCTCGATGCAGCGGTCGACGAACACGCGCGCGATGCGCGTGTGGGTCACGCATTCGGCCAGCTTGAACTTCGTGTTCTGGTAGGCCGCGACCGGCTGGCCGAAGATCTTGCGCTCGTTGACGTACTTGACCGTCTCCTCGATGGCGCCTTCCATCGACGCCACGCCGCAAAGCGCGATGAGAGCCCGCTCGTACGGCAGGTCGCCCATCAGCATGTGCATGCCCTTGCCTTCCTCGCCGAGCAGGTTGGCCGCGGGCACGCGCACGTCCTCGAAGAACAGCTCTGCCGTGTCCTGCGCCTGCATGCCCATCTTGTCGAGCACGCGGCCGACGCGGTAACCCTTGAGGTCCGGCGTCTCGACCATCAGGATCGACAGGCCGCGATTGCGGTCGTTCGGGTCCGTGCGCACCACCAGCATGAGGATCTCGGCCGAGCCGCCGTTGGTGATGAAGATCTTGGAGCCGTTGACGACGTAGTCGTCGCCGTCGCGGACCGCGCGCGTGCGGATGGCCTTGAGGTCGGAGCCCGCGCCCGGTTCGGTCATGCCGATCGCGCCGATCAGCTCGCCGCTGGCCATGCGCGGCAGGAAGCGCTGCTTCTGCTCCTCGCTGCCGTAGTTGAGCACGTAGTGCGCGGCGATGCTGTGCACGCCCTGGCCGAAGCCGGAGATGCCGCGCTTCGCCGTTTCCTCGTAGAGCAGCGCCTCGTGGCGGAAATCGCCGCCGCCCCCGCCGTATTCGGCCGGCACGTCCATCAGCAGGAAGCCCGCCGCGCCCGCCTTGCGCCACACGTCCTTGTCGACGTGGTGCTGCTTCCGCCACTTGGCGTCGAAGGGCAGCATCTCCGTCTCGACGAAGCGCGAGATCGCTTCGCGGAGCATGCGCAGGTCGTCATCCATCCAGGGGGATTCGTAGGGCTTCATGGCGGTCATTCGTAAGGGTGGCGAAGAACGATGGTCTCGGTGCGATCCGGGCCGGTGGACACGATGTCGATGGGCACGCCGCCGAGTTCCTCGAGGCGAGCCAGGTACTGGCGGGCGGCCGCCGGCAGCCTGTCGAACTCGACGATGCCCGCGGTCGAATCCTTCCAGCCGGCGTGCTCCTCGTAGACCGGCTCGCACTCCGAGAAGCGGTGCGGCAGCAGCGGCGGCTCGTCGTGCACCTCGCCGTCGATGCGGTAGCCCGTGCACACGCGGAGCGTGTCGAGGCCGTCGAGCACGTCGAGCTTGGTCACGCCGAGGCTCGAGATGCTGTTGTGCAGGACGGCGCGTCGCAGCGCGACGGCATCGAACCACCCGCAGCGCCGCGGCCGGCCCGTGACGGCGCCGAATTCGTGGCCGACGCGCGAGAGGTGCTCGCCCGTCTCGTCGAACAGTTCGGTCGGGAACGGACCCGCGCCGACGCGCGTGGTGTAGGCCTTCACGATGCCGAGGACCTTGTGGATGTCGCGCGGGCCGAGACCCGTGCCGACGGCCGCCTCGCCGGCGATCGTGTTCGAGGAGGTGACGAACGGATACGTGCCGACGTCGACGTCGAGCAGCGCGCCCTGCGCGCCCTCGAACATGATGTTGCCGCCGCGCTGCATGGTGCCGTGCAACGCATTGCTGACGTCGGTGACGAGCGGCGCCACGCGCTCGGCCAGCGCGACCAGTTCGTTCAGCAGCGGCTGGAACTCGACGACCTCGGCGCTGAAATACCGGCTCAGGATGAAGTTGTGGTAGTCGAGGATCTCGCCGAGGCGCGCGGCGAGGCGGTCGCGGTGGAACAGATCCGCCACGCGCACGGCACGTCGCGCGACCTTGTCCTCGTACGCGGGACCGATGCCGCGACCGGTCGTGCCGATCGCGTTGGCACCGCGCGCGCGCTCCCGCGCACGATCGAGCGCGATGTGGGACGGCAGGATCAGTGCGCAGTTCGGGCTGACGCGCAGGCGCTCGTAGACCGGCACGCCCTTCTGCACCAGCGCGTCCGCCTCGCGGAACAGCGCGTCGAGCGACACCACCACGCCGTTGCCGATGAAGCACTGCACGCCGGGGTGCAGGATGCCGGACGGGATCAACGACAGGACGGTCTTCTGACCGCCGATGACCAGCGTGTGGCCGGCGTTGTGGCCGCCCTGGAAGCGCGCGACCGCGGCCACCCGCTCGGTGAGCAGGTCCACGATCTTGCCTTTGCCTTCGTCGCCCCACTGGGCGCCGATGACGACGAGATTGGTTGCCATGAAGGTCTTTTCTGCCTGGAGGTGTCGTTAGTGGCTGCCGCGGACTGCGTACAACAGCAGCGCACCGGCGATCATGCTGACCAGACCGAAGATACGCAACGTCCGGTCATCGAGTTTGGCGAGCAGGGCGAGAGTGCGTCTCATCCCGGCGGGGTTGGCGAAGGGCGCGAGTCCCTCGAGCACGAGGTAGAGGGCGAAGGCCGCCCAGAGATCGCGCCATTCCACCGCGAGGGCCGGCCGCGGGTCAGCGGCCGGGTTCCTTGAGGTACTTGAAGAACTGGCCGTCCGGCGCGATCACCAGCACGTCCCCGGGCTTGCCGAGCGACTTGCGATAGGCCTGCATGCCCCGGTAGAACGCGTAGAACTCCGGATTGCGGCCGTAGGCCTTGGCGTAGATGTCCGCCGCCACCGCGTCACCTTCGCCCCGCGTGATCTCGGCCTGCCGGTACGCATCGGCCAGGATCTCGGTGCGCTGGCGGTCGGCCTCGGCGCGGGTCCGTTCGGACACCGCCGAACCCTCGGCGCGCAACTGGGCCGCCTGCTGGGCGAAATCCTGGCTCATGCGCCGGAACACCGAGTCGCTGACCTCGTCCGGAAGCTCGATGCTCTTCACCCGCACGTCGACCAGCGCGATGCCGAGGCTGCCGACGTTCGCGCCGGCGATCTTGAGCACCTCGCCGAGGAACTCGCTGCGCTCCGCGGCGACCACCTGCTGGATGGTGCGCCGGGCGATCACGCTCTTGATGCCGTCCTTGACGATTTCCCCGAGCCGGCGGTTGGCGACTTCCTCACTGCCCTCCTGGGTCGAGGTGTAGTAGCGCGCCACGTCCTCGATGCGCCATTTCACGAAGAAATTGATCTTGAGGATCTTGCCTTCGCTGGTGAGGAACTGTTCCGAGGGATAGTCCTCGGTGAGGATGCGCTTGTCGAACTTGCGCACGTTGTTGAGGAACGGCACCAGGAAGTGCAGCCCGGGCTTGTAGTCCGACTGCACGATCCGGCCGATCTCCATCTTGATCGCGAGTTCGGTCTCGCGCACGGTGAAGGCCGACATCGACAGCAGCAGCACGACGAAGCCGGCCAGCAGCAGGGGCATCAGTCCACGGTTGCTCATCAGCGTGACCCCCGCTCGCGCGACGCTTCGGTCGTGGTGACCGACGGTGTGTCCTGTGTCTGCCGCGGCGGTGCCGTCGCCGGAATCTGCCGCTGCTCGTCGAGGGTCAGCGGACGCGCCCGCTGCTCGGTCAGCTTGTCGAGCGGCAGGTACAGCATGTTGCCCGTGCCCTTGGTGTCGACCAGCACCTTGGCGGTGCTGCCGAACACGTCCTCCATGGTCTCGTAGTAGAGTCGCTGGCGCGTGACGCCCGGCGCGCGTTCATAGCTCTCCAGCAGCTTGGCGAAGCGCGCCGCCTCGCCTTCCGCGTCCGCGATCAGCCGCGCCTTGTAGGCATTGGCGTCCTCGAACTGTCGGGCCGCGGAGCCCTTGGCCTTGGGCAGGATGTCGTTGGCGTAGGACTTGGCCTCCAGGGCAAAGCGCTCTCGGTCCTCGCGCGCCTTGATCGCGTCGCGCTGCGAGGCCTGCACCTGGTCAGGTACGTTGATGCCCTGCAGGTTGACGGAGGTCACCTCGATGCCGGTCTTGTAGGAATCGAGCGTGCGCTGGATCAGTTCCTTGGTCCGGGCCGTGATCTCCTGGCGCCCGGCCTCCAGCACGAACTCGAGCGTGTTGCGCCCGACCGTCTCGCGGATCGCGCTCTCGCTCACCTGGCCCAGCGTCGCCTCCGGATCGCGCACGTTGAACACGAAGGCGACCGGGTCGGCGCGCCGGTACTGCACGGCAATGTTGATGTCGACGAGGTTCTCGTCGGAGGTCAGCATGCGGGTCTGGTCGCTGAAGCTCTCGAAGGCCTCGACGTTGACGATCTGCCGCGCCTCGATCGGCCACGGCAGGTGGATGTTCATGCCCGGGCTCGCGGTGCGCACGAACTGGCCGAACCGCGTGACGACCGCGCGCTCGGCGGCGTCGACCTTGTAGAGGCCGGTCATCGCCCAGACCGCGAGCAGCACCAGCACGACGGTCGCGAAGCCGAAGCCCCGCATCGCGGCGCTGCCGCCGCCGCCGTTGCCGTTGCCGTCGCCACCCTTGCCACCGAACATCGATGACAGCTTGCGTTGCAGGTTGCGCAGGGCCTCGTCCAGGTCGTTCGGACCCTGGTTGGGGCGGTTGCCCCAGGGATTGCGGTTCCTGCCCGGTTCGTTCCAGGCCATGAGTCAGGTTGCTCCGGGTTCGGGATTCAGCTCACTGCGGTGAGCCGGTCGGATTGTAGGAACGGCTCCGCAGCCGCACAAGGCGCGTTTGCCGCCGGCAGTTCGATGCCGTCTTCCCGGCAGATTCGCTCCAGCTCGAGCCGGCGCAGGCTCACTTCGAGTTCGATCGCGCCGTCGTCGAGCGTCCGCTGGCCGAGGACCGCGCCCGCCGCGTACAGGCGCGCCCTCGCCCGTCCCTTGCTCGGGTCGAGGCGCAGCCGGCCGTGCCAGAGATCGAGGCCCAGCGCCTGGTGCAGCGCCGTGCGCAGCAGGTCGACGCCCGCGCCACTGTGCGCGGACAGCCAGACACGCTGCGGCTGGCCGTCGGCATTGAGTTCCAGCCGCGCGGCGTCACCGGTGCGATCGATCTTGTTGTAGACCTCGATCTGGGGCAGCTCGCCGGCCCCGACCGACTCCAGCACTTCGTTCACCTGCGCGATGCGGTCCGCGCGGTCGGGGTCGGACGCGTCGATCACGTGCAGCAGCAGGTTCGCCTCGCGGGCCTCCTGCAGCGTCGAGCGGAACGCCGCGACCAGTTCGTGCGGCAGGTCCCGCACGAAGCCGACCGTGTCCGCGAGCGCCGTCTCGAGGCCGGGCGCGAGGTGCAGGCGCCGCACGGTGGGATCGAGGGTCGCGAACAGCTGGTCCGCCGCGTAGGCACCGGCATCGGTCAGGCGATTGAAGAGCGTGGACTTGCCCGCGTTGGTGTAACCCACCAGCGCGATGGTCGGCACCTCCGCCCGTCGCCGCTCCTGCCGCGTGGTCTCGCGCTGCACCAGCACCTTGTCGAGGCGGTCGTTGAGTGCCTTGATCCGCTTGCCGATGAGCCGGCGGTCGGTCTCGAGCTGGGTTTCACCCGGTCCGCGCAGGCCGATGCCGCCGCCGCGCTGGCGCTCGAGGTGGGTCCAGCCGCGCACCAGCCGGGTCGACATATGCTGCAGCTGGGCGAGCTCGACCTGCAGCTTGCCTTCGAAGGTGCGGGCGCGCTGCGCGAAGATGTCGAGGATGAGGCCGCTGCGGTCGAGCACGCGGCACTGCAGTTCCTTCTCGAGGTTGCGTTCCTGGCTCGGGCTCAGCGCGTGGTCGATGACGACGAGGTCGGCGCCGAGCGCAACCAGCCGCTCACGCAACTCGGCCACCTTGCCGCTACCGAGCAGGAAGCGGGGATCCGCCGACTTGCGGGTGACCGCCAGCACCTCGAGGATCGTCGCGCCGGCCGAGCGGGCCAGCTGCGTGAATTCCTCGATGCGGTCGGCTTCGGGCGCATGGCCCAGCCCGACGCAGACGAGGATCGCGCGTTCTCCGCTCCCCGGCCGGTCGAACAATCAGGTCTCCGTGGTGCCGCGCGACTCCGTCACGCGGCAGGCGGTTCGTCGGCCGGTGCCCCGCCCTCTTCGTCGGACGCGAGCCGGACGTTGCGGGCCGGGACCACCGTCGAAATGGCGTGCTTGTAGACCATCTGGCTGACGCTGTTGCGCAACAGGACCACGAACTGGTCGAACGAATCGATCTGGCCCTGCAGCTTGATGCCGTTGACCAGGTAGATCGAGACGGGGATGCGTTCCTTGCGGAGCGCGTTCAGGAACGGGTCCTGCAGGGACTGGCCCTTAGCCATGGTCTCAACTCCTTATTTTTCGGGTGCCGGTTCGTTCCTGCCGCACTCTCTTCCGTGAGAAGGCCGTAACGCCCGTCACAACCTGGACGGGGCAAGAACACGTGCGAGTCTAGCACAGCGTCGGCGGCCCTCAGCTCGGCCGAGCCTGTTCTACCGCCTGCAGAATGGGCCCAAGTTCCTGATCTTCAAGGGATCGCTGCCAGTGAACGCCGACGTCGGCGCGCAGCCAGGTGAGCTGCCGCTTGGCGAGGTTGCGGGTCGCCCGCTTCGCGTCGGCGACAGCCTCCGTCAAAGGACAGCCGCCGGCGAGATGGCGCCACAGCTGGCGGTAGCCGACGGCCCGCATGCTCGGCAGGTCGGCGTGCAGGTCGCCCCGGCCGTGGAGCGCGCGCACCTCGTCGAGCAGTCCCTCGGCCAGCATCTCGTCGAAGCGCGCCTCGATGCGGGCATACAGCGCCTCACGCTCGAACGGCAGCAGGGCAAACCGCTCGACCCGCAGCGGTGCCGGCTCGGCGAGACGCTGCAGTTCCGACAGCCGGCGACCGGTCAGTCGGATGACTTCGAGCGCGCGCTGGATGCGTTGCGCGTCGTTGGGCCGGATGCGCGCCGCGGCATCGGGATCGGCTTGTGCGAGCTGCGCGTGCAGGGCGGGCCAGCCGACCTGCCGCGCCTCGGTGTCGATTTCCGAGCGGACCGCGGGATCGGCATCCGGCAACGGCGCGATGCCACGGATGAGCGCGTGGAAATAGAGCATCGTGCCGCCGACCAGCAACGGCACGCGATCGCGCGCGCGGATCTCCTGCACCAGCGCGAGCGCATCGCGACGGAAGCGACCCGCGGAATACGGCTCGGTCGGATCGCAGAGGTCGATCAGGTGATGCGGCACTTCCGCGCGCAGCGCCGCACCCGGCTTCGACGTGCCGATGTCCATGCCGCGATACACCAGCGCCGAATCGACCGAGACGATCTCGACCGGGTAGCGCCGGGCGAGTTCGAGCGCCAGCGCCGTCTTGCCGGTGCAGGTCGGCCCCATCAGCAGCACGGCGTCGAGCCTCGACACGCGATGCCTCAGCGGCCGCGCAGGAACAGCCGGTCGAGGTCGTCCATGGAGAGGAACGACCAGGTCGGCCGGCCGTGCACGCACTGGTCGGAGCGCAGTGTCGTCTCCATCTCCCGCAGCAGCGCGTTCATCTCGGGGACGGACAACCGGCGATTCGCGCGCACGGCCTGGTGACAGGCCATGGTACCGAGCGAGCGCTCGAGCGCCTGCGACGCGCCGCCCGGGCCCTGCTCCCGCAGGTCGGCCAGCATGTCCTTGACGAGAGCACCGGCATCCGCAGTGCGCAGCAGCGCGGGCATCGAGCGCACCACGACCTGCGTCGGCCCGCCGCGCGTCAGCTCGATGCCGAGCGATTCGAACAGCTCGCGATGGGCGTCGGCCTCGTCCGCGTCGGCCGTCGACACGTTGACCGCGACCGGCACGAGCAAGGGTTGCGCCGGCACGCGCGAGCCCGTCATCGCGGCCTTGAGCCGCTCGTAGGTCGTCCTTTCGTGCGCGGCATGCATGTCGACGAGCACGAGCCCGCCCTGCGCCTGCGCGAGGATGTACACGCCGTGCAACTGCGCGATCGCATAGCCGAGCGGGTGCTCGCCCGCCGGCAACGGCGGTGCTTCGTCCGTCCCGGCCGGCGACGGCGCGAGCCAGTCCGGCGCCATCGATCCGGGCGGTGCGCCGGCATCGGCCTCCGCTCGCGGCGCATCGCGCACGCCCGAGTCGAGCGCCGCATACAGCTCGAGTGCGGAAGTGCGCGGCCCGCTCTCGGCGGCGGACGGCATCGCGAATCGTGCGGCGGGTATCGCACTCGCCGCGGTCTGCGCGGGGCGTGTCTCCGCGAGCGCGCGCTCGAGCGTGCGGAACAGGAAGTCGTGCACCAGGCCGGGCTCGCGGAAACGCACCTCGAGCTTCTGCGGGTGCGCGTTCACGTCGACGCGCCGCGGATCCATCTCGAGGTAGAGCACGTAGGCCGGATGACGGCCGTGGAACAGCACGTCGCGATAGGCGAGACGCACGGCGCTCGCCACCAGCTTGTCGCGCAGCGGCCGGCCGTTCAGGTAGAAGTGCTGCTGGTCCGGCTGGCTGCGCGCGTACGTGGGCAGGCAGAACCAGCCCGACAGCCGCAGCCCCGCGCCCTCGTGGTCGAGCTTGAGCGCGTTGGCGATGAACTCCTCGCCCAGCACGGCGGCCACGCGCGCATCGCGCCCGCGCTCGTCGCGCGCCGGCGGGAAGTCCGCGAGAACCCGGCGTGCCGCCTGCAACCGGAACCCGACGTCGAAGCGGCTCAGCGCGAGGCGCTCGACCAGCCGCTCGATCTGCGTGAGCTCGGTGCGCTCGGAGCGCAGGAACTTGCGCCGCGCGGGCACGTTGAAGAACAGGTCGCGCACCTCGACCGTGGTGCCGGGCGGATGCGGATGCGGCGCCGGGCCGGTCACCGCGCCGTCCACCGCGCTGACCCCGTGGGCCATCTCCGCCGTCGCGGGACGCGAGATCATGCGCATGCGCGAGACGGACGCGATGCTCGGCAACGCTTCACCGCGGAAGCCGAGCGTGCGCACCGACTCGAGGTCGTCGATGTCGCCGATCTTGCTGGTGGCGTGGCGCGCGAGCGCCAGCACCAGTTCGTCGGCGGGGATGCCGCCGCCGTCGTCGCGCACCCGGCACAGCGCGGCACCGCCCTCGTCCACCTCGATCTCGATGGCGCGCGCCCCGGCATCGAGGCTGTTCTCGACCAATTCCTTGATGACGGACGCCGGGCGCTCGACCACCTCGCCGGCGGCGATCTGGTGCACCAGTTGCTCGGGCAGGACCCGGATGCTCATGACGGGCGGAGGCCTCGCGTGGGTGCGCGAGGATAACAGGTCGGGCGCGCGGACTAGCGCTCTGCCAGCGTCTGCGGCGAGGTCGCGCCGCCGGCGCCGTTCGCCGCCAGCGCGGCGAGCTTGGTGCCCGGTGGCGGGTTGTCGTACCAGTAGTTGCGCACGCCCGCCCGGATGGCGTCGGCGAGACGCTGCTGGTGATCGCCGTCGCGCAGCCGGCGCTCGTCCGTCGGGTTGGAGATGAACGAGGTCTCGACCAGCATCGAGGGAATGTCCGGGGACTTCAGCACCACGAAACCGGCGTGCTGCACGCGCGGACGATGCACCGAGACGACGCCGCGCAGTGCCTTCAACACCGAGTCGGCCGCCTCGACGCTGTCGCTCATCGCTTCCTTCTGCGTCACGTCGAGCAGCACGGAACCGAGCACGTCGTCCTTGTCGTCGAGCGACACGCCGCCTTTCAGGTCGGCCGCGTTCTCGCTGTCGGCCAGCCACTTGGCCGCCTCGTCGCTCGCGCCGCGCAGCGACAGCACGTACACCGAGGAGCCGGTGACGTCGCGATCGCCCACCGAGTCGGCGTGGATCGAGATGAACATGTCCGCGCCGAGCTGCCGCGCCTTGCGCGTGCGTCCGCCGAGCGTGATGAAGTAATCGCCGTCGCGGATCAGCACGGCGCGCATGCCGTCCTCGGCATTGATGGCCGCCGCGAGCTTGCGCGCGATCGCGAGCGTCACGTCCTTCTCACGCGTGCCGCCGCGCCCGATGGCGCCCGGGTCCTGGCCGCCGTGGCCGGCATCGACTGCGATCACCAGATCGCGGCCCTTCGCATTCGAGGCCAGCACCTTGACCGGCGGAGTCGCAGGCGCGGCCGGTCGCGCCGACGCATCCGGGTTCGCCGCGAGCGCAGGATTGCCACTCGCCGCGGGTGCCGGCAACTCGACGACGAGTCGATGGCCGGTCGAGCCGTCCGGCGGCACGACGAAACTCTTCGCGGTCTGCGGCGCCGCAAGATCGAGCACGAAGCGCAGGCCGTGCGCCGGCTGCGGGCCCGAGCGCAGCGACTTCACGGGGCCCTGCCCCGCCGGCAGGTCCTTGCGCATCGCGAGATCGGCATTGCGCAGGTCGACGACCACGCGATCGGGACGATCGAGCGTGAACACTTCGTACTTCGCCGGCCCCGACAGGTCGAACACGAGCCGCGTGCCCTCCGGTCCGGACCAGAGCCGCACGTCCGTGACACGCACGGGCGTGGCGGCGACGGCGACGGAGCCGACGCACGCGGCGAGCAGGCAGGCGAAGACGCGCAGGAACCGGGAGGCAGCGGCGCACATGCGCGCTACTGTACCCGCTCGGGAATCAATATTCCAATGAAATGATGGGGATACGTGAGCTTTGTCAGGTTTGCCCTGAGAGCCCGCTCGCAAGTACCTGCCCGGCCGCACTGATCGGCTGGACATCGGCCACCCTGCCATCACCCTCGTATGCGAGGCGCAGGACGAGATCCGCCGGTGGCAGGCGGCCTGCGGCCCGCTCGGGCCACTCGACGAGCAGCAGCACGCCGGGTCCGCACAGGTCGCGCAGGCCGAGGTCCTCCATCTCGTCCGGGTGGCGCAGGCGATAGAGGTCGCAATGCTGGACCTCCCAGTCGGCGAGCCGGTACGGCTCGATCAGCGTGTAGGTCGGGCTGCGCACCGGACCCTCGTGGCCGAGCGCCGACAGCAGGCCCGCGACGAGCGTGGTCTTGCCCGCTCCGAGATCGCCACTCAGCGTCACGACGAGGCCGCGCGCACTCGCGGCACCGGGCAACGCCTGCGCGAGGCGTGCGCCGAGCGCGCGGGTTTCCTCGGGCGACGCCGCGTGCAGCCGGATCACGCCGGGTTCACGCACTGGCGCAGCTGCAGGATCACGTCGCTCGCGAGCAGGCCGCGCTCGCCCTTCGCGGCCGCGAGGTCGCCGGCCTGCGCGTGCACGAACACGCCGGCCCGTGCGCCGAGACCGAGGTTGCCGCACTGCGCCGCGATGCCCGCGATCACGCCCGTCAGCACGTCCCCCATGCCGGCCACGGCCATGCCGGGATTGCCGCGGTCGCAGATCGCGGGCAGGCCCGACGGACCCTGCACGACGGTGCCCGCTCCCTTCAGCACTGCCATGCCGCCGTAGCGGAGCTGCAGCGCACGGGCCGCGCCGAGCCGGTCGCCCTGCACGGCCTCGTTCGAGGTATCGAGCAGCCGGGCGGCTTCACCGGGATGCGGCGTGAGCACCCAGTCGTCGCGATGCATGATCGAGCCGCCGAGCAGGTTGAGCGCATCGGCATCGACGATGGTCGGCTTGTGGGCGCCCAGCACCGCCGCGTGCACGGCACGCGCCCACTCGGACTGGCCGAGGCCTGGCCCCACGGCGACGACCGTCGCCCGCTCGAGCGCAGGCACGAGGTCGGCGACCCGCTCGACCGCCACGCTCATCAGTTCGGGCCGGCCGGCGAGCGCGACGAGGCTCGACGGATGGGTGGCCACCGTCACGAGCCCGGCGCCCGCGCGCAACGCGGCATCGCCCGCGAGACGGGCCGCGCCCGCCATGCCCGGTCCCCCGCCCACCACCAGCACGTGCCCGTGTCGACCCTTGTGAGCCGTGCGCGGCCGGCGCGGCAGCGCCTGCGCGACGACCGACGGTGTGATCAGGTCGGCGCTGGCAGGCACGGCGGCATAGGCCTGCGCAGGCACCGCGAGATCGTCGAACACCAGTTGCCCGACGTGGTCCGGGCCGGCACCGAGGTAGAACCCGAGCTTGCGACCGATGAACGTCACGGTCATGTCGGCGCGCACGGCCGCGCCGAGCACGGCGCCCGTGTCGGCATGCAGGCCCGACGGAATGTCGACCGCAACCACCGGGCGATGCGCGGCGCGCAGGGCCTGGATCACTTCGAGCACCGGACCGGCGACCTCGCGGGCGAGCCCGGTGCCGAAGATCGCGTCGACGATCACGTCGACTTCGAGCACGCGCGGCGACCAGGGTTCGCAGCGCCCGCCCATGGCCGCGAACTCCTGGCAGGCCTTGCGCGCGTCGCCCTGCAGTTGCGTCGGATCCGACAGCGCCACCACCGCCACGCGCAGGCCCTGCGCCCGCGCCACGCGCGCAATGACGTAACCGTCGCCGCCGTTGTTGCCGGGCCCGCAGAGCACACACAGGCTGCGCGCACCACCCCAGCGGGCGCGCAGCGCGTTCAGCGTCGCGTGGCCCGCGCGCGTCATCAGTTCGTAGCCCGGGATGCCGCACTCCCCGATCGCGCGACGATCGAGTTCGCGCACCTGCTGCGCGGTGTAGACGGCGGCCGGGGGTGCCTTCATGCCGCACATTATACTGGCGCGGCCTCCCCCACCCGCAGCGGGACCGACCGCATGGACTTCGACGAGATCGCCGCCAAGATCAAGCGCTGGGGACGCGACCTCGGGTTCCGGAAGGTCGGCATCGCCGGCATCGACCTCGCACAGGACGAACCTCGGCTGCAGGCGTGGCTGGCGGCCGGTCGCCACGGCGAGATGGAGTACATGGCGCGGCACGGCCTGCGCCGGGCCCGTCCCGCCGAACTGGTCCCCGGCACGCTGCGCGTGATCAGCGCGCGCATGGACTACTGGCCGGAAGCGACACCGGCCGAGTCCGTACTGGCCGACGCGCGGCTGGGCTACGTGTCACGCTACGCGCTCGGTCGCGACTACCACCGTCTCGTGCGGCCCCGGCTCGCGAAGCTCGCGGACCGGCTCGCGGCCGAAGTCGGTTCGGCCGGCTACCGAGCCTTCACCGACAGTGCGCCGGTGCTGGAAAAGGCGCTGGCCCGCGACGCCGGTCTCGGCTGGATCGGCAAGCACACCAACCTGCTCGATCGCCACGACGGATCGTGGTTCTTCCTCGGCGAGGTCTTCACGGACGTGCCGCTGCCGCTCGACGCGCCGGTGAGCGCGCACTGCGGCAGTTGCACGGCGTGCATCGACGCGTGCCCGACGCAGGCGATCGTCGCGCCGTACGAACTCGACGCGCGTCGCTGCCTCTCGTACCTGACGATCGAACTCGACGGACCGATCCCGGAGGAATTCCGCGCTCCGCTCGGCAATCGCATCTACGGATGCGACGACTGCCAGCTCGTGTGTCCCTGGAACCGGTACGCGAAGCTCACGGCCGAGCCCGACTTCCGCGCCCGCCACGGACTCGACGCGAGTTCGCTCGTCGACCTGTTCGCGTGGAGCGAAACGGAGTTCCTCGCGCGCACCGAGGGCAGCGCGATCCGCCGCATCGGCTACGAGCGCTGGCTGCGCAACGTCGCCGTCGCACTCGGCAATGCACCGCCCTCCGAGCCCGTGCGGCAGGCACTCGCAGCACGTCGCGCGCATCCGAGCGCGCTGGTGCGGGAACACGTGGAATGGGCGCTGGAGCGACTCAGCCGAGCGTGACCGGGCTGCGGCACTGCAGGTTGTCGATGAGGCGCGCGCGACCGAGGCGGCCCGCGGCCAGCACCACCAGGTGCAGCTCGCGTCCGACCGGTGCGGCCAGCCGGTCGGCGGTGCGGACCGCGAAGTAGTCCGGCTTGATGCCCGCCGCGGCGAGCGCCTGCATGCCCTCTGCCTCGATCCCCGCGAGGTCCATGTCGCCGGACTCGATGCGGCGACGTGCGCGATCGAGCGCGCGGTAGAGCTTCGGCGCCGTGGCCCGCTCCTCGGGCGTGAGGTAGCGGTTGCGCGAGCTGAGTGCCAGGCCGTCCTCGGCGCGCACGGTCGGCGCGGGCACGATCTTCACCGGGACGTTGAGGTCCTCGACCACGCGCCGGATGACCGTGAGCTGCTGGTAGTCCTTTTCGCCGAAGATCGCCACGTCGGGCTGCACCAGGCACAGCAGCTTCACCACCACGGTGGCGACGCCCTGGAAGTGTCCCGGGCGGAACGCGCCGCACAGGATGCCGGTGAGTTCGGGGACGTCGATGACCGTCTCGACCGAGTTGCCGGCCGGGTACATCTCCTCGACCGTCGGCGCGAACAGCGCGTCGACGCCGTGCCCGGCGAGCAGGGCCGCGTCGTCCTCGGGCGTGCGCGGGTAGGCGGTGTAATCCTCGCTCGGCCCGAACTGCAGCGGGTTCACGAAGATGCTCGCGACCACGCGCCGGCCGTGCAGGTGCGCGGCGCCGATGAGGCTCGCGTGGCCGAGGTGCAGGTTGCCCATGGTGGGCACGAACGCGATGCTCTGGCGCGCGAGCCGCCACTCCATGACCTGTTCGCGGAGTTCCGCGATGCGCGCGAGCGTCTTCATCGGGGGTTCGGTCTCGGCCGGCGACGGGGCGTCAGAAGCAATGCTCGGGCGCCGGATAGGCGCGCGTCTTGACCGCCTTCACGTAGGCCTCGAGCGCAGCCACCGGCTGGTCGTGGCCGGTCATGAAGTTCTGCACGAACCGCGGCTTGCGGCCGGGCGTCAGGTCGAGCACGTCGTACAGCACGAGGATCTGGCCGTCCGTGTCCGGACCGGCGCCGATGCCGATGACCGGCACGTGCAGTTCGGCCGTGATCTCCTTGCCGAGGTGCGCGGGGATGCATTCGAGCAGGACCACGTCCGCACCGGCGTCCTGCAGCGCGCGCGCGTCGCGCTTCATCATCTCGGCAGCGGCGTCCTCGCGACCCTGCACGCGGAACCCGCCGGTCTTGTGCACCGACTGTGGCTTGAGGCCGAGGTGCGCGCACACCGCGATGTCGTGGTTGGCGAGGAACTCGACGATCTCCACCTGGCCGGCGCCGCCCTCGAGCTTCACCATCTTCGCGCCGCCCTCCTGCATCAGGCGCACGGCGTTCGCGAGTGCCGTCTCGCGCGAGGTGTAGGTCATGAACGGCATGTCGGCCATCAGGAACGGGCGTGCCAGCGAGCGGGCCACCGCCTTGCAGTGGTAGATGACGTTATCCAGCGTCACCGGCACCGTGGTGTCGTACCCCTGGATCACCATGCCGAGCGAGTCGCCGACCAGCACCACGTCGGCGCCGGCGGCATCGACGAGCGCGGCCATGCTCGCGTCGTAGCAGGTGAGGCTGGCGATCTTCTCACCCTGCTCCTTCATCTGGCGCAGGGTGGACACGTTCACCGGCGGACGCGTCGAGTCGCGCAGTTGCAGCTGGGTGTACATGGGACGCCTCTTGCAGTGCGGCAAGGATGAACGAGCCGCCCGCAAACATCAACGTGGCGGCTAGACGAGGCTCTTCAGCGGGTTGAAGTAGTGGCGGCCCTTGCGGGCGCGGGCGATTTCTGCGAGGAGCACGCCATAGTCCTGTTCGTTGCCGACCGGGTCGATCTCGGCGGCATTCACCATCAGCACCGGTGCCGCTTCGTACTCGAGGAAGAAGCGCGCATAGGCCTCGACCAGGCGCTCGAGGTAGCGGCGCTCGATCGTCTGCTCGTAGTCGATGCCGCGACGCGCGATGCGCTCGAGCAGCACGTCGACCGGTGCCTGCAGGTACACGACGAGATCGGGCACCGGCGCGTCGATCGCGAGCTTGGCATACACCTGCTCGTAGAGTCCGAGTTCCTCCTCGTCGAGCGTCAGGCGCGCGAAGAGCCGGTCCTTGTCGAGCAGGTAGTCGGCGACGCGCACGCGCTCGAACAAGTCGGCCTGCCGCAGGTCCTGCAACTGGCGCGATCGCTGGAACAGGAAATAGAGCTGCGTCTGGAAGGCCGCCGCGCGCGGGTTCTTGTAGAAGCGCTCGAGGAACGGGTTCTCGTCACCCTGCTCCAGCACGAGCTCGCTGCCGAAGCTCTTCGCAAGTCGCCGGGCGAGACTGGTCTTGCCCACGCCGATCGGTCCCTCGACCACGACGTAGCGATGCGACGTCGGCACGGCCGGAGTCTCGTCGGCGTCCTTGCGCGGCGCGGGGCTCATGCGGGCGCGCGCTCCAGGCCGGTCGCGTCCACGGCCCGCAGCAGCGTGCGGACCCGCCCTCGTCCCGGCACCACGAGGTCGGGCGCGAGGTCGGCGAGCGGGACCAGCACGAAGGCACGTTCGGCGAGACCCGCGTGTGGCAGCGTCAGCGTCGGGCCGTCGAGCTGCGTCGTGCCGTGCACGAGCAGGTCGAGATCGATGCGACGCGGCCCCCAGCGCACCACCGGCGCGGCGCGGCCGAGTTCGCTCTCGAGCGTCTTGAGCGCCGTCAGCATGGTCGTCGGCTCGAGTTGCGTGAGCAGAGCCGCCGCGGCGTTGAGGAAATCGGGTTGCTCGACCGGACCGAAGGGCCGCGAGCGATACAGGGGTGAGCGCAGGACCAGCCGGGTCCGCGGCAGGCGCGCGAGCGCGTCGAACGCGCGTTCGACCTGGCGCTGCGGCCCGTCGAGGTTGCTGCCGAGCGCGACGTACGCGGGGATCCAGCGTTCGATGTCCGCCATGCTGCGGGCACCTCCGCGCGCATCAGTCCGCGGCGCCCGGGGGGCGACGCCGGCGCGGACGACGCCGGCGACGCGGCGCCGTCGTCTCGCCTTCGGGCTTCGGCTGCGACTCGACCTCGGTGAGGCGTGCCTCGGCCGGCATCTCCTGCAAGCGCGTCCACCACGCGGCGAGTTCGGGATCGGCCTCGCCGGCCGCCGCGCGCAACAGCAGGAAGTCGTAGGCGGCGCGGAACCGCGGGTGCTCGAGCAGGCGCAACGCGCGTCGACCGGAGCGACGCTCGAAGCGCGACTGCAGCATCAGCAGGTCGCGCATGGGCAGCGAGAACCGCTTCGGCAGCGCGACGCGCTGCAACTGGCGGCCGAGCACGTCGTCGATCGCCTGCAGCAGCACCTGCGGGTCGGACGGCATCGGCCCCTCCGGCACACCGGCCGCCGCGAGGATGGCCGGCCACAGCAGCACCGCGAACAGGAACACGGGCGTGACCGGCTTGTCGGCGCGCACGCGCTGGTCCGTGCCGTCGAGCCCGAGCTCGAGCAGGCGCACGGTCGGCGACTTCAGGTGCCGCCGCACGGTGGTCGCGACGTCCGGAAAGAGGTGCTGCGCGAGTCCGAGGCGCATCAGCAGCTCGAACGAATCGAAGGCGTGGCCCGCGAGCAGCAGCTTCAGCGTCTCGTCGAACAGCCGCGCGGGCGGCACCGAGTCGAGCATGTAGGCCAGCTTCGCGAGCGGCGCCTCCGTGCCCGGGTGCAGCGTGAAGCCGAGCTTCGCGGCGAAGCGCACGGCGCGCAGCATGCGCACGGGGTCCTCGCGGTAGCGCGTCTCCGGGTCGCCGATCATGCGCAGCACGCGGTCGCGCGCGTCCTGCACGCCGCCGACGTAGTCCCAGATCGAGAAGTCCTCGATGCTGTAGTAGAGCGCGTTGGCGGTGAAGTCGCGACGCCAGACGTCTTCCTCGATCGTGCCGTAGAGGTTGTCGCGCAGGATGCGCCCGTGCTCGTCGATGGCACGGTGCTCGACCTCGTCGACGCCGCGGTCCTCGTCCACCTCGGTGTGCGCCGCGCGGAACGTGGCGACCTCGATGATCTCCTGCCCGAAGCGCACGTGCGCGAGGTGGAAGCGCCGGCCGATCAGCCGGCAGTTGCGGAAGATCTTGCGGACTTCCTCGGGATGCGCGTCCGTCGCGATGTCGAAGTCCTTCGGCTGCAGGCCGAGCAGCAGGTCGCGCACCGCGCCGCCGACGAGGAACCCCTGGTATCCGGCATCGCGCAGTCGGTAGAGGACCTTGAGCGCGCTCGGCGAGATGTTGGCACGCGAGATGTTGTGGTCGGCGCGCGCGATGATCGCGGGCTCGGGGCGCCCGGCCGCCTGCTCGGCGAGGGTGTCGTGATCGTATGGGGACAAGAAACGGGCTTCCGCTGGACCGCAGTAAATGGCTGCGTATAATACGCGGCCTTTCCGGATCCGGTGAGTCCGCCGGATCCAAGCCTCGCTCCCATCGTCTAGAGGCCCAGGACACAGCCCTCTCAAGGCTGGTACGAGGGTTCGAATCCCTCTGGGAGCGCCATCTCTTGCGTCGACAGCGGTCCCGGCCCGCCGGGCCGGCCCGACCGTGGCCGCATCAGCGGCGCTGCGACACCCACCAGCCGAAATAGCGTTCCGCGAAGTCGAGGATCGGGGCCGGTCCCGAGCCCTCGACCCGCGTGAAGACGGTCTGCGGGGCACTCAGGCGCGCGCCGATGTCGTAGGCGCAGACGAACTGCAGGACGGCCTGGTCGGTGACCGCCGGCGTCGGCGCGGCGAGGGCTTCGTTGGGTGTGCCTCGGCCGCGCACGTCGAGCGTGGTCGGGTCGTGGTCGGCCCACTGGCGCAATGCACGTTGCTGCGTGTCGCACTTCCACCAGTAGCGCATGGAGCGCACGGTGGCGATGCCGCCGTCCGGCGCACTGGTGACCCAGTAGAGCCAGCCCGAGCGCACGCCATCGGTCTGCACCAGCGTGCCGGCATCGACCGCGGCGACGACGAGACTGCCCGCGCGCCCCCCGGCCGTCGCCCACAGTTCGGCATGGGCACTGGTCGGCGCGAGCAGGCATGCCGCCAGCACCCCGACCCAACCGGCCCTGAGACCCCCTTGCGTCATCCTTGTCCTGCTGCCCCCAAGCAACGGGGCGAAGATTCTCCCGCCGACCGCCCTGCGGTCAATCGCCTCGCGCAGGCAGGTCGGGGAAACGTGCCACGCGTCGCGCTCCCGAGACTCGGTCTCGCCCCGGGGTGTTCGGTCATAATCCGGGACTCCGCTCACCGGAGCTACGCCGCATGAACACTGCCGGACGCATTGCCCTGGGACTCGCCGGTGCCGTGGCCCTCGTCGCCGCGACGGTCGCTTATCGCACGGCCACCTACGTGGCCCCGGGCGCCGCGGCGGGGCCCGCGGTGTCGATCGCCTCCGCGCCGCCGATCGACGTGGATCGCGCGGCTCGGCACCTTGCCGAAGCCGTGCGTATCCGCACGGTGAGTCACCAGGACCCCGCGGAGAACGAACTCGCCGAGTGGGATCGCTTCCACGCGTGGCTGCAGACGACGTACCCGGCGTTCCACGCCGTCGCGACCCGCGAAGTCGTCGGCGGCCACACGTTGATCTACACGTGGCGCGGCACCGACGCTGCCCTGCCCGCGGTCCTCTTGATGGCGCATCACGACGTCGTGCCGGTCACGCCCGGCACGGAAGGCGACTGGCGTCACCCGCCGTTCGACGGCGTCATCGCCGAGAACGCGGTGTGGGGTCGCGGCTCCGTCGACGACAAGGGTTCGCTCGTCGGCCTGTTCGAGGGACTCGAGGCGCTCGCCGCCGCCGGCTTCCAGCCGCGGCGCACGGTCATCGTCGTCAGCGGGCACGACGAGGAAGCGGGCGGCAGCGGCGCCCGTGCCGCCGCCGACGTGCTGCGCTCGCGCGGCGTCAAGGCGCAGTTCGTGCTCGACGAGGGACTCGCCGTCGTCGCCGACTTCCCGCTGCTCGGCCGGCCGGTCGCCTTGATCGGGGTGGCAGAAAAAGGCTACGCGACGCTGCGCATCACGGCGCCCGCGACGGGCGGGCACTCCTCCGCCCCGCCGCCACAGACCGGCGTCGAGACGCTCGCCCGCGCCGTGCTGGCGATCGCGGGTCGTCCGTTCGAGATGCGTTTCGAGGGGCCGCCCGCCGACATGGTGCGCGAACTCGCGCCGAGCGCCGGCCCGGTCGTGAAGATGGCCGTCGCCAACGAGTGGCTGTTCCGCTCGGCGCTGGTGAAGAAGATCGCCGCCACGCCGGCCGGGGCCGCGTCGCTGCACACGACGATCGCACCGACCATGCTGCGCGGCAGCCCGAAGGAGAACGTGCTGCCGCAGGATGCGACGGCGTGGATCAATTACCGAATTGCGCCGGGCGACACGACCGAAGACGTGCTGCAGCGGGCGCGCGAGGCGACGCGCGGCCTGCCCGTCGAACTCGCGTGGCAGGGGCGCGCGTACGATCCGCCGCCGATCTCGTCGAGCCGCTCCGACGCCTATCGGCTGATCGCGGCCATCGCCTCGGAGGGCGGTTCGCTGCCCGTCGCGCCCGGCCTCGTCACGGCGACGACCGACAGCCGCTCGATGGTGTCGCTCGCGGAGAACGTCTACCGCTTCCAGCCGATCGTCGCCTCGCTGCACGAGTTCGAGATGATCCACGGCACCAACGAGCACATGACGCTCGACAACCTGCGCCGCACGGCGCAGTTCTACGCGCAGCTGGTGGCAACCGCCGCGCGCTGAGCAAGGGCTGGCGCCTGGAAATGACGAAGCCCGCGCAACGTGCCGCGGGCTTCCACTTGCCGGACCGACCGATCCCTGCGCCGGAGCGCAGGGATCGGCTGTCGCGACCATCGACGGTCAGTGGTGGGTCTCGTACGGCACGACCTTCACGCGCAGCGTGAACTCGATGTTGGAGCCGCGCATGATGTGTTCACCGTTGTAGTTTTCACCCGGCACCGTCGTGTACCGGACGGCGTCGACGACCTTCAGGAACTGCTGGACCAGGAACAGCGCCGTTCTCGGGTCCCCACGATCCAGTCTCTGGATCGCAAGCACGACCAGCGCCTCCATGCCGACCGACACGGCCGGACGCAATGCGCCGGCCGACCGGGCGGCGGCGATCGATTGCTGCAGCAGCGTCAGCTTGTAGCGGGTCAAGGCGACGAAACGGTCGTGGTTGCCGGCCGTGTTCTGCGCCCACTCATAACCAGCGCCGAAGTCGATGTGCAGCCCAATCACGTAATAGGAGGCGCCCTTGATCTTCGCCTGCGAACTGCCGCAGGAACTCGTGAACTCGCCCGCCGCACCGGCGAACTGACCGACGCCACGCGTATCCTCCAGCATTCGGGTCGGATTCGTGGTCTGCCACACCGCCACGTCCTGGTACTGTGGATCGCCTTGCGCCGGGAAGTTCTGCACGATCGGATCCGTGCAGCGGTAGAGGTTGTTCGGCAGGACGACGTCGGTCTTGTTCTCGACGAACACCGTGCCGTTGAGAATCTCGAGTTCGCTCGAGTCGATCGCCACGACCACAAACCTGGGCGACCCGCAGAGATACGGCGGCAGGCGCAGTTCCGGCTTGCCGTCGTTCGCATCGGTGAACAAGGTCAGCGGATCGGCGCCACATCGGCCGCTCGCCACGCGCGGATCCGAGACCTCGATGGCATTGAACTTGATCGTGTCGCCGGGCTGGAACGAACCCGGCGGGAAGACGATCGTCTGCCCTTGGATCGTCTCGCAACTTGCCCCGGTGCAGGCCGCGGGGCGCGGCACGTCGTACTCCACGATGTAGCCACCGAGGGAACCCGGCGCGATGCCTTCGTCGTTCCAGCCGCCGTCGACCCAAGGGTCGCCGGAATCGAAGCGACCCAGCGTCAGGTGATTCTCGACGCCGCCTGAGTTGTTCGGCTCGCCCGGCGCCCAGTTGGCGTAGAGCGTCGCGTTGTTCACCGAGGGGAACGGGCCCTCGTTGTTGACCCAGCGCCAGCCACCCGTGTCCTGGAAGCCGCCCACCCAGACTTGCGGCTGGGGCAATCCCAGCGCCAGCGACTGGTGCCGGAACTCGTCGACGAATGCTTCTTCACCCGAGGCCGTGATCGTGGCGAGGTGACCGGCCACTCCTTCGCAACTGCGGCCGGCGGCATTCACGTTGGCCGTCGCCCAGTCGATGCCGTTGGCGGCATAGACCTCGAAGTAGTGCCCGGTCTCCGGATTGGTGGTCGCATTCACGAGCACCGCACCGGCCGTCCCCGTACAGGTGACCGCCGCGCTGGCCGAGCCCGCGCCCAGCACTCCGATGAGGCACGCAATGATCCGAATCTTGGTGTGCATAGTCCCTCTCGTTGCTTGCCCGGACCCCTGGTTCCGTTCGGGCGGTTTGTTCTTGCTTCTTGCGACGGACTGTTATGGCGCCGATGCGGGCGGACACACTGCGCGGCCACCGCGACGCATCGGCACTTATACGTACGGCATCGACCGTAGCATGAAACGTGCTACGGAACGATGAACATGTCCTGAATTATGTTAAATAAAGCCTTGTGATTGCCGCCGCGTCGTTCGTCAGCGCCGCCCGGTCACCGGTGTCGCGCTGGCGGTCGACGGTACGCGCGTGACCGCAGCCGCCGCGGCGGGCCGCGTCGGCACCTGTTGCATCGGCCCGCCGGTCCGGTAGGCCACCATCCAGCGCTGGGCATTGTCGACGAAGAACGGCAGCGCGCCGGAATCCGCGCGCAGCGCCGCCAGTCCGTCGCGCAGCAGCGGCAAGGCCTCGCTCCTCTGCCCCAGGCCCGCGAGCGCCGCACCTTCGGCGCTGGTCGCCGCCGCCGTGCGCCAGTGCTTGTCGCCGAGCGCCGGCAGGCAGATGGCGCGCGCTTCGGTCGCGGCAGCCCGCGCTTCCTCGAAGCGCCCCGTATCGATGAGCAGGCTGGCGAGCAGCGTGAGGGTGCCGGCGACGTCCGTGTGCTGGTTGCCGAGCAACTTGCGGCGCAATTGCAGCGCGCTGCGCAACAGCGGCTCCGCGGCCGCGTAGTCGCCCTCCGCCATCTCCCACATGGCGATGTTGCCCATGACGCGAGCCACCGAGGGGTGCTCCGGGCCGACCGTGCGCCGGAAGATCTCGAGTGCGTCGCGCATCATGGCGAGGGCGCCCGTGGTGTCGCCCTCGTCGTGCAGCACGAATGCCAGGTTGTTCATCGCCGCCGCGACGTCCGGGTGGTCCTCGCCCAGCAGCTTGCGCTGCATGGCGATGGCCTCGCGGTACATCGCCTCGGCCTCGCGGTACTTCTTCTGGTCGGCGAGCGTCGAGGCGATGTTGTTGAGCCCGAGCGCGATCTCCGTGTGCGAGTCGCCGAGCAGGAAGCGCTTCATGTTGAGCGCCTCGCGGTAGAGCAACTCCGATTCGTGGTACTGGCCCATGTCGTCGAGCACCAGGCCGAGGTTGTTGAGTGCCTCGGCCAGGTCCGTGTGCGGAGTCGAATGCAGCCTGCGCTGCAGCGCGACCGCCAGGCGCATGGCGGGCAGCGCCTCGTCGTACTTGCCCTGGTTGTAGAGGTTCATCGCCAGGCCCTCGAGGCTCTTGGCCACCTCCGGGCCGTCGTTGCCGAGCAGCTTGCGCTGCATCGTGAGCGCCTCGCGCATCAGCGGCTCGGCCGCCTCGTACTCGCCCTTGCGTCCGAGCAGGTCGGCGAGCAGGTACTCGTTGCGCGCCACGTCGACGTTCTCGGGTCCGAGCTGCTTCTGCCGCAGCGCCAGCGCGCGGCGGTACATCGACTCGGCCCGGTCGTATTCGGCCGTGAGTGTGAGCACGGAGCCGAGCTTCTCGGCCGCCTTCGCCACTTCGAGGCTGTCGTCGCCGTACAGCGCGCGACGCTTCTGCAGCGCGCTCTCGAGCAGCGACGCAGCCGACGGATACAACGCGAGGCTGGTGTACACCGTGCCCATCGTCTCCATCAGCGTCGCCTGGATCGCCGGCTGGTTCTGCAGCTGCGTCTGGATCTTCTTCGAGCCCTTGTCGAGGATCTCGCGGGCGGTGATCGTGTTGCCGCGCGCCTCGTTGGGGTCGGAAACGGCGAACAGGCCGACGAGGAAGTCGGTCGTCTGCCGCGCCGTCTCCGCTTCGGATTCGGCGCGCGCGCGCTGCCGCTCCGCCTCGTTGCGCGCGAGCCAGGCGGCGCCGGCCAGCGTCGAGGTGATGGCCATGCCGGCGATCGATGCGCTCGCGAGCCACATCATGCGCACCTGGCGGCGATGGGCCTCGCGCTGCTTCAGCTCGTCGAGCCCGACGCCGAGCATGCCGGCCAGCAGCTTCAGCTTGACGTCGGGCTTCGGGTCCTTGCCCGGCCGGCCGTCGGCGGCGATGGGCTCCGTGCGCTCCGTCGTCAGCACGCCGTCGGCGCCCATGCGGTATTGCAGCGCCTGCGGGAAGCACTCCTGGTCCGCCGAGCCCGGCTCGCCGCCGACGATCAGCGCGAAGATGCGGTGCTCGCGGCCGAGCCGCTTGAAGGTCAGGATCTCCTCGTTGACCCAGTGCGAGGCGGCGGCCTTCGGCGAGCAGATGACGATCTGGAAGGCGGACTGCTCGAGCGCGCGGGTCAGCGTCTCGCCGAGGCTGGTCGCCGTCGCGAGTTCGTCGCGATCGCGGAATACCGGCGCGAATCGCGCGGGCACCGGGCCGTGCGGCGTGTCGCGACCCACCAGCCGCTTCGGCACGCGGTACGTCTCGAGCGCGCGGTGCAGCCACGTCGCCCAAGCCTCGTCGGCGTGGCTGTAGCTGATGAATGCGCGGTATCGGAACTCATCGCTCATCGGGTCAGCCGAGCCGCACGGCCTCCTTCTGGTCGATCGCCCGCTCGCGGTGCATCAGGATCCACTCGGCGTGCTCCTCGAGCGCCGCATCGCCGAGGATCTTCAGCAGGCGGCGCCGCTCGTCGTCGGTCTCGGCTTCCGCGAGGCGCGCATGCGCGTTGCGGAAGATGCGATGCATGAATTCGTACTGCTTGATCAGCTCGGATTCCGCCGTGCTCTTGGCATACGACTGGCGTACGCCGACCAGCAGCAGGATGCAGCCGAGCAGGTACGTGACCGGGTTCTGCACGCCGTCCGGGATCCAGTCGCCGACGGCGAGCAGGGCCGCGAAGGAGATGGCGGTCGCCCACAGGCTCAGCCGCATCACGCCGCGCGTCGTGGACTGGCGCGACACGCGCTCGTCGATCTTGCGGCGGTAGTAGCCGAGCTGGCCCGCGCGCTCGTCGCCGATCCATTCACGGATCGCGAACTCGAGGCCGGCAGTCGACGGCAGGGGACGCGCGTCGCACTCGGTGCCGGCGACGCGCATGACGTTGCGGATCCAGCCGAGGTCGGGATCCTGGGCCTGCAGGAAGTTGTCGTGCGCGAACTTGCTGACGCTGCCGCTGCGCACGCCGGCCGCGGCCCAGTAGAACTGCACGCGCAGCCCCTCGGCCAGGGTCCGGTAGTCGAGGTACTTGCGATGCCAGGCCCCGCGATTCGCCACCAGGCTGATCAGGTAGGCGACCACCATCGGCGCGAGCGCCAGCAGCAGCAGGGCGCGACTCGCGGACAGGTCGGCATAGGAGATGTACGCGAGGCCGGTGACGAACGCGCAGGCGTGCGTCACGCCGAGCACGGCCAGCACGCGCTTCTGGAAGTGGATCGCGAGGTAGTCCGCTGCGCAGAACACCTGGTTGATGTCGCGCAGGCCGGACGGCAACCGGGCCGCGGCCGCCGCGGAATACAGCGGCCAGGACTGCGCCGCGATCTCCGCGGCGCGCGCCTGGGCGTCGGAGCTGAACTCGTTGGCCCGCTCGAACACCTGCCGATGACGGGCCGGCATGTCGCCCGACCGGGGCTCGGACGGATCGGCGGTGAACCAGGCGGCCGACATCGGCCGCAACCCGGCGGCCGGTGCACCGTCCGGGCGATCGCGCGAGCAGACGATGTGGTAGACGAGGTCGCTCTCGTCGTCCGCGAGCGTCAGGCGCCCGGCGGTCGCCGCCGACGTGTAGCCGGGCATCACGTCGTGATGATGGAAGCGCACGACCTGCGCGGTGCCGCCGAGTTGCTCGGACGGCTTGCCGTCCCACAGGGCGAGCAGCACGTGGCAATGGGCGCAGAGGAACACGCCCGCCTGGGCATACTGCCGCGCCCGCTCGATGCCCTGCTCCGCGATCGAGGCCGGCGCATGGCCCGGCAGCAGCGGCAATTCGTAGACCTCGGCCGCGGCCGCGCACATCGCGTCGAATTCCGCGCGGGACTCGGGCGTCGCGAAGTCCGCGACGTACAGCTCGCGCGGCATCGGCAGCGGGACGTGCAGCGGCAGGCCGAGCGCGATCGCCTCCTCGGCGACGATCCGGTCCGCGCCCTCCGCCAGCGCCGACATGACCGCGACGATGCGGCCGGGCGAGGCGTCGCGCAGGCTGGCGAGGAATTCGCGCACGCGGGCGCGGATCGACGGTACTTCCGCCGGCAGGAGATCGCGGTGGCCGGTGACGGCGACGACGAGCGGCACGGCGAAGCCCCGCGTCGCGCTCGGCGTGGCTCCGCCCGCGCGCGACTGGCTGGCTGCGTTGAATGCGCCCGCCGTGCTCATGGCGACGGCAGCGTGAGCCGACGGAGCCGGGCCGCAACACTGCTCGAGGAGTGGATGGGGGCGGACGCCTGCACGCTGTCGCTCACCTGGAACGCAACTCCGGCCACCCGTTGAAGACAGCTCTCGGCAAAGGGACCCACGGGCCCGAATTCGTGCCCGCCACACCCCGGTTCTTGAGAAAATCCCCGCGGCCCGCGGCTGTCGCCATGCGGCGGGCCGGTCTGCCGCAGACCGGAATATACGCGGAATCGTATCGAAATGAATCGCCGTCGCAAGGGATCAACGTGTGCGTCTTGGCGGGCTGTGCTGCAGCGCAGTCGCGCCCGGCCGCGCGGTGAGGAGCCTCGCAACGGCGGGCGCGCAACCGGCCCGCGCCTCGTTCGCAAGGGGACCGCCACTCCGGCGGGGGCGGGATGAGAACCGGGTCGCAGGTTCCGCGTGTCGCAGCGGCGCGTATCGGGGTATCCGAGGCGGGTCTGACTACACTTCGGCCCTGGAAGCGTGAAGGAATGCCATGAGTGCGGCGTACAAGCGGATCGCGGAACTGCTGGATCGCTGGCAGGCGAGCGTCGATCTGCACACGCGTTACCTGGCGCTGGACGACGCCAGCTACGCGAAAGCCCAGCCCTGGCCGAAGCACCAGCGCCCGACCAAGTGGGTGCTCGAGATCGCGCGCACGCGCATCGCGGAGATTCGTCGCGAGCTCGCGCTGCGCGAAGAGGCTGGCGACCCGACGTTCGCGGAAACCCTCGAACTGATGAGCCTGCTGACCAACCTGCTCGGCTCGGAGCACATCGAGCGCTTCATCCCGCTCGCGACGCCCCAGCCGAATACCTCGGCGTCCGGCACGGTGCGTCGCCCGCGGCTGAAGCAGGCGCCGGACAAATCCCCGACCGATCGGACCGTCGTCCAGGCGCCCCGCGGCAATCCCGGTCGCAGCGCGCCTCAGCGTGCCGCGGCGCCCGCCGCCGCGAAGCCCGCGGCCGCGGCCCCGCCGAAGAGCGCGCCGGCGCCCGCACGCCCTGCTGCCGCACCCGCTGCCAAGGCGGCAGGCGTGCCCAACGCCATGATCGCCACGGTCGTCGCGGACGCGGTGCGCTTCCTCAGCTGGGGACGAGAATGGCCGGCGCTGGCGCCGTCGATCGCGCGCCTCGCGGATCGCCCGCCCGAAGCCGAGATCGTGAAGATCCTCAGGGCCAATCGCGCCCTGATCGAGCAGAAGTCCCGCCACCCGGCCGACTGACGCGTCGCGGCCGCACCCGTGACACGCCGCGCGCAGTTGCGGTAACGTCGCGCGCTCCATCCCCCCGGCTCAAGGAGCGGCTCCATGTCCCTGATTCGCGTCGTCCGTCTCGTCGCACCCGTCGTGCTCGGCTCACTCGTGCTCGCGACCTCCGCCCACGCCCAGCAGTCCAAGGGTGAAGCCGCCGTCGAGTACCGCAAGTCGGTCTACGAGGTGATGGCCTGGAACTTCGGCCCGATGGGCGCGATGGCGCAGGGCAAGGTGCCGTACAACGCGGCCGAATTCGCCAAGCGCGCCGAGCGCGTCGCATTCATCGCGCCGCTGCTGACCGAGGCGTTCCCACCCGAATCGCAGGGCGTGAAGCGCACCGACCTGAAGCCCGAGGCGTGGTCGAACCGCGCGGACTTCGACGCCAAGCTGAAGGACCTGATCGATCGCACCGCAGCGCTCGCCGCCACGGCCAAGGCCGGCGACTTCGAGAAGTCGAAGGCGGCGTTCTTCGACGCGGCCAACGCCTGCAAGGCGTGCCACGACAAGTACAAGGTCAAGGACTGAGCGCGACCCTCAGTAGTAGCTGATCACGGCCTCCGGCGCCGCGCGGATCGCGAGCGCCAGGAGGCCAGCCAGCACGGCCACGATCACGAGTGCGAGGACGACGCGCGAACCGGCGATCGCTTCCCCGGCCGGCACCTCGTCCGCCGGTCGCCGGCCCGTCAGCATCGCGCGCACCAGTGGCCGGCCCTTCACGCGTCCGTACCACGCGATCGCCGCGACGTGCAGCGCGATCAGCACCAGCAGCCAGTCGGCATTGCGGTGATGCAGGGCCGTCAGCCGCGTGCTCCACTCGCTGGACGCCCAGCCGTAGAACGGCCCGGTGAACGCGATCTCGTCGTTCGCGAACAGGCCCGTGGCGGCCTGCAGCAGCAGCAGCGCCAGCATCGCGAGCACGCTCAGCGCGCCGAGCGGATTGTGCCCCACGCCCCCCGGCGCGCCGCGCAGGTACGCGAGCACCTCGCGCGGTCCGCGCAGGAAACTCGCGAACCGCGCGTGCCGCGTGCCGACGAATCCCCAGAGGATGCGGAAGACGACGAGCACCAGCACGGCATAGCCGCAGCGCGCGTGCCAGTCGGTCCAGCGTGCGCCGGCGTAGTGCGTGGCCCAGGAACCGGCGACGAGGATCGCCAGCGCCCAATGGGTGAGTCGCAGCGGCAAGTCCCAGACGAGGCGCGTCCGGCCCGTGTCGTCGTCCTGCATGCGTTTCCTGGCGCGGGAGGGGTCGGGAATTCTAGCAAGCCGTGACGCGAGGGCTGCTTTGGTTCAGCATGGCGCCCCGACCGGAGTGCCCTGCCCCATGCCTGCCAGCCTGCCGCGCCGCCTCGGCGCCATGATCTACGATTCGCTGCTGCTCGTCGCCGCGCTGATGCTCGTGACCGGGCTGATGCACCTCGCGACCGGCGGCGAGGCGATCCTCGGCAGCACCCATCCCGTGCTGGTCTGGGTCTATCGCGCAGTGCTTATCGCCACGATCGTCGGATTCTTCGGCGTGTTCTGGACGCGCGGCGGACAGACGCTCGGCATGGCGGCGTGGCACCTGCGCGTCGAGCGACTGGATGGCCGCCTGCTCACCTGGCGCGACACGGTCGTGCGCCTCGGTGCCGCGCTGCTGTCGTGGGCACCGCTCGGGCTCGGCTTTCTCTGGGTGCTGTTCGACGGTGAGAGTCGTGCGTGGCACGACCGCTTGTCGCATACGCGCGTCGTGCGCGTGCAGGCCTGAGCGGTCAGCGGGTCCGCCAGAGCATCACGCTGGTCAGGCCCGCGAGCGCGATGGTAGGCGTCCAGCCGATGAGCCACGGCGGCAACGCGAACAGCTGACCGCCGCTCTCGAGCATCTGGCTCAGCACCATGAAGCCGGCGCCGATCAGGATGCCGATGACGGTGCGCGCGCCCTGCCCCGACGACCGCATCGGGCCGAGGGCGAACGGCAGCGCCAGGATCACGACCAGCGACAGCGCCACGAGCCGCGCCACCCGCGCCCAGAACGCGATGTCGAAGCGCGTCGCATCGAGGTCGTTGCTGCGCAGGTGGTCCGCGTAGGCCAGCAGTTCCCGGAGACCCATCGCATCGGGCTCCGCGACCGCGAGGCCGAGGAACTCCGGCGACAGCGTCGTCTTCACTTCCTGGCGGTCCTTGCGCGAGGCCGAGGTCCCGCCGTCGGTGAACGTGGTCTGCGCGTAGTCGCGCAGCTGCCAGAGGTTGTCGTTGCCGACCTTGGCGGTCTCCGCGCGGCCGACGCTCTCCAGTCGGCGCCCCGCCCCGAAGTGATAGACCTGCACGCCGCCGAACTTGGCGCTGGCCGATTGCTGCTCGACGCTGATGATGGTGTCGCCGTCGCGCACCCACGCCCCGCCGCTGCCGGCGAAACTGAATTCGTTGAACTTGTTGAATACCTTCATCTGCCGCGCGTACTTGCCGAGGGGCGGCGCGACGAACTCGCCTACCACGAGCATGATGAGCGCGAGCAGCACGCCGGCCACGCCGAGCCAGCGACAGAAGCGCAGCGTGGTCACGCCCGACGCACGCATCACCACGAGTTCGCTGCCGCGCGCGAGGTTGCCGAGGCCGAGCAGCGCGCCGATCAGCGCCGCCACCGGCAGCAGCTGCACGAGGTACTGGGGCAGGTTCAGCGCGACGAACAGCATCGCCTGGCTCGCCGTGTAGCTGCCGACGCCGATGTCGTCCTGCTGGCCGATGAACAGGAACAGCGCGCCGAGCGCGGACAGCACGAGCGTGACGAGCCCGGTGTAGGCGAGCACGGTGCGCAGGATGTAGTTGCCGAGCACGTTCATGCCGCGCTCCCGGCCGCCGGCCGCCGCCGCCAGAGCGGGCCCGGCCGCTCGTCGCGCCACAGCAGGAAGGCCGCCAGCGCCAGCGGCACGAGGTGCACCCACCAGAGCCCAAACTCGCCGCCCGGCGAATCCTTCTGGATCCACACCCGCACGGCCGACAGCAGGTTCGAGTAGAGGAAGTACGCGAGCACGGCGAGGCCGATGCGGGCGAAACGGCCCTGGCGCGGCCGCAGCTTCGAGAGCGGCACGGCGAGCACCATCAGCACGAACGCCATCACCGGGACCGCGGTGCGCCACGCGAGCTCGGCCCGGTCGGCCGGCTTGTCGGAGGCCAGCAGCTGGCGCGTGGACTTCAGCTCCTGCTTGTCCTTCTTCGCCTTCACGTCCGGCAGGCGGATCGGGATACCGTGCTCCTTGAACTCGACGACGCGCCAGTTGCGCGTGCCGGGCACGCCTTCGTAGCGTCGTCCGTCGTAGAGCACGAACAGCTGCTCGGCCTGCCCCGCGCCACGCTGCACCGCGCGCTCCGCCACGGCAATCTCGACCTTGTCCTCGACGCGCCGCTGCACGAAGACGCCGAACAGCTCGCCCGAGTGGTTGACGCGCTCCGCGTAGAACACCGCGTCGCCGTCGAGGAAGCTGCGGAACCGCCCGGGCTCGAGGGCACCGAACTGCGCGGCGCGCATGGCGTCGGCGCGGATCTGCTGCGACTTGACCCAGGCATCGGGCACGACCCGGTAGGACAGCACGGCGAGCGCCGCGACGATCAGCAGCGTGAGCACCAGGATCGGCCGGTAGATGCTCGCCGTGCCGACGCCGCACGCCGCCATCGCCGTCATCTCGCTCTCGTGGTACAGACGGCCGAGCGCCAGCACGATGCCGAGGAACAGGCCGATCGGCACCAGCACCGTCAGCTGCTGCAGGGTCGTCAGGCCGATCAGGGACAGCACCACGCCACCTGGGAACTCGTTCTGGGCCGCCTGCCCGAGCACGCGCGCGAACTGGTTCGAGAGCAGCACGATCAGCAGCACGCCGGTCACCGCGACGAAGGTCAGGGAGACCTCGCGCAGCAGGTACCGGTCCAGGCGGGTCAGCAAGGGTCGCGGCTCCAGGCAGGAATGGGTAGACTTCGGGCCCGCGCAGCGCCGCTGGGCCGGTCCTCCACGGGGACCCGTCGGGCGTGCCCTGCAAGTGTAACGGGCGATCCGCCGCGCTGAATACAGCCGCCGCGCCCCCAGGGGAACCAGAGCAGCAGGTATACCGATGCGTTCATATGTCGTCACGGCGTCGGCCGCACGCCAGAAGACCGATTGCGCCATCGTCGGACTGCACGACGGGGCGCCCCTCGCCGGTGCCGCGGCCCAGCTCGACGCGGCGTCGGGCGGACGCATCGCGCGGCTGGTCAAGCGCGGCGATTTCCGCGGGCGCGCCGGCGAAATCGCGCTGGTCGATGCCGAGCGCGGCCCGGCCGAGCGCATCGTGCTGGTCGGCCTCGGCAAGGCAGGCGGCTACGACCGCAAGCGCTACAAGAAGGCGCTGGCCGCCGGGTTCGCGGCCGCCGCCCGCACGTCGGCGCGCGACGCCGTGAGCTATCTCGCGCTCGACGACATCGCGGGCACCGACACCTATTACCGGGCCCGCCTCGCCGCCGAGGCCGTCGGCAACGTGCTCTACCGCGTGCCGGTCATCCGCAGCAAGCGCGACAAGCCGGCGTCCCCGCTGCGCAGTGTCGGCGTGGCCGTCGGTTCGCGCGACCAGAAGGCCGATGCGCAGAAGGGCCTCGCCCATGGCGCCGGCATCGCGGCCGGCACGGCCCTCACCCGCGACCTCGCCAACCTGCCGGCCAACGTCTGCACGCCGAGCTATCTCGCCGCCAGGGCGCGCGAGCTGGCGCGGACCCACCGCTCCGTGCGCGCGCAGGTACTCGACGAGCGCGACCTCAAGCGCCTGAAGATGGGTTCCTTCCTGTCGGTGACGGCGGGCACGGACGAGCCCGCGCGCCTGATCGTGCTGCGCCACGACGGCGGCCGGCGCAACGAGGCGCCGATCGTCCTGGTCGGCAAGGGCGTGACCTTCGACAGCGGCGGCATCTCGCTCAAGCAGCCGCCCGGCATGGACGAGATGAAGTTCGACATGACCGGCGCCGCGAGCGTGTTCGGCGCGATCGAGGCCGCGGCCGCGATCGGCCTGAAGAAGAACGTCATCGGCGTCGTGCCGGCGTGCGAGAACATGCCGAGCGGCCGGGCCACCAAGCCGGGCGACATCGTCACCAGCATGTCGGGGCAGACCATCGAGGTGATCAACACCGACGCCGAAGGCCGCCTGATCCTGTGCGACGCCATCACCTACTCGCGGCGCTTCAAGCCGGCGGTCGTGGTGGACGTGGCGACACTCACCGGAGCCTGCGTCGTCGCGCTCGGCGCGCACCTGAGCGCGGTGATGAGCAACGACGACGACCTCGCGGCCGAACTCGAGGAGGCGGGTCGCCGGGCCGAGGACCGCTGCTGGCACATGCCGATGGCGGAGGAGTACCACGACATGCTGAAGAGCAATTTCGCGGACTTCATGAACGCCTGCAGCCGCGAGGGCGGCGCGATCACGGCCGCGTGCTTCCTCGCCAAGTTCGCCGACGGACTGCGCTGGGCGCACCTCGACATCGCCGGCACGGCCTACCTGAGCGGCGCGCAGAAGGGCAGCACGGGGCGACCCGTGCCGCTGCTGGTGGACTTCCTGCTGAACCACGGCTGAGGCCGGCGCTTGGACAAGGCCACGGTCACGTTCTACCTGCACGCATCGACCGAGCCGCGCGCGCGCCTCACCACGGCCTGCCGGCTGGCCGAGAAAGCGCACGAGCAGGGCCTCAAGGTCGCGGTGCGCACCGCCAGCGCCGCCGAGACCGCCGAGCTCGACGACCTGATGTGGACCTTCGCCGACCGCAGCTTCGTGCCGCACGGCGCTTGGCCGGCGGAGCCGGAGTTCGCGGCCGCCACGCCGGTCCTGATCGGCGCCACCGCCCTGCCGGACTCCCACCGCGACGTGCTGATCAACCTCGCGCCCGATGCGCCGCCCGAGGTTTCGGGCTACGCTCGCGTCTGCGAGCTGGTGGCCGGCGACGAGGACTCGAAGCAGCGTGCGCGGGTGCGCTGGCGAGCCTACCGCAACCTCGGCTGCGAACCCGCCAAGGCGGATGTCTGAGCCCGGCGCGACCGGGTCGGGAGCGAGCGTGAACGAGCACATCGACGCCATACCGGTCCTGACCGACATCGTGGAGGACGCCGAGCGCGCCGCCACGCCCGCCACCGACCCCACGGTGGCCTTCCTCGAGGAACTCGAGGCGCACCTCACCGCGACCATCCACGAGCAGGCGGACGAGCTGGTCCACAACGCCTGCCGGGAGATGGAGGCGCTGCTGCTGGAACAGGTCTCGGACCGGCTGAAAGCCGAGCTGCCCACCCTCGTCTCGCGCGTCATCCTCGAGCATTTCCGCGGCCCCCAGCGCACCAATTGACGGCGTGGGCGGCCCCGCCGTGCCGGTATACTTACCGGTTCGCGTCTAGAGGCTGCCGATGGACAAGAGTTACTCCCCCCGCGACATCGAGACCCGGATCTACCAGGCCTGGGAGGCCGCCGGCTGGTTCGCCCCGAGCGGCCAGGGCGCCCCCTTCTCGATCGCGATCCCGCCCCCGAACGTGACCGGAACGCTGCACATGGGGCATGCGTTCCAGCACACGCTGATGGACACCCTCACGCGCTTCCACCGGATGGAAGGCGACCGCACGCTGTGGCAGCCGGGCACCGACCACGCGGGCATCGCCACGCAGATGGTGGTCGAACGCCAGCTCGGCGCCGAGGGCAAGACGCGCCACGACCTCGGCCGCGAGGCCTTCGTCGAGCGCGTGTGGCGGTGGAAGGAGGAGTCGGGCGGCACCATCTCGCGGCAGATGCGCCGGCTCGGCAACTCGGTGGACTGGTCGCGCGACCGCTTCACCATGGACGAGGGCCTGTCGGAGGCCGTCAAGGAAGTCTTCGTGCGCCTGTACGAGGAGCAGCTGATCTACCGCGGACAGCGCCTCGTGAACTGGGACCCGAAGCTGCACACGGCGCTGTCGGACCTCGAGGTGATCTCGGAGCCCGAGGCCGGTCACCTCTGGCACCTGCGCTACCCGCTCGAGGACGGCAGCGGCCACCTCGTGGTGGCGACGACGCGACCCGAGACCATGCTCGGCGACACCGCCGTGGCCGTGCATCCCGACGACGAGCGTTACCGCCACCTCGTCGGCCAGCGCATCCGCCTGCCGCTCGCCGACCGCCCGATCCCGATCATCGCCGACGCCTACGTCGACCCGGCCTTCGGCAGCGGTTGCGTGAAGATCACCCCGGCGCACGACTTCAACGACTACGACATCGGCAAGCGCCACGCGCTGCCGATGATCAACATCCTCACGGCGGACGCCGCGCTCAACGAGAACGTGCCGGAGCGCTATCGCGGGCTCGACCGCTTCGAGGCGCGCAAGCGCGTCGTGGCCGACTTCGAGGCCGCCGGACTCCTGGAGAAGGTCGACGCCCACACGCTGCCGGTGCCGCGTGGCGATCGCTCCGGCGAAGTGCTGGAGCCGTGGCTCACGGACCAGTGGTACGTGCGCATCGCGCCGCTCGCCGAGCCGGCCATCCGCGCGGTCGAGGACGGCCGCATCCGTTTCGTGCCGGAGAACTGGGCGAAGACGTACTACCAGTGGATGCACAACATCCAGGACTGGTGCATCAGCCGCCAGCTCTGGTGGGGCCACCGCATCCCGGCGTGGTACGACGACGCGGGCCACATCTACGTCGCTCGCAGCGAGGCCGAGGCGCAGGCGGCGGCGGCGAAGCGGCACGGCCACGCCGTCGCGCTGCGGCAGGACGAGGACGTGCTCGACACCTGGTTCAGCTCGGCGCTGTGGCCGTTCTCGACGCTCGGCTGGCCGCAGCAGACGCCGGAACTGCAGGCCTTCTACCCGACCAGCGTGCTGGTCACCGGCTTCGACATCATCTTCTTCTGGGTTGCCCGGATGATCATGATGGGGCTGAAGTTCGCCGGCGACGTGCCCTTCCGCGAGGTCTACATCACGGGCCTCATCCGCGACGAGCACGGCAACAAGATGTCGAAGTCGAAGGGCAACATCCTCGACCCGCTCGACCTCATCGACGGCATCGACCTCGAGTCCCTGGTCGCCAAGCGCACCACGGGCCTCATGCAGCCGCAGATGAAGGCGTCGATCGAGAAGGCGACGCGCAAGCAGTTCCCGCAGGGCATCGCCTCCTACGGCACCGACGCGATGCGCTTCACCTTCGCCGCGCTCGCCACGCTCGGGCGCGACATCCGCTTCGACCTCGGCCGGGTCGAGGGCTACCGCAACTTCTGCAACAAGCTCTGGAACGCGACGCGCTACGTGCTCATGAACACCGAGGAGCACGCCGCGGACCTGCGCTCGGGCGCGTGCGAGTATTCGGTGGCCGACCGCTGGATCCGCGGCCGGCTCGGCGCCGCGTCCGACGAGGTCCGCCGGAGCCTCGCGGCGTACCGCTTCGACCTCGCCGCGCAGGCGATGTACGAATTCGTCTGGTACGAGTTCTGCGACTGGTACCTCGAACTCGCCAAGCCGGTCCTGCAGTCGGCCGACGTGGGCGAGGCAGCCAAGCGCGGCACGCGTCGTACGCTGCTCGAGGTGCTCGAGGGCACGCTGCGGCTGCTGCACCCGCTGATGCCGTTCATCACCGAGGAGATCTGGCAGAAGGTCGCGCCGCTCGCCGGCGTGCAGGGACCGACGATCATGCGCCAGCCGTATCCGCGGGCGGCCGATTTCCCGATCGACGCCCAGGCCGAGCGCGACATCGAGGCCGTGCGCGCGGTGGTGCTCGGCATCCGCCAGATCCGCGGCGAACTCGACGTGCCGCATTCGCGCGCGACGCCGATCTACGTGCGCTCGGAACGACCTGGCGACGCGGCGGCGCTCACCGCCCTGGCCGGCACCCTGGCCCGCGTGGGCAATCTCGAATCCATCACGGTGGTGGAATCCGAAGCGGAACTGCCACCCTGCGCGATCGCGCTGATCGACGGGCGCACGGTGCTCGCGCCGTTTGCCCGGCTCGTCGACGACGTGTCGGCCGAGCTGGCGCGGCTCGAGAAGCGCCGCGCGAAGACGCAGCAGGACCGCGACAAGTGCGCCGCGAAGCTCGCCAACGCGAACTTCGTGGCCAACGCGCCGGCCGAGGTGGTGGAACAGGAACGCGCGCGCGTCGCGGACTTCGACCGCCAGCTCGCGCAGCTCGGCGAGCAGGCCCGACGACTCGCCGCCAGCCGCACCTGACGGGAGGAACCCCCGCGTGAGCAGCCCGAGCCCGCGACGCGACGACGACAGCACCACCCTGGTGGACGGTGCCGTCGCCGGCCTCAACGACATCATCCTCGGCAAGGAGCCGCAGATCCGCCTGTGCCTTGCGTGCCTGCTCGCCCGCGGCCACCTGCTGATCGAGGACATACCGGGCGTCGGCAAGACCACGCTCGCCCACGCGCTGGCCCGCACGCTCGGGCTGAGCTACCAGCGCATCCAGTTCACCAGCGACCTGCTGCCGGCCGACATCATCGGCGTCTCGGTGTTCGAGCCGGAGAGCGGACAGTTCCGCTTCCATCGCGGGCCGGTGTTCGCCCAGCTCGTGCTCGCCGACGAGGTGAACCGCGCGACGCCGAAGGCGCAGAGCGCGCTGCTCGAGGCGATGGAAGAACACCAGGTTACCGCCGACGGCCAGACCTATCCGATGACCGAGCCATTCTTCGTGCTCGCGACCCAGAACCCCGCCTACCAGATCGGCACGTTCCCGCTGCCCGAGTCGCAGCTCGACCGCTTCCTGATGCGCATCCAGCTCGGCTACCCGGCCGAGTCGCTCGAGCGCCAGCTGCTGCTCGGCAAGGACCGCCGCGACCTGCTCGCCTCGCTCCCCCCCGCGCTCACGCCGCAGCAACTGCTGCGCCTGCAGGGCGAGGTGCCGCGCGTGCACGCCTCCGAGGCCCTGCTCGACTACGTGCAGGCCGTGGCGCGCTGGACGCGGCAGTCGGCGGAATTCGAGGCGGGGCTGTCGCCGCGCGCGGTCATCGCCCTGCTGCGGGCCGCCCAGGCCTGGGCCCTGATGCAGGGCCACGGGGGCGTGCTGCCCGAGGACGTGCAGGCCGTCCTGCCGGCGGTCGTCGGCCACCGCCTCGCGCCCCGCGAGGAGGCCCGCTTCCGCGATGCCACGCAGGTCGGCGAGTTCGTGCTGAACGCGGTGCCCGTCCCCTAGCGGGCGGCCATGGCGAGCCCGCTCCGCCGCCTGGTCGACCTCGCACGACAGCGCGTCCGCCGCTGGGTCCGCCGCCGCCAGGGCAACGACGTCGACCCGGTGACGCTCGGCAGCGGCCGCATCTACATCCTGCCGACGAAGCTCGGCATCGCCTACGCGGCGATGCTGTTCGCCATGCTGCTCGGCGGCCTCAACTACAACAACAACCTCGGCCTCGCGCTGACGTTCCTGCTGGTCAGCGTCGGGCTGGTGACGATGCACCACTGCCACGGCACGCTGCGCGGGTTGCGCGTGCGCCTGCTGGCGAGCGACCCGGCCTTCGTCGGACAGCACGTGGGTTTTCGCCTGCTGTTCGAGAACGACGCGCGTGCCCCACGCCCGCGGCTCGAACTGTCGGCCGACGGCGCCGACACGGCCTTCGTCGACGTGCCGCCGGCCGGCTCGGCCGTCGCCGCGCTCGCCCTGCCCGCCCGGCGCCGCGGGCGCGTGCGCCTCGAGCGCTACGTCGTGGCCACCTGCCATCCGCTCGGCCTGTTCCGCGCGTGGGCCGTGGTGCATCCCGATCACCACGCGATCGCGTGGCCCGCACCCGTCGATCGCGGTCGCACGCCGCGCGGCGAGGAGACCGACACGGGAGGCGCGCAGGACCGGGCCCAGGGCGACGAGGACTTCGCCGGGCTGCGCCCGTTCCAGGCCGGCGATTCGTTGCGACGCATCGCCTGGAAGGCGTATGCCCGCGGCCAGGGCCTGCACTCGAAGCAGTACGCCGGGACCGACGTGGTCTCGCACCTCTTCGACTGGGATGCGCTCGCGGGACTCGACGCCGAGGCCCGGCTCGCGCAGCTCTGTCGCTGGGTGCTCGATGCGCACGAGCGCGGCGAGGCTTTCGGCTTGCGCCTGCCACGGCAGGTCATCGCGCCGAACGTCGGGCCGCTGCACCGCCTGCAGTGCCTGACCGCGCTCGCACTGTTCGACGCCGGTGGCGCACATGGCTGAGCGCCCGGGCCGCATCGCCGGATTGCACGAGGTGCTGGCGGCGCTCGCCATCGCGACCCTTCCGCACCTGGCCCACATCCCGCCGTGGATCACGCTGCAACTGGTGGCGGCGAGCGCGTGGCGCATGGCGGTCGCGCGGCTCGACTGGCCCCTGCCGCCGCGCTGGCTGCGCGTGACCGCGCTGGTGGTCGCGACGCTGGCGGTGTTCGGCACCTATCGCACGTTCAACGGCGTCGAGGCCGGCACCGCGTTCCTCGTGCTGATGGCGGGCATCAAGCTGCTCGAGACCCGCAGCGCGCGCGACCTCACCGTGCTGGTGTTCATCGCCTGGTTCCTGCTGTACGCGGCACTGCTGCGCGACCAGGGCCTGATGCAACTGCCGTGGCTGCTCGCGAGCGCCGCGTTCAGCACGGCCGCGCTGATGCGCGTGCACGCCGGCGCGGGCGGCGGCGGCTGGCGCAGCACGCTGCGCCAGACGGCAGCCCTGCTGCTGCAGGCGGCGCCGCTTGCGGTGCTGCTGTTCCTGCTGTTCCCGCGCCTGCCGGGCCCGTTCTGGGGCGTGAACGTCAGCGAGTCCGCGCGCACCGGCCTCGGCGAGGAGATGACGCCGGGCGACGTGTCCGACCTGAGCGCGTCGGGCGACGTGGCGTTCCGCGTGCGGTTCCACACGACGCCGCCGCCACCCGCCCAGCGCTACTGGCGCGGGCCGGTGCTGCACGAGTTCGACGGGCGCAGCTGGCGGCGCCCACGCGGACAGATCTTCCCGACGCAGTCGATCCGCTATCGCGGTGCGCCGATCGACTACGAGATCACCCTCGAGCCGCACGCGCGGCGCTGGCTGCTCGCACTCGACCTGCCGTCGAACTGGCCGTCGGGCCAGGCGCTGCTCGGCTACGACCTCACGCTGGTCGCGCCGCGCCCGGTCAACGAGGTCACCGCGATCACGCTGCGCTCGTACCCGACCTATTTCGCCGGCACGGCGCTGCCGGCGTCGCTGCGCCACAAGGACCTGCAGCTGCCGCCCGACAGCAATCCACGCAGCGTCGCGCTCGGGCGCGAACTCGCCGCCCGCCTGCACGACCCGCAGGCGATCGTCGGCGCGATGCTGCGGCTGTTCCGGGTGCAGCCCTTCGAGTACACGATGCGGCCGCCACTGCTGGCGGACAACGCCGTCGACGAATTCCTGTTCGAGACGCGCAAGGGATTCTGCGAGCACTACGCCTCCGCGTTCACGGTGGTCATGCGCGCCGCCGGCATCCCGGCCCGCGTGGTCACCGGCTACCAGGGTGGCGAGTTCAATCCGATCGGCGGCTACCTGATCGTGCGCCAGTCCGATGCGCACGCCTGGTCGGAAGTGTGGCTGCAGGATCGCGGCTGGGTGCGCGTCGATCCCACGGCGGCCGTCGCGCCCGAACGCATCGAGCGCGGCCTGCTCGACGCCGTGGCGGCGGACGAGCCCGCACCGGGCCGCCTGCGCGAGTCGAGCGCGCTGTGGGCCGAGGTCGAGTTCCGCTGGGACAGCATCAACGAGTTCTGGAACCAGCGGGTCGTGCGCTTCAACGCGGAGGCGCAGCTCGACCTGCTCGAACGCCTCGGCGTGCCCGAGCCGGACTGGCGTGCGCTCGGCCTCGGACTCACCGCCAGCCTCGCGGCGTTCTTCATGGCGCTGACCCTGTTCCTCGGCTGGCGCTATCGCGCACCGGCGCGCGACTGGCCGGCGCGCCTGCACGACATCGTCGCGGCCCGCCTGCGCAGGCGCGACCTCGTCCCCGGTCGCGCGGAGGGTCCCGTGGCCTTCCTCGATCGCGCCAGCGCAGCGTGCCCCGACCTCGCGGCCCAGTTGCTCGAGATCCGCAAGCTCTACGTCGCTCTGCGTTACGGACCCCACCCGCGACCGGGCGACCTCGCGCGCCTCAAGCACCTCGTCAACGCGCTGCGGCCCTAGACGCGGCTCAGGTATGCTTGGCGCCACGACGCACCCCGGGGGAGACGAGAGATGGCGGACGCCGCGCTGAAGAAAAAGTTCGAGGCTGCTGCCGCGGACGTGCAGAAGCTCAAGAAGCGCCCCGAGGACGAGGACATGCTGCGCCTGTACGCGCAGTACAAGCAGGCGACCGAGGGCGACGTGCAGGGTGAACGTCCCGGCGCCTTCTCGTTCGTCGATCGCGCGAAGTACGACGCGTGGGCACGCCTCAAGGGCACCGACTCGACCAAGGCGATGGAAGGCTACGTCAAGCTGGTCGAGCGCCTGAAGAAGTCCTACGGCTGAACCGGCCGTGATCGTCGCCGCCCTCATCGCGGCGGCCGTCGTCGTGGTGGCCGCGCTCGTGCTGCCGCCCCTGCTGCGCGCGAGGCGACGACGCGCCCTGCAGCAGCAGCCCCTGCCCCACGCTTGGCGCGAGATTCTCGAGCGCCGGTTGCCCGTGCGGGCCCGGTTGCCGGCCGCACTGCGCCAGGCGCACGACGGGCTGGTGCAGTCCTTCCTCGCCGAGAAGCAGTTCGTCGGGTGCAACGGGCTCACAGTCGACGACGACATGCGCGTGACCATCGCGGGGCAAGCCTGCCTGCTGCTGCTCGGACGTCGCGGCAGCCTCTACGACGACCTGCGCTCGATCCTCGTGTATCCGACGGCCTTCTGGGTCGAGGACGAAGTGCACGACGAGGACGGCCTCGTCACGCGGCGGCGCCGGATGCTGTCGGGGGAATCCTGGGATGCGCACCGCATCGTGCTGTCGTGGGAGGACATCGCGGATGCCGTCACGACGCCCGACGACGGCTTCAACCTGGTGCTGCACGAGTTCGCGCACTACCTCGAGGCCGAGGGCCGCGGCCTGGCGCAACCCGCGGCCGGCCGCGGCATCGACCACTGGGCCGCTGACCTCGCCGACGAGTACGACGCCTTCGCCGACCTGGCGGAGCGCGACGACGAGACCTTCCTCGATCCGTACGCGGCGGAGGACGAGGCGGAATTCTTCGCGGTCGCGACCGAGGACTTCTACGAACGCCCGGCGCCCCTGCGTGACGCCCATCCGCGCCTGTACGCGCTGCTGCGCGAGTTCTACGGCGTCGATCCGGCGCAGTGGCTCAGCGCGGGCTGATCCGCGCGCCGCGCTCGGCCCGTGCCGCCACCACCAGCAGCGTGCCGCCGCCGACGAACAGCAGCAGGATCGACAGGATCGAGGCGCGCGAATCGCCGGTGATCGCAGCGGTCGTGCCGACGAGGATCGGTCCGGCAATCGCCGACGCCTTGCCCATCATGTTGTAGAAGCCGAAGAATTCCGAGGACTTCCCCTCGGGCACGAGGCGCCCGAAGTAGCTGCGGCTCAGCGACTGCACGCCGCCCTGCACCAGCCCGATCACGACCGCCAGCGTGTAGAAGTCGCCGGGGTCGCGGATGGTGTAAGCGTAGAACGTGGCGCCGGCGTAGACCGCGAGCGCGAGGAAGATGCCGTTGCGCGCGCCGATCCGGCCGCCGAGCCAGCCGAACGCCAGCGCCGCGGGAAACGCCACGAACTGGGTCAGCAGCAGCGCCTTGATCAGGCCCTCGGCCGGGAAGCCGAGCGCGAGACCGTAGTCGACCGCCATCTTGATGACCGTGTTCACGCCGTCGATGTAGAGGAAGTAGGCGGCCAGGAACCACAGCACGGGCCGGTAGCGCGCGACGGCGCGCATGGTGTCGCGCAGTTCGAGCAGCCCCTGCGGGACGGCCTCGCGCCAGCGCAGCGGTCGCCCGCCCGAGGTGCGCTCGCGCACCCACAGCGCGCAGGGCAGCGCGAACGCGAACCACCAGACGCCGACGGTGACGAACGACGCGCGCACCGCCGCGACGCCGTCGGCGAGCCCGAACCACTGCGGGCGGGAGAACATCGCGACGTTGAGCGCGAACAGCAGGCCGCCGCCGAGGTAGCCGAGTGCATAACCGTAGCCCGAGACGAGGTCGTACTCCTCGGGCTCGGCGACGTGCAGCATCAGCGAGTCGTTGAAGACGATGCCGCCCCAGAAGCCGAGCGACGCGATCACGTACAGCGCCGCCGCCCAGGCCCAGTCGCCCTGCACGACCAGCGCGAGCGCGGTCGTCGCCGCCGAACCGAGCAGCGTGAAGGCCATCATCATGCGCACGCGCGCCGCGCTGCGGTCCGCGATGGCGCCGAGCGCCGGGGCCATCACCGCCACCACGAAGCTGGCGACACCGCTCGCCACGCCGAGGCGCAGCGTGCTCTCGGTCGCCGGCACGCCCGCGTTCCAGAACTGCTTGAAGAAGACGGGGAAGAAGCCCGCCATCACGGTGGTGGCGAACGCCGAGTTGGCCCAGTCGTAGAGGGCCCAACCGACCACCGGACGGCGGCGCAGTGCGGCCCGCATGGCCTCAGGCGGCGCTCGCGAGATGCTCGCGCGTCTCGCGGAACGTGATCTCGGGCCAGCGCTCGAGCGTGAGCTGCAGGTTGACCCGCGTCGGCGCGAGGTAGACCAGCGCGCCGGCGTGGTCGACCGCGAGGTGCTCGTGCGCCTTGTCGCGGAATTCCTGCAGCTTCTTCGCGTCCGTGCAGTAGACCCAGCGCGCGGTGTGCACGTTGATGTTGTCCCAGGTCGCCTGCACCGAGTATTCGTCCTGCAGGCGAAAGGCGACGACGTCGAACTGCAGCATGCCCACCGCGCCGAGGATCAGGTCGTTGTTGCGCAGCGGGCGGAACACCTGCGTGGCGCCCTCCTCGCACAACTGGTCGAGACCCTTCTGCAGCGCCTTCATGCGCAGCGGGTCCCGCAGCACGACGCGGCGGAAGATCTCCGGCGCGAAGTTCGGGATGCCGGTGAAAGTGATCTTCTCGCCCTCGGTGAGCGTGTCGCCGATGTTGATCGTGCCGTGGTTGTGCAGGCCGATGATGTCGCCCGCGTACGCCTCGTCGGTATGCTGGCGGTCGGCCGCGAGGAAGGTCACCGCGTCGCCCACGCGCACTTCCTTGCCGTGCCGCACGTGGAACATCTTCATGCCCTTGCGGTACCGGCCGGAGCAGATGCGCATGAACGCGATGCGGTCGCGATGGCCCGGGTCCATGTTCGCCTGGATCTTGAAGACGAAGCCCGCGAGCGGCTCCTCGCCCGGGTCGACGGTGCGGGTGGTCGTCGCGCGGGCGAGCGGCGCCGGCGCGTACTCGACGAACGAGTTCAGCAGCTCGGTCACGCCGAAATTGTTGATGGCGGAGCCGAAGAACACCGGCGTCTGCCGGCCCGCGCGGTAGGCCTCCAGGTCGAACGCGTGCGAGGCGCCGCGCACCAGCTCGACCTCGTCACGGTACGCCCGCGCCCCGTCGCCGAGGAAGTCGGCGGCCTCGGCACTCGCGAGCCCGTCGATGATCGCGTGGGTGCCGGCCTTGCCGCGCTCGCCGGCCTGGTAGGCGTAGATGCGGTCCTCGAGCAGGTGGTAGATGCCCTGCAGCCGGCTGCCCATGCCGATCGGCCACGTCACCGGCGCGCAGGTGATCCTGAGGATGCGCTCGATCTCGTCGAGCAGTTCCATCGGCTCGCGGCCCTCGCGGTCGAGCTTGTTGATGAAGGTCAGGATCGGCGTGTCGCGCAGCCGGCAGACCTCCATCAGCTTGATCGTGCGTTCCTCGACGCCCTTGGCGCAGTCGATGACCATCAGCGCCGAGTCCACCGCGGTGAGCGTGCGGTAGGTGTCCTCGGAGAAGTCCTCGTGGCCCGGCGTGTCGAGCAGGTTGACGATGCGGCCCTGGTACGGGAACTGCATGACGCTCGAGGTCACGGAGATGCCGCGCTGCTGCTCGAGCGCCATCCAGTCCGAGGTGGCGTGGCGCGAGGCCTTGCGGCCCTTGACCGTGCCGGCGAGCTGGATCGCGCCCCCGAACAGCAGCAGCTTCTCGGTCAGCGTGGTCTTGCCGGCGTCCGGGTGGGAAATGATGGCGAAGGTGCGGCGTCGCGCCACTTCGTCGCGGGCGGAAGTCATCGTGCGGGCGGCTCGTGCGCTGGGAAGGGCGCGATTCTAGCAGGCGGAGGCTCAGACCCGGGGTCCGGGCGGCGCCTCGTCGGCCAGGCCGAGCTTCAGCACCAGCGCATCCTCGCGGCCGTCGGGCGCCTGGTAGTAACCCTTGCGCAAGCCGACCTGCACGAAGCCGAGCGACTGGTAGAGCGTGATCGCGAGCGGATTGGACGGCCGTACCTCGAGGAAGGCCTCGGTCATGCCGGCCTGGCGCGAGCGCTCGAGCAGCAGCAGCAGCATCTGCCGTCCGACGCCCCGGCTGCGGTACTTGGCGGCCACGCAGAGGTTCAGCACGTGCGCCTCCCCCGCTCCCATCGCGACGATGCCGTAGCTGACGATCTCCCCGTCGACTTCGGCCACCCGGCACAGGTACCCGACCCGCAGGCAGTCGCGGAAGATGCCCTCGCTCCACGGGAAGGCATAGGACGAGCGCTCGACGGCGCCGACCGCGGGCACGTCCGAGGGCAGCATGGCGCGGAACTTCACGAGCCGCTGGCGGGACGGCTCGCCCTGCGGCAGGGAGCGGGCAGCGCTCATGCGCCCACCCGCGTGCCGGCGGCGAGCCGCGTGAACGTCGACTGCGCGAACACGAGGTCCTGCCAGGCCTTGCGCTTCTCGGCCGGGCTGCGCAGCAGGTAGGCCGGATGGTAGGTGACGACGAGCGGCCGTCCCCGATTGCCCAGCGAGTGCACCTTGCCGCGCAACCGCGCGAGGGGCGTCTCGGTGGCGAGCAGGTTCTGCGCGGCGATGCGGCCGACGGCGACGATCAGAGTCGGGTCGACCAGCTCGATCTGCCGCTCGAGGTAGCCGCGGCAGCTCGCAGCCTCCTCCGGCTTCGGATCGCGGTTGCCGGGCGGGCGGCATTTCAGCACGTTGGCGATGAAGACCTCTTCGCGCTGCAACCCGAGGGCGCGGATCATCGAGGTGAGCAACTGGCCGGCGCGCCCGACAAAGGGTTCGCCCTGCCGGTCCTCGTCCGCACCCGGCGCCTCGCCGATGAACATCCAGCGCGCGGTGGTCGCGCCGACGCCGAACACGGTCTGCGTACGCGTTGCATGCAGTTCGCAGCGCTGGCAGGCCACAACCCGGGCGCGCAGCGCGTCCCAGTCGAGCGTCGCTTCATCGCCGGCGGCCGCACTCACCCGGCGGGCCTCGACCGGCTTCGCGGTCGCCGGCATCGCGACGGCCGTCACCCTCGGCAACGGTGCCGCCACCGGCGCTTCGGCCACGTCTAAGGGCGGGACCGGCGCGAGGCCGCGGGGCACGTAGACGTCGATGCCCAGCGCGGCGAGGTACGGCAGGTGGCGCGCCTCCGGCATGAGGCCTCAGGCGCGCTTCGGCGGGTGGCGCTGGCCGCGCCGGGTCCGGTGCCAGAGCCAGAGCGCGGGCCCGGACAGCGCGAACAGCCCGAACAGGCCGAACAGCATCTCCGGCGGGCTCGACCCGACCAGCACGAAGCCGAGCGGGATCAGCACCAGCACCGCGACGGGGACGCGCCGGCTCCAGTCGAAATCCTTGCCGCTGATGTACGGGAAGCGGCTGACCATGAGGCCGCCGGCGACGAAGGCGACCACGAAGGCGAGGATGAGCGCCCGCAGGCCCTCGCGCTGCATGTCGTTCAGCATCCACACGAAGCCGGCGAGCAGCGCCGCCCCGGACGGGCTCGGCAGGCCCTCGAAGTAACGCTTGTCCGTGACGGCCGCGCGCGCGTTGAAGCGCGCGAGCCGGATGCCCGCGCAGGCGGCATAGAAGAACGTCGCCAGCCAGCCAAGCCGGCCCCACACCGGCCCGTATTCGGCGATGCGCGCGACGCCCCACTGGTAGGCGACGACGGCCGGCGCGAGCCCGAACGCGACCATGTCGGACAGGCTGTCGTATTCCTTGCCGAACTCGCTCGAGGTGTTGGTCCAGCGCGCGATGCGGCCATCGAGGCCGTCGCAGATCATGGCGATGAAGATCGCGATGCCCGCCCGGTCGAAGTTGCCGTCGGTCGCGGCGACGATGGCGTAGAAGCCGGAGAACATCACGCCGGTGGTGAAGATGTTCGGCAGCAGGTAGATGCCGCGCCGGCGCGGCCGCGCTGGCGCCGCGTCCGGCGGAGTCGATGGATCGGTGGTCATGGAAACCCGTGCCCGGTCTGGTGGCGGCCATGATAGGTACGCCCAGCCGCGCACACAACGGACAGCGCCGGGCGCCCGGGGTTCCACGGCCCTTCCTGCTAACATACGCGGCCGAATTTCCCCGCCTTGGACGCGAAATGCGACTTTCCAGCTACCCGGTCAATACCCTGCGCGACGTCCCCGCCGATGCCGAGGTCGTCAGCCACCAGCTCATGCTGCGCGCCAGCCTCATCCGCCGCCTCGCGGGCGGCCTGTACACCTGGCTGCCGATGGGCCTCAAGGTCCTGCGCAAGGTCGAGCGCATCATCCGCGAGGAAATGGACCGGGCCGGCGCGCTCGAGGTCCTGATGCCGACCATCCAGCCCGCCGAGCTGTGGCAGGAATCGGGCCGCTGGGACCAGTACGGGCCGGAACTGCTGCGCCTGAAGGACCGGCACGAGCGGGCGTTCGTCTACGGTCCGACCCACGAGGAGGTCATCACCGACATCGCGCGCCGCGAGCTGAAGAGCTACCGCCAGCTGCCGGTGAACTTCTACCAGGTGCAGACCAAGTTCCGCGACGAGATCCGCCCGCGCTTCGGCGTGATGCGCGCGCGCGAATTCACCATGAAGGACGCCTATTCGTTCCACCTCGACGAGGCGTCGCTCGAGGAGGGCTACCAGGCGATGTACCGCGCGTACACGCGGATCTTCGAGCGCATGCAGCTGAAGTTCCGCGCCGTGCGCGCCGACACCGGCAGCATCGGCGGCAATGCCTCGCAGGAATTCCACGTGCTCGCCGACTCCGGCGAGGACGCCATCGCCTTCTCGGACGGCGACGATTACGCCGCCAACGTCGAGCTTGCCGAAGCGCTGGCCCCGGCCGGAGCGCGTCCCGCGCCCGCCGAGGCGATGCAGAAGGTCGCCACGCCGGGCGCGAAGACCATCGCCGACCTCGCGGCGTTCCTGAAGGTGCCCGCCTCGCGCACGCTGAAGGCGCTGTTCGTGGAGTCGACCGAGGGCGGCGTCGTGGCGCTCCTGGTGCGCGGCGACCACGAGCTCAACGCGATCAAGGCGCAGAAGCTCGCGGGCGTGCTCTCGCCCCTGCGCATGGCGACGGCCGAGCAGGTGCGCGCGGCCACCGGCAGCGAACCCGGCTATCTCGGCCCGGTCGGCCTGCCGGCCGGCATCGCGGTGTACGCGGACCGTGCGGCGGCGCACCTGGCCGACTTCGTCTGCGGCGCGAATGAGAAGGACATGCACCTGACCGGCGTGAACTGGGGCCGCGACCTGCCGGAACCGACCGTCGTCGACATCCGCAACGTCGTGGCGGGCGACCCGAGCCCGTCGGGCCGGGGCACGCTGGGCATCGCCCGCGGCATCGAGGTCGGTCACATTTTCCAGCTCGGGCGCAAGTACAGCGCGGCCATGAATGCCACGGTGCTCGACGAATCGGGCAAGTCCGTAGTCATGTTCATGGGCTGCTACGGCATTGGTGTGACGCGCGTCGTGGCGGCCGCCATCGAACAGAATCACGATGAGCGCGGGATCATCTGGCCCGAGCCGATCGCCCCGTTCCACGTGTCGCTGATACCGATCAACCTGCAGAAGTCCGAGCGCGTGCGCGCGGCCACCGAGCAGCTCTATGCCGAGCTGCAGGCGGCCGGGTACGACGTGCTGCTCGACGACCGCGACGCGCGCCCGGGCGTGAAGTTCGCCGACGACGAGCTGGTCGGGATTCCCCACCGCTTCGTCATCGGCGACAAGGGCCTCGAGCGGGGCGTGATCGAGTACAAGCGGCGCCGCGACGGCGATGCCGCCGAAGTGCCGCTGGCCGGCGCCGTGGCCCACCTCGCCTCGCGGAGCGGCCCCCGCGGCTGACGCCCCATGCGCCGCGCCGCCTCTGCCGTCCTCGCCGCCGCGCTCGTCGTCCTGCCCGTGGCAGGCGCGCGGGCCGACCGGCAGATGGACCCGGAGCTGCGCGGCATCGTCGCCGCGGCCATCGCGCCCGCGGACTGCTTCGAGGACAAGTACGATCGCGCCGTGTGGTTCGCCTCGATGGGCCCGCGCCTCGCGCGCTACGTGAAGGACGACCACGAGCGCGAACTGATCCTGCACAACGTGCACTGCGAGGCGAAGCGCGTCGACATCCCGCCCGAGCTGGTGCTCGCGGTCATGGACGTCGAGAGCCGCTTCGACCGCTTCGCCGTCTCGTCGGCGGGCGCGGTCGGGCTGATGCAGGTGATGCCGTTCTGGCCGACCCAGCTCGGCATGAGCAACGACCAGCTCGTGCGCATCCCGGAGAACGTGCGCATGGGCACGACGATCCTGGGTTACTACCTGCGCAAGGAACGCGGCAACTACCAGCGGGCGCTGCAGCGCTACAACGGCAGCCTCGGGCGGCCGAACTATTCGGACCTGGTGATCGACCGGCTGGTCTCGCGCTGGCGCTACGACCACTAGCGCGGCGCTCAACCCTTGCGGAACTCCGCGGGCAGCGGCCCGAGCTGCTCGAGCGGCACGGCCTCGGCATCGACGTGCGTGACGTGCGCGCTCGGCGGCCCTTGCCAGAGCCAGTCGCACAACGCCTGCACCGCGTCGGGCGGACCCACCGCGAGCACCTCCACGCGCCCGTCGTCAAGATTGCGCGCGTGACCGGTAATACCGAGTTCGAGGGCGCGCTGGCGCGTCGAGGCGCGGAAGAACACGCCCTGGACGCGGCCGGAGACGTGACACAAGCGTGCGACGGGATCGCGCATGGATCGACGCGACGGGCCCGCTCAGGGCTGCGGCTTCGGCGTGGCGGCCTCGGCCTGCCGGCGCGCCTCGATCGCCTTCTCGCGCGCGAGTTGCGCTTCGTCCCGCGCCGTGCGGTATTCCTGCGCGTGCAGGCTCGTGCGGGCGCTCTTGAGGTGGGCCTGCGCCTCGGCGTACAGATCGGGCGCGTATTGCGCGGCGCCGGCCTTCTGCGCCGCGCGCACGGCCTGGTTCGCGTCGTACATCTCCTGCACCGGGGCACCGGCGCAAGCCGTGACCGCGGCTGCTAGCAGCAGCAGGCAGATCGGCAGGAGCAGGTGCGTACGACGTGACACTGCGATGGATCCGGGGGCGCGTGACCGTCCGACCGTAACAACTGCACCCTGTACCGTCAAGGCTCGGGGCCCTAGAATCCGCCGGCCCGACACGGACTTACGCGTGTCGCAGGGACCCGGAACGGTGCCATGACCGAAGTGCTCGTGATCTATTACTCGCGCCACGGCGCGACGGCCGAACTCGCCCGCCAGGTCGTGCGCGGCGTGGAATCAGTCCAGGGCGTGACGGCGCGGCTGCGTACCGTGCCGGCCGTTTCGACGGTGGCCGAGGCGACCGAACCCGCGGTGCCGCCTTCCGGCGCGCCCTACGCGACCTACGACGACCTGCGCGACTGCGACGGCCTCGTGCTCGGCAGCCCGACGCGGTTCGGCGCGATGGCGGCGCCGCTGAAGTACTTCATCGACGGCACCAGTTCGCTGTGGCTGAACGGCGCGCTCGACCGCAAGCCCGCGGCGGTGTTCACCTCGACCTCGACCATGCATGGCGGCCAGGAATCGACGCTGCTCACCATGATGCTGCCGCTGCTCCACCACGGCATGTATCTCGTGGGCCTGCCGTTCACGGCCGAGGCGCTGTCGCGCACGACGTCCGGCGGCTCGCCGTATGGCGCGAGCCACGTCGCGGGCACGGGCGGCGGCCCGGTCCGCCTGACCGACGACGAGAAGGAACTGGCCCGCCTGCTCGGCAAGCGCGTGGCGGAACTCGCCGTCGCGGCGCGGGCCGTGCGGGCGTGACCGCGCGCGACTTCGACCCGCGGCGCGGTGCCGAGCGGGCACGCGTCGCGACCCTGTTCGCCATTCTGCTGCTCGCCGCCTGCGTCACCTTCGCGACCGTGCATACGGCGGGTGTCGCGCGCGGGCTCGGCCTCGCGGCCGCCCTGCTCTGGCCGTTGCTGCTGCCCCTGCCCGGCATCCTGCGCCGGCGACGCCGCACCTTCGCGTGGGCCACGCTGTGCGTGACACCCTATTTCATCTACGGCACGACGGAAGCCGTCGCCAACCCGGCGGTGCGCACGCTGGCGGCCGCGATCCTGGCCGCGAGCCTGCTGCTGTTCTGCGCGCTGGTGGCGTGGTTGCGCCTGACCCGGCCGGGCCGTCAGGCCTGAGCCGGGCGCGCTTCGAGCGCCTCGCGCAGGAACGGAATCGTCAGGCGTCGTTGCGCGGCGAGGGACGCCTCGTCCAGTTGCTCGAGCACACCGAACAGCACGTGCGGTTCGCGCGGCAGGCGATGCACGAGGTACAGGGCCGCGTCCTGCGTGAGTTCGAGGCCGCGTCGCGCCGCACGCCGCTGCAGCGCGTCGACCAGCCCGGGTTCGTCGAGTTCGTGCAGCTGGTGCACCGCGCCGGCCCGCAGGCGCGAGCCGAGGTCGGCCAGCACGAACGTCAGCGCCGCAGGCGGCGTGGTCGTCGCGACGAGCAACCGGCCGCGGCCGTCCTGCAGCAGCGTGTACAGCCGGAACAATGCGGCATTCCAGCCTGTGTCCGCCGCCACCGCATCGAGGTTGTCGAGGCAGACGAGGTCGAAGGCCTCGCCCCCCTCGAGCATGGCCGGCTCGACGGTCGCGCGGAGATCGAGGTACGTGGTGGTGTCGCCCCGCTCGGCCGTGTCGGCACACGCCGCCTGCAGCAGGTGGCTCTTGCCGACGCCCGCGCGACCCCACACCCACGTCACGCGCGGCAGCTGCGACCAGCCGCCGGACAACCGCGCGAAGATCTCCTCGTTGCCGGACGACACGAAGCTCGCGAGGCGCGACGCGTCGCGCAGCGGCATGCGCAGGGGCAACTGGCGCATGGTGCGATCAGCCGTGGGCCGGGACCGACCGGCGGTGACGCGCCGCCTTCGCCGCGCGCCGCGAATAGATCAGCACGTAGTCGATGCCGCTCACGACGGTCGAGACGAAGGCGAGCGCGCCGAGCAGCGTGAACGCCCACTCGGGCGGCTGGCCGTACGCAACGTGGGCGAGCACCGTCAGCGCGAACAGGACCTGGCAGAAGGTGTTGATCTTGCTCGGCAAGGTCGGACGGCCGTGCATCCGGCCGATCAGGGCCCGGTAGGTCACGGCGCCACCGGCGATCAGCAGGTCGCGGCCGAGCACGGCCAGCGTGAGCCACCACGGCACCAGCCCGACCCAGCTCAGGCACACGTACACGGTGACGAGCAGCACTTTGTCGGCCAGCGGATCGAGATAGCGGCCGAGCTCGCTGGTCCAGCGGAAGGTCTTGGCAAGGAACCCGTCGAGACCGTCGGTGAAGGCGGCCAGCGCGAACAGGGCGAGCACGAGCGGGAACTCGCCGCGCAGGATGCCGAGGGCGACCGGATAGACGAGCAGCAGGCGCAGCAGGCAGAGCAGGTTCGGCAGGAAGCTCAGGTTCATGGCTGCCAGGTGAAATCGGTGCCGGTGCTGCCGCTGGCCGCGTCTCCCTTGGCCCCGACCTGCAGGTGCGTATCGAGCGCCGCGACGCGGCGCAGCAGTTCGAGGTCCCCGCGCAAGGCCAGGCCGAGCTGCACGGTGTCGCCGGTCACTTCCTCGACCGCCACCCCGCGCACCAGGCTGAGCGACTGCAGGTATTCGAGCAGGGCGGCATAGGCCGCCAGGTCGTTGACGGCACCGATGCGCACGCTGACGCTGCCGACGCCGCGCGTCGAGCCGGGCGCGTAGCGCGCGGCCAGGGCATCCGCAGCGAGGTCCGCGCCGGTGGCGGCCGGACCGCGCCCCTGGGTCCGGGTGTCGAGCTGGGCGAAGGACCAGTCGATGCCGGCGCCACTCGCGACGCCGACCAGCACGCCCTGCGCAGCGGCCCCGGGCGCCGCGAGTCGCACGCGTGCGGCGGCGAGGTCGACGGGCTGCTGCGGCCAGGCAATGGGCAGGCCGCGCACCTGCGCGGCGCGCTCCAGCTGGTCGCGCTCCGGCGGCCGCTCCGATGCCAGCACCGCACGCGAACCGCCGGCCACGGAGGGCACGAACAACTGCACGAGGGTGACCGGCCGCTCGGCGGGCCACAGCGGCAGGCCCGCCTGCTGCAGCAGTTGCTCGACCGCGCGGCCGTCGAACCCGACCTTGAGCAGGTGATCGGGCGTCACGCTGTACTGCTGGACGTACCGGGACGGGTCCGCCGCGGCCGAGGCGATCGTCGGGTTGGCGCCGGCATCCCGCCGGCCGGAGGCGCGGACCGCAGCCACCCGCAGCGCCTCGCCGAAGCCCGCGGCGCGATCGGCTTCGGTGCCGCCCTTGAGCGGCACACTCGCCTGGTAGAGGCTCACGTCGGCCACGGCCAGCCCGGGCAGCAGGGCGAGCCAGGCCAGCGCGGCGCGGACCCCGGTGCGGGGGCGTCGCTGGACGCGGGCGGTCGAGTGGAAATTCGTCATGATTCAGGCAGTTCGGTGCCGGCAGGCGAGCGTGTAAAATACCACAGCCTCGCGCGGGACCCCCGGGGCACACCACCCCACGGGAGTTGCCGATGGCCGAGACCCAGCCGACCACCACTTATCGCGACGCCGGCGTCGACATCGAGGCCGGCGACGCGCTGATCGAGCGCATCAAGCCGGCCGTGAAGCGTTCGATGCGGCGCGAGGTCCTCGGCGGCCTCGGCGGCTTCGGCGCGCTGGTCGAGGTCCCGCTCGATCGCTACCGCCGGCCCGTCATGGTCTCGGGCACCGACGGCGTCGGCACCAAGCTGCGCCTCGCCATCGAGACCGGACGCCACGACACGATCGGCATCGACCTCGTCGCCATGTGCGTCAACGACGTCGTCGTGCAGGGCGCCGAACCGCTGTTCTTCCTCGACTACTACGCCACCGGCAAGCTCGACGTGTCGGTCGCGGAGCGCGTCATCAAGGGCATCGTCGAAGGCTGCCTGCAGGCCGGCTGCGCGCTCGTGGGCGGCGAAACGGCCGAGATGCCGGGCATGTACGAGGGCGAGGACTACGACCTCGCCGGCTTCTGCGTCGGCCTCGTCGAGAAGGACCGCATCATCGACGGCACGCAGACGCGCGCCGGCGACGCGATCGTCGGCCTCGCCTCCTCCGGCCCGCACTCCAACGGTTATTCGCTGATCCGCCGGCTGCTCGCCATGAGCGGCGCCGGCCCGGACACCAAGCTCGACGGCCAGCCGCTGTACGACGCGCTGCTCGCGCCGACGCGCATCTACGTCAAGTCGATCCTCAAGCTGCTCGAGACGGTGCCCGTGCACGGCGTGGCGCACATCACCGGCGGCGGCCCGACGGGCAACATCCCTCGCGTGGTGCCGGCCGGTCTCGAAGTGCACATCGACGCCCGCAAGTGGCCGCGGCCCGCGGTGTTCGACTGGCTGCAGCGCGCCGGCAACGTGGCGGGCGACGAGATGTACCGCACGTTCAACTGCGGCCTCGGCATGACGGTGTGCGTGCCCGCCGACCGCGCGGACGAAACCGTGCGCATCCTGCGCGCGTGCGGCGAAACCGCCGACGTGATCGGCGAGGTGAAGACTGGCGACCGCGAAGTCGTGATCCACGGATGAGCACCCCGCGGCTGCCGATCGTCGTGCTGATCTCCGGCCGCGGCAGCAACCTGCAGGCGATCGCGGAGCGCGCCGGGCGTGGCGAACTGCCGGTCGAGATCCGCTCGGTGGTGAGCGACCAGCCCGAGGCCGGTGGCCTCGCGTGGTCGGCGGCGCGGGGCCTGCGCACCAGTGTCCTGCAGCCGCGCGACTTTCCCGACCGCGCCGCCTACGGCCGCGCCCTGGCCGACCTCGTCGACGGGTTCGGGCCCCGGCTGGTGGTGCTGGCCGGATTCATGCGCATTCTGGATGCAACTTTCGTGGACCGCTTCGCCGGCCGGCTGTTGAATATCCACCCGTCGCTGCTGCCGCGCCATCGCGGCCTGCACACGCATCGACGCGCACTGGAAGCGGGCGAACAAGAACATGGTGCAAGCGTCCATTTCGTCACGCGCGAACTCGACGGCGGACCGGTCGTCCTGCAGGCCGTCGTCCCGGTGCTGCCGGGCGACGATGAGCCGGCCCTGGCCGCCCGCGTCCTCGCGCAGGAGCACCGCATCTATCCGCAGGGCATCGAGTGGTTCGCCGCCGGGCGACTCGAGCAGCGTGACGGCGCCGCCTGGCTCGACGGCCGGCGGCTCGATCACCCGGTCGTCGTCGACACGAGAGCCGGGCATGTGGCGGCGGCTCGCTGAGTCGCTGCTCGCATGCACCGCGGCGGCCGGCATCGCCGGCGCCGCGATCGCGGCCCCCACCGTGACCATGAAGCCGTACACGGCCCGCTACCAGGTCAGCTACCGCGGCCTGAGCGGCGGCCAGATCGAGGCGAGCTTCCGGCCGGGCACCGCGCCCGGGCAATGGATCTACGAGACGCGGGCGTTCCCGAACCTGTTCGGCATGCTCGCGGTCAGCTCGGCCGCCCACGAGCGCAGCACCATGCTGATCGGCCCCGGCGGCGTGGTCCCGCTCGACTTCACCTTCGACGACGGCTCCGCGCAGTCCGCCAAGGACGTCACGCAGACGTTCGACTGGTCCGCGCGCAAGGTCACGGGCGCCTCCAAGGGCAAGCCGTTCACGCTCGACCTCACGCCGGGCGCGCAGAACACCGCATCGGTGCAGGCCGCCATGATGGTCGAGCGGCTGAACGGCCGCATGCCGGCCGGCTTTCGCATCCTCACCGGCGACAACCTGCGCGACTACAAGTACTGGATGGAAGGCACGCAGCAGGTCGTGACGCCTTACGGCCAGGTCGAGGCCGAGGTCTGGGCAAGCCAGCGCATCGGCTCGGACCGCGTGTCGAAGATGTGGCACGCGCCAGCGCTCGGCTACGTGCCGGTGCAGGCGATCCAGTACCGCAAGGGCACGCCGGAAGTGCAGATGAAGCTCGTGAGCCTGCAGCGGTAGGCAGCGCGTGAGCCCCTCCGGCATGCCGCCGCGCAGCCTTCGCAACGTCCTGCTGGCGCACGTGGCCACGGCCCTCGCCGTGTCGCTGCTGGCCGTGCTGATCGCCTGGGCGGAGCACCGCCAGCAGCAGCGGCAGGTCACCGAGCGCGCCACGCTCGAGGTCCGCAACGCGGCCCGCCTGCTCGAGAACGACCTCGAGGAGGACTTCGACCGCTTCGACCTCGCCCTGCATTCGGGCGCGTTCTTCGTCGCGCACTATCCGGGCGGCGAACACGACGAGGATTCACGCATCGATCGGTTGCTGGCGGAGCAGATGCGCATGCTTCCGGAACTGGACGGATTGCGCGTGCTGGACCGCGACGGCCGCGTGACCCACGCCAGCCCGGCGGCGCGTCGGTTGGCCAGTGAGGCGGACCTCGCGGCGTACCACCGCCTGCGGGACGACCCGCGCGCCGGCCTCGTCGTCACGGGTCCCGAGGTCACCCGCGACGCACCGCAGGGGCGGCTCGTGTTCGCACGCCGCGTCGTCGATGCGGCGGGAACCTTTGCCGGCGTCGTCTGCGCCAGCGTGCCGTCGGGCGGCTTCGAGCGCGCGTTCGTGCGCAACGCCCTCGGGCCCGACTCATCGATTGCGCTGCGCACCGCGCAGTTCGCGCTGGTGCACCGTCGGCCCGCCGTGCCCGGCAACCTCGGCGCGGTGGGTTCGGTGAACGCCGAGTTGCAGACACTGGTCGGTCCGCAAAGCGAGGGCATCTATACCGCCACCTCGTCGCTCGATCACGTCCGGCGCATCTACGCCTACCGCAGGTTCGCGCGCTACCCGTTCCTCGTGACGGTGGGTCGCTCCGTGGAATCGGTGCTCGCCGAAGCGCGCGGCAGCGCCCGCGACGTCACGGTGCTGACCGGCCTGATCCTGCTCGTGACCTGGACGGCCGTGTGGCTGAACTACCGCTCCATCCGTCGCCGGGCCCTGGCCGAGGCCGCGCTCGAGCAGAGCGAGGAGCGCCTGGTCCTCGCCATGGAAGCGTCGACCGACGGCATCTGGGACTGGCGTCTCGACACGGACGAGTCCTACTGCAGCCCGGCCTACTCGCGCACGCTCGGCTACCGCCCCGGCGAGTTGCCGAGCGATGCCCAGGGCAACTGGGTCAACCTGCTGCATCCCGACGAGCGCGACGCCACGGTCGCCCGCGCGCACGAGTTGCTGGCGACCCAGGGCGGGTACGACCTCGAATTCCGCCTGCGGTGCCGGGACGGCAGCTACCGCTGGATCCGCAGCCGCAGCAAGGTGGTCGAGCGTGACGCGCAGGGCCGGCCGCTGCGCGTCGTCGGCACGCACTCCGACGTGACGGTGCGCCGCGCGATGGAAGAACAGCTGCGCGCCGCGAGCGAGGAACAGGGCGCGATCCTCGAGGCGGCGACCGTCGGCATCGCGCTGGTGCGCGAGCGCCACGTGGTGCGCTGCAATCGCCGCATGGAGGAACTGTTCGGCTACGGACCCGGCGAGATGCAGGACCAGTGGACCCGTGCCTGGTACCTCGACGAGGCCGGTTACGCGGTCGGCACGCGCGAGATCGAGGAACTGACGACCCGCGGCGGCACGCGGCTCACCGATCGGTATTTCAAGCGCAAGGACGGCTCGACGTTCTGGGGTCGCACCAGCGCGCGCCTGCTCGACCAGCAGTTGCCCGCCAAGGGCGTGCTGGTGATCGTCGAGGACATCACACCGGAGCGGGATGCCGAGGTCGCCCTGCGCCACGCGCGCGACCTCGCCGAAGCCGCGGCGCGCGCCAAGACCGACTTCCTCGCCAACATGAGCCACGAGATCCGCACGCCGATGAACGCGATCATCGGCATGGCGCATCTCGCCCTGCAGTCCGATCTCACGCCGCGCCAGCGCGACTACCTCGGCAAGATCGAGGGCGCGAGCCAGCACCTGCTCGGCATCATCAACGACATCCTCGACCTCTCGCGCATCGAGGCCGGCAAGCTGGCGATCGAGCGCGTCGAGTTCGAACTCGACCACGTGCTCGACCGCGTGGCGATGCTGCTGACCGAGAAGTCCACGGCCAAGGGCCTCGAACTGGTCGTGGACATGGACCCGGCCACGCCGCGCGGCCTGCTCGGCGATTCCCTGCGCCTCGAGCAGGTGCTGCTCAACCTCGGGTCGAATGCGATCAAGTTCACCGACCGCGGCGAGGTGGTGATCTCGGTGCGGCTGCTGGCGCGGGCCGGCGATTCGGCCACGCTGCGCTTCGCGGTGCGCGACACCGGCATCGGCCTCACGCGCGAGCAGCGCAGCCGGCTGTTCCAGGTGTTCGAGCAGGGCGACGTGTCGACCACCCGAAAGCACGGCGGCACGGGCCTCGGACTCGCGATCTCGCGTCACCTCGTCGAACTGATGGGCGGCGAGATCGGCGTCGAGAGCTCGCCCGGCAAGGGCAGCAACTTCTGGTTCACGGTCCAGGTCGGCATCGGCGCGGACGTACCGCGCAGCCTGACGCCGCGACCCGACCTGCGCTCACGCCGCGTCCTCGTCGTCGACGACAACGACACCGCGCGCACGGTGCTGCACGGCATGCTCGAGAGCATGACGTTCCGCGTCGAAGACGCGTCGTCGGGCGAGTCCGCCGTGACAGCCGTGCGCCGCGCTGCGGCCGCCGGCGAGCCGTTCGACATCGTCTGCCTCGACTGGCACATGCAGGACCTCGACGGCCTCGCGGTCGCGCGCCAGCTGCGGGATCTCGCGCTGCCGTCGCCGCCGCACGTGCTCATGATCACGGCCTATGGGCGCGAACAGCTGGCGGAACAGGCGAACGCCGCGGGCGTCGAGGGTTTCCTCACCAAACCGGTGAGTGCCTCGCTGCTGTTCGATGCCGCGATCCAGGTGCTGGCCGGGGAACGCGGGGCCCCCACGCGGCCGCGGCCCGAGGACCGTCAGCGCGAGATCGCCCTGCTGGCGCCGATCCACGGTGCGCGCGTGCTCGTCGTCGAGGACAACGCGCTCAACCAGGAGGTGGCGCGCGAACTGCTGACCGGCGCCGGACTCGTGGTCGACACGGCGGAGAACGGCGAGCAGGCCCTCGCCCGCCTGCGCGAGGGCGCGTACGACGCCGTGCTGATGGACATGCAGATGCCGGTGATGGACGGGCTCGCGGCCACGGTCGCCATCCGCCGCCAGCCGGGCCTCGACACCCTGCCGATCATAGCGATGACGGCGAACGCGATGCCCGACGACGCCCGCCGCTGCCGGGAAGCCGGGATGAGCGACTACCTCGCCAAGCCGATCGAGCCGGAGACGCTCTGGCGGGTGCTGCTGCGCTGGATTCCGGCCCGCGGCGTCGCGCCCAGCCCACCTGCGGCTGCGCCCGCCGCGCCGACGCCGGCTCACACCGCGTCACCCGCGTCGACAGCCGACACGGGCACCCTTCCGGTCGCCATCGCGGGACTCGACACGGTGACCGGGCTGCACCGCGTGGCCGACAACCCGGGGCTGTACGCTTCGGTGCTGCGCATGTTCGTCGAGGGACACCGGCTCGACGCGGATGAGATCCGTCGCGAAGTCGCCGCGGCGGACTGGACGGCCGCCGTGCGTCGAGCGCACACCGTGAAGGGCCTCGCCGGCACGATCGGCGCGCAGGAACTGCAGGACCGCGCGCGCGAGATGGAGAACTGCCTCAAGCAGCCGGAACTGCGGGCCAACGCGTCCGTGGCGATCGCGGCGTTCGCGCGCAGTCTCGCGACGGTGGTGGCCGGCATCGACTCGGCGCTGCCGCCGCCGCCGCGCGCGCAACCCGGCGCGCCGCAGACCGTCGACCGGGAGCGGCTGCTGGCCGCCTGCCGCGAACTGCACGCCCTGCTGGTGACCGACGACATGCGTTCGCAGGACAGCCACGCGCAGCATCGGGAGTTGCTGGATGCCGCGTTCAGCGAGCGGGCGCAGGCGCTCGCCTCGGCCGTGGAGCAGTTCGACTTCGACGCGGCCCGCCGCGAACTGGTCGCCGCGTGTGCGGACCAGGGGATCGACCTCGCCGCGAAAGCCTAGGACGCGAGCCGGCCGGCGCGCACCGACGCCTTGCGCTCGAGGATCTCGGGCGTGTCGGCCAGTCGCTCGGCGATCTCGGCGAAGCGCTCGCGCACCGCGAGGAAGGCATCGACCACGTCCGGGTCGAAATGCTGGCCGCGGCCGGCGACGATCATCTGCGTCACCTGCGCCATGCTCATGCTTTCCTTGTAGGGCCGGCGCGTGCTGAGCGCATCGAACACGTCCGCGAGCGCCATCAGCCGCGCGCTGAGCGGGATCGCATCGCCCTTCAGTCCGGCCGGATAGCCGCTGCCGTCCCACTTCTCGTGGTGACAGCGCGTGATCTCCTTGGCGATCGCGAGGAACTCGATCGGCTGCGCGACGTCGCGCTCCGCGGCCTCGATGGCCTCGCTGCCGAGGCGCGCGTGAGTCTGCATGATCGCCCATTCCTCGGGCGTCAGCCGGCCGGGCTTCAGGAGGATGTGGTCGGGAATGCCGACCTTGCCGATGTCGTGCAGCGGCGCCGATTTCGCGAGGCTGTTGATGTAGCGCGGCGTGAGCTGCGCGGCGTGATGCGGGTGGCTGCGCAGTTGCTCGGCGAGAGCCCGCACGTAGCCCTGCGTGCGCAGCAGGTGATTGCCGGTCTCCGTGTCGCGCACGGACGCGAGGCTGGCGAGCGCCATGATGCTCGCGTCCTGGATCATCAGGTTCTCCGCGAGGCGGCGGTTGACTTCCGCCTCGAGGAACGCGTTCTGGTCCTTCAGCCAGTCGCGCGCCTGCTTGAGCTCGAGGTGCGTGCGCACGCGCGCGAGCACGATCGCCGGCTGGTACGGCTTGGTGATGTAGTCCACGGCACCGAGCTGCAGGCCTCGCTCCTCGTCGGCCGATGCGCCCATCGAGGTCACGAAAATGACCGGGATGTCGCGCGTCGCCGGGTTCGCGCGCAGCGTGGCGAGCACGGCGTAACCGTCCATGTCCGGCATCACGATGTCGAGCAGGATCAGGTCGGGCGGCGGGTCGCTGTTCGCGACCTGCAGCGCGCGCCCACCCGAGTTGGCGACCCGCACCCGGTACCGCGACTGCAGCAGTTCGCCGAGCACCCGCAGGTTGACGGGCTCGTCGTCGGCGACCAGCAGGGTGTACTCAGGCTGAGCCATGCGTACCGCCCCCGGAACTCTCCGGCGCCAGCCAGCGCGCGATCGTCGCGTACAGCAGTTTCGGGTCGACGGGCTTCACCACGAAGTCGTTCATGCCGGCCAGCCGGCAACGCTCGCGGTCCTCGGCGAACGCGTTGGCGGTCATGGCGATGATGGGCACGTCGCCCCGCTCGGGCAGTTGCCGGATGCGGCGCGTGGCCTCGAGGCCGTCCATGACCGGCATCTGCATGTCCATCAGGACCAGGTCGTAAGGCCGGATCGCGACCTTGGCGAGCGCCTGGGCACCGTCGCAAGCCGTGTCGATCGCGAGCCCGTACGGCTCGAGCAGGGCCAGCGCCAGCTCGAGGTTGAGATCATTGTCTTCCACGACCAGCACGCGCGCGCCGGCGCAGGCGACCAGCGGACTCGCGGGCGGCACGGGCCGCGCCGCGACCGCGACACGCGGCAGGCGTGCCGAGAACCACAGCGAACAGCCCCCTGGCGGCATCTCGATCGCACCGGCCTCGCCATGCATCAGGCGGGCGAGACGTCGGGTCACGGCGAGGCCGACATCGGCGCCCGGCCTGAGCGGGTCCGCACTGGCCACTTCCGGGTCGCAGCACGCGAACTGCCGCTCGAGTTCCAGGGGATCGAGGGTGCCGCTCGGGTCCTCGACCCGGAACCGCACGAGCACGCCCTGCTCGGTCTCGTTCTCGACGCTGCAGCCGATCGTCAACCCGCCCGCCGGCTGCGCCTTGAGCGCGTGCATGGCGAGCGTCAGCAGCGACTGGCGCAGGCGCAGCGCGTCGCCGCGCAGTTCGCCCGGATCGGCGTGAGTGGCGACGCGCAGTTCCAGTCCGCAGTCCCGCGCGCGATCCTCGAGCATCGACGCGACGTCCTGGACGACGGGCGCAACCCGCAGCGGCACGTCGTCGAGTTCGAAGCGGCCGGCCTCGATGCGGGCGAGGTCGAGGATGCCGTTCAGGATGGCGAGCAGTTGCCCGGCCGCGGTGTCGATGTCGCTCAGGTGCCGCTGATCCTCGGCAGTCGCGCCCGACGCCCGCAGCTCGCGCACCATGCCGGTGATCACGCCGAGCGGCGCACGGATCTCCCGGCCCATGTCGTCGAGGAAGGCCGCCCGCGACCGTCCGGTCGCCTCGGCCTGCTCGCGGACCCTTTGCAGTTCGTCCTCGGTCGTGGCCCGTCGACTCACCTCGCGCGCCAGCTGCACCGTGCGCGCGGCGAGCCGGTCGTACATCTGCATCAGCGCGTCGACCAGCGCGCGCGAGGATCCCGACATCGCGCGTTCCGCGACGACCTTGGCGCGGTCGACGCTCAGGCCCGAGCGCCGCGCCTGCACCGCCATCGCGAGGCGACGGTCGGACTCGAGGATGTGGATCGCCAGCCAGTGGGTGAGGAACGTGATGATGTCGGCGACCACGTCGTCGAACGGGCGCTGCAGGTCGTCCGGGGACAGTGCCTGCACCCGTGCGGTGAAATCGGCGTGCTCGGCGATGTGCTCCGCTTCCCACGCGTCGCCGGCGAGTTGCTCGCGCCAGATGCGTTCCTCGGTGCGGAAGTGGTTGACCGCATAGGCCTTGAGGTCGTTGAAGACGCGGGCGCGCGTCGGGGCGTCCGAGTGGAACGCGAGGTGGTTCACCAGCACGTTGAGCAGCGAGACGAGGCCGCGATGCTGCTCATCGATCTCGGCGATGCCGGTCTCGAAACTGGGGGTCCACGGGAAAACGTCGGCGAGCGGGCCCATGCGGGCTGAAAGCATGATCCCGCGGCCCGGGCGGGTCAACGCGGGCAGCTACGGATGGGGCCGAAATGATCCTGAACGGAGCAAAAAGCGCCCGCTCAGGCCTTCGGCAGCGTCACTCCGCGCTGGCCCATGTACTTGCCGCCCCGGTCCTTGTAGGAGATTTCGCACACTTCGTCCGACTCGAAGAACAGCATCTGCGCCACGCCCTCGTTGGCGTAGATCTTCGCCGGCAGCGTCGTGGTGTTGGAGAACTCGAGCGTCACGTGGCCCTCCCACTCGGGCTCGAGCGGCGTGACGTTGACGATGATGCCGCAGCGGGCGTACGTGGACTTGCCGAGGCAGACCGTGAGCACGTTGCGCGGGATGCGGAAATACTCGACCGTGCGCGCGAGGGCGAACGAGTTGGGCGGGATGATGCAGACCTCGCCCGTGAAGTCGACGAACGACCCGTGGTCGAAGTCCTTCGGGTCGACGATCGTCGAGTTGATGTTGGTGAAGATCTTGAACTCGGCCGCGCAGCGCACGTCGTAGCCGTAGCTCGACGTACCGTAGGAGACGATGCGCTCGCCGTTCACGACGCGCACCTGGCCGGGCTCGAACGGCTCGATCATGCCGTGGCCCTCGGCCATGCGGCGGATCCAACGGTCGGACTTGATGCTCACGCTCAGGTTTCCTCGACGGTGATCTTGGGGAATGCGCTGCCCGCGGCCGCGGCGAGCGACAGCTGGGCCGCCGTGCAGCGGGCCATCTCCAGGTAGGCGCGCCCGAGCGGACCGTCCGGGTCGACGACGACCGACGGCCGGCCGTCGTCGGTCTCGGCGCGGATGCGGATGTCGAGCGGCACGGACCCGAGCAGGCGCACGCCGTACTGGGCCGCCATGCGCTTGCCCCCGCCGCTGCCGAAGATGGGTTCCTCGTGGCCGCACTTCGAGCACACGTGCGTGCTCATGTTCTCGACCACGCCGAGCACCGGCACCGACACCTTGCGGAACATCTGCAGTCCCTTGCGCGCATCGAGCAGCGCGATGTCCTGCGGCGTCGTGACGATGACCGCCCCGCTGACCGGCACGCGCTGCGAGAGCGTGAGCTGGATGTCGCCCGTGCCCGGGGGCATGTCGACCACGAGGTAGTCGAGCTCGCCCCAGTTCGTGTCGCCGAGCAACTGCGTGAGGGCCTGGGTGACCATCGGGCCGCGCCAGACCATCGGCTGCTCCTCCTCGACGAGGAAGCCGATGGACATGACCTTGAGCCCGTGGGCGAGCAGCGGCTCGATGTGCTTGCCGTCGCGGCTCGACGGGCGCTCGCCCTGCCGCCCGACCATGCGGGGCTGGCTGGGGCCGTAGATGTCCGCATCGAGCAGGCCCACCCGGGCCCCGTCGAGCGCGAGCGCGGCCGCCAGGTTCACGGCGGTGGTGGACTTGCCGACGCCCCCCTTGCCGGAGGCGACCGCGATGACGTTGGCGATGCCGGGCAGCGGCTGCAACTGGCCCTGCACCGGCTGCGACCGGACCTGCCAGCGGACCTCGACCCGGGCCGGACCGACCCCGGGATCGGCGGCCAGCCGGTCCTCGAGCACGCGGGCCAACTCCCCCTGCCAGCGGCCGGCCGGAAACCCCAGTTCGAGCTCGACCACGACGCGGCCGCCGTCCAACCGGACGGACTTCACAGCTTTCGCGTCCGCCAGAGGTATCCCGAGGTGGGGTTCGACATAATTCCCGACCAACAGGCGGGCAGCGGAAGCGCGATCGTCCGTCATCGTGGACCCGAAGGGAGAGGGGGACGGCATGGGCCGTGAAGGTGCGATTGTAGCGGAAACGGAACGTCCGCGGCGGGCGCGGCCGGGCTCGGCAAACGCCCGGGGACCGGTCGCGGGTGCGTGGCATAATCCGGGCAACCCGAGCCGGAGTCGTCCCTCCGGGCGGGATCCGGGCATTGCCGAGGCGTGAGCGCGAGCGCGCACGCCAGCGAGGCGCATGACGCATCGTCCATGAGTTTCATCACGAACCTGAGGGCTGACCGGCTGATCGCCGAGATCAAGGCGACCGACCAGGCCGGCCCGACCGACAATGCCCAGGCGCTCGAGAAGCTGGCGAAGCTGGGTCCTTCCGCCATTCCGCGGATCATCGACGCGCTGGCGAGCGCGGGCAAACAGGAAACCGCCGGGTTCGTGAGCGTGCTGTCGGCACTGCTCGACTACCGCACCTTCCCGGCCATCGCCGCCGGCCTCGTCGACGGCAACCAGCGCACGGTCGCCGCCGTCACCTGGGCGCTGTCGACCGGGCGCAACTACCCGACCAGCCTGCTGCTCGCGCTGCTCGAGAATCCCGAGATGCCGAAGAGCCAGGTGGTCAGCATCCTGGCGGCGCAGAAGCAGCGGCTCAACGCGCGCGACGTGCTGCAGCGCGCGTACGCGCAGGAGCCCGCCGAGAAAGCCGCGATGTTCCGCATCGTCGGCGAGATCGCCGACGAGACCCTGGTGCCCGAGCTGCTGAGCCGGCTCGAGGGCAAGGACCCGATCGCGCGCACGCACATCATCAACATCCTCTCGCGCTTCAACCGGCCCGACGTCGCCAAGGCGCTGCAGCTGCAGCTGCGCGACACCAACAAGTTCATCCGCCAGGCGGTGCTGAACGCGCTGGCGCACATGGAGGGCAACCTCGACATCGGCCTGCTGTGCGAAGTGCTGCGCGATCCGGACGTCGAGACCCAGCAGAAGGCCATCGACGCGGTGGTGCGCGCCAACCACCCGGACACCATCCTGCACATCGCCAACATCCTGCGCGACGAGAACGAGGGCGCGCGGCGCGCGGCGGTCGAAGTGCTGAACGAGATCGGCACGCCGCAGCACATCAAGCACCTGCTGCAGTCGATCAAGGACGCCGACTGGTGGGTGCGCAGCCGCGCGGCCGACGCGCTCGCGAAGATCGGCGGCCCGCGCGTCATCGAGGCCTCGCTCGAGCTGATCCGCGACCCGGACGAGGACATCCGTCGCGCCGCGATCGAGATCCTGAACCAGACCAAGGACGAGCGTGCGGTCGACTTCCTGATCGAGGCGACGCGCGACCGGGACTGGTGGGTCAAGGAACGCGCCGTGGACGCGCTGGCCGAGATCGGCAGCAAGCGCGCCCTGCCCTCGCTGCTCGACCTGACGCGCTCGACCGACCCGCGGTCGCTGCCGACGGTGGTGCGGGCGATCGGCAAGCTCGGCGACACCACGCAGGTGCCGACGATCCTGCCGTTCCTCGACAACCACGGCAAGGAAGTGCGGCTCGAGGCGATCACGGCGCTCACGCGCCTGGTCGACGAGTCGAATTCCGACGACGTGCGCGCGCGGCTCGAGATCGTGGGCGCGCAGGCCGACGACCCGACCGTGTGCCACGCGGCGATGCGCGCCGTCGAGGACCTCGATGCGCGCTTCTCGACCACGGCCGCGGCGGCGCTCGACGGCGGCCGCAAGATGGCCGAGCCGGCCCGCACGCTGCTGGTCGAGCGGCCGGACATCGAAGGCATCATGAAGCAGGGCCGCGAATCGCCGCGGCTCGACATCTCCACCCTCAAGCCGGGCGACGTGCTCGAGGGCCGCTACACCTACGTCCAGAAGATCGGCAAGGGCGCCTTCGGCACCGTGCTGCTGATGGAGGACAAGGTCGTCGACGAGCAGCTGATCCTCAAGTTCCTGAACCCGAACGTGTCGCAGGACGAGGAGATGATGAAGCGCTTCGTGCACGAACTGCGCTACTCGCGCAAGATCACGCACCGCAACGTCATCCGCATCTACGACTTCCTGTTCATCCGCGGCAACTACGCCATCTCGATGGAGTACTTCCCGTCGCACACGCTCGGCAACGAGATCGCGGACAAGCCGCTGCCGATGCAGAAGGCCGTGCGCTACGCGACGGACGTCGCCACCGGCATGGCGGTCGCGCACCAGCAGGGCATCATCCACCGCGACCTGAAGCCGGCCAACGTGCTGATCAACGACGAAGGCCTGGTGAAGATCGTGGACTTCGGCGTCGCCGCCGCACAGCACCAGGGCGACACGCAGCTGACCAAGACCGGCTACGTGATCGGCTCGCCGAAGTACATGGCGCCCGAGCAGATCCTCGGCAAGAAGGTCGACGAGCGCGCGGACATCTACAGCCTCGGCATCATCCTCTACGAGATGCTGACCGGCGAGCCGCCCTACCACCGCGGCGACCACATGGCGGTCATGTACCAGCACGTGCAGGGCAACGCCAAGCCGCCGATGGAGATCAATCCGAAGGTCCCGCCGGGGCTGTCGGAGATCGTGATGCGCACGATGGCGGTCGACAAGTCGCGCCGCTTCCAGTCGATGGACGAGCTGCGCGCCGCGCTGGAGAAATACATGTGAGGTGCCCATGGCACGCATCGACGCATTCCTGAAGCTCGGCGCCTCGCAAGGCTGCTCCGACGTGCACCTCGCGGTGGGCGTGCCGCCGATGCTGCGCATGAACGGCGACCTGCTGCCGATCAAGTTCCGCAACCTCGCGGACGCGGAGCTCGAGAGCTACGTCAACGAGATCCTGAAGCCTGCGTACCAGGAGCAGTTCCGCAAGGGCCACGACATCGACTTCTCGTACGTCTCCGAAGACGGGTCGCGCTTCCGCGTCAACGTCTTCCACAAGGACACCGGCGTCGGGGCGGTCTTCCGCGCGATTCCCTCGGAGGTGCCGTCGATCGATTCGCTCAACCTGCCGCCGATCGTCAAGAAGTTCTGCGACTTCCACCAGGGCATGGTGCTGGTGACGGGCTCGACCGGCACCGGCAAGTCGACCACCCTCGCGGCCATGATCGACCTGCTGAACCGCACGCGGAAGCTGAACATCATCAGCCTCGAGGACCCGATCGAGTTCGTCCATCGCAGCAAGCAGTCGCAGGTGATCCAGCGCGAGCTGCACACCCACCTGCCCTCCTTCGCCGAGGGCGTGCGCGCCTCGCTGCGCGAGGACCCGGACGTGATCCTGGTCGGCGAGTTGCGCGACGCCGACACCGTGCGCTGGGCGATGACCGCGGCGGAGACCGGCCACCTCGTGCTCGGCACGCTGCACACGACGAGCGCGGTGAAGACCATCGACCGACTGGTCGACGCGCTGCCGGCCGAGGAGCGCGAGCAGACCAAGAGCTTCATCTCGCAGAGCCTGCTCGGCGTGGTGACGCAGGTGCTGGTGCGCACGCCCGACCTGCGCGGGCGGCGCGCGATCTGCGAGGTGATGGTGATGAACCGCGCGATCGGCAAGCTGGTGATGACCGACCAGAGCCACATGCTGCCGTCGCAGGTGCAGACCGGCAAGGAGCTCGGCATGCAGACCCTGGACCAGGCGCTGCTCGCGGCCGTGCAGGCCCGCGAGGTCGACCCCGAGGACGCCTACATCTACGCGGTCGACAAGCGACCGTTCACCCGCTACATCGCCGACGGCACCGCGGTGCTCAAGGCCGACATCACGCAGGGCGCCTGAGATGGTCACCGACACCAGCACCACCGCGACCGCGACTTCGACCACGACCGCCGCCACCGGCGAGGCACCCGCCGCCAAGCGGATCGACGCCTACCTGCGCGAGGTGCTCGGCCGCAACGGCTCCGACCTGCACTTCGTCGCGGGCGACCCGCCGCGCATCCGGCTGTACGGCGAGCTGATGCCGCTGCGCGAGGAGCGGCTCGCGCCCGACGACGTCAAGGCCATGCTCGAAGAGATCATGACCAAGCGCGCGCTGAAGTTCCTCGAGGAGAAGGACGGCGCGGACTTCGCCTACACCATCCCGGGCGTGTCGCGCTTCCGCGTCAACGTCTTCCGGCACATCGCCGGGCTCGGCGCGGTGTTCCGCGCCATTCCGTCCAAGGCGCTGACGCTCGAGCAGCTCAACATGCCGGACGCCGTGCGCAGCCTGTGCCGCGTCAACAACGGCCTAATCCTGGTGACCGGCAAGACCGGCTCCGGCAAGTCGACCACGCTCGCCGCGATGCTCGACGACCTCAACGCCCGCCTGAAGGGCCACATCCTCACCATCGAGGACCCGATCGAATTCGTGCATCCGCGCAAGGGCTGCCTGGTGAGCCAGCGCGAGGTCGGCGTGCACAGCCCGAGCTTCGCGGAGGCGCTGCACTCGGCCCTGCGCGAGGACCCGGACGTGGTGCTGGTCGGCGAGTTGCGCGACCTCGAGACCATGAGCATCGCGGTGACCGCGGCCGAGATGGGCATCCTCGTGATGGGCACGCTGCACACGAACGGCGCGGCCGCCACCGTCGACCGCATCGTCAACGCCTTCCCGGCGGACAAGCAGAACCACGTCCGCACCATGCTCTCGACCTCGCTGCGCGGGGTCATCTCCCAGCAGCTGATCCAGAAGATGGACAAGCGGGGCCGCGTCGCGGCGCTCGAGATCCTGATCAACATCCCGGCGGTCGCCAACATGATCCGCCAGGGCAAGCTCGACCAGCTCGAGAACGCCATGCAGAGCGGCGCCGCCCACGGCATGCGGACCATGGATTCGGCCATCCAGGAACTGCTCGAGAAGGGCGTCATCAGCGGGCGCTCGGCCTACGAAAAGGCCATCAACAAGCAGCGTTTCGAACACCTGAAGGCGGTCGGCTGACCGCCCCGCCGGCCCGGTTCCGGGCCGGGCGGGAGGCGCGCGTGGCATAATTGCGGGCCTTTCTCGCCCGTTGCCTGCGAGCCATGACCTCACCCAAGCCCCGCACGATCCTCGTCACCAGCGCCCTGCCCTACGCCAACGGCGCCCCGCACCTCGGCCACATGGTCGAGTACGTGCAGACCGACATCTGGGTGCGCTTCCAGCGCATGCGCGGCCACGACTGCCTGTTCATCTGGGCGAGCGATGCGCACGGCACGCCGATCATGCTCAAGGCCCGCCAGGAAGGCATCGCGCCCGAAGAGCTGATCGCGCGCGTCGGCGCCGAGCAGCGCCGCGACTTCGACGCGTTCGACATCTCGTACGACAACTTCCACACGACGCACTCCGACGAGAACCGCGAGGTCACCTACGAGATCTATCGCCGGCTGGCCGCGGGCGGACACATCCGCCGCGAGACCATCGTGCAGGCGTACGACGAGCAGGCGAAGATGTTCCTGCCGGACCGCTACGTGCGCGGCACCTGCCCGAAGTGCGGCGCGCTCGACCAGTACGGCGACAGCTGCGAGGTCTGCGGCGCCACCTACACGCCGGCCGACCTGCTGAACGCCGTCTCGGTGGTGAGCGGCACGCCGCCGGTGCAGCGCGAATCCGAGCACCTGTTCTTCCGGCTCGGGGACTTCGAGAAGTTCCTGCGCGAGTGGACGGGCGGTGGCCGCCTGCAGCCCGCGGTCGAATCGAAGCTCGAGGAATGGTTCGGTGCCGGCCTGCGCGACTGGGACATCTCGCGCGACGCGCCCTACTTCGGCTTCGAGATTCCGGGGGAAACCGGCAAGTACTTTTACGTCTGGCTGGACGCGCCGATCGGCTACCTCTCGAGCCTGCTCAACTTCTGCCGGCGCACGGGCCGCGATTTCGACCGCTACTGGAAGCCGGACAGCGACGCCGAGGTCTACCACTTCATCGGCAAGGACATCGTCTACTTCCACACGCTCTTCTGGCCGGCCGTGCTGACGGGCGCCGGCTACCGCGCACCGACGGCGGTGTACGCGCACGGCTTCCTGACCGTGAACGGCGCCAAGATGTCCAAGTCGCGCGGCACGCTGATCTCGGCCCGCGCGTGGCTCGACCACCTGCCGGCGGAATACCTGCGTTACTACTTCGCCTCGCGCCTCGGCAGCGGCGTCGAAGACCTCGACCTGAGCCTCGACGACTTCGTCGCCAAGGTGAACTCGGACATCGTCGGCAAGCTGGTCAACATCGCGAGCCGCTGCGCGGGCTTCATCGCGCGCGGCCACGGCGGGGCGCTCGCCGCATCGCTGCCCGACGCTGCGCTGTACGACGGGTTCGTGGCCGCCGGGGAGCGCATCGCCGCCCTCTACGAGCAGCGCGACCTCGCCGGCGCCATCCGCGAAATCATGGCGCTCACCGACCAGGCGAACTTCTACATCGACCAGCAGAAGCCCTGGCTGTTGGCGAAGGACCCGGCGCGCGCGGCCGAGGTCCAGGGCGTCTGCACGCAGGGCCTCAACCTGTTCCGCGTGCTGGCCGGCTACCTCAAGCCGGTGATGCCGAAGCTCGCCGCGGGCGCGGAGAAATTCCTCGGCCTGCCGTCGCAGGCGTGGAGCGATCTCGCGCGTGCGCAGCTCGGCACCGTCATCAATGCGTACGAGCCGCTCGCGACGCGCGTCGATCCGGCGGCGGTGAAGGCGCTGCTCGAGGCGTCCGCCGAGAGTCTGAAGCCCTCGGGCACACCGCAGGCGGCACAGGCTGCTCCTGCCGCGGCGACCGCGAAGCCCGCCAAGGCCAAGGCCGCACCGGCGCCCGCGGACGCGGCCCCGCCCGCGACGATCTCGATCGACGAGTTCGCCAAGGTCGACCTGCGCATCGCACGGGTCGAGGCGGCGGAACTCGTCGAGGGCGCGGACAAGCTGCTGAAGCTCACCGTGAACCTCGGCGAAGGCCAACCGCGCACGATCTTCGCGGGCATCCGCTCCGCGTACGAGCCGGCGAGCCTCGTCGGGCGCCACGTCGTCGTGGTCGCCAACCTCGCGCCGCGCAAGATGCGCTTCGGCACGTCGGAAGGCATGGTGCTCGCGGCCGGCCCCGGCGGGACGGACATCTTCGTCGTGACGCCGGACGCCGGCGCAACGCCCGGCATGCAGGTGAAGTAGCCGCAGCGGGAGGGGCCATGGCGGAGCTGCTGCTCCTCGCGGTCGCCGCGAGCCTCGCCAACCAGTGCGCGTTCCTCGGCCAGTTCGGCCCGCGGTGTGCCGTGCCTGCGCGGCACCGCGACGCCGCGGCCTCGGCACTCGGCATCACGGCGCTCGTCACGCTTCCCGTGGCCGCAGCATCGACCCGCGCCATCGTCGCCGCGCTGCCTGCCCCATCGACAGCCCTCGCGACCCTGCTGCTGGCCGTGGTGACCGCGAGCCTGGTGGCCGCGTCGGCTGCGCTCGTCGTACCGCGCCTGCCCTCGCTGCGTGAGACCGCCGTCGAACTCGCGCCGCCCGCCGTCGCGAGCGAGTTGATCCTCGCGCTCGCCTGCCTCCGGCCGGAGCAATGCGCATCGGTCGCGGATGCGCTGGGACGCGGTGCCACGGCGGCCGCGGCATTCGCCGTCGTGCAGGCGCTGTTCACGCCTTTCGCGGAGCGGCTGGCCGGCGGTGACGAGCCCTCGTCGCTGCACGGCATCCCGGCGCTGGTGACGGCGACCGGCTTGCTGATGCTCGGCATCGCCGGGCTCGACGGGCTGGTGACGCCGTGAAGATCTCGTCACCCGGGCAGTCGCTCGCAGATCGCATCGACGCCTTGCTGCCGCAGACGCAATGCGGCCGCTGCACGTATGCCGGCTGCCGGCCCTACGCGACCGCCATCGCCGCGGGCGAGGCCGACATCAATCGCTGCCCGCCGGGCGGCGAGCGGACCATCCGCGATCTGGCCGACCTGCTCGACCGCCCCGTGCGACCGCTGGCCCCCGAGGTCGGCCCGGAGAAGCCACCGCAAGTGGCGTGGATCGACGAGGCGCGTTGCATCGGCTGCGCGCGCTGCATCGCCCCGTGCCCGGTGGACGCGATCGTCGGCGCGCAGAAGCTGGCGCACACCGTCATTGCCGACCACTGCACCGGCTGCGAGCTGTGCCTGCCGCCGTGTCCGGTGGATTGCATCGAGTTGCGGCCCGCGGGCGAGGTGAATGACGACGACGACGCGCGCCGGAAGCGTGCCGACCTCGCGCGAGGACGTTACGAGCGTCACCAGGCACGACTGGCCGCCGCGGCCGAAGCGGAACGCATCGCCTTCGAGGCAGCCCGTCGACGGGCGCGGGGCGAGGATCCGCCATGACGCGCGGGTCGTTGCAGTTGATGCTTGCGCTGCTGCCGGTGGTCGTCGCGCACGTGGCGTTTTTCGGCCCCGGGCTGCTGCTGCAACTGGCCGTGGCCTGTCCGACGGCGCTGGCCTGCGACGCACTCGCGCTGCGCCTGCGCGCCCGCGGCGGTCTTCCGGAGAGGCCGGACGGCAGCGTGCTCGTCACGGCCGTCCTCTTCTCGCTGTGCGTGACTCCCCTGTTGCCCGGGTGGCTGACCCTGGCGGGCAGCGCGCTCGCCGTGCTGCTCGGCAAGCATGCGTTCGGCGGGCTCGACCGCAGTCCGTTCAATGCCGCGATGGTGGGCTACGCCGCCCTGCTGCTGGCGTTTCCCGCCGACATGGTGCGCTGGCCGTTGCCGCTCGGCACGGGCACGCACGCCTGGACGGATCTCGCGGCGCTGTCGTGGCGGACATTCACGGGCGGCGCTGCCGCACTGCGACCTGCGTGGGACGCGTACACCGGCGCGACCGCGCTCGACGCCCTGCGCACCGGGCTCGATCAGCGCTACACCATGCAGGAAGTGCTGGCACAGCCGGCGTTCGGCGCATTCGGGGGCGCGGGCTTCCAGTGGATCAACCTCGCCGCGGCGGCGGGCGGGCTCTTCCTGCTCGCGCGGGGCGTCGTGCGCTGGCACATCCCGGTTGCCGTGCTCGCCGGGATCCTGCTGCCCGCCTGGGTCGCGCATGGCCTCGATCCCGGCGCCTACGCGGGCCCGCTGTTCCACGCGTTCGCGGGCGCGACGATGCTGGGCGCCTTCTTCATCGCGACGGAACCGGCGACGGCGCCCGCCAACGACCGCGGCCGTCTCGTCTACGGCTTCGGCATCGGGCTCGTGGCCTGGCTGGTGCGGAGCTTCGGCACGACCCCCGACGGCGTCGCCTTCGCAGTGCTGCTGATGAACTTCGCCGCGCCCTTCATCGACGGGCTGACCGTGCCGAGGCTCCATGGGCAACCGCGGTAACGAACGGCCGGGCCGTGCCGCGTGGGCCGTCGTGACGCTGGTAGGAGTGACTCTGGCGGCGGGCGCGCTGGTGATGGTCGTCGACGGTCTCGTCCGCCCGACCGTCGTGGCACGTGAACGGGCACGGCAGGCCGAGGCCTTCGAATCGCTGCTCGCCGGCGTGCCGCACGACAACGACGTCCTCGCGGACGTGACCTGGGTGCGCGATCCGGAACTGCTCGGCACCACCGAACCGGTGCCGGTGCATCGCGTGCGTCGCGCCGGCCGCCCCGTGGCGCTGATCGTCGAGCCCGTGGCGCCCGACGGTTACGTCGGCGCCATCACGCTGCGCATCGCGGTCGACGTCGACGGCCGCATCCTCGGGACGCGGGTGCTGCGGCACCACGAGACCCCGGGCCTCGGCGGATTGATCGACGAGGCGTCCTCGAACTGGCTGGCCGGCTTCAAGGGCCGCTCGCTCGCCTCTCCGACGGCCGATCGCTGGAAGGTCCGCAAGGACGGCGGCGATTTCGACCAGTTCACCGGCGCCACCGTGACACCCCGCGCGGTCGTTCGCGCGATCGCCGCATGCCTGCAGTACGTCGCGCAGCATCGCGACGAGTTGTACGCCGCGCCCGCTAGAATGACGCCATGACCCACGCCACTTCGACCGCCGTGACGCGTGCCGCCGTCGCAACCCTGCCGGCGGCCGTGCTGTGCGACACCGTGCCGGTCGCTGCGTGGCTGGCCGTCACGATCGGACTGGCCTCGGCCGCCGCCGGGCTCGTGCGCTGGATGCTGCGGTCACGCCTGCCGCTGGCCGCGGAAATGGCCGCGCTGGCCATCGTCGCCGCCGGAATGGCCATCGCGATGAACGTGGCCGGCGCGGCGATGCTGCCGGATGGCGCCACGCAGTCGACCTCTGCCCTGCTGATCGCGGCGGCAAGCGCGTTCCTGACCGTCGCGAGTCTGGATCAGGCCGAGGTCTCGCCCAGCCGCGTGCTGGTGAGCAGCCTCGTCACGGCGCTGGTTGCCCTCGTGTTGTCGTTCGTGGCGGCAATGGCGCACCAGTGGCTGTCTCCGGCTGCACGGCCCGCTGCTGTGCTGGTGACGGCAGGATTGCTTCTGACTGCGCTCACCGCAGCGCGAAGCGCGCGCCGGCCCGGCCGCGCGGAGACCGTCTCGTGAACGAACAGCAGCGCATCGAACTGTTCCGGCGCTTTCGCCAGATCAATCCGCACCCGAAGACGGAGCTCGAGTACACGACACCCTTCGAGTTGCTGGTCGCGGTGATCCTCTCGGCGCAGGCGACCGACAAGAGCGTCAACCTCGCGACACGCGAGTTGTATCGCGTCGCCAATACGCCGCGCGCAATCCTCGATCTCGGCGTGGACGGACTCGCGAAGTACGTGAAGTCGATCGGGCTCTACCAGGGCAAGGCGAAGAACATCATCGCGACCTGCCGGTTGCTGCTCGACGAGCACGGCGGCGAGGTGCCAGCCTCGCGCGAGGCGCTCGAGGCGCTGCCGGGCGTGGGCCGCAAGACGGCGAACGTCGTCCTCAACACCGCGTTCGGCCAACCGACGATGGCCGTGGACACGCACATCTTCCGCGTTTCAAATCGGCTCGGACTGGCGCCGGGCGAGACCGTACGCGAGGTCGAGGACAAGCTGATGAAGCGCGTGCCGGCGGAATTCCTGCAGGACGCCCATCACTGGCTGATCCTGCACGGCCGCTACGTGTGCAAGGCGCGCAAGCCGGACTGCCCGACCTGCCCGGTCGCGGACCTGTGCAAGTTCAAGGACAAGACCCCGGCCGAGCCGGCGAAACCGCGCAAGCATCCGATGCAGGGATCGAAGGGGCGCTGACGATGCCGTTCTTCTACGACCAGGGTCGCGACGGCCTGCGCCGCATGTACGTGGAGGCGTGGCGCAAGCATCGCGAGTCGCGCCCGCTCGAGCCGCTCGAGGACCAGATCGTGCGGGTGCTGGAGCAGCACCCCGAGTATCACGCGGCCGTGACGGACGAGAACGCGGTGGCGCGCGACTTCACACCGGAAGGCGGCCAGACCAACCCGTTTTTGCACATGGGCCTGCACCTGGCCATCCGCGAGCAGGTGGCGACGAACCGGCCGTCGGGCATCGCGGAAGTGCACCGGCGGCTCTGCGAACGTACGGGCGACGTGCATGCCGCCGAACATCGGATGATCGAGTGCCTGGGCGAGGCGCTGTGGCGGGCCCAGCGATCGGGACTGCCGCCGGATGAGACGGCGTATCTCGAGGCGTTGCGGAGGCTTTGAGGGTCAGTCGCCGGCCTGCCCGTTATCGGTCGGGGCGGCGAAGCAATCTATCCAGTAGGTGTGGCCGGAACGTTTCCGCGGAAACGTCAATGCAGGCTGAAGAATTCGGTTGCAGGTCGATGGTCTCGAAACGACCCAGAACGGTCACTCGGCACCACCGCTGACCGCGACTTCTGACTCGACGTCACCGCCACACTCGCGGCACTTGCCTGCGACGAACGTCCGGCCACCAACGGCGTACTCCACAGGATTCGTTAGGCCGAGGTCGGCGCGTTGGCACGTACCACACCAGGTGTTCTCGGTGAGCCATTCGCGCTCCCAGAGCGGTCTCGCGTCGAAATTACGCGGCGTGCGCGTCGACATCTCGTCTCCTATCCGACTGCTCTCGACCCGAAGCGGAAGTCCCGACTGCTCCAAAGCAGACATCTAACCCCTCGCATCGTCGTCGCTGGGATTCGCACTTGAGGTTGGAGCTTTATCGTTCACGCGTGCGCTCCAGTGATTTCTTAGACGGAAGCCTGGCCGCCATTCAGCTTCACTTTTTCCACGACAAATGCGCGCATCTCCTGAGAAACGCCCTCGAGCGGAATCGTTGCGAAGTGTGCCTTTGAGAACAACAGGAGCCAGAAACCATCGAAGCCCCAGACCTCCTTTATCGAATCCCACCTGAGCGTCGAGCTACCCTTATCCGACGTCAGGGTAAATGAATCATCGTCTGCGGTGAAAATCGCAACTGGCTCGCGCATCTCCCGAAACTTCGCCATGGAGTTTCGATAATGCACCCAATAAACCAGGATCGGCATGCCTATGCCGAGCAATGCGGCACCTGCCAAGAGACCGACGAACCACGAGCGATCGCCGTTGACGATGCGGATCGCGAGCAAGACACATAGAACGGGCACGCCCAGCAACACCCCAAGTCCCAGAGAGCGTCGCCAATATGAGCGCACCGCACGGTTTACCAGGGACACGTCGTATCTGAGTGTCGCGCGATGCTGCATGCCGTCTAGTCTCTGTTAGGCCGACAGCTGTTGCGCGTATCGGCATGAAGCGTTTCGGCGGGGGAGCTAAGGAAGCGCGCGGCGCGTGCCTGCATACTTGGAAGGCATCCATGTTTGCGGCCCATAGCCCCGACTCCATCATGGTCACCACAAGCTGTCAAAGCCATGGCACTGACGTCCGCTTGTGGCCGCTTCCCGCCCTTCAATCGGCCCCTTATCCCCTCACCCTCGCCCCGCCGTCAACCGTAGCTCCCGGCCGGAAGCGGTCGCTCATATGCATCTCGGCAAAGCCTCAAGCGTCAGCGGGCGCGGCGCCCGGAAACCACTCGACACGCTGGTCGCCCTGGCGGCCCGAGTACACGACGCGCCGACCCCGCAGAAACGCGTAGTAGCCCTGAACGCCCGCGGCCATGGCGCGAGAGCAGAAGTCCCGGAACTTCTGGCCGCGCGTCTGACTGTCGTGGATGGCAGCCCGGAGACCGGCGCGGTCGAGGTCGGCGCTGACTTCCGGGAGCCCCTCGAACTGCAGCGGTGCCACCACGACGCCACCGGAGACACCGTAGAAGGTGAATCGAAAGGCGCGGTAGTCGACGAGGTAGTACTCGACGCCCTCGTCGATCAGGCGACCGACGATCTCCGGGAAGGGCATCGAGCCGTCGAGCGTCGCGGCCGCGAGTTCTTGAATCTTCTGTGCGTCCATGAGTTCCTCGGTCGGACGACGGGCCCGATCAGGCAACGGCCAGGGCTTCTCGCACGAAGTCGAGACGATCCTGGCCAAAGTACATTTGTCCGCCGACGAACATGGTCGGCGCGCCGAAAGCGCCGCGTCGGACCGCCTCCTCCGTGTTGGCCTTGAGGACGTCCTTCACCCGCTGCTGGCCAGCCATGTCGAGCACCTCGCGCGGGTCGAACCCTGCTTGCGTCAGCGAGCCGGCGAGAATTTCCGGGTCGCCGAGGTTGCGCGGCTCGACCCACATGGCATCGAACACGGTACGTACGTATGCGTCGAACCGGTCCGGCTTCTCCAGCTGGAAGCCGACTGCGCCGCGCATCAGCGTCAGCGTATTGATCGGGAAGTGCGGATTCATTCGCATCGGCACGCCGTAATGACGGGCATACCGTGCCATGTCCTCCAGCATGTATCGTCCCTTGGCAGGCACGGTGACCGGCGAGGCATTGCCGGTCGCCTGGAAGACGCCGCCGAGAAGCATCGGACGGAACACGAGGTCCGCCCTCGCTTCGGCGCACAGGCGCGGCAGTTGGGTCCAAGCAAGGTACGTGGTGGGACTGCCGAAATCGAAAAAGAACTCGACGGACTTCCTCGAGGCCGTGGATGCGTCGGGCTTTGGGTCGGTCACCAGCGTTCTCCCCAGGGGCGAAGATCCAACTCGAACGTCCAGGCGTCCCGTGGCTGGCCATGCAGGAACCAGTACGCCTCGGCGATGTGGTCGGGGTTCAGGATGCCGTCGTCCGCCTTGCGTGCGTAAACGTCGGGAAAGGATTCGCGAATGAACGCCGTGTCGATGGCACCGTCCACGATCACGTGCGCCACGTGGATGTTCTTCGGGCCCAGTTCCCGGGCCATGCTCTGGGCCAGGGCACGCAGCGCATGCTTGGCCCCGGCGAATGCGGCGAATCCGGCGGCGCCACGCAGACTGGCGGTCGCGCCCGTGAACAGGATGGTGCCCCGCTCCCGGGCCACCATGCGCCGCGCGACAGCTTGCGCGGTGAGAAATCCGCCAAAGCACGCCAGCTCCCAGATCTTCAGAAACTTGCGCGGCGTCTCCTCGAGGATGCCGCACGGAACGTTGGCGCCGATATTGAAGACGAACACCTCGATGGGACCGATGCGAGTCTCGATGTCCTCCACGAGTTTCGCCACCTCGTCTGCGTTGCGCGCGTCCGATGCGAATCCGTGCGCCTCGCCGCCCTCCGAGCGGATGCGCTGCAGCAGCGGTTCGAGCTTGTCGGCGTGCCGGCGCGTGACGCAGGCGACATAGCCTTCGCGTGCAAACCGCCTGGCGATCGCACCACCCGTACCGTCGCCTGCGCCCACGACCAGGGCGACCCGACGCACGTGCTCGTTCGTCGACGGAGCGGTCATCGTGTTGCCTCCCGAATGGCCGCGTCAAAGGCCCATTCCAACTCCGCGGTCACCTTGTCGAGCGGAGCGATGCTGTGCGAGGCCCGGCACAGGGCGATGGCCCCTTCATAGGCGGCGATTGTCAGCGTCGACAGGGACTTCGCACGCTTCACCGTCACGCCCTCCTTGCGCAGCGCACTCGCCACCAGCAGTTCCCACTCCTGCAAGGCTGCCTGCGCATGCTCGCGCAGTCGCTTTCGATCTTCCGCAGACGCCGACGAATCCGCCACGCCGGACTCCACCGCGAATGGCAGCACCGCGCAGCCCGCCTCGAAGTCGGAGGACTCGAGCATCCTGCGCCAAAGCGCCGAGAATGCATGCAGCCCCTGGCTCGGGCCGTGTTCCTCCAGCGCCGACGCCAGCGAACGACTGATATGGTCTCGCGCGCAGGCGATCACCTCGTCGAGCAGTTGGGCCTTGCCGCCGGGGAAGTGATGACCGAGCGACCCTCGGGGCGTACCGGTGTGCTCCACGACGTCGCGCAGGCTGGTCGCTGAAATGCCCCGCCTTCGCACGAGATCGACTGCGCCCAGCACCATGCGATTGCGGGTCCGGCTGGCGGCGGTGACCTGCGAGTGGCTGCGTGGTTTCCGGATCGGCACGGCAGGATGCTAGCAGAGCTATGACATGTGTCATAGCTCGGGCGTTCCCCACGCGGGGCTGACTCCGCCCGCTCGGCGTTTCAGCCGAGGCTCACCAGCCCATGGGCTCGCCGACCAGCGCCTCGAGCCGCCGGTTCCACGGCTCGAAGTACGCCTTGAGCCGCTCGGCGGTCTCCGGCTTCATCGGCGGATAGTTGCGCGTGTTGCGAGGCTCGAGCTTCGCGTCCGCCATCGGCGGCAGGCCCAGCCAGCCGAGGGTGCGGTTGAGCACGTCCAGCGGCTGCTTCACGAGGTCCTCGAAGCGCAGCACCAGCAACTGCTCGCGCGGATAGAGGCTGAGCCAGCGCTCGAGCTGTTCCGCATAGCGCCCGCGCGCCAGGTAGCTGTGGATCTGGTGCTCGCGACTCGCCGCGATCTCGCCGCGCGCGAGCCGCTCGTGCACCGACTCGACGCGATCCGGCTCGGCGTCGAGCGCCATCTCGAAGTCGAGCGGCTCCCGGTTGCGATCGCGCTGCTGCCAGTACTGAGAGTAAGCGCGGCGCACCGGATCGCGCAGCAGGACGATCAGCTTCGCCTGCGGCAGCAAGGCGTGCATGCGCGCGGCCGCGAGCGGATGGAACAGGTAATACGGACTGGCATCCAGGTTGAGCCCGGGCTCCCCGACGCGACCGAAGTGCGCGCGATACCAGCGCTCGCCCCGCGCGTAGTGGACGTCGAAGTAATGCACTTCCTTGCGCAGCGGCGTGACCACCTGCGGGTGCTGCGTCAGGTAACCCTGCAGCGAACTCGTACCGCACTTCTGTGCACCGATGATCACCGTGTCCGGCAGCGCGCGCCGCTGCCGCATGCGCAGCCGCACCTCGGCGCGCCGCCCCGACTCGAGCAGGCCGAGCAGCCGCAGCGTTCGGGTCAGTTGCGGGTGCATGCGGGTTCGGACGCCGTCAGCGGGCGGGGCCGGCCGGCTTGCGCTTCGGCACGTAGAGGTCGGTGAGCGTGCCTTCGAACGCCTCGGCGGCCATGGCCACGGTTTCCGACAGCGTCGGGTGCGGGTGCACCGTGAGCCCGACGTCGGCGGCGTCGGCGCCCATCTCGATCGCCAGCGCCACCTCGGAGATGAGGTCGCCCGCTCCCGTACCCACGATGCCGCCCCCGACGACGCGATGCGTGGCCGGATCGAACAGCAGCTTGGTCATCCCTTCGTCGCGTCCGATCGCGAGCGAGCGTCCACTCGCCGCCCACGGAAACACGGCCTTCTCGTAAGGCACGCCACGCGCCTTCGCATCCGTCTCGGTGAGTCCGACCCAGGCGACCTCGGGATCCGTATAGGCGACCGAGGGAATGACGCGCGCGTCGAAGTGGCTCTTGAGGCCCGCCGCGACCTCGGCCGCGACCTTGCCCTCGTGGGTCGCCTTGTGGGCGAGCATCGGCTGGCCGACGATGTCGCCGATCGCGAAGATGTGCGGCACGTTGGTGCGCATCTGCCGGTCGACCGCCAGGAACCCGCGCTCGCTGACCACGAGTCCGGCGGCCTCGGCGCCGATGCGCTTGCCGTTCGGCGTGCGCCCGACCGCGATCAGCACCTTGTCGTAGACCTGCACGTCGGTCGCCTTCTCGCCGGCGAAGCTGACCTCGAGCCCGTCCGCGCGCGGCACGATGCCCGTCATCTTGGTCTTCAGCAGGATGCGCTCGTACCGGCCCGCGATGCGCTTCTCGAGCGGCCGCACGAGGTCGCGGTCGCAGCCGGGCATCAGGCCGTCCGTGAGTTCGACCACGGAGACCTTCACGCCCAGTGCGGCGTAAACGGTCGCCATCTCGAGGCCGATGATGCCGCCGCCGACCACCAGCAGGCGGGCCGGCAGGTCGAGTTCGAGCGCACCGGTCGAATCGATGATGCGCGGATCGTCGGGCAGTCCCGGCAGGCGCATCGACTCGGACCCGGCCGCGACGATGCACTGGGCGAACGACACCGAGCGCGTCGCGCCTGCGTGCTCGACGCGCAGCGCATGGGCCGACTCGAACGTGCCGGTGCCGGGGATGACCGTCACCTTGCGCTGCTTCGCGAGACCCGCGAGCCCGCCGGTCAGCCGCGCGACGACCTTGTCCTTCCACGCGCGCAACTTGACCGCGTCGATGGTCGGCTCGCCGAACGCGACGCCGTGCGCCGCCATCTCCTTCGTCTCCTCGATGACGCGCGCTGCGTGCAGCAGCGCCTTCGAGGGAATGCAGCCCACGTTCAGGCAGACGCCGCCAAGCGTCGGCCAACGCTCGATCAGCGCGACTTTCAGGCCAAGGTCGGCCGCGCGGAAAGCCGCGGTGTAGCCGCCCGGGCCCGCACCGAGCACGACGAGATCGAAATCGCGGGAAGCCGCTGCGGCCGGCGGCGGATCGCGACGCGGCGCCGGCGACGGCTCGGGCGGCGGGGACGACGCAACAGCCTGTGTCGCCGCGCCGGCCTCGATGCGATACGGCGCCATCGGCACGGTATCGACGTAGGGCTCGCCGCCGAACGGCTCGACGGCACGCAAGGCCGTCGCCGTGGCGGTGTGATCGGCACCCGCCTCCGCCGCGAGCGCGACGATGGGCGAACCCTTCGACACCTTGTCGCCCTTGCGCACCATGACCTCGACCACCACGCCGGCGTGCGTCGACGGCACGTCCATGGTGGCCTTCTCGGTCTCGAGCGTGATCAGCGGCGTGTCGACGGCGATGCGCTCGCCGGCCTTCACGAGCACGTCGATCACCGCCACGTCGGCGAAGCTGCCGAGGTCCGGCACCGCGACGGTCGTGGTCGCGCCGCCATTCTTGGGATTGCTCACTCGGGGGACTCCGCAGGCGCTACGGGATCGCGCGCAGCAGGCCCGGCACGTCGGCCAGCGCCTGGGCCAGGAAACTCGTGAACCGCACGGCCAGCGCGCCGTCGATGACGCGATGGTCGTAAGACAGCGACAGCGGCAGCATCAGTCGCGGCACGAACACGCCGCGTTCGTACACCGGCTTGTGGCTGGACTTCGACACACCGAGGATCGCGACCTCCGGGGCGTTGATGACCGGCGTGAAGGCCGTGCCGCCGATGCCGCCGAGGCTCGAGATGGTGAAGCAGCCGCCCTGCATCTCCGCTGCCGTCAGCTTGCCGGCGCGCGCCTTCTCGCTGAGCGCGCCGAGCTCGCGGGCGAGCTCGAACACGTCCTTGCGATCGGCGTCCTTGACCACCGGCACGACCAGCCCGTTCGGCGTGTCGGCCGCGAATCCGAGGTGCATGTACTTCTTCAGCACCAGCTCGCCGGCTGCCGCGTCGAGCGAGGCGCAGAACGTCGGGTAGTTCTGGAGCGCCAGCACGCAGGCGCGCATCACGAAAGCGAGCGGCGTGAGCTTGATGCCCTTGGCCGTGGCCTCCTCCTTCAGGCGCGCGCGGGTCTCCTCCATCGCGGTGATGTCCGCCTCGTCGAACTGCGTGACGTGCGGGATGTTCACCCAGCTCGCGTGCAGGCGCGGCCCGGAGATCTTCTGGATGCGGCTCAGCGGTCGGCGCTCGATCGGGCCGAACAGCGAGTGATCGATTTCCGGCACCTTCGGCAGCGCGGCCACCGGTGGCGGCGGCGGCTGCGTCAGGATGCGCTTGACGTAGCCCTTCACGTCGACGTCGAGCACGCGTCCCTTGGGGCCGGTGCCGGCAACCTTGGCGAGATCGACGCCGAGTTCACGGGCGAGCTTGCGGATCGACGGCGTCGCGTGCGAGCGGGAGAAGCCGACGTCACCCGGGCCGGCACTGGACGGCGTTGCCGCCGCAGTCACGGGTGCGGGAGCCGGCGCCGGGGGCGGCGGCGTCGCGGGTGCCGTGGACGCAGGCGGCGAAGCGGCCGGCGCAGGAGCTGGCGGCGCAGGAGGCGCAGCCGCCGGTGCAGGCGTCGGCGTCGGGGCCGCCGTCGCCTCGCCCTCGACGACCGCGATCACGTCGCCTTTGGAGACGCGATCGCCGCGCGCGACCTTGAATTCGCGCACCACGCCCGCCGCCGTCGAAGGCACGTCCATCGTCGCCTTCTCGGTCTCGAGCGTGATGAGGGTCGCGTCGACCGCAACCGAGTCGCCCGGGCGCACCGCCACGTCGATGATCTCGACGTCGTGGTAGTCGCCGAGATCGGGCACCCGCACTTCGATGAGCTGGCTGGCCAAGGGTCGGCTCCTCGCTCAGACCGTCACGGGATTGGGCTTGTCGGGATCGATCCCGAACCGCTCGATCGCGCTCTTGACCGTCGCGACGTCGAGCTTGCCCTCGTCAGCGAGCGACTTGAGCGCGGCCACCACGACGTAACGGCGATCGACCTCGAAGAAGCCGCGCAGGGCCGCGCGCGAATCGCTGCGCCCGTAGCCGTCGGTCCCGAGCACCTGGTAGCGGCCCGGCACCCACTGCCGGATCTGGTCCGGCACGATGCGCATGTAGTCGGTCGCCGCGACGAACGGACCGTTGCGCCCGGCGAGCAATTGCTGCACGTAGGGCCTGCGCGGTTTCTCGCTCGGATGCAGCAGGCTCCAGCGCTCCGCGTCGAGCGCCTCGCGACGCAGCTCGGAGAAGCTGGTGACGCTGAACACGTCGGCCGGCACGCCGTATTCCTTCTCGAGCAGCACCGCTGCCTCGATCACTTCGCGCAGGATGGTGCCCGAGCCGAACAGGTTGACGCGTACTTTGCCCTTGCCGCCCTCGCGCAGCAGGTACATCCCCTTGAGGATGCCCGCCTGCGCCTGCGGCGGCAGCGCCGGGTGCGCGTAGTTCTCGTTCATGCAGGTGATGTAGTAGAAGACGTTCTCCTGCTCGGCGTACATGCGGCGCAGGCCGTCCTGCACGATCACCGCGAGTTCGTACGCGAACGCCGGATCGTAAGCGACGCAGTTCGGCACGGTGGTGGCGACCAGCTGGCTGTGGCCGTCCTGGTGCTGCAGGCCCTCGCCCGCGAGCGTGGTGCGGCCGGCGGTGCCGCCGATCAGGAAGCCGCGGCTCTGCATGTCGCCACCGGCCCAGATGAAGTCGCCGACGCGCTGGAAGCCGAACATCGAGTAGTAGATGTAGAACGGGATCATGCTCACGCCGTGATTGGCGTAGGCCGTGCCCGCGGCGATCCAGCTGCACATGGCGCCGCCTTCGTTGATGCCCTCCTCGAGGATCTGTCCCTTGCGGTCCTCGCGGTAGTAGAGCAGCTGGTCGGCGTCCTGCGGCGTGTAGAGCTGGCCCGCCGAGGAGTAGATGCCGATCTGGCGGAACAGGCCTTCCATGCCGAAGGTGCGCGCCTCGTCGGGCACAATCGGCACGACGCGCGGACCGATCGACTTGTCCTTGAGCAGCACGCCGAGCAGGCGCACCAGCGCCATGGTGGTGGAGAACTCGCGGTCGCCAGACGACTCGAGCAGCGGCCCGAAGGCTTCGAGCGGCGGCACTTCGAGCTGCTCCACCTGGGTGCGACGCTGCGGCAGGTAACCGCCCAGCGACCGGCGGCGGGCCTGCAGGTACTTGATCTCCTCGCTGCCCTCGGCCGGCCGGTAATACGGCACGCTGCCGATCTCCTCGTCGGACACCGGGATGTGGAAGCGGTCGCGGAAATCCTTGAGCGCCTCGTCGTCCAGCTTCTTCTGCTGGTGGGTGATGTTGAGGCCCTCGCCGGCCTTGCCCATGCCGTAGCCCTTGATGGTCTTGGCGAGGATCACCGTCGGCTGGCCCTGGTGCTCCATGGCCGCGTGGTAGGCATTGAAGACCTTGAGCGGGTCGTGGCCGCCGCGGTTCAGCATCCAGATGTCGTCGTCCGACAGGTTGGCGACCATCTCCTTCAGCTCGGGATACTTGCCGAAGAAGTGCTCGCGCGTGTACGCGCCTCCCTTGGCCTTGAAGTTCTGGTACTCGCCGTCGACGCACTCCATCATCAGCCGGCGCAGCAGGCCCTTGTCGTCGCGCTGCAGGAGCGGGTCCCAGCGCGAGCCCCAGATGACCTTGATGACGTTCCAGCCGGCGCCGAGGAACGCGGCCTCGAGTTCCTGGATGATCTTGCCGTTGCCGCGCACCGGTCCGTCGAGCCGCTGCAGGTTGCAGTTGACGACGAACACGAGGTTGTCGAGTTTCTCGCGCACCGCCATGGTGATCGCGCCGAGCGACTCGGGCTCGTCCATCTCGCCGTCGCCGAGGAACGCCCACACCTTGCGGTCGCTCGCCGGCACCAGGCCGCGGTGCTCGAGGTAGCGGGTGAAGCGCGCCTGGTAGATCGCCATCATCGGGCCGAGGCCCATCGACACCGTGGGGAACTGCCAGAAGTTCGGCATCAGCCACGGGTGCGGATAGGACGAGAGTCCGCCGCCGCCGACTTCCTCGCGGAAGCGGCGCAGGTGGTCTTCCGTGAGCCGGCCTTCGAGGTAGGCACGCGCGTAGATGCCCGGGGACGAGTGTCCCTGGATGAACACCATGTCGCCGGGGTGTGCGTCGCTCGGCGCGCGCCAGAAGTGATTGAAGCCAACCTCGTAGAGCGTCGCGGCGGACGCGTAGCTCGCGATGTGGCCGCCGTACTCCGAGCTCTGGCGATTGGCCTGCACCACCATGGCCATCGCGTTCCAGCGGATGTACGCCTTGATGCGGCGCTCGAGCGCGCGGTCGCCGGGATACTCCTGCTGCTGCGCCGTCGAGATCGTGTTCACGTACGCCGTGTTCTGCTTGAACGGCAGGTAGGCGCCGGAGCGGCGGGTGTGGTCGATGAGGCGCTCGAGCAGGTAGTGCGCGCGCTCCGCCCCGTGCACCTTGAGGACCGAGTCGATGGACTCGAGCCACTCGCGGGTCTCGCCCGGGTCGGCATCCTCGATCTTCGACACTTCGAACATTCGCTTACTCCCGACCTGCCTGATAGCATGCCGCCGCGCCCGGGCGCGCATCCGCGGGGCACGCGGCGCAAAGGGTCCGGCAATGATCGTTTCATGCCCGTACAGGGTCAAGGCAATACTCCGTGAAATCCCTCCCACCTGACGCGCAGATCGAGGTCCAGGCCCGCGACGTGGCGGCGAGCGAAGCGACGCTGGCCCGTGTCGATGCGGCGATTTTCCTGCTGGAGCGACCGGCGCGCGAAACTGCGCTGCGCGGCCTGCCCCATGCACCGCTGTGGAGCGCGCTGCACCGCGCACAGCGCGGAGCGGACCCGAATGCGACCCTCGTCGCACGCCTGCCGAACGCCCGCCACACGCTGGTCGTGGTCGGTTTCGTCGATCCGCAGGCGAGCGCCTTCCAGCGGCTGGAGCTCGCCGCCAAACTGGTGCGCGAGGCCCTGCGGCCCGGCGTGAAGCGGCTGCAGTTGCACGCGCCGGACTTCGCCGGCGGGCGCCGCACGCAGATGATCGAGGCCCTCTTGAGCGCGACGCTCGCAGCCGCTGCGCCCATGCCCGAGCAGAAGACGAAGCGCACCGCCCCGGCGGATCTCGCGCGCATCGACCTGGGCTCGCGGCCCGACCCGGCGTACGACCAGGCCGTGGCGATCGCCGCCGGCAATCACCTCGCACGCTGGCTCGCCCTGCTGCCGCCGAACGTGCTCGACTGCGTCGCGTACCGCCGCGCGCTGCAGCAGCTCGCGCGCCGCGAGGGCTGGAGCTTCCGGTTCTACGATCTCGCGACGCTCAAGCGGCTCGGCGCGGGCGCCTTCCTCGCCGTCGCGCGCTCGAACCCGCACCGGGGCGCCGGCATCGTGCGGCTCACGTACCGTCCGCGGGGTCGTGTGCGCGAGCGCATCGCGCTGGTCGGCAAGGGCATCTGCTTCGACACCGGCGGCATCAATCTCAAGGCCCACCGCAGCATGTACACCATGCACGGCGACATGCAGGGCAGCGCGGTCGCCGTCGGCACCCTGCTCTCGCTCGCCCGCCAGCGCGCGCCGTACGCGATCGACTGCTGGCTGGCGCTCACCGAGAACCAGATCGGCCCCGAGGCGTACCGCCCGCAGGAAGTCGTCACGGCCGTCAACGGCACGACGATCCAGGTCGTGCACAGCGACGCCGAGGGCCGCATGGTGCTCGCGGACACGCTGGCGCTCGCCTCGCGCGAGCGCCCGGCGTTCATGCTCGACTTCGCCACGCTCACGGGCGCCTGTGTCGCCGCGCTCACCGAGCGCTACAGCGGCGCGTTCACGAACCGCGACGCGCTGCACGGCTGGCTGCAGGCGACCGGTCGCCAGTGCGGCGAGCGCGTGTGGTGCTTCCCGCAGGATCCCGATTTCGACGCGGAACTCGAGAGCCCGGTGGCCGACGTCATGCAGTGCACGCTCGACAACAAGGGCGATCACATCCTCGCGGCGCGCTTCCTCGGCCGCTTCGTCGGTCCGGACGTGCCCTGGGTGCACATCGACCTCGCGTCGGCCGAGCACAAGGGCGGCCTCGCGCACGTTCCCACCGAGTTCACCGGCTTCGGAGTACGCTATGCATGCCACCTGCTCGGCGACCCGGCCGTGCTGTCGGCACGACTGACGCGAGCCGCCCCTTGACACAGACCCTGCGCCTCCTGCGACCCGACGACTGGCACCTGCACCTGCGCGACGGCGCCCACCTGGCGTCGGTGTTGCCGCACACGGCGCGCTGTTTCGCCCGCGCCGTCGTCATGCCGAACCTCAAGCCACCGATGACGACCACCGCGGCGCTCGGCGAGTACCGCGCACGCATCCTGGCCGCCCTGCCCGCGGGCCGGACGTTCGAGCCGCTGATGACGCTGTACCTCACCGACCGGACCGGTCCGGACGAGATCCGGCGGGCGCGCGACAGCGGTTACGTGGTCGGTGCGAAGCTCTATCCGGCCGGTGCCACGACCAACTCCGACTCGGGCGTCACCTCGATCGAGTACCTGTGGCCGGCGCTCGAGACGATGGCGGAGACCGGACTCGTCCTGCAGGTGCACGGCGAGGTCACCGAGGCGCGGGTCGACGTGTTCGACCGCGAACGCGTCTTCATCGACGAGTTGCTGACGCGCATCGTCGAGCGGGTTCCGCAGCTCAAGGTCGTCTTCGAGCACATCACCACGCGCGAGGCCGTGAGCTTCGTGCGCGAGGCGCGCGCCGGCGTAGCGGCGACGATCACGCCACAGCACCTGCTGCACAACCGCAATGCGATCTTCGAGGGCGGCATCCGTCCGCACCTGTATTGCCTGCCGGTGCTCAAGCGCGAGCACGACCGGGAGGCGCTGCTCGCGGCCGCCACCAGCGACGACGCACGCTTCTTCCTCGGCACCGACAGCGCGCCGCACGCGGTGCACGCCAAGGAATCGGCCTGCGGCTGCGCGGGCATCTTCTCGGCGCCCGCGGCGCTCGAACTGTACGCCGAGGCGTTCGAGCAGGCCGGCCGGCTCGACCGGCTGCAGGCGTTCGCCTCGGAACGGGGCGCCGATTTCTACGGACGGACGCGCAACCGCGACACGATCACGCTGCGCCGCGAACCCTGGGTCGTCCCGGCGCGCTACGCCTTCGGCAGCGACGAGATCGTGCCGATGCGCGCGGGCACCACGCTCGAGTGGCGGGTCGAGGCATGAGCTCGTCCGCCAGTGCCTACCGGATGTCCGGTCGCTTCCGCGGCTTCCTGCCGGTCGCGGTCGACGTCGAGACCGGCGGCTTCAATGCCTCGACCGACGCCCTGCTCGAGATCGCGGCCGTGGTGATCGAGATGTCGCCGGTCGGCCAGCTGCGGCCGGGGCCGAGCTTCCGCTACCACGTGCAGCCGTTCCACGGCTCGCGCATCGACCCGGCCTCGCTCGCGGTGAACGGCATCGACCCGCACCATCCGCTGCGGCCCGCGATGCCGGAGAAAGAAGCGCTGACGCAGCTGTTCCGCGAGATCCGCAAGGCCGTGCGCGACGCGGAATGCACGCGGGCCGTGCTGCTCGGCCACAACGCGTCGTTCGACCTCGGCTTCCTCAACGCCGCGGTCGCGCGCACGGACATCAAGCGCAATCCGTTCCACCCGTTCTCGAGTTTCGACACCGCGACGCTCGGTGGCGTGGCGTACGGCCAGACGGTGCTCGCGCGCGCCGTGACGGCGGCGGGCCTGGCTTGGGACACGTCGGCCGCGCATTCCGCGATCTACGACGCGGAACGCACGGCCTCGCTGTTCTGCATGGTCTGCAATCGCTTCCAGTCGATCTACGAGGAAGGGCTCGAGCGCGCGCCGGAACTGGCCGCGCCCGACGAAACGTCGCTAGAGCGGCTCGACGACGAAGCCTAGGCCGCGGCGCCGGCCTCGGTGAGCACCTGCTGCAGCTCACCCTTCTGGTACATCTCGGTGAGGATGTCGGCACCGCCGAGCAGCTCGCCCTTGACGTAGAGCTGCGGGTAGGTCGGCCAGTTCGAAAAGCGCTTCAGCGCCTCACGCAGCTCGGGATCCTCGAAGATGTTCACGTAGGCGAACTTCGCGCCGCAGGCCTCTAGCGTGCGTACGGCGGACGCCGAGAACCCGCACTGCGGGAAGTCCGGCGTGCCCTTCATGTAAAGGATGACCGGGTTGGAATCGAGCTGCTGGCGGATGCGTTGCGTGACGTCCATCGTGATACCCCTGGCCAGGCGCTGGCCGGTCGGAGAGCGGTTGATCGGGCAGCCCCTCAGCCCGCGGCGGGCGCGGCAGCCAGGGACTGTTCCGCGAGACGCAGTCGCTCCAGGCGGGCGATGACGGCCCATTGCTCCGCCGCGCTCATCCGCCCCCAGCGCGCGATCTCGTCGAGCGTGCGCCGGCACCCGACGCACACGCGGTGCGCGTCGAGTACGCAGATGTTCAGGCAGGGCGAAGTCGGTCCGGCGGCGGTCATCGTGCCTCGAGTGCCTCTCGCAAGGCGTTGAATTATGGGGTGGTGTCGCCTATTCTTCAAACCCTTTACTCAGTCCGGGAAATGACGCAAGTCACGGACGGAGAAAGATTTTTCAAACGGGAGGATCCATCGCAATGAACCCACTCAACACGGTTCGCGGCTCCATCACGACAGGATTCGTGCTGGCGGTCGTGCTGACCCTGCTGATCGCACCGACCGCATTCCACGAACTCGGCCTCGCCCGCTGGTTCCACATCCTGTCCGGCATCACCTGGATCGGCCTGCTGTACTACTTCAACCTCGTGCAGGTCCCGGGCCTCGCTGCGGCGGCGGCCGACAAGGGCGGCCCGGGCGGCGCCGGCATCAGCAAGTACATCGCGCCCCGGGCGCTGCTGTGGTTCCGCTGGGGTGCGGTTGCAACCTGGCTGACCGGTTTCTGGTACCTCGCGCGCTCCGGCAACCTGGTGGGCGCCTTCACGCTCGGCATGGGCAGCGATCCGTTCAACTACTACCAGCTGATCATCGGCACCGGCGCCTGGCTCGGCACGATCATGCTGTTCAACGTCTGGGTCCTCATCTGGCCGAACCAGAAGAAGGTGCTCGGGCTCGTCGCGGCCACGGACGACGAGAAGGCGCAGGCGCGCAAGGTCGCGCTGCTGGCCTCGCGCACGAACTTCGTGCTGTCGATCCCGATGCTGATGTGCATGGGCTCGGCCACGCACGGCCTGCCGTTCTGACGCGCCCGCACGCGTGACCGGCGAGGGAAACCCGGCTCCGGCCGGGTTTCTTTTTTCGGGGACCGGCGCCCGGCGGTATCATCTCGCCACCATGCCGACACCGCCTGCCGATCTCGCCGCCACGGTCGCCGCCGCCCTCGCCGAGGACGTCGGCAGTGGCGACCTCACCGCCGCCCTCATTCCCGCCACGCGCCAGGGCAGCGCCCGCATCATCACGCGCGAGGCCGCCGTGTTCGCCGGCCGCCCGTACGTCGAGGCGGTCTTCCGCCAGGTCGACCCGCGCGTGCGCATCGAGTGGCACACGGACGACGGCGCGGCCGTCGTGCCGGACCAGTTGCTGTACCGGCTCTCGGGTCCCGCGCGCTCGCTGCTCACCGGCGAGCGCACGGCGCTCAACTTCGTGCAGGCCCTCTCGGGCACGGCCACGGCGACGCGACGCTACGCCGAGGCAATCGCCGGCCTGCCCTGCCGCATCCTCGATACCCGCAAGACCCTGCCGGGACTGCGCAACGCGCAGAAATACGCCGTGCGCTGCGGGGGCGGGACCAACCATCGCGTCGGGCTGTACGACGGCATCCTGATCAAGGAGAACCACATCGTGGCGGCCGGCTCGATCGGCGCGGCCGTGGCCGCGGCGAAATCGGCCGGGACGCGCGTGCCGGTCGAGGTGGAGGTCGAGTCGCTGGACGAACTGCGGCAGGCGCTCGATGCCGGTGCGGACATGGCGCTGCTCGACGAGTTCAGCCTCGACGACCTGCGCGCCGCCGTCGCGCTCAACCGCTCGCACGAGCAAGGGCCGATCAAGCTCGAAGCCTCGGGTGGCATCACGCTGGAGTCGCTGCGCGCGATCGCGGAGACGGGGGTGGACTTCATCTCGGTCGGCTCGCTCACGAAGCACGTGCGCGCGGTCGACCTCTCGATGCGCTTCGAATTCGCGGATTAGGGGACCTTCCTCTTTTTTCGGCGAACGCGAAAAAGAGGAATGTCCCCTGTTAGCCGTTGACGACGGCGCCCCGCTGGATGCGCTGCGGCGAGGCGATGCCGTAGCCCTGCGCATAGTCGACGCCGAGGCTGCGCAGCATGTTGATGATCTCGGCGTTCTCGGCGAATTCCGCGATGGTCAGCTTGCCGGTGAGGTGCCCGATCTCGTTGATCGAGCGGACCATCTCGCGGTCGATCGGGTCGTGCAGGATCTCCTTCACGAAGCTGCCGTCGATCTTGAGGAAGTCCACCGGGAAGTGCTTGAGGTAGCCGAACGACGACAGGCCGGTACCGAAGTCGTCGAGCGCAAACTTGCAGCCGAGCTCCTTCAGCGCCTGGATGAAGCGGTTGGCCTGCGAGAAGCTGGCGATGGCCGCCGTCTCGGTGATCTCGAAGCAGATCTTCGAGGCGTCGATGCCGCTGCGGTGGAACTGGTCGATCACGAACGGCAGGAACTTGTCGTCGCCGAGGCTCTGGCCCGAGAGGTTGATCGAGCACAACGCGAGCCGTTCGCGCTCGTCCGCCTCCGACACCAGCCAGCGCAGCGCGTTCTCGATCACCCAGCGGTCGATGGCCGGCGTCAGGCCGTAGCGCTCGGCGGCGTTGATGAAGTTGTCCGGCGAGACGATCTTGCCGCTCTCGTCCTTCATGCGCAGCAGCAGTTCGTAGTGCGCGCCCGGGTCCGCCTTCTGCAGCGGCTGGATGGTCATGCGGTACAGCTCGAAGCGCGACTCCTCGAGCGCGTTGTTGATGCGCGCGGCCCACTGCATCTCGCGGCGGCGGCGCATCAGGTCGATGTCGTTCTCCTGGAAGCTGTAGACGCGGTTGCGCCCGGCTTCCTTGGCGGCCTGGCAGGCACTGTCCGCCGCCGACAGCAGCGCGGCCACGTCCTCGCTCTCGCCCGAAATCGGCACCACGCCGATCGAGCAGCCGAGGCGGAACGTGCGCTCCTCCCACACGAACTTGTAGTTGCGGATGGTCTCGCGCAGCAGGTCGGCCATGCGCAGCGCTTCCTCGAGCGAGCAGCTTTCGAACAGCACGCCGAACTCGTCGCCGCCGAGGCGCGACAGCGTGTCGCGCCAGCGGATCTTGGTCTTCAGCAGCGCGCCGACCTGGCCGAGCAGCGCATCACCCGCGCTGTGGCCGCAGGTGTCGTTGATGATCTTGAACTGGTCGACGTCGATGTGGCACAGGGCGTACCCCGTCTCGCGCGCCTTGGCGCTCCTGAGCGCGCGCTCGAGGCGCTGCTCGAACTCGCGGCGGTTGACGAGGCCGGTGAGGATGTCGTGGCTCGCGTGGTAGGAGAGCTTGCGGTTCAGCTCGCGGCTCTCGCTCACGTCGTGGAACACGAGCACGCCGCCCGAGATGGCGCCCGAGCCGTCGCGGATCGGCGAGGCCGTGCTCTCGATGTACATCTCGTTGCCGTCGCGCTTGATCAGCAGCGTCGGGCGCACCGACTTGATCGCGCGCGTGCGGCGGATCGCGACCGACAGCGGGTTCTCGAGCGGCTCGCAGGTTTCCTCGTGGAAGCCGCGGAAGATTTCGTCGATGTGCTTGCCCTGCGCCTCCTCGAAGCGCCAGCCGGTCAGGTCCTCGGCCACCGGGTTCAAGTACTCGACCGTGAGGTGACCGTCGGTCGTGATCACGCCGTCGCCGATCGACTGCAGCGTGATCTGCGCGCTTTCCTTTTCCTTGAAGAGCGCGTCCTCGTAGAGCTTGCGCTCGGTGATGTCGAGTTCGACGCCGACGAGGCGGCGCAGCCGGCCGGTCGGGTCGACGCGGGCGCGGGCTCGGCTCACCACCCAGCGCCACTCGCCGCTGGTGTGGCGCATGCGGTGCACGCTCTCGAACATCGGCGTCTTGCCCGCGATGTGGTCGCGGATCAGCGCCTGCACGCGCGCCATGTCGTCGGGGTGCACGAGGCGGCGCCAGTCCGGCGAGACGTGCGGGTCGTGCTCGTCGTAGCCCAGCATCTTGCGCCAGGCCGGCGAGAAGTAGACCGAGTTGTTCTCGACGTCGAAGTCCCAGAGGCCGTCGTTCGCGGCCGGCAGTGACAGCGCGTTGCGCTCCTCGAGCTTGCCGAGGTAGCGCGCCGTGCGCAGGCGCTCGAGGCCGCCCGCGAAGCTCGACGCGACCAGCTTCAGCATCAGGTGCAGGTTGGCGTCCCAGCCCGCCGCGCGCGGCTGCGACGAGAAGAGCGCGATGAAGCCGCACACGCGCGCGTTCGGCGAGAAGGAGCAGACCAGCGCAGAGCGGACGTTCATGGCGGCGAAGCGCGCGGCGTCGACGGCGTGGTCGCGGCGCGGCTGCAGGGTGTCGCGGAACTCGGCGATGCGCAGGTGCTGCAGTTTCTCGGTGCAGAACGGCAGCTGGTCGTACGACTCGCCCTTCAGCACCTGCGGGTCGAACGGTGCGAGCAGGCCCGTGGCGCCCGCCACGCGGTCCACCACGCGGCGGTCGGAGTCGAGCAGTGCGATGGCGATGGCATCGACCTGCGTGGCGTCGCGCAGCGCCTCGAGGTTGCGCTTGACGCTGTGGTCGCCGGTCTCGCTGCCCAGTCCCTGGAAATCGACGGCGACTTTGGTGACGAGGACGTCGAGGCCGACGGTCACGGGGCCGCCGCTGGCGAAAATGACCTGAGTGGACAGGAAATCCGGGCTTTCCTGCTCGTCACTCCCGTCGGGCGGAGTCATGGCCATCGCGCTACTCGTCACTCCCCGGTCCAGCGAACGGGACTGCTGCGGTCAGTCTGGCAGCCCGTTCGGGTCTTGCACGGACCTGCCACACAGTTTTCCGTGGCTGGCCCCCCAATTAGTTGCAGCGCATTCTGACACAGGCGCTTAGGAATACAAGCTAACTTACTGTATTTATTGATGCATTGGGCGGGACATAAAGTCGCGCATGCGCGAGATCGCCGCGCGCCGCACACGCCGCGTCCGCCGTCCCGCTGACGAGGAACCACTTCGCGCGATTGGCGCGACCCATCGCGACGGCGCGCGCGTCCTTGAAGCACAACTCGAGTGTCTTGTGGTCGACGAGCAGCGCGCGCCCGGGTTGGGCCGCGAGCCACGCCGCCGCATCGTCGGCCTCGGCCTCCTTCTCGCGCCAGCGCGCGTGGCCGAAGTTGAAACTCGGCCGGCGCAATTGCAGCAGGTACTGCTCCTTGGCGCTGACCAGACCGAGTTCCGCGATGCCGGCACTCGCCTGCTCCACGCGCGCCATGAACGCGCGACCCGAGCGCACCTCGTCGATGCGCGGGAAGACGATCACGCTGACCGTCAGCAGGCCGACGGCGAATCCGGCACCGTAGGCGAGCCAGCCGTCGCGCACGCGGCAGACCGCGACCGCGAGCGCCGCGCCGAGCGCAGCGACGCCGAGCGGCAGCGCGGGATGCAGGTCGTAGCTCGCGAAGACGCGCGCATCCGCCTTGGCACTCACCAGGAAATACACCGCGCCCAGCGCCGCGAGCGCCGCCATCGCCACCGCGAGCGCGAATGCCAGCCGGCGCGGACCGCGTGCTCGCAGCAGTTCCGGCAGCCACGGCGCGGCGGCCATCGCAAACGCCGGCACGGCCGGCAGCACGTACACGCCGCGCTTACCGGAACTCGCACTGAAGAACAGCAGCACCAGCACCACCCAGCACAGCAGCACGACGGTCACGGTGTCGCGTTCGCGCCAGGCCGTGCGCCAGCGCGGCCACAGCCACGGCACCAGCGCGACCATCGGCAGCCACAGGAACGGCACGACCTCCGCGACGTAGAACCAGAACGGCGCGTGGTGGTGCCACGCGTCGGCGTAGCGCGTAACGGTCTGGTGGAAGAGGATCTCGTTGCGGTAGGCGAGCAGGTCGCCGCCGGCCGCGGTCGCCAGCATCATCGGCAGGAACCACACCGCGATGGCCGCGAGCAGGCACACCGGCGCGGCGAACCAGTGCGGATCGCGATGCGGGGCCGTCACCGGCCAGCCGCGCACCGCAAGCACGACCCAAGGCAGCAGCGCGAAGAGCGGCAGGAAACCCACGCCCTTGGTGATCACGCCGAAGCCCGCGGCGGCCCAGCCCGCCAGGAACCAGCCGAACGCGGGCCCGGCGACGAGATGGCGCAGGAGCCCGTACAGGCTCAGCGTGGTGAAGAAACACAGGGTGGCGTCGATCTGCGCCTGGCGCGCCTGCCAGGCGAACTGGAAGGTGAACAGCAGCAGCAGCGCGCCGGCGAAGGCGACCTCGCGACCGCGCAGGCGACGCAGCAGGTCGTACACGAGCAGCACCGTGCCCACGCCCGCGAGCAGCGACGGCACCAGGAACCCCAGGCGCGTCGAACCGGTGACGGCCATCGCCACGGCCATGAACCAGAAATACAGCGGCGGCTTGTCGGCGTAGAGGTCACCGCCGACGCGCGGGAAGAGCCAGTCGCCCGACCGCAGCATGTCCTGCGCGACCAGGGCGAATCGCGGTTCGTCCGCGGGCCAGGGATCGCGCAGGCCGAGGCCGGCGCCCATCAGCAGCAGCGCGAGACCGACGAGCCACAGCACGTCGATGAGCACGTCGCGGCCACGGGCCTGGCCCGGACGGAGCAACCGGTCGAGCAGCGGGGACGCGCCCGCCTCGGCCACTCAGGTTTCCTCGGTGATCGCGACGCGCGGCGAGGCGCGCTTGATCAGCCAGCGCAGGCCCCACAGGTCGACGATGCCGACCCAGAGGCGGTTGTGCAGGCCGTACTTGGACGTGCCCCTGGTGCGCTCGCGGTGGTTCACCGGCACCGAGATCACCTCGTAGCCCTCGCGCTGGTACAGCGCCGGCATGAAGCGGTGCATGTTCTTGAAGCGCGGCATGTCCATGAATACCGCGCGATCGAACACCTTGATGCCGCAGCCGGTGTCGGGCGTGCCGTCCTGCAGGAACCAGCCGCGCACGCCATTGGCCACGCGCGAGGACAGCCGGCGCAGCCACGTGTCGCGCCGCGTCGTGCGGTTACCCATGACGAGGCGCAGGCGCGGTCCACCCGCACGCATGGCGTCGATCAGGTTCGGGATGTCCGCGGGATCGTTCTGGCCGTCACCGTCGAGCGTGGCGACCAGCGTCGCACGCGCTTCGCGCACGCCCGTCGCGACCGCGGCGCTCTGGCCCGAGCGCACGGAGTGGCGGATCAGGCGGATCTCGGGCATGCCCTGCGCCTTGGCGGCGAGCACCGACTTCGCGGTGGCGTCGGTGCTGCCGTCGTCCACGAAGACGGTCTCGAAGCTGTAGCGGCCCTGCAGGGCCGCGTGGATTTCCTGCGCGAGCGGCAGGACGTTCTCTTCTTCGTTGCAGACCGGGATCACGACCGAGACGTCGGGTCGACCGGCGGATGAACTGGATGCGTTGGCAGTCAAGGATCGGGCTCCGCGCGAGAGTGTCGTAGAATCCCGGCCCGCCCCCGGCCGGCCGGCGCGTAGTATAAACGGTCGGCAGCACAGAGCCCGCACTTGAGCACCCACGCCCCTCACCCGCACGACCACGCACCGGCTTCGGACAGCCGGCGACTCGGCTGGGCGCTCGCGGTAACGGCGGGTTTCATGCTGGTGGAAATCGTCGGCGGCTGGCTCGCCGGCTCGCTGGCGCTGATTGCCGATGCCGGCCACATGCTGACCGACACGGCCGCGCTGCTGCTCGCCTGGGTGGCCGCGCGCCTCGCCGAGCAGCCCGCCGTGCCGGGCCGCACCTATGGCTATCACCGGGCGCAGGTCCTGGCGGCGTTCGTCAACGCGCTGGCGCTGTTCGTGGTCGTGGGCTGGATCGTGTACGAGGCCGTGCTGCGCCTGCGGGCGCCGCGCCCGATCGAGGGCGGCACGATGCTCGCCATCGCGCTCGCCGGCCTCGTCGCGAACGTGCTCGTCTACCGCATGCTCGGCGGATCGCACGGGCACGCCGACGGACACGACCGCGACGAGGACAACATCAACGTCCATGCGGCCCGTCTGCACGTGCTCGGGGACATGCTCGGTTCCATCGGCGCGGCGATCGCCGCCGGGGTGATCCTCGCCACCGGCTGGACGCCCATCGATCCGATCCTCTCGGTGCTGATGGCCGTGCTGATCGTGCGCAGCGCCTGGCGACTGCTGCGCGAATCGACGCACATCCTGATGGAGCACACGCCGGCCCACGTGGATCTCGGGGCGTTGCGCGAGCGGCTGATGCGCCAGGTGCCGGGGATCCGCGACGTGCACGACGTGCATTGCTGGTCGCTCACCAGCGGCCAGACGATGCTGAGCCTGCACGTGGCGCTCGGCGGCGGCGCGGACGCGTCGGTGGCGTTGCGCGAGGCCAAGCGCGTGCTCGCGGAGGATTTCTCGGTCGCGCATTCGGCGCTGCAGATCGAGCAGGGCGACTGCCCGGACGAAGACTGCCGACTATGACGCCGGCCGAGGACGACGATCCGGCGCCGGGCGCGCCGCAGAACACCCTGTACCGCAAGATCGCGAAGGGCCAGCGCCGGCTCACGCCCGCGCGTCGGCTGACGTACCGAGTCGCCGTCGCGGTGGGCTGGTGGCTGGTGCGTTTCTTCTGGGCCTCGTGCCGCATCCACCGCGTCATAGGCGTCGAGACGGCCCGCACGACCGTGCAGGCGTCGAAGTCCGTGATCCCTGTCTTCTGGCACCAGCACATCCTGTTCGGCGTGCGCGCCCTCCTCGACCTGCAGCCCGCCGGACTGAAGATCGGCGTCCTCATCAGTCCGTCCGTCGACGGCGAGGCGCCCGCCATGCTGGTCGAGAAGATCGGCGGCCACGTCATCCGCGGCTCGTCGACGTACACGGGCGCGCGCGCGATGCGGGACTTCTACGAGACCATCGTGAAGCAACAGGTGTCGCCCGCGATCACGCCGGACGGGCCGCGGGGGCCGTCGAACGGGTTCAAGCCGGGCGCCATCGTGCTCGCGCAGATCACCGGCAAGCCGATCCTGCCGGTCAGCGTGGCGGCCTCGCGTTGCTTCCGGTTCCGGACCTGGGACGCCTTCGAATTGCCGCTGCCGTTCAGCCGGGTGGTGCTCGCCTATGGCGAGCCCGTGAAGGTGCCGAGGACATCCTCGGCGGAGGGTCTGGAGGCGCTGCAGGCTGAGATGGCGCAGCGGCTGCAGGACCTGCGCGAGCAGGCACGTCGCGCGCTGTCGGAACCCTCTGCGCGCTGACGCTGTGGCCGGCCGAAATGGCCGGGAAAACCCGCCTGTAGTACGATGTCGCGGCCGTCAGACAGGGTTTCCTCGTCCGCCCGCCCTTGCCGCCGGTCGTTCACCGTGACCAACACCGCCCACACCGTCGGCGATACGCCGGCCCCGCCGCATCCTGAACGGCAGCACGACCTCGGCTCGACCGACGAGTCGATCGACCTGATGACGCGCTGGTTCCACGAACTGGGCGACACGTACCGCGTCTACGCGCCCGGCCGGCGGTCGTGGACCTGGGTGATCCATCACCCGGACGACGTGAAGCGCGTGCTGGTCAGCAATCACCGCAATTACACCAAGGGCGTCGGCCTCGATCGCGTCAAGCTGCTGCTCGGCAACGGCATCATGACCAGCGAGGGCGAATTCTGGCGCCGCCAGCGGCGCATGATGCAGCCCGCGTTCCACCGCAAGGTCATCGAGCAGTTCGCCGGCGAGGTCCGCCGCCTGAGCGGCGACCTGCTCGATCGCTGGGCGGACGCGGCCGAGCGCGGCGAGCCCGTCAACATCACCGATTCGATGAGCGAGCTCACGCTCACCGTGGTGCTGCACGCGATTTTCAGCGCCGACCTGTCGAAGCTGGTGACGGACCTGCACGACAACCCGTTCATGATGGTGACGCGGGAGTCGAAGCGCGACCCGAAGTTCGCCTACCAGTTCCGCCAGCTCGGCCGGCACGTGCTCGAACTGGTGCGCGAGCGCCGCCGCACGAACACGCGGCACTTCGACTTCATGCAGATGCTGATGGAGGCGTCCGACCCGGACACCGGCGCCACCATGAACGAGCGCGAACTGATGGACGAGATCCTCACGCTCGTGGTCGCCGGCCACGAGACCACGGCGAGCGCGCTCAACTGGACGTGGTGGCTGCTGTCGCGCCACCGGGACGTCGAGGCACGCGTGCACGCGGAGCAGGACCGCGTCGCGGAGTCGGACCTCGCCAGCTACGCGGACCTCGAGAAGCTGCCGTACACGATGCAGGTCATCGAGGAATCGATGCGCCTCTATCCACCCGGCTGGCTCCTCAGCCGCCGGACGATCGGACCCGACCGGCTCGGCGGCTTCGACATACCGCGCGGCACGGACGTGTTCCTGAGCCCGTACGTGATCCACCGCCACCCGCGGTACTGGGAGCGGCCGGAGGCGTTCGATCCCGGCCACTTCGACCCCGAGCGAGTCGAGGGGCGGCACAAGTTCGCCTACATCCCGTTCGCGGTCGGGCCGCGCCACTGCATCGGCGAGAACTTCTCGCTCTTCGAGATGATGCTGCACATGAACGGCGCCGCGCGCCGGTTCCGGCTGCGCGAGGTCCAGTCGGGCCCCGTGGCCATGGAGGCCCGCATCAACCTGCGGACCGCACAGGACCTCTACATGCGAGTCGAGAAACGATGATCCAGTACCAGACGCTGCCAGACCTGCTGGACGACCGCGCCAGGGGCCCCGGTGCGATCGTCTATCTCGAGGGCGAAGGCGCCGAGAAGACACTCAAGCTGTCCGAACTGCGGCGGCGCGCGCTCGGCATCCTGCACCACCTGCAGCGCATCGGCGCCCGGCCGGGCGACAAGCTCATCTTGCACGTCGCGAGCAACGAGCAGTTCATCGACGCGTACTGGGCCTGCCTGTACGGCGGCATCGTGCCGGTGCCGGTGGCCGTCGGCATCAGCGACGAGCACAAGCACAAGCTGCTGCGCATCGCGAAGCGGCTCGGCACGCCGTTCCTCTATACCGACAAGAAGCTGCGCGAGCGGCTGGCGACGTTCGCCGCGACCCTCGGCGAACCGGAGGCCTGGACCGCGCTCAAGCCGCGCACGTTCCTGATCGACCAGCTCGAGGACATCTCGAAGGAAGGCACGCCCGCGCGGCTTACGGCCGACGACGTCGCGTTCATCCAGTTCTCCTCGGGCTCGACCAGCGAGCCGAAAGGCGTGGTGCTCACTCACGGCAACATCCTCGCCAACGCCGAGGGCTCGCGCCAGGGCGCGGGGTTCTCGCCGGACGACGTGTCGCTCAGCTGGATGCCGCTCACCCACGACATGGGCCTCATCGGCTTCCACCTGTTCATGCTGTACGCCGGCGTGCAGCAGCACCTGATGCCCACCGACCTGTTCGTGCGCCGGGCGCTGATGTGGCTCAAGTGGTGTTCGGAGAAGCGCGTGACCGTCACCTGCTCGCCGAACTTCGGTTATCGCCACTGCCTGCGCGCCCTCGGCGACAAGACGCTGGACGACGTGCGGCTCGACTCGGTCCGCCTGCTCTTCAATGGGGCCGAGCCGATCTCGGTCGAGCTGGCCGAGGAGTTCCTCGAGCGCATGGCGGCCTACGGCCTGAAGCGCGAGACGATGTTCCCCGTGTACGGACTCGCCGAGGCCTCGCTCGCGATCAGCTTCCCGCCGCTCGGCCGCCGCTACCAGTACATCACCGTCGACCGGCGCTCGCTCGGCATCGGCTCGCAGGCGCGCTTCGTCGCGGCGAGCGAGCCGACCGCCCTGAAGATCATGTCGGAAGGCCAGGCGATTCCGTACGCCAGGGTGAAGCTCGTGGACGACGCGGGGGCCGAGGTCGCGCCGGACACGGTCGGCCACCTGCTGATCGCGGGTGACAACGTCACGCGCGGCTATTTCGAGAACCCCGAGGCGAACGCCGCGGCCCTCACGGGCGACGGCTGGTTGCGCACGGGCGATCTCGCGCTGTGGCACGACGGCGAGTTGCACGTGACCGGCCGCGCGAAAGAGATCATCTTCGTCAACGGCCAGAACTACTACCCGCACGACCTCGAGGCACTGCTGCAGGGCGAGCCCGGCCTCGAGCTCGGCAAGGTCGTCGCGGCCGGGGCGCGCATGCCCGGCTCGCCCGCCGACGAGCTGGTGCTGTTCGCGCTGCACCGGGGCAGCATGGCGGACTTCATCCCGCTCGCGACGCGGGCGATGCATCTCGTGAACGAGCATGCGGGCGTCGAGGTGGCGCGGGTCGTGCCGGTCAAGCGCATCCCGAAGACGACCAGCGGCAAGCTGCAACGCAACGCGCTCGCCGAATCGCTCGAGAACGGCGAGTTCGCCGCCGAGCTCGCGGAGTTCGACGCCGCCTGGAACGCGCTGCACGGCCAGGGCCGCGCGGCCGCGGGTCGCATCGAGCAGCAGCTGAAGGCCATCGTGGACGACGCGATGCCGGGCAAGCACATCGACGTCGACGAGAACCTGTTCGACGTGGGCGCCAGCTCGCTGACGCTGATCCAGATCCACGAGAAGATCGACGAGCTCTACCCCGGGGCGGTCGACCTGACCGAGCTGTTCGACTTCCCGACCATCTCGCAACTGGCGAAGCACCTCGAGACGAAGCTCGCGGGCTGACGGTCAGTAGACGCTGCGCCTGAGCTTCCAGCGCTTGTGACCCCACCACCAGCCCGCGGGGTCCTCGCGCACCCACGCCTCGAGGTGGCGCGCGTAGCGCTCGGTGAGCGTGCCGTTCGGGAGCTTCTCGCCCGGCGCGTTGAGCGCAGTGAACTCGAGCGCGTAGCGCCCGCGCGCGAGGCGATGCATCTTCACGCACACGACCTGCGAGCGCAGCGCGCGCGCCATCAGCTCGGGGCCCATGTAGAACGCCGTGTCCTGGTGCAGGAACTCGAGCCAGTGCTTCTCCGGGCTGGTCTTCGGCACCTGGTCGGCGACCAGGCCGATGGCGCCGGCCTCGCGGAATCGCGCCAGCTCCTGCAGCACGGACTTCGCCGGGATCAGGCGCGCCCCGAAGCGTGAGCGCAGGCGCATGAACCACTGGTCGACCCGCGGATTGCGGATCGGCTTGTAGAGGCCGAGCAGGCGCGGGCCGAGGTCGAGCGAGACGCGCAGCAGCATCCACTCCCAGTTGCAGTGGTGCGCGCCAGCCAGCACGAGCGGGCGCGGCGGCTGCGCCTGCGCGAGCACCTCGGGATTGACGAGCGTGACGCGCTCGCGCAGTGCGTCGGCCGTCAGGCGCTGCGCGTAGAGGATCTCGGCGAACACCTCCGCCTGGCGCCGTACGTACTCGCGCTCGAGGGCCCGCAACTCGTCCACGGGTCGCCCGGGGAAGGAGCGCTGCAGGTTCCCGCGCGCCACCGCGCGACGGAAGCCGAACACGCGCACCACCAGCCAGGCCACGGCCGCGAAGAACGCGTAGTACAGGCGCAGGCGCAGCGGATCGCGGGTCGGCGCGGCCTCAGGCGTCATAGAGCCGCTTCTCGCGCTTCCAGCGCTTGTACGCCCAGAAGTACTCGACGGGATGCTCGTGCACGTGCGCTTCGAGCGCCGCGACGTAGGCCTGCAGCAGGGCGTCGGGGTCGAGGCGCTGGCCGCAGGCGCTCAACGGCACGAATCGCACGGCGTAGCGGCCCGAGGACTCGCGCCGCATGGCGGCGAACCACACGCCGTACCCGAGCTTGGCCGCGATCCAGCCCGGCCCCTTGTAGAACGAGGTGTCCTGGCCGAAGAACTTGATCCAGGCCTGCTGCTCGTTGGTCTTCGCCGGCGACTGGTCCGCATTGAGCGCGAGCAGGCGCACGTTGCCGCGCTGCTCGAGCAGGTGCTGCACGATCTGCTTGGCCGGCACCAGCGTCGCGCCGAAACGGCTGCGCATGCGTTTCAGGGCGCGGTCGCCCGCATGCATGGTGACGGGCTTGTAGGCGGCCGTCATGGGGTGACCGAACGCGGTGGAGCACTTGAGCAGCAGCCACTCCCAGTTGCAGTGGTGCGACGCGAGGATCATGACGCGCTTGCCCGCCGCGAGCGACGCGACGATCGCCTCGGGGTTCTCGAGGCGCACGCGCTCGTCGAGTTCGGCGGCAGGGATCTTCTGCGCGTACAGGGCTTCGCCCAGCAGCTCGCCGAGGTAGCGATAGAAGCCGTCGGCGACCGCGGCACGATCCGCCGGCGTGCGGTCGGCGAGGCAGCGGTCGAGGTGTTCCGCGACGAGGGGTCGCCGCCAGCGCAGCACGCGCACCCAGAAGGCCGCGAAACTGCCCAGAGCCCGAAGCGCGGGGTACGGCAGCAGGGACAACAGTCGGAACACGGTGCTCCCAGCCGGGGCCCCTCACTGGGCCGCGCGTGATCTTACTGGACCCCGTCGATCGGGTGGGGGGATGGTGCCGGAGGAGGGACTCGAACCCCCGACCCGCGCATTACGAATGCGCTGCTCTACCAGCTGAGCTACTCCGGCGAGGGGCGCGCAGTATACGGATTCACCCCAGCCGAAGGAAGCTACTCGGCCTTGCGGACGCGGATGACCACGTCCACGCCTTCGATCTCGGTGCCGGGCGGCAGGGGCGGCATGCGCGCGAACTCGAGCTCGTCGGGACGGATGTCGATCATCTCGCCCGTGTCGAGGCGCTGGAAGTGGTGGTGCCGGTCCATCTTCGAGTCGTACACGCAACGGTCCGGATCCGTGTGGATCTGGCGCGCGAGGCCGTGGTCGACGAACAGCTTGAGCGTGTTGTAGACCGTCGCCTTCGAGACCCGGCTCGGCGCCTGCCGCAGGGTCGAGAGCAACTGCTCGGCGGTGAGGTGACGCGGCGAGGACAGCAGCACCTCCGCCACCTTCAGTCGTTGTGCCGTCGGCCGGATGCCGCTCTGCTCGAGCAGATGCCGCACGTAAGCCGTGCCCGGAGTCTCGGAACGGATATCGAATGTCATGGGGCGGCATTATACGTGGGGGTCCCCTGGGTCCCACGAATCCGGGGAAATACGTGAAAAACTGCGGCTGACACGCCCACGCCGCGGCACCTAAGCTGCGCGCCGGTCCTCCCGGACCGTCTGGAGGCGCGACCATGGAAGGTCCCCCGTCCCGCGGCCATACCCTGCCCGAACTGCTGTGCCTGCTCGCGCTCGCGGCCGCACTCGCGGCCTGGGCCGTCCCGTCGTTGCGCGAGTTCGGGCTCAACGCGTCCCGCACCGGCGAGGTCAACGGCTTCGTGCAGGCCGTACACCTCGCCCGCTCGGAGGCGCTCAAGCGCAACGGGGTGGTCAGCCTCTGCCCCAGCCGCGACGGCCGGCGCTGCGCGTCCGGCGCACCCTGGCACGACGGCTGGATCGTCTTCGTGAACCTCGACCGCGACACACCGGCCGACCGCGACGCCGGCGAGGACCTGTTGCGCAGCTACCCGGCCTGGCCGGACGGGCGCATCGACGCCAACCGCGGCACCCTGTCGTTCCGAGCGTTCGGCCAGAGCGGCGTCACCGCGACCGTCACGTTCTGCGACCCGCGCGGCAGCCGGGCCGCCCGGGCCGTGGTCATCAGCCAGACCGGGCGGCCGCGCGTCGCGGAACGCTCGTCCACGGGTGGGCCGCTGCCGTGCAGTTGACAGAATCCGGGGTGGCAACGCCCGCCCGGCCGAGCCGGGGCTTCACGCTGGTCGAGGTGCTGGTCGCCCTCGCGATCGCCTGCACCGGGCTGCTCGGCCTCGCGCTGCTGACCCTCGGCGGCCTGCAGACCGGCCGCGTCGCGCGCGACCACGGTGCGGCGGTCCGCCTGCTCGACGACCTCGCCGAGCGCATCCGCGCGAACCCCGGGGCCGCCGCGTCCTACGCGCTGGACGACGCACAGGCCCTCGATCCCCCGGCCGTCGCCTGCGTCTTGCCGACGGCGTGCACGGCCACCCAATTCGCCGCCGCCG
>JBGAHO010000085.1:0-11336 GCA_044226195.1 Steroidobacteraceae bacterium
CGGCACTGCGCCGAACTCCTGCGCGAGCACGCGTGGCGCGTCGTCAATGCCGACCTGACGGTCATCGCCGAGACGCCGCGGCTCGGCAGTCATCGCCCGCAGATGGTCGCGAACATCGCGGCCGACCTCGGCATGCGCGCCGAGCGCGTCAACGTCAAGGCGACCACGCACGAGGGGATCGGCGCGCTCGGCCGGCGTGAAGGCCTGGCGTGCCAGGCGATCGTGCTGCTCGCGCACGCGAGCGAAAGCGGGCACGGGCACTGATGGACTCCGCCGACGAGAGGCGGCCGACGGCTTTCGGGCCGCCGCCGGCGACGGGCCGGTTGCGAGCCACGGCCGAGGATTTTCGCGTCGAGGAGATCCTCGGCTTCGCGGCCGACGGCGCGGGCAGCCACGCGCTGCTCAAGGTCGAGAAGCGCGATGCGAACACCGGCTGGGTCGCGAGCCAGCTGGCCCGCATCTCGGGGGTCCCGGTTCGCGACGTCGGCTTCTCCGGCCACAAGGACCGGCACGCGGTCACCGTGCAGGCGTACAGCCTGCCCTGGCCAGTCGATCGGCCGCTCGAGCCGCTGCGCGAGATCGCGGGCGAGGGGTATCGGGTGGTGGCGGTCGAGCGTCACGCACGCAAGCTCCGTCCGGGTTCCCACCGCGGCAATCGCTTCGTGCTGCGCATCCGGGACTGGCGGGGCGAGCGCGAGTCGATCGACGCCTGCCTGCAGCGCATCGCGCGCGAGGGCGTGCCAAACTACTTCGGGCCGCAGCGCTTCGGGCGCGAGGGGTCCAACCTGCGACGCGCACGGGAATGGAGCATGGGCGGCACGGCCCCGCGCGATCGCATGCAGCGCACGTTCGCGCTCTCCGCGGCGCGCAGCCACCTGTTCAACGAAGTCCTGGCCGCGCGCGTCCGGCGCGACGACTGGCAGCGGCCGATCGCGGGCGAGGCGGTGATTCTCGACGGCAAGCGCAGCTTCTTCGCGGCACCCGCCGTGGACGCGGCGCTGCTCGAGCGTGCCGCGACGCTCGATGTGCACCCGAGCGGACCGTTGCCGGGCCGCGGAGCGAGTCCGGCGACGGGCGAGGCGCTGGCGGTGGAGGGGCGGGCCCTCGTCGACGAGCCGGCGCTGGTCGACCTCTGTCGCTCGGCGGGCCTCGACCACGAACGCCGCAGTCTCCGGCTGCCGGTGCGCGAGTGCGCGTGGTCGTTCGAGGACGATGCCCTGCGGCTCGATTTCACGCTCGGCCGGGGTGCCTTCGCGACCGCCGTGCTGCACGAACTGCTGGCCGACGCGTGGGATGCCGGCGAGGGCGGCGAGGACTGATCAGCGCCGGGTGCGTGCCGGATCGTCGTCCCGCACGCGCAGCAGCACGTACAGCGCGCCCGTGCCACCGTCCACCGGGCGGGCCGAAGTGAAGGCCTGCACGTCCTCGAGATGGGCCAGCCAGTCGCTGACCGCCAGCTTGAGCACCGGGCCGCCGGCACCCGAGCGCAGTCCCTTGCCGTGGATCACGCGGATGCAGCGCAGCCGGCGCGCGACCGCGAGGCCCAGGAATTCGCGCAACTGCGCGTGGGCCGCGTGCCGTGCCAGCCCGTGCAGGTCGATCTCGCCCTCGACGGCGATGCGGCCACGCCGCAGGTCGCGCACCAGCGAATCGCGCAGGCCCGGGCGGCGGAACTGCACGCCGCCGTGCTCGTCGACGTGTGCCCCGTCGATGCTGCCGGGCGCGTGTTCGTGCAGCGTCGCCCGGGAATCGCCGCGGCTGAAGCGCGCGACGGCGCGCGGGCGCGGTGGACTCGGCGGCAGCGGCGCGGGCGCACGCGGTCGGACGCCGGTCATGGCGCGGCGAAAAGCCCGGGCGTCGTCGTTCGAGGAGCTCATTCCGGGGACTGCTTCGCTATCGGCCGATGCGGGGATTCCAGTATAGTTGCGCCGCGCTTGCGGCCCGCCAGCGGTTCCAGGGTCCGTCATGCGCCACGGTCGACATTGAGAATACTGGTCAGCAACGACGACGGATATCGCGCCGAGGGCCTCGAGTGCCTCGCGAGCGCGTTGCGTCCCCTTGCGCAGGTGACCGTCGTGGCGCCGGACCGCAACCGCAGCGGTGCCAGCAATTCCCTCACGCTCGACGTGCCGCTGCGCGTCAGCGGCTACGGCGAGCGGATGTACTACGTGAACGGCACGCCGACCGACTGCGTGCACCTCGCGATCTCGGGCCTGTTCGACTTCGAGCACGACATGGTGGTCTCCGGCGTCAACGACGGCGCGAACCTCGGCGACGACGTGCTCTATTCGGGCACGGTCGCGGCCGCCATCGAGGGACGCTTCCTCGGCCTGCCGACCATCGCCATCTCGCTGGTCGCGCGCGACGGCCGGCACTTCGCGACGGCCGCGCGCGTCGCCAGTGAACTGGTGATGCGCATCCAGCGCTCGCCGCTGCACAGCTCCATGATCCTCAACGTCAACGTGCCGGACCTGCCGTACGAGCAGCTGCGCGGCATCCAGGCGACGCGCCTCGGGCACCGGCACCGCTCCGAGCCCGTGATCCACGCCCGGGATCCGCGCGGGCGCGACGTCTACTGGGTCGGGCCGGCGGGCGAGGGTGCGGACACCGCCGAGGGCACCGACTTCCATGCGGTCGCCGCCGGCTACGTGTCGGTGACGCCGCTGCAGGTCGATCTCACGCGCCACGCCGCCGTCGACGACGTCGCCGGCTGGCTGCGCGGTCACGGTGGCGCATGACGGGCGATCGCCGCAAGGTCACCGGCATCGGCATGACGTCGGCGCGCACGCGCGACCGGCTGATCACCCGGCTGCGCGAGCAGGGCATCGCCAACGAGCCGGTGCTCGAGCGGATCCGGGCCGTACCGCGCCACCTGTTCATGGACGAGGCGCTCGCGAGCCGCGCCTACGAGGACACCGCGCTGCCGATCGGCCACGGCCAGACGATTTCGCAGCCGTTCATCGTGGCGCGGATGACCGAGGCGCTGCTCGAAGCCGGCCCGGTGCGCAAGGTCCTCGAGATCGGCACCGGCTGCGGATACCAGACGGCCGTGCTCGCCCCGCTCGTGGTCTCGCTCTACAGCATCGAGCGCATCGCGGCGCTGCAGACCCGCGCCCGCCGCGTGCTGCGCGAGCTGAAGATCTCGAACGTGCACATGAAGCACGGCGACGGCTTCGAGGGCTGGGCCGCGTATGCGCCGTTCGACGGCATCGTCTGCGCGGCTGCCGCGTACACCGTGCCGACGACGCTGCTCGAACAGCTCGGTGACGGCGGGCGGCTGATCATCCCGGTCGGCCCCGATCGCGAGCAGCAGTTGCTGCGCGTCACCCGGCGCGGCGACCGGCTCGAGCGCGAGATCCTCGGTCCGGTGACCTTCGTGCCGCTGCTGCGCGGCCTGATCTAGAGGATCAGCGCGGCGGCGACCTCGCGGCCTTCGGCCACGAGCACGTTGAACGTGCGGCATGCGGCCCGCGTGTCCATGACTTCGAAGCCGACGCGCGCCGCATGGAGCGGCGCCAGCGCACTGCGGTCGGGAAAGACCTGGCGTGCGCCGGTCCCGAGCAGCACGACGGACGGACGCAGGGCGAGGATCGCTTCGACGTCCTCGGCCCGCAGGTCGGCGACGGTCGCGGGTCGCCAGCCGGTCACCACGTCCTCGGCGGTGACGATCAGGCTCGCGCGGTGCACCGTTTCGCCGACCCGCAATTCGCCCGGTGCGTAGGCGCGGATGACGTGGACGCGCGTGGCAGGGTCGAGATTGAGCTTCATGCGGTTACCATACCGGATGGTCACGGCCGGGTCATCGGTCGCCACCGCCTGTGGAGAGACACTTTGAGCGTTCGAGGGACTCCGTCGTCGCTGCGCGTTGCGCTGCCCTGGTGGGACGCGTCCGTGGCCGAGGCCCGCGAGACGCAAGGCCTGCCCGCACTCGCAGCGACCGACTGGCTCGAATCGCGCGCGGCCCGCGTGACGTCGGCACCGTCGGACTGGCGTGCGTGGTTGCTGGCGCCGACTCCCCTTGGCTCCGAAGTGCTCACGCGCCTCGCGGCGGGGCCGTGCCTGGGTGCGCTGGCGGCCGTCGATGACCAACCCGATGCCGCGTGGGCCGTGGCGCAGCCGGTGCATCTGGCCACCGCGATCGACCACTTGCGACTCGCTGCGCCGCGCCTGCCCGATCTCGAGGCCGACGACGCGGAGTCGCTGCGCAGCACGCTCGACGCGCAGTTGCGGACGGAGGGTCACGCGCTGCTGCCGGCCGTCGCGGGACTCTGGCTGCTGCGCTGCCCGCGTCGCCTCGAATGCACGAGCCACGATCCGGCCGCCGTCGTGGGACGCAACCTGCGCGACTGCCTGCCCGAGGGACCGGACGGACGGGATGTGCGCCGACTCATGAACGAATGCCAGATGCTGCTGCACGAACATCCCGTCAACGTCCGACGGGCCGCGCAAGGCCGGCACGCCGCCAATGCGGTGTGGCTGTGGGGATTCGGCACGAATGGGCGGGCACCGTCGACCGCGCTGCCCCGGCTGGTCACCGACGACCCGTGGCTCGCCGGGTTGTGGCATCTGCATGGCGAGTCCGCGGTGTCGTTCGAGTGGCCAGCACCGGTGGGCGACCCGGTCGCACCGGGCCAGCTGCTGGCAGTGGGCCGACCCCCGGCGGGCGGCTTTGCCGAAGCGCTCGCGGTGGCCGACGCTCAGCTGCTGCAGGCCGTCCGTGATCACGCCCGTACCGGACCGCGAGGGAACGTCATGCTGTACACCGGTGAGCGGGTGATCGAACTCGATGCGTGGTCGCGCTGGCGGTTCTGGCGCGCGCGTCCGACGAGGCTCGACGCATGAGCGCCCGCCGCATCATCCGGCGGACTCCCCGGGCCGATCTGCTCGCCGCGTTGCCGTCGACGCTGCATCCGGTGCTGCGTCGGGTCTATGCGGCGCGACCGCTGGCCGGTGCGCAGGAACTGGACCTTGGGCTCGAGCACCTGCTGCCCGTCGGATCGCTGGGTCACGTCGAACACGCGGCCGACCTGCTGCTGCAGCGCCACGGCCACGGCGGACGCATCCTGATCGTGGGTGACTTCGACGCGGACGGCGCGACGAGCACGGCCCTGATGGTGCGGCAATTGCGGCGCCTCGGCTTCGCGGAAATCGATTTCCTCGTGCCGGACCGCTTCCGCTTCGGCTACGGACTCACGCCCGAGATCGTCCGTGTCGCGGCGTCGCGTGCGCCGAGCCTGATCGTCACGGTCGACAACGGCATCTCGTCGCTCGACGGCGTCGCCGAGGCGAAGGCGCACGGCATCGACGTCCTGGTCACCGACCACCACCTGCCCGGGCGCGAGTTGCCCGACGCCGCGGCCATCGTCAATCCCAACGCGCCGGGCGAGGCGTTCGGCTCCAAGGCGCTGGCGGGTGTCGGCGTGGCGTTCTACGTCATGGCCGCGCTGACGCGGCGCATGCAGGAGCGCGGCCTGCTCGATGCCGCACGTGGCGCGAATCCGGCGGACCTGCTCGACCTCGTCGCACTCGGCACGGTGGCGGACGTGGTGCCGCTCGATTTCAACAACCGCATTCTCGTGACGCAGGGACTGCGGCGCATCCGAGCGGGTCGTTGCGCGGCCGGGCTGCGTGCCCTGCTGGAGTCGGCGGGCCGGGCGCTGGCGACCGTGATTGCGCAGGATCTCGCGTTCCAGGCCGGGCCGCGTCTCAATGCGGCGGGGCGGCTCGAGGACATGACGGAGGGCATCCACTGCCTGCTCACGGATGATCCGGGCGAGGCACGCGCGCTGGCCGCGCGGCTCGCGCAGCTCAACTCGGACCGTCGCGAGCTCGAATCGCGCATGCAACTCGAGGCGCTCGCGCAGCTCGACGTGAAGATCGCGGGCCTCGACGGCGAGATCCCCGCCGGGCTGTGCGTGTACGACGACGCGTGGCACCAGGGCGTGATCGGGCTCGTGGCGTCGCGCATCAAGGAGCGCCTGCATCGTCCGGTCATCGCCTTCGCGCCCGCGGAGCAGCCGGGCTGGATCAAGGGTTCGGCACGCTCGGTGCCGGGTGTCCACGTCCGCGACGTGCTCGATGCGATCGCGGCCCACCACCCGGGCCTCCTGGAGAAGTTCGGCGGCCATGCCATGGCGGCGGGCATGACCTTGCGCGCCGACGACCTGCCGCGCTTCGAGCACGCGTTCGGCACGGAAGTGGCGCGCTGGGTGGACGACGACACCCTCGCGGGCCACCTGCACACCGACGGTGAACTGCGGCCTGGCGAGTTCGACCTCGCCACGGCCCAGGCCCTCCGGGAAGCCGGGCCGTGGGGCTCGGCGTTCGCGGAGCCGAGCTTCGACGGCCGGTTCGGCGTGCTCGAGGCGCGCGTCGTGGGCGAGCGGCACCTGAGGCTGCGGGTCCGGGCGAGTTCCGGCGAAGCGGTCGAAGCGATCGCGTTCCGTTACCTGGACGACCCGGCCGCCCCGCCGATCCGCGGTGGGGATGCGATCGAGCTGGTCTACCGGCCCGGCATCGACGACTACGGGCGGACCACCCGGCTGCAGCTCGTGGCCGAGTGGCTCGCCCCGAGCGCGGCCGACCGGCAGTGAGTCCCGGGCGATGCCGAACCCCATGCTAAAATCCCAAGTTCCGTCCGGCCCGACCCGTTGCACCCATGGAAATCAACCCGATCCGTCGTTCCCTCGAAGACCTCGCCCAGCGCACCACGGCGCTGAGGGGGTACCTTTGACTACGAAGGTCGCAAGGAACGCCTGACGGAGGTCCTGCGCGAACTCGAGGACCCGACGGTCTGGAGCAAGCCCGAGCGCGCCCAGGAACTCGGCCGCGAGCGCACTTCGCTCGAGGGCGTCGTCGGCACGCTCGACCGCCTGTCGGCGGGCATCCAGGAAGCGAGTGAACTGCTCGAACTGGCCGAGGCCGAGGGCGACGCCGGCACCGCCGCTTCCGTGCAGCAGGACGCGCAGCGCATCGAGAAGGACATCGCGCGGCTCGAGTTCAAGCGCATGTTCCCGGGTGAAATGGACGCCCACAACTGCTTCATGGACATCCAGGCCGGGGCCGGCGGCACCGAGGCCCAGGACTGGGCGCAGATGCTGATGCGCATGTACCTGCGCTGGGCCGACAAGAACGGCTTCAAGACCGAGGTCATCGACAGCAACCCGGGCGAAGTCGCGGGCATGAAGAGCACGTCGATCCGCTTCGAGGGCGAATACGCCTACGGCTGGCTGCGCACCGAGACCGGCGTGCACCGGCTGGTGCGCAAGAGCCCGTTCGACTCGAACGCGCGCCGCCACACGTCCTTCGCCTCGGTGTTCATCTCGCCCGAGATCGACGACGACATCAACATCGAGATCAACCCGGCCGACCTCGAGATGGACGTGTATCGCTCGAGCGGCGCCGGCGGGCAGCACGTCAACAAGACGGAGTCGGCGGTGCGCATCCGCCACCTCCCGTCCGGCATCGTGGTCGCGTGCCAGAGCGAGCGCAGCCAGCACAAGAACCGCTCGACGGCGATGAAGATGCTGAAAGCCAAGCTGTACGAGCTCGAGGTGAACAAGCGCAACGCGGCCGCGAAGGTGCTCGAGGATGCGAAGTCGGACGTGAGCTGGGGCCACCAGATCCGGTCCTACGTGCTCGACCAGTCGCGGATCAAGGACCTGCGCACCAACGTCGAGATCGGCAACACCACCGCGGTGCTCGACGGCGACCTGAACGATTTCCTCGAGGCGAGCCTCAAGCAGGGACTCTAAATGAGCGACGAGCAGAGCGGGCCGGGCGAACCGGTCGCGGGCGACGAAACCAACCACCTGATCGCGGAGCGGCGCGCGAAGCTCGAGCGCCTGCGCGAGGGCGGGATCGCGTTCCCGAACGACTTCCGCCGGGACGCCACCGCGGAGGAACTGCAGCTCGCCTACGGCACCCACGCCGCGGACTGGTTCGAGGCGCATCCGACCCGCGTGCGGGTCGCGGGCCGCCTGATGTCGAAGCGCGTGCAGGGCAAGACCAGCTTCGCGCACCTCCAGGACCGCAGCGGGCGACTCCAGCTGTTCCTGCAGCAGGCGGCGCTCGGCGACACCTACGAGCAGTTCAAGGGCTGGGACGTCGGCGACGTGATCGGCGCCGAGGGCACGCTGATGCGCACCCGCACCGGGGAGCTCTCGGTGCGCGTCGACGCACTGCGCCTGCTGGTGAAGTCGCTGCGACCGCTGCCCGACAAGTGGCACGGCCTCGCCGACGTCGAGCAGCGCTATCGCCAGCGCTACGTCGACCTGATCATCAACGAGGGCAGCCGCGAGGTGTTCAAGGCGCGCACGCGGATCGTCCAGTACCTGCGCTCGTTCCTCGACGCGCTCGACTTCATGGAGGTCGAGACCCCGATGCTGCAGGTGATCCCGGGCGGCGCGGTGGCCAAGCCGTTCGTCACGCACCACAACGCGCTCGACGTCGACATGTACCTGCGCATCGCGCCGGAGCTGTACCTGAAGCGGCTGGTGGTCGGCGGCTTCGAGCGCGTGTACGAGATCAACCGCAACTTCCGCAACGAAGGCCTGTCGACCCGGCACAACCCCGAGTTCACGATGCTCGAGCTGTACTGGGCGTACGCGGACTACCACGACCTGATGGACCTGATCGAGCGCATGTTCCGCGGCGTCGCGGACATGCTCGGCGAGTCGCGCCAGGTGGCGTACCAGGGCGAGACTTTCGACTTCGGCGCGCCGTTCCGACGCGTCACGGTCGAGGAACTGGTCGTCGGGCACAACCCGGGCTTCGACCGCGCGCGCATCCGCGACCTCGACTACCTGCGTGGCGTCGCGCAGCAGCTCGGCATCGGCGGGATCAAGCCGACGGACGGCGCGGGCAAGCTGCAGATCGAGATCTTCGAGAAGACCGCGGAGCACCTGCTGGCGCAGCCCACGTTCGTCTACGCGTACCCGACCGAGGTCTCGCCGCTGTCAAGGCGCAACGACGCGGATCCGTTCATCACCGACCGCTTCGAGTTCTTCGTCGGCGGGCGCGAACTCGCGAACGGCTTCTCGGAACTGAACGATGCCGACGACCAGGCCTCGCGCTTCCGCGAGCAGGCCGCGCGCAAGAGCGGCGGCGACGACGAAGCGATGTTCTACGACGCCGACTACGTGCGCGCGCTGGAATACGGCCTGCCGCCCACGGCTGGCCTCGGCATCGGCATCGATCGCATGGTCATGCTGTTCACGAACTCGCCGTCGATCCGCGACGTGCTGCTGTTCCCGCACATGAAGCCGGAGTGACCCGGCCCGCGCGCGTCGCGGGTCAGGCGGGCAGGGCGTAGGGCAGGTCGAGCGGGATGGCCGTGCGGTCCTCGCCGAGGTCGAGTTCGCGGCCGCGGGCATCGAGGTTGGTGACCGCGAGCAGTTCGACCGCGGTGCCCACCTCGGCGCTCATCACCACCTCGGCCACCTTGGTTCCCGCGAGGTAGAGCCCGGTCATCGGCGCCGGCGCCGGGCCGGTCACGACGCGGTAGCGGAAGGTGCGGCGCTTGATGCGCCCGAGGTGCTGGGTGCGCGCCACGATCTCCTGCCCGCTGTAGCAGCCCTTGGTGAAGCTGATGCCGTCGATCAGGTCGAGGTTCAGCATCTGCGGCACGAACTGTTCGGCCGCCGGTGCGAAGACCTGCGGCAACCCAGCGCGGATGTCGGAGAGATTCCAGTCGTTGGCGGCACGCGGATTGGGGCGGCTGAGCGACAGGCCGCTGATCGCGCGCCACGCGGCCGGCGGCGCCGCGACGACCTCGCGCCCCGGTGCGTACTGGAACGTCACCACGTCGGTCGATCCCGCGAGCGGCACCGGCGACAGCGTCATCGCGCCTTCCTCGAACTTCGCGAGCGACGCGGCCGGATCGGCGTGGCCGATGACGATCGCGCCGACCTGCAGGTCGTGCGCGTGCAGCAGGTCGACCTTGGCCCGCAGCACGAACTTGCGCAGGTGGGCAAGCAGCTTCGGGCCGAGCTCCGTCGGCACCAGCGCGTAGATGGCGTCTTCGGTCTGGCGCAGGCGGGCGAGGGCGATCACGCGCCCGTGCGACGTGTTGCACGCGGAGAGTTGCGTGCGACCGTCGGCGAGCAGTCGCGTGTCGTTCGAGAACTGGCCCTGCAGGAAGGTGGCCGCATCGGGCCCCCCGCAACGCAGGACCGTCAGGTGCGGCAGCAGCGCCGCGCGCAATGTCTGGGTCGTTTCATCGATCATGGCGTGGGCGCCGATTGTACGGCCGACGCACGTCGGGGAGCGCGACGCAGGTCCGCTTTGGCGCGATCGCCGACACGCGCGGCGACGGAATTCCCTTGCCGATCAAGGTGGTGAATGTCCGGCCAATCTGGCAAACTCGTTGGTCGACGTATGACGAGCCCGCCCCAGAAGCCGCCCGACCTCCCGCCCCCGCAGACCGTCGTCCCCGAGACGGCCTCGGCGCCCGCGCCGCAGCTGCCGAAGGAAATCGGCGGCCGCGACGGCCCCGAACCCACGCGGTTCGGCGACTGGGAGAAGGCCGGGCGTTGCATCGACTTCTAGCGGCCGGACCCTGGAGGTATCGAGACATGGCGCAGCCCGAGCGGCCGCTTTCCCCCTTCATGCACTACCGGTGGCAGTACACCAATACGCTGTCCATCCTGCACCGGATCACCGGCGTGCTGCTCAGTGCCTGCTTCCTGCTGCTCGTCTACTGGCTGGCGGCCGCCGCCGGCGGTCCCGACGCCTATGCCGGGGCGATGCGCTGCCTCGGCTCGCCGCTGACGCAACTCGTGCTGTTCGGCGGACTGCTCGCCTTCTGCTATCACCTGCTGAACGGCGTGCGGCACCTCTGCTTCGACTACGGGCTCGGCTTCGAACTGGCGACCGCACGCAAGAGCGGCTGGTCGGTCGCCATCGGCGCCGTGGTGCTGGCGCTCGTGGTCTGGGTCGTGCTGCGCAGCCACCTCGGCGGTGCGGCGTGAGCCTGCGCAGTCCGCTCGGCCGGGTGCTCGGCCTCGGTTCCGCCAAGGGCGGCTCGTCCCACTGGTACGGCCAGCGTGTCACCGCCGTGGCGCTGGTCCTGCTCGGGCTGTGGTTCCTGGTCTCGCTGGCGTCGCTCGATGGCACGAGCCTCGCATCGGTACAGGGCTGGCTGCGCTCGCCGGTGAGCTCGGTGCTCGCGATCCTGTTCGTGGCCGTGGCCGCGTATCACGCCGGCCTCGGCCTGCAGGTCGTGGTCGAGGACTACGTCGCCGACAAGGGCCTGCGCTTCGCGGTCCTGCTCGTCATCAAGTTCGCGCTCGTCGTGGCTGCCCTGGTCGGCATCCTCGGCGTGCTGCGCATCGCAT
>JBGAHO010000008.1:0-59107 GCA_044226195.1 Steroidobacteraceae bacterium
CTCAAGGCCTGAGTCCTTTTGTCGGCTGAAAAAAGACGGGGCGGCCTGGGCCGCCCCGTTTGCCGTTCGAGAGCGTGTCGATCAGACGATCTTGCGACGCCGCAGCCCCGCGAGGCCGACCAGCCCGACGCCGAGCAGCGCCAGGGTGCCGGGCTCCGGAACCGGGTTCACCGGCTTGCCGTTGTCGCTGCCGGGCGGCAGCGCTTCATTGAAGCCGATGTTGTTGATGAAGAAGTCCCACGCGCAGCACGCGTCCGGGTTCAGGGCCCCCGTGATCGTGAAGCTGTGACCGGCCGAAGCGAAGCCAAACGTCTGCTGCCCGCCGTTGGTGTTGCTGCCGATGTTGAACGTCGCCCCGTTGCCGAGGTTGTCGAGCAGCGTGTAGTCGATCGGCGCCGTGTTGCCATTGAACAGGTCCAGGAAGAAGTTGGTCACGTTCAACGCATTGGACGTGCCCGCCTGGAAGAACTCGATGGTCAACGGGTTGGTGTAGCCGGAATTGCCCGCACACGAGTTGGCGAAATCCGCCGTGCCGTAGGCGATGCTGGCCGTCGCCGGCAGGAAGTTGATGTTGGGCCCGAGCGCCACGCCACCACTGAAGCGGACGTCGTAGCCGCCCGTCGTGATCGTCAGCGTCTCGGCCGGTCCCGCGCCGCAGAACGTCGGACCATGACCGGTCGTCCCGGAGGTCGAGAAGTTGATCACCACCGCGTTGGCGGTGGTCCCTGCGAGCGACAGCACGCCGAGCAGCGCCGCACCCACGATTCCCTTGTAAGCCTTCACTCAGGTCTCCTTGTTGTATTGAACGGCTGAACGGCCGATGCAAGGAGTGGGCCACGCGGCCTAAGTGTCTGGAACGAAAGGATTGCTGTGCCGCAGCAAGCCTGCGCCGCGGCCCGACCTGTCAACTTGGTCGACACCCAACCGGGGGTCGGAGGCGACCCGCGACGCCGTCAGGAATCGAGTCCCTGCGACTCGAGGTACTCGTCGTAGGTGCCGGTGAAGTCGGTCACCGTGCCGTCGGGGCGCAGCTCGATCATGCGCGTCGCGAGGCCCGCGACGAACTCGCGGTCGTGCGAGACGAACACCAGCGTGCCCGGATACTTCTCGAGCCCGATCTGCAGCGACTCGATGGTTTCCATGTCCATGTGGTTGGTGGGCTCGTCCATGAGCATCACGTTGGGCTTCGTGAGCATGAGCTTGCCGTAGAGCATGCGGCCCTTCTCGCCGCCCGACAGCACCTTCACCGACTTCTTGGTCTCGTCGCCGGAGAACAGCAGCCGTCCGAGCGTCGCGCGCACGATGAGATCGTCGTCCGCCTTGCCGCTCCACGTGGACATCCACGTCATCAGGTCGACCTTCTGCTCGAACTCCGCCTGCGGGTCCTGCGGCATGTAGCCCGGCTGCGCGTTCTCGACCCAGCTGATGCGGCCGGTGGTCGGCGTGAGCTCGCCCGCGAGGCAGCGCATCAGCGTGGTCTTGCCGATGCCGTTCGGTCCGATGATCGCGACGCGCTGCTCGGCCTCGATCGTGAAGTTCAGGCCCTTGAAGATGTCGCGATCCGTGCCGGGGTAACGGAACGAGAGGTCCTCCACAGTGACCGCCGAGCGGTACAGCTTCTTCGCCTGCTCGAAGCGGATGTACGGGTTCTGGCGCGTCGACGGGCGGATCTCCTCGATCTTGATCTTCTCGATCTGCCGCTTGCGCGAGGTGGCCTGGCGCGCCTTCGAGGCATTGGCCGAGAAGCGCCGCACGAACTCCTGCAGGTCGGAGATCTGCTGCTTCGCCTTCGCGTTGGCCGCCTCGACCTGCGCGCGCGCCTGCATCGACGCCAGCATGAAATCGTCGTAGTTGCCCGGGTAGATCTTGAGCTGCTGGTAGTCGAGGTCCGCGATGTGCGTGCAGACCTGGTTCAGGAAGTGCCGGTCGTGGCTGATGATGATCATGGTGGCGTCGTAGGCGTTCAGCACGCGCTCGAGCCAGCCGATGGAATGGATGTCGAGGTTGTTGGTCGGCTCGTCGAGCAGCAGCACGTCGGGCCGCGAGAACAGCGCCTGCGCGAGCAGCACGCGCAGCTTCAGTCCCGGCGGGATCTCGCGCATCGGCAACTGGTGCTTCGGCAGGTCGATGCCCGCGTCGATGAGGATCTCGCCGGCACGCGCCTCGGCCGTGTAGCCGTCGTACTCGGCCACCTTGGCCTCGAGCTCGGCGGCGTGCATGTAGTCCGCGTCCGTGGCCTCCGGGTTCGCGTAGATGCGGTCGCGCTCCTGCATGGCCTTCCACATCTCGGCGTGGCCCTGCATCACGACGTCGAGCACGCGCTCGTCCTCGTACGCGAACTGGTTCTGGTTGAGCTTGCCCATGCGCAGGCCGGCCTGCAGCACCACGTCGCCCGCGCTCGGCTCGAGCTCGCCGCCGAGGATCTTCATCAGCGTGGACTTGCCGCAGCCGTTGGCCCCGATCAGGCCGTAGCGGTTGCCGTCGGCGAACTTGACGCTGACGTGCTCGAACAGCGGCTTGGCTTCGAACTGGATGGCGAGGTTGGTCGTGGACAGCATGGCTACCGCTGTGGCCGGCGGCCGACAGGCAAAGGGCGTCGAGCGTTGGGGTTCTGGGTGGCGGGGCTCTCGAACCGGCCCCGGTCCCGCCGGCGGTCGAGGCCGCCTGGAATGTGGAAAACTGCGACAGAACAATAACTTATTGCGGCCCAGATCGCAACCTGGAGAGCCCAGGCGCCGGCAGTAAGAAAGGCGCCCGCGTCAAAGACGCGGGCGCCGGAGTCGATCAGTCCCGGTTGGCAGTCCGGTTCAGGGCAGCGTCTGCGTACCGCCCTCCGCCGGGTCCTTGGTCCAGCCGAGCGCATTCCACTCGATCTGGTCCTCGAAGTGGCAATCCGCGCAGCCGTTGTTGCGGCCGAGCGCCTGTTCCTTCGGCGCGACCTCGTGGTCGACCTTCAGCAGCATGACGGTGTCGAGGAACTCGTACTGGCCCGTGTAGACCTGCGCGCCGGCGTTGTAGGCGGGCAGGTAGTTCGCGTTGTCCTGCAGCGCGAGGTTCCAGTCGAACTTCGTCCAGTACGCGTTCGTGCCGGTGACCGCTCCCCAGAGATGCGGCACCAGCACGGTCTTGTTGTTCTTGTCGAACGGCTGGTTGCCCGTCATCTTCTTGAACGTATAGATCTTGGCGCCGGCGTCCTTGTAGGTCGCGGTCGGCGAGCCGAGATCCATCGGCAGCGTCGTGTACTTGTCGTTGAAGCCCGTGATCACGCGGTTCCACTTGCCGTCGTAGTAGCGCAGCGCCGGACGCACGTTCGTGCCCCAGGTGAAGCAGCCCTTCAGCTTGTTGTAAGTCGAGCGGTTGCCGGTACCCACCGGGCCCGCTGCGCACGCGTCCGGACGCGTGTCGTAGCCCGCCAGCGACCAGCGCCAGTCGGTGTACGTCGAGACTTTGCGGGCGATCGCCGGGATGTGGCAGACCTGGCAGGCGAGCCGGTCGTGCGTCTGCACGAGGTTCTCCGCAGTCGTGCCAACGTGGACACTGGCCGAATGGCAGTCCTCGCAGGTCTTCATCACGCCTTCGTCGGCAGAGTGATACATGAAGCCGCCGATGCCGTGGTCGATCATGTTGCCCGATGCGTCCTTCTTGACCTGGTGACAGGCCACGCAGGTCATGTTGCCGCCCTTCGGCTGCATCCCGGTGGCGAGCGGGTCGACGCCCATGTGCACATCTTCGGTCCGCGCGAGGTACGTGGCCGGATCCGCGTTCGGGTCGCTCGGCGGCAGCAGGGCCATGCGCGTCGAGATGTCGCCGTGCTTGACGTTGTCGTCACCGCCCGCGCGGCTGTGGCAGAACACGCAGGTCGAGCGCGGCGGCACGCCGCCGTTCATGCCGACGCTGCGCGCGACGAGCTGCAGCGCCTCGACCGTCATGTCCGGTGCTCCGGCGACCGGTTGCGTCGCTGACGGGGCGGCCACCTTCTTGTAGGTGCCGGTCTGATCGTGGCAGGCGAGGCAGTCGATGTTCTTCGGATTGGCGAAGTTGAAGTTCTTGTCCTGCCACCCGTAACCGATGTGGCACTGCGAGCAGCGACCTTCGTTGCCCGGCACCGCCTGGCAGAAGTTGTTGATGAGGTCCTTCTTGCCGTGGATCGTGCCCTCGAAGCCGGCGATGCCCGAGACCGTGCCTTCCCACTTCCAATGGGCGGTCTTCATCACGTCGTCGCCGACCTTGCCATGGCAGTTCAGGCACTGCGCCGTGCCCGTGTAGGTGTTCTCGGTGAAGTAACCCTTGTGCAGGCCGACCACGTCGTACGCCCCGGAGGTCGTGCGACAGTCGTACACGTCGACCTTGCCGTCCTTGTTCGTGTCCTCGGTGGCCGGATCGGCCACGCCGTTGCCGTTCAGGTCCCAGCAGTTGAGACCGGACTGTCCCGGCGTTCCGTCGGTTCCGTCGGTTCCGTCGGTTCCGTCCTTGCCGTCATCGCCAGAGCATCCCGCGAGGAACGCTCCGGTCACCGCCATCAGGGCGAGCACCGGGAGGTGTCGCGCGAGCCGTTTCGTCGATTTCATGTGGCCGCTCCTGGAGTCCGTGGTGTCCGCCGGCCCTCCCTCGGGTGACGGCGGCGGCTCGACCCGGCCGCATTCGATGCGCGAGACACGGCGGGCCGGTCTGCAGACCACAGCCTGCATTCGACGTGCCATGTCGCCGCACGTCGAATAATGATTCAAGAATCAGGAGCTTGGACGTCCGCGACGCGCGGCACCGGCGACCATCCGGACCGCGCCGACTGCCATGCGTGGCACACGAATTGGCAGTGCTGCCACTTCCGGCGTGTGACCCGCCGTGCGCGCCTCAGTGCTCGTCGCTCGAATCGCGCTTCCTGCCGTTCTTTTTTTTCTGTTTCTCGCGCATTTCCCGGCGCTCCTCGGGCGAGGCGTCGCGCCACTTGTCGCGCAGCTGCTGGCGCTGCTCGGGCGACATGTCGCGCCACTTCTCGCGCAGCTGCTGCCGTTCCTCCGGCGGCAGGTCGCGGAAGCGCCGGAAATTCTCGCGCAGGCGCTGCTGGTCCTCGGGCGACATCTTCTGGAACTGTCGATAGCGCTCGCGCAGCTCGTCGCGCTGCCGCGGCGACATCTGCTGCCACTGCTGGAACCGCTGGCGCGCGTCGTCACGCTCCTGCGGCGACATCTGCTGCCAGCGGTCGGCGCCGCGCTTCAGCAGTTCCTGGTGCTCGGGGGACAGCTGGTTCCAGCGGTCGCGATACCGCTTCAACGCCTCCTTCTGGTCGGGCGTCAGCTGCTCCCACTGGTTGGCGTGCGTGGCGCCCTGCCCCGCGTGCGCGGCCGGCAGGCCGAGCATCAGGACGGTCGCGATCATCGCCGTCATCCACGCTTTCATGGCTTTCGCTCCTGCGCCGTCTTCGCGGCGCCGTCCGCCGGCGCGCGGCGGGGTTGCTCCTTCACGGCCGAGGCCGCCGTCCGGGCCTGAGGCTGCGGCATCGTCGCCTCGGCGACCTGCCAGTCGCCGTCGTCGCCCTCCCAGCTGCCCAGGTAGGCGAGAAAGTCGTCCTCCGGCGGTGGCGCGGGCGGATTGGCCGCCGACGCCACGGCCACGCTGCCCACCGCCAGGACCAGCGCCCCCACGACGCGTCGGGGTCGCATCGCTCAGCCGACGCCGTTGCCGTGGCCGTCGGTCGAGTACGCGACGAAGTCGTAGAACTCGAGATCCTCGGAGACGAGGTCGAGGTCGTCGCCGGCGGCGAGCACCTCGGCCGCATCGTCCGCGTCGTCGGTCGCCGCCTTCGGCGCCGGCTGCGTCACCTGTGCCTGCTGCACCGTCGCCACCGGGCCGCCGGGCGCGCGCCACAGCACGACCGCCAGCAGCGCGGCCGCGGCCATCGCACCGGCCGGCGCCCAGACGAGCCAGGGCGAGCGGCGCGAACGCTCGAGTTCGGCCGTGGCTTTCTGGCGCGCCTGGTTCAGGCGCGAACGCGTGCGCGCGTCGAGCCCGTCGACGCTCGCATCGAATACCTCGCGGGCCCGCCCTTCGAAGGGCGTGTCGAGTTCGTTTCGGTTCGTCATCACCACACCTCCCCGAGCTGCGTGCGCAGGGTCTGCAGCGCGCGGAAATAATGCGTCTTCACGCTGCCCTCGGAACAGCCCATCGCCGCCGCCGTCTGCGCGACGTCGAGGCCTTCCAGGCAGCGCAGAGTAAACGCTTCCTGCTGGCGCGCCGGCAACTGGCCGAGCGCCTGCTCCAGTTTCTCCATCGCCTCGGCCGCCATCAGCCGCTCACTCGGCTCGGGCGCACCGTCGGCGACGTGCTCGTATGGATCAGCCGCCTCCTCCTCGTCGTCGCGGCGCGAGCCCGGCCAGAGCGCGAAGATGCGCGAGCGGACCGTGCGTCGCCGCTGGGCGTCCCGGATGCCGTTGTAGAGGATCCGGTAGAAAAGCGGCTGCCATTCCTCCGCCGGCCGCTGGCCGTAGCTGCGCGCGAGCCGCAGCATCGCGCCCTGGACGACGTCCAGCGCATCGTCCTCGTTGCGCAACTGCATCTGCGCGATCCGGAAGGCCCGCCGTTCCACGCCGGCGAGGAATCGGTCGAGCGCGCGTGACTGCTGCAGGGCGGACTCCTCTCGAGACGGGGACCCGGCATCCGCCAGTTGGAGCACGGGGGAGAAATCGAGCGTACCAGACAGTGCCATGCGGTTAGACTCTCGGGGCCGAGGGTGGCGGATCGGTGGCCTCGTCAGAGCAAAACGCGTTGCCGCCCAAGCGGTTGACGCGCATAGGTGAGGAAGATGTGCACTGCCCGCCGGCTGTTGCAACGCACGACCGCCGGACCGGGTGACCCGCCGCGCACCAGCCGGGGCCCGAGCTCGGCTTCCCTTGACTAAGTCATTGATTTAAAAGAGTGTTCTTCACGACGGCGAAATTCTCGCCAGAACAGCAAACTGTCCGATGGAACCGGCACTTGGACGCGATTCGCGCAGCCCGTGCACAGAGTTATCCACAGGCTCTGTGGACAACTTCACATAAGGCCCGGACCCCATGAGCGGTGTGCTGGGCATCGCCGTCGACACGCCTCTGCGCCGGGTCTTCGACTACCTGCCGCCGGCCGGCATCGATGCCGGCAGCGTGCTGCCCGGGTCCCGGCTCTGGGTCCCGTTCGGGCGCCGGCGCGCCGTCGGCGTGCTGGTCGAGGTGCGCGAGCGTTCGGAGTTGCCGGCCGACAAGCTCCGCGCCGCCACCGCCCTCATCGACGAGTCGCCGGTCCTCGACGGACGGCTGCTCGAGCTGCTGCGCTGGTCCGCGGACTACTACCGTCACCCGCTCGGCGAGGTGATCGCGGCTGCCCTGCCGGTCGCCCTGCGCAATGGCCAGGGCGCGCAGGAATCCGAGGAACGCTGGACGCTCAGCGCCGCCGCGCGCACGGGGTCGCTGCCGGCCATCGCGGCACGCGCCAGTCGCCTGCGCGACATGATCGACTGGCTCGCGGCGCGCGACAGCGCGGGCGCCGCCGATTTCGCCACGCTCTCGCCGCGCTGGCGCGACCACCTGCGCGAACTCGAGAAGCGCGGCTGGGTCACCCGGCTGCGCCAGGATCTCGAGTCGCTGCCCTACGCTCCCGGCCGTGCCCCGGCGCGCGTCCCGGGACCGCCGCTCACGCCGGAGCAGGCCGCGGCGGTGGAGGCCATTGCGGGCGCCCGCGGATCGTACGCGTCGTTCCTGCTCCACGGCGTCACGGGCAGCGGCAAGACCGAGGTCTACCTGCGGGCGATCGAAGCCGTGGTCGAGCGCGGCGAGCAGGCGTTGGTGCTGGTGCCCGAGATCGCGCTCACGCCGCAGCTCGTCGCGCGCTTCGCCGAGCGCTTCGCGGCGCCGCTGGCGGTCCTGCACTCCTCGCTCACCGACGTGGAGCGCCTGCGGGCGTGGCGCGCGGCCCGCGGTGGTGCGGCGCCCGTGGTGATCGGTACGCGCTCGGCAATCTTCGCGCCACTCGCGCGACCCGGCCTGATCGTCATCGACGAGGAACACGACGCCTCCTACAAGCAGCAGGAGGGTTTTCGCTATTCCGCGCGCGACCTGTCGCTCGTGCGCGCGCAGCGGCTGGGCATCCCGGTCGTGCTCGGCTCGGCGACCCCCTCGCTCGAAAGCCTCGAGCGCGTGCACGCGGGCAAGAGCCAGCGCCTCGTGCTGCCCAACCGCACCGGCGGCGCGCGTCCGCCGCAGCTGCACCTCATCGACCTGCGCAAGCACGCGGAGACGCAGGGCATCGCGACGCCGACGGTGCTCACGATCAAAAAGCACCTCGATGCGGGCGGCCAGGTGCTGCTGTACCTGAATCGTCGCGGCTACGCGCCTTCACTCTTCTGCCCGGCCTGCGGCTGGGTCGCGCCCTGCCCGCGCTGTGACGCGCGCCTGACGGTGCACCAGCGCGAGCACGCACTGCACTGTCATCACTGCGGCACGCACCAGCCGGTGCCGGAGCAGTGTCCGCAGTGCTTCGAGCCTGTGAAGCCGGTGGGCCAGGGCACCGAGCGCATCGAGGAGACGATCGGCCGGCTGTTCCCCGACGTGCCGCTCGCACGCATCGACCGCGATGCCGTGCGCCGCCGCGGCGCGCTCGAGGAAGCCATCGAGCGCGTGCACCGCGGCGAGGTGCGCATCCTCGTCGGCACGCAGATGCTCACAAAGGGCCATCACTTTCCCGACGTCAGCCTCGTGGTGGTGCTCAATGCCGACCAGGGCCTGTTCGGCACCGACTTCCGCGCCTCCGAGCGGCTCGCGCAGTCGATCGTGCAGGTGGCCGGCCGCGCGGGCCGCGCCGAACGCGCGGGCGAAGTGCTGATCCAGACGGAATATCCCGAGCATCCGCTGCTGACCCAACTCGTCACCGGGGGCTACGATGCCTTTGCGACGGCCGCGCTCGAAGAGCGCCGCGAGGCACAGTGGCCGCCGTTCACGCGCATCGCGGTGCTGCGTTCTGAAGCCGCGGGACGCACCGTGCCGCTCGAGTTCCTCGACCAGGCGCGCGACCTCGCGCAGGCCTGCGCGGTGCCGGGCATCGAGCTGCTGGGCCCGGCCGCCGCACCGATGGAACGGCGCGCGGGCCACTATCGCGCCCAGCTGCTGGTGCACGGCGCCAGTCACTCGCAATTGCAGCGGCTCTTCGCGCGCTGGCTGCCGCAGGTCGAGGACCTGCCGACCGCGCGCAAGGTGCGCTGGTCGCTCGACGTGGACCCGCTCGAACTCTTCTAGACTGCGGCAAGATACACTCGCGCCCCGCACGCAAATTCCCTAGACTTCCGGCCTCGTCCGCCTTCGCCGACGGCAAGATCTTGAAAACCCTGATCGAGAAACTGGTGCGCGACGCGCTCGCGAAGCTCGCCGCCCAACTGCAGAATCCCGCGGTCGCCGCGATCGCTCCCGTGATCGAGCGCACGCGCGACGCACAGCACGGCGACTTCGCCACCAACGTCGCGATGCAGCTCGCGAAGCCCGCGCAGCGCAAGCCGCGCGAGCTCGCCCAGGCGCTCATCGACGCGCTGCCGGCGAACGACCTCGTCGCGAAGGTGGAGATCGCCGGGCCGGGCTTCATCAACTTCTTCCTCGCGCCGGCCGCGTACCACGCCGAGCTGCGGCGCGTGCTCGACGACGGCGCGACCTACGGACGCAGCACGCTCGGCGCCGGTCGCCGCGTGATGGTGGAATTCGTCTCGGCCAACCCCACCGGCCCGCTGCACGTCGGCCACGGGCGCCACGCCGCCTTCGGCGCCTCGCTGTCGAACCTGCTCGACGCCGCGGGCTTCAAGGTGCACCGCGAGTACTACATCAACGACGCCGGCCGGCAGATGGAGATCCTCGCCGCGAGCGTCTGGCTGCGCTACCTCGAGTGCTTCGGCGAGCAGTTCCCGTTTCCCTCGAACGGCTATCGCGGCGACTACATCCACCCGATTGCCGACAAGCTGGTCGAGAAGGCCGGCCGCACGCTGGTGCGCCCCGCCGCCGAGGTCTTCGCGGACCTGCCGCCGGACGCGCCGGCCGGCGACAAGGACGAATACATCGACGCGGTGATCGCGCGCGCGAAGCAGCTGCTCGGCAACGACGGCTTCCGCGTGGCGTTCGACCTCGCGCTCGGCGACATCCTCGCCGACATCCGCGCGGACCTCGAGGAGTTCGGCGTCCGCTACGACGAGTGGTTCAGCGAACGCAGCCTCGCCGACAACGGCGCCATCGACCACGCGCTCGACCTCCTGCGCCGCAACGGCGTCGTGTACGAGAAGGACGGGGCGCAGTGGTTCCGCGCCACGGACTTCGGCGACGAGAAGGACCGCGTGGTCGTGCGCGAGAACGGCCAGAAGACCTACTTCGCCTCGGACATCGCCTATCACCTGAACAAGTGCGAGCGCGGCTGGCAGCACCTGGTCGACGTGCTCGGCTCGGACCACCACGGCTACGTCGCGCGCGTGCGCGCCGGCCTGGTCGCAATGGGCCAGCCTGGCGACTGCCTCGAAGTGCGCCTGATGCAGTTCGTCACGCTCTACCGCGGCGGCGAGAAGGTGCAGATGTCCACGCGCTCGGGCGAGTTCATCACGCTGCGCGAACTGCGGCGCGAGGTCGGCAACGACGCCGCGCGCTTCTTCTACGTGATGCGCAGCAACGACCAGCACCTCGACTTCGACATGCAGCTGGCGACCTCGAAGTCGAACGAGAACCCGGTGTACTACATCCAGTACGCCCATGCGCGCGTGTGCAGCGTGCTGCGGCAGATGCGCGAGAAGGGCTACGCCCTCGATGCGGCGCGCGGGCGGGCCAGCCTGCAGCGGCTCGATGCGCCCCACGAGCTGGCGCTGCTCGCCACGCTGAGCCGCTATCCGGAAGTCGTCGAGTCGGCCGCGCTGCAGCGCGCACCGCATGCGCTGGTGCATTACCTGCGCGAGCTCGCGACCGACTTCCACGCCTACTACAACGCCCACCAGTTCCTCGTGGAGGACGTCGAGCTGCGCGACGCGCGCGTCACGCTCATCCAGGGCGTGCGCCAGGTCGTGCGCAACGGGCTCGGCCTGCTCGGCGTTTCGGCGCCCGAGGCAATGTGACGTGAACGCGCCTTCCGGCCGCACGCTGAGCCGCGACTTCAAGCACGTGAAGCGCCACGCGACGACGCGGGGCAACGAACCGTTCGGCGGCTGGGTCGGCTTCGGCGTCGGGCTCGCGCTCGGCCTCAGCGTTGCGTTCGCCGTGTTCCTGCACTACCGGGGGCAGCCGGTGCCCGAGCCGCAGGCCCAGGCCGAAGCCGCGCCGAAGTCGGACGTCGCCACGACGGACGACACGCCGGTCGGGCCGCCGCCGGAGACCGAGGCGACGGCCGACAACCTCACCTTCTACGACATGCTGAAGAACCAGAAGGTGGAAGTGCCGGACAGCCCGCAGGCCAAGGCCGCGGGACGCGGCAAGGCCACCGGAGGGTCGGCGATGCTGCAGGCCGGGGCGTTCAAGCAGCCGGCGGAGGCGGAGAAGCGGGTCGCGCAGCTCGCGACGCTGGGCGTCAATGCGCGCGTGGTGCGCTACGCGATGGACGACGAGACCTGGTACCGGGTGCAGATCGGCCCGATCGAGACCGCGCAGGAATTCGAGCAGATCCGCAACAAGCTGGCGGACGCCGAGATCGAAGCGACGACGGTGTCGTCCTCCGAACCTGCGGCGCCGCCGTGATCCACCGTCGACTCAGCGACGGCGGCTGATGGCCCGCATGCCGGCGAGGCCGGCGGCGAGCAGCACGAGCGTGCCCGGCTCCGGGACGCGGTTCGGGGGATTGTCGTGGTCGCGGTCGCGGTCGTGCGCGGCGGCGATGCCGCTCGCGAGCGTCAGGCAGAGGGCCACGGCAGGCAGGAGACGGGCAGCGATACGGGGGGTCGGGTACTTCATGGTGGATCGATCCGGTTCAGAAAAGGCAAATGCCGCCGGACCCATAGCAAGGCCTGTGCCATATCCGGAATTCCGACTATCGTCAGTGACTTACGAGTTCCACGCAATCGACGCGGCGAGGTCGTGACAAGCGGTCCGACGGCGCTTTCGGCGTGACGACGGACGATTTTTCAACATAATGCCGGCCTCGCGCCGGGGCGAATCGCGCGAGGCTGAAATTCAAGCCGGTCGTTTCGCGATGGATGCATCGATCCGTTCAGTTCGACCGTCAAATGTTCCGACACTTAGACTAGACGGATTGCACGGGGGAAAACCGACGATGGCGACCGAGAAGCGCGAGACTCGCGACGAAGTATTCCGCGAGAACCGGGAGATATCGGATTTCAAGTTCGGGGCCGAGGTCGCCAAGGTCTTCGACGACATGGTGTCGCGCTCGGTGCCGTTCTACGCCGAGCAGCAGCGCATGGTCGCGGAGATCGCCGGCGATTTCGCCGTGCCGGGCAGCAACGTCTTCGACCTCGGCTGCTCGACCGGCACCACCCTGCTGCTGCTCGACCGCACGGTGCAGAACGGCGTGAAGTTCATCGGCCTCGACAATTCCGAGGAGATGCTGGTCAAGTGCCGGCAGAAGTTCACGGAGCACGGCCTGACGCGCGAGCACGAGCTGCGCTACGCCGACCTGAACCAGGGCGTCGCGATCGAGAACGCGTCGGTGGTGACCATGGTGCTGACGCTGCAGTTCGTCCGCCCGCTGCAGCGCGAGAAGCTGGTGCAGGACATCTTCAAGGGGCTCAACGAGAACGGCTGCCTGCTGCTCTGCGAGAAGGTGCTCGGCGAGGACTCGCTCTTCAACCGCCTCTTCATCAAGTACTACTACGACTACAAGCGCCGCATGGGGTACTCGGAGCTCGAGATCACCCAGAAGCGCGAGGCGCTCGAGAACGTGCTGATCCCGTACAAGCTGCTGGAGAACCGCGAGCTGCTGCTGCGCACCGGCTTCCGCTACGTCGACACGTTCTTCAAGTGGTACAACTTCTGCGGCATGGTGGCGGTGAAGTAATCATGCTGGTGCGCATCGGAAATTTCTTCTTCCACTACCGCAACTTCATCTTCCCGTTCGCGCTGCTGTTCGTGCTCCTGCCCGGGGCACCGCTGTTCGCGAACCCGATGGACGCGGTGATCATCGGCTTCTGCGTCTCGCTGCTGGGGCAGTTCGTGCGCGCGCTGACCATCGGCTTCAAGTACATCATCCGCGGCGGCAAGGACCGGCGCGTGTACGCCGAAGACCTGGTCACGGAAGGGCTCTACAGCCACTGCCGCAACCCGATGTACGTCGGCAACGTACTGATCCTCTGCGGCATCGCGCTCGCCTGCAACACGTGGACCTGCCTGCTGCTGGTGGTGCCGTTCTGCGTGTTCATCTACGTCTCGATCATCGCGGCGGAAGAGAACTTCCTGCGCAACAAGTTCGGCGCGGCGTTCGACGCCTACTGCCGCGACGTGCCGCGCTGGATCCCGCGCCTGAAGGGCCTCGGCGCCACGCTCGCGAGCGGCGAGTACCACTGGCGCCGCGTGGTGGTGAAGGAATACGGCACGCCGTTCGGCTGGGTGAGCTTCATCTGCGCAATCGGCGCGATCCACCTCTATCGCGCCGGCCAGTTGAGCCTCGCGACGCCGGCGGCCCGCACACTCCTGTGGGTCTGGATCGGCATGTTCGCGCTCTGGGCGATCGCGCGGGTCCTCAAGAAGACCAAGACCCTGCGCGCGGATTAGTCGCCGGGCCAGTGGCGGGCTGCCAGCTCGTCGCCGACGGCCTTGCGCGCCGCCTTGACCTCTTCGGCGAGCCCCGCCAGCTGCTGGCCGGCCATCTGCGCGACCGCGCCTCGCTGCCAGACCTTGTTGCGCAGGATCGTCCATTCCGGCGCATCGACCGGCAACGTCCATAACCGGTCGTCGGCCGTCGTGACCTCCAGCCCGGTCCGGGACTCGAATTCCTCCGCCGACGTCGCGACGAGCGCAGAGTTGTCGCCCGTCCGTGGCGCGATGAGGCCGTTGTCGCTCAGGTAGCGCGCATAGCTCTCGTCGACGAAGAACTGGTTGTTGCGCTGGATGATCGCGGACGCCCTCTCGGTGTTCTCGTAGTACTGCGCCACCTGGTCGCGCAGCGTGCGATTGCGGATCAGGCGCACGTTGCCCGTGCCGGTCAGGTCCGTGTAGGTGGTCGGGTTGAAGCGCAGCGTGCGGCGCGTCGTGAGGTGCTCGAGCTTCGCCGCCAGCGCCTCCCGCTGGTCGGGCGGAACAGGCCTGGCGAGCGCCACGTACGCCACCGCCGCGTCGGCCACCTGCTTGGCCTGGAAATCGCGCACCTCCGCCAGCACCCCGACATCGTTGTCGAGGTCGCGCGCCAGCAACTCCAGGTACTGCCGCTCGGCGCGGGCTTCCTTGCGCGCCTCCATCCAGCCGTTGATCCACAGCGCGATGAGGATGCCGGCGATCACCAGCACCAGCTCGACCAGCACATGGCCCCAGCGCAGTTCGCGCAGGTCCGACATCACCCGTCGCAGCACGATCACGCGCCCGACCTCGCGCGCATCGCCGCGCCCGCGTGGTCCGCGAGGCCTTTCTGTGCCAGCCAGTCGCGGTTGTAGAAGCGCGTGAGGTATTTCTGCCCGCCGTCGCACAGGATGGTGACGATCGTGTGGCCGCGGCCGAGCTGCCGGGCGACGCGCACCGCCGCGGCGACGTTGGTGCCGCTCGTGCTGCCGAGGAACAGGCCCTCCTCGTACAGCAGTCGATAGGTCGTGCGGACGATCTCCGGGTCCTCGATCTGCACGGCGTCGTCGATCGGCGAGCCCTCGAGATTGGCGGTGACGCGGCCGATGCCGATGCCCTCCGTCACCGCGCTCGATCCGGTCGACTTCAGTTCGCCATGCTTCACCCAGTGGTACAGGGCGCTGCCCATCGGGTCGGCCAGCACCACGCGCACGCGACCGTCGCTCACCTGCTTCAGGTAACGCGAGATGCCGCCGAGCGTGCCACCCGTGCCGGTGGCGCAGACGAACGCATCGAGGCGGGCCTCGGTGTCGCGCCAGATCTCGGGGCCCGTCGTCGCGTAATGCGCCTGGCGGTTCGCGGTGTTGTCGAACTGGTTGCCGCACACGGCGCCCGGGAGGTCGGCCGCCACGCGCGGCGCGAGCTTCTGGTAGTGGTTCGGATCGGCGTACGGCACCGTCTTCACCACCTGCACCTCGGCGCCGAGCGTCCGCAATAGCGTCACCTTCTCGGGCGACTGGTTGTCGGGCATGACGATGACGCAGCGATACCCGCGCGCGTTGCACAGGTGCGCGAAGCCGATGCCGGTGTTACCGGCCGTGCCTTCGACGAGTGTGCCGCCGGGCTTCAGCAGGCCCTCACGCTCGAACGTGTCGAGGATGCCCTTCGCGGCGCGGTCTTTCACCGAGCCGCCCGGGTTGAGGAACTCGGCCTTGCCGAGGATCTCGCAGCCGGTCTCGTCGCTGAACGCGTTGAGGCGGATGAGGGGCGTGTGGCCGACGGTGCCGGCCACGCCGGCGCGGATGTGCTGGGTCATCGGCCGAGGGTAGCGCGGGCCTCGCGCCGCGGCCACCGTCGTGCCGGTACCGGCATGTGCTCATGCCGCGGCTGAAGCCGCACCGGGCCGTCCGTCGCCGCCGGGCTGACCGTCACCGGCGGCATGCCGTCCCTGGCCCCGGACGGCCCGGTGCCGACTTCCCTGGGAAGGCAGGATGCCGATCCTGAGCGCGCCATGCCGCTCGATTAAGTGGTGCGATCGACGACTAACGAGGCCGACGCGGCGCGCCGGTCGAGCGAGCGCAGGGCCACGGCTTCGGCGACGTGTGCGATGCCGATCACGGGCTCACCCGCCAGGTCGGCGATCGTGCGCGCGACGCGCAGCACGCGGTGATAGGCGCGCGCCGACAGCGCCAGCTTCTGCATCGCTCGTGCGAGCATCGCGAGCGCAGCGGCTTCGGCCTGGCATTGCCGCATCACCTCCGCAATGTCGAGGCGCGCGTTCGACTTGCCTTGCCGCTGCAACTGGCGCTCACGCGCCGCGAACACGCGCGCGCCGACCGTCGCCGAGCGCTCTTCCGGCGGGGCCTGCTCGAGCGCCTCGGCCGCGACGCGGGCCACCTCGACGTGCAGGTCGATGCGGTCGAGCAACGGACCCGAGACGCGGCTGCGATAGGCCTCGACGCGTTCGGGCGCGCAGCGGCAGCGCCCTTGCGGATCGCCGAAATGTCCGCAAGGACACGGGTTCATGGCGGCCACGAGCTGGAAGCGCGCCGGGAACTCGCATTGTCGCGCGGCCCGCGAGACGACGATGTGTCCGGACTCGAGCGGCTCGCGCAGCACCTCGAGCACGTGACGGTCGAACTCCGGCAGCTCGTCGAGGAACAGCACGCCGTTGTGCGCGAGCGAGATCTCGCCGGGCTTCGGATGCCCGCCGCCGCCGACCAGCGCGGGCGCGGACGCGGTGTGATGCGGGCTGCGAAACGGGCGCAGCCGCCACTCGTCGAGTCGGAAGCCCTGGGTCGACAGCGAACGCACGGCGGCGGTCTGCAGCGCGTCGTCCTCGCTCATCGGCGGCAGGATGCCGGGCAGGCGTTGCGCCAGCATGCTCTTGCCGGCCCCGGGCGGCCCGATGAGCAGGAGGCTGTGCTCGCCGGCGGCGGCGATCTCGAGGGCGCGCCGTGCGCCGGGCTGGCCGCGGACGTCGGCCAGGTCCGGCACCTCGCGCGTCCCAACGGGCAGGGCCCGGTGCAGGATGCTGGGCAGCGCTTCCACACCGGTCGCATGCCGACAGACCTCGCTCAGGTGGCGCGCGGCGAAGATCCTCGCGCCCTGCGCGATGGCGGCCTCGGTCGCATTGACCTGCGGCACGATGAGCGCGTGGCCGGCGCGTGCGGCTCGCAGCGCCGCGGGCAGGACGCCGCGGAAGCCGTGCAGTTCGCCGCCGAGCGACAGCTCGCCGTAGAGCTCGGTCGCATGGAAGGGGCCCGCCGGCAGGTTGCCGTTGGCGACGAGGATGCCGATGGCAATGGCGAGATCGAAGCGGCCGCCTTCCTTCGGCAGGTCGGCCGGCGCGAGATTCACCGTGACCCGGCCCGGGGGAAAGTCGAACCCGCAGTTGGCGAGTGCGGCGCGCACCCGATCCTTGCTTTCCTTGACCGCCGTCTCCAGCAGTCCGACCACCGAGAACGCCGGCAGCCCGGCACCGGCATCCACCTCGACGCGCACCAGTGGCGCCTCGAGGCCCTGCGAACTGCGGCTGAACAGGGTGGCGAGTGCCATGGCGAAGGCTCCGGAAGGGGACTGCGTGGAACACTCGCCGCCTGCGCGACACCCGGGCAAACCGCAAATCGCCCGCGTTCGAATAGAATCGCGCCATGAAACTCCACCAGCTCCGCTATCTCGCCGCCGTGGCCCAGACCGGCCTCAACATCACCGCGGCGGCCGAGAAGCTGCACACGTCCCAGCCGGGCGTGAGCAAGCAGATCAAGCTGCTCGAGGACGAGCTCGGCTTCCAGATCTTCGTGCGCGACGGGCGCAACCTCTCGCGCGTGACGCCCGAGGGCCAGCAGGTCATCGACCGCGCGATCCGCATCCTGCGCGAGGTGCAGAACATCAAGCGCCTCTCCGACGACCTCAAGCAGCAGGACCGCGGCTCGCTCTCGATCGCCACCACGCACACGCAGGCGCGCTATGTGCTGCCCGAGGTGATCAAGGCGTTCCGCGCCGAATACCCGGACGTGCGCCTGCACCTGCACCAGGGCACGTCCGAGCAGATCGCCGAGATGGCGGCGCTCGACCGCATCGATTTCGCGATCGCCACCGGCTCGCAGGCGCTGTTCGAGGGCCACACGCTGCTGCCCTGCTACCGCTGGCATCGCCACGTCGTGGTGCCGCAGGGCCACCCGCTCGCGAAGGTGAAGAAGCCGACGCTCAAGCAGCTCGCCGCGCACCCGATCATCACCTACGTGTTCGGCTTCACCGGACCGTCGTCGCTGATGGGCATCTTCGCCAACGAAGGGCTCGTACCGAACGTGGTGCTCACGGCGCGCGACGCCGACGTCATCAAGACCTACGTGCGCCTCGGGCTCGGCATCGGCATCGTCGCCAGCATGGCCATCGAGCAGCAGGCGGACGCCGACCTCGTCCACATCGACACCTCGCATCTCTTCCCGGCGCACCTGACGTGGCTCGGATTCCGGCGCGGCGGCCTGCTGCGCAAGTATCAGCTCGACTTCATCCAGGAGTTCGCGCCGCACCTCACGCGCCGCGTGATCGAGCGCGCCGCGAATGCCTCCACGCAGGCCGAGGTGGACGAGATGACCGCGGGGATCGAGCTGCCGCTCAGGTAGCGGGTCAGCTGCTGATGAGTGCGTGGGCGGTGAGCTGCATGGTCTGCGTCACGCCGCCGTCGACCGCGAGGCACTGGGCGGTCACGAAGCGCGACTCGTCGCTCGCGAAAAACACGGCCGCAATCGCGACGTCCCACGCGTCGCCGGTCACGCCGAGCGGCGCCACCTTGCGGCGGAGCTCGAACGCCGCCGCATCGAAGAACCCGGCGACGTGCGGTGTCACGATGTGGCCCGGGCAGATCGCATTGGCGCGCACGCCCTGTCGGCCGTACTTGACCGCGATCTCGCGCGTGAACGCGATCACGGCAGCCTTGGCGGGCCCGTAGGCCCAGGCGCCGCCGCTCGCGAGCAGGGCAGCGGTCGACGAGATGTTGACGATCGCGCCGCGTTGCGACGCGATGAGCGCAGGCATCGCGTGCTTGATCATCAGCACGGCGCTCTTCAGGTTGGCGTCCACGACCTTCGACCACTTCGCTTCATCGAGGTCCGACACCTCGCCGCCGCCCGCGCTGACGCCGACGTTGTTGACCAGCACGTCGAGCCGGCCGTAGCGCTCGAGCGTCGCGGCGACGACGGACGCACAGACGCGCGTGTCGGTGACGTCGCCGTCGAACACGAACGCCGCGCCGCCGGCCGCCTCGATCATCGCGCGCGTCTCCTCGGCACGCTCGCGGTACAGGTCCACGAGGCAGACCTGCGCGCCTTCGCGCGCGCAGGCAATCGAGATGGCCTTGCCGGTGCCGACGCCCTCGCCCTGCGAGCCGGCGCCGGTGACGATCGCGACGCGTCCGGTGAGACGGTCGTAGTAGCGGGTCGGTTCGGGCATCGCGGGGCTCCGGGTCGGTACGGCGTCTTCGCTGGAAGGTTTCACGCTAGCACAGGACATCAATAATCGACCAACGTTCGGATATGCGAACTATCGCACCTCCGAAGGCCGCACCGCCGGGCATGAGCGTATCGCCTCCCGGCATGAATGCTCACCGCTTTGTCACCGCTTCTCGACTGACCGCATGACCGCCGCTCCCTAGTATCGCGCTCTCCCGACACGGACCTTCTCAGGAGAACCACGATGTCCCTGCCTTCCTTCCGCCGCAGTGCGATCGTCGCCGAGGAAAGGCCCCCCGCTGCGAGTTTCGGTCACGGCGCGGTACCATGTCTCCGTCGACCCGACGCCGGCCATCGCCGGCCCTGCGACGGAGTACCCGTGACCGTGCTTGCCCCGACACTTCGGCGGACGCTCGCCGCCGCCTTGCTGCTGTCCGTCGCACTGGTCGCCGGATGTGGCGGCTCCAGCTCCGGCACCGCGTCCAAGGCGGCCGTCGACCTCCTGAACGTCTCGTACGACCCCACGCGCGAGTTCTACGACGACTACAACACGGCCTTCGCGAAGCACTGGGAACAGACGAAGCACCAGAAGGTGCGCATCCACCAGTCGCACGGCGGCTCGGGCAAGCAGGCCCGCACGGTGATCGACGGCCTGCCGGCGGACGTCGTCACGCTCGCCCTCGCCTACGACATCGATTCGATCGCGCAGAAGGGCAAGCTGCTGCCGGCCAACTGGCAGGAGCGGCTGCCGCACAACAGCTCGCCGTACACCTCGACCATCGTGCTGCTGGTGCGCAAGGGCAATCCCAAGGGCATCCACGACTGGGGCGACCTCGTGAAGCCGGGCGTGCAGGTGATCACGCCCAATCCGAAGACCTCGGGCGGCGCGCGCTGGAACTACCTCGCGGCCTGGGCCTGGGCGCTCAAGCAGCCGGGCGGCAACGACGCGACGGCGGAGGCCTTCCTGAAGCAGCTCTATGCCAACGTACCGGTGCTCGACACGGGCGCGCGCGGCTCGACCACGACGTTCGCCCAGCGCGGCATCGGCGACGTGCTGATCGCCTGGGAGAACGAAGCGCTGCTGGTCGCCAAGGAGATGGGACCGGGCAGCGTCGAGATCGTCACGCCGTCGATCAGCATCCTCGCGGAGCCCCCGGTCACGGTCGTCGACAAGGTGGCGTTGCGCCGCGGAACCACCGACGTGGCCCGCGCCTACCTCGAGTACCTGTACTCGAAGGAAGGCCAGGAGATCGCGGCGCATCACTATTTCCGCCCGCGCGACGAGCAGGTCGCCGCGAAGTACGCCGCGGTGTTCCCGCCGCTGCACCTCGTGACCATCGCCGACTTCGGGGGCTGGGCCGCGGCCCAGCAGCGCCACTTCGACGACGGCGGCGTGTTCGACCGCATCACGGCGCACTGAGCGCCGGCCCGCGTTCGCGATGGTCGCCGGCCGACGACTCCATCCGCAGGGCACGCGTCGCAGCGGACCGCCCCCGACCGAAGGTGGCTGGGCGACGCTGCGCGCCCTTCCCGACGTGTTCCAGTACACGCGCCAGGCGCTCGACCTCGTGTGGGCCACCAGCCGGCGGCTGACCGTCGCGCTCGCGCTGCTCACGCTGGCTGCCGGCGTGCTGCCGGCCGGCGTGGCCTTCATCGGTGCCCGCATCGTCGATGCCGTGGTCCAGGCCATCGCCGCCGGCGGCCACGATCTCGCACGGGTGCTCGATTACGTCGTGCTCGAGGGCGTGCTGGTCGCGCTCACGGCGGCCACGCAACGCGGGCTGTCCACGTGCCAGTCGCTGCTGCGCGCGCAGCTCGGCCAGCGCGTCAACGAGATGATCCTCGAGAAGGCGCTCACGCTCGACCTGCGGCACTTCGAGGACTCGGAGTTCTACGACAAGCTGACCCGCGCGCGGCGCGAGGCCTCCAGCCGCCCGCTCTCGCTGGTGATGCGCAGCTTCGGCGTGGTGCAGAACGGCATCGCGCTGGTGAGCTTCGGCACCCTGCTCGCGCAGTTCTCGCCCTGGGCGGTGGCCGTGCTGCTGCTCGCGGGCCTGCCGTCGTTCATCGCGGAGGCGAAGTTCTCGGGTGACGCCTTCCGCCTGTTCCGCTGGCGTTCGCCCGAGACGCGCATGCAGATGTACCTCGAGACGGTCATCGCGCGCGAGGACCACGCCAAGGAAGTGAAGCTGTTCGAGCTCGGTCCGCTGCTGCTGCAGCGCTATCGCGACATCTTCCAGAAGGTCTTCCGGGAAGACCGTGCGCTCACCATCCGCCGCGACACCTGGGGCTTCTTCCTCGGGCTCGTCAGCACCGCCGCGTTCTACGCGGCCTACGCGTGGATCGCCGTCAGCGCGGTGCGCGGCCGCATCACGCTCGGCGAGATGACCATGTACGTGCTGCTGTTCCGGCAGGGCCAGTCGGCGGTGTCGTCAATCCTGTCGGCGATCGGCGGCATGTACGAGGACAACCTGTACCTCTCGACGCTCTACGACTACCTCGACACGCCGGTCGAGCCCGCCACGGGAACGGCGGTGTCGGGCCCGCGGCCCGAGGACGGCGTGCGCTTCGAGCACGTCACGTTCACCTATCCCGGCGCGGGCGAGCCGGCGGTGAACGACGTGAGCTTCCAGCTGCGGCCCGGCGAGAGCCTTGCGCTCGTGGGCGAGAACGGCTCGGGCAAGACCACGCTCATCAAGCTGCTGACCCGCCTCTACGTGCCGACGGGTGGACGCATCACGCTCGACGGGCTCGACCTCGCCGAGTGGAGCCTGGCGGCGCTGCACCGGCGCATCGGCGTGATCTTCCAGGACTTCGCGCGCTACCAGCTCAAGGTCGGCGAGAACATCGGCGCGGGCGACGTGCGGCATTTCGACGACGACACGCGCTGGCACGAGGCGGCGAGCCTCGGCATGGCGGCGCCGTTCATCGACGAACTGCCGGCGGGTTACCAGACGCAGCTCGGCAAGTGGTTCAAGGACGGCCGCGAGCTGTCGGGCGGGCAGTGGCAGAAGATCGCGCTCTCGCGCGCCTTCATCCGCGCGGAATCCGACATCCTCGTGCTCGACGAGCCCACCGCCGCGATGGATGCTCGCGCGGAGGCGCAGGTGTTCGAGCAGTTCCGCGACCTCGCCAAGGGCCGCATGGTGATCCTGATCTCGCACCGCTTCTCGACGGTGCGCATGGCCGACCAGATCCTCGTCATCCAGGGCGGTCGCATCCTCGAACGCGGCAGCCACGAGCAGCTGATGGCGGCGAACGGCCCCTACGCGCAGTTGTTCCAGCTGCAGGCGCGCGGCTACCGCTGATCCGTCGGCCCGCGCCCGGCAGACTGGCCGAATCGCGAAGACGCTACCTGCCGAGGTCGGCGTCGATGTCCTTGGCGATCGCGCGGGCCTCGGACTGGATGCCACTCATCAGCCGCAGGCCGTTGTTGACGTTCACGATCCAGAACCGCAGCTCCTCGGTGAGCTGCGTCGATTCCCGGTAGTGCTCGAGCACGGTCCGCGCCTCGGCGTCGCTCACGGGTGAGGGGCAGTCCTGCAGCGCCTGCAGCGTGCCGGCGCTCTGATAGCAGTGGTCCCAGATGTACTGCTGGATGGGCCACGGGGTCATGCCGCGCACCCGCTCGCGATACGCCGGCAGCAGGCGCAGCACCTCGACCACCTGGCTGCCCGCCCCCGAACTGTAGTGATTGGCGATGCGCGCGCGCAGCGTCGCGTTGCGGATCAGCTGCAGGTCGCCGCTCGACTGGATCTCCTGGAACGTGACGTCGGACTTGCGATAGGGCCACACCTGGCTCGCCTGGTAGTAGGCCAGCAGCGTCTTCCACGCCGAGCCCTGCGCCAGCGTGCCGTCCTCGGCATAGGCGATGGCGACCCGGCCGTTGTCCTGGACGTCGCTCCAGAACGTCGAGATGTGCCCGATCGAATCCGCGTCCGCGCGCAGCTCGTCGCTCATGCGGCGCAGGTACTCGTTGCCGCGCGCCGTCTCCTTGCGCTCCTCGTTCCAGTTGCTCACCTGCAGGCCGACGAACACGCCGGCGACGACGATCAGCACTTCGACGATGACCGAGAACCAGTCGTGCTCCCGGATCCGGGACGGAATGTTGCGCAGTGCCATCGAGTTTCCCCGGAAACGGCCCGGGCGGACGCTACCATAGGCGAGCCGAAGGCGGTGCGGGACCGGCCATGGCGACCCTTGCCCGTTCATGACCGGAACCCCTCATTCGCTGGATCTCGTGCTCGCGCTGCTGGCGAGCCACCGTCGCCTCCTCGGCGTCGACCTGCTGCCTGAGGTGCCGGGCGAATCCGCCGACCGGACGGCCGCGCGCCTCTACGCCGCGCCGTTCGTGGTCCTCGCGCACGACCACTCCCCCGACCCGCGCTTCACGTACGCGAACCTGGCCGCGCAGCAGCTGTTCGGGCGCCGCTGGGACGAGTTCGTCGGACTGCCGTCGCGGCTTTCCGCGGAGGCCCCCGCCCGCGAGGAGCGGGAGCGACTGCTCGAGCGCGTCACCCGCCAGGGCTACATCGACGACTACGCGGGCGTCCGCATCTCGGCGACCGGCCGGCGCTTCCGGATCGAGCACGCCACGGTCTGGAACCTCGCCGACGCGGCCGGCCGGCCGATCGGCCAGGCCGCCACCTTCGCCAACTGGTCGATGCTCGACTGAACGGGAGGCGGCCCCTCAGCCGCTGGTCAGGCGATACCCGGCCCCGGATTCCGTCTGCAGGTAGGCGGGCGCGGACGGATCGTCCTCGATCTTCTGGCGCAGGCGATGCACGAGCTGCTTCAGCAGCTGCCGGTCGCCGCTGCCGCGGTGCCCCCAGACGTGCGTGAGCAGTCGCTCCGTGCTGACGACGTGATCCGCATTGGCGATCAGGATCTGCAGCAGGCGGGTCTCGAGCTTGGTCAGCTTCACTGGTGAGGCATCCCCGACGCGCAGGGCATGCGCTTCGAGATCGAGGCTGAGTCGCCCCGCGCTCATGGCGCCGCCCGTCTCGAGGCCGGCGCGACGCAGCAGCGCCTTCACGCGCGCCAGCAGCGTGCGCGGACTGAAGGGTTTGGTGAGGTAGTCGTCGGCGCCGAGATCGAGCGCCCGCACGAGGTCCTCCTCCTCGCCGCGCGCCGTCAGCATCATCACGGGGATGCGCGACTGCTCGCGGATCGCCTCGCAGACTTCGAAGCCGTTGCCGTCCGGCAGGTTGATGTCGAGGATCGCAAGGTCGGGCGACTCCGCCTCGAAGGCCGCTCGCGCCGACTTCACGTCGACCGCCTTCACGACGACGTACCCGGCCTGCGTGAGGGCGAAGGCGACGAGTGCCAGGAGATCGGCGTCGTCGTCGACGGCGAGGATCTTCATGCTTTCACTCCGGACAACGGCAGGCTGACCGTGAAGCGCGTGCGGCCCTCCCCCGTCCGCTCGGCCGACACGCTGCCACCGTGCCGGTCGACGATCGACTTGACGATCCACAGTCCCAGCCCGAGGCCACGCGGCTCGGGTTCCTGGTCCGCGGCGCGATAGAAGCGCTCGAAGATCGAGCCGCGCTCCGGGTCGGCGACGCCCGGGCCCTCGTCCTCGACGGCGACGCGCACCTGATCGCCCGCGTGCTCCGCGACGACGCGGATCGGCCGGCCCTCCGGCCCGAACTTCTGCGCGTTCGCCAGCAGGTTCACGAACACCTGCGTCAGGCGCGGGGCATCGCCCACGATTTCCGGCAGGTCGTCGGGCAACGTGGTCTCGAGGGTCTGGCCGCGTTGCGCCAGCAGGCCCGCGACCAGCTCGCCCGCGTCGTGCACGATCTCCGGGATCGACAGCGACTGCTGGCGGATGCCGAGCTGGCCCGACTCGATGCGCACGCTCTCGAGCAGGTTGTCGATCAGCCGCGTCAGCCGATGCGTGCCCCGCTGCAGCGATGCGACCAGCTCCTCGAGCTGCTCGCGCGGCATCGAGGGCAGGTTGTCCTGCAGCAGTTCCAGCGACGCGGCCTGCGCGGCCAGGGGCGTGCGGAACTCGTGCGAGATGTTGGCGAGGATCGTGTCGCGCGCACGACGCGCCGATTCGAGGTCGGTCTCGTCGCGCATCACCTGCACCTGCAGGCCGTCCACCATGCGCGCGCTGGTGATGATCACCGTGCGGCGCGAGCCGTCCGCCTTTTCGAGGAACTCCGTGGCCTGCGCCTGGCCACGCTCGCGCGCCTGGAGGATCGGGCAGGCAGTCTCGCAGGGCCGCACGCCATTCTTGTCGCGGCAGGGCTTCAGCACGTCGCCGCAGAATTGGCCAAGCGCCGCGGGTGCGTCGACCCCGGCCATCTGTGCGGCCTGCGGATTGAGGTATTTCAGGCGGCGCTGCGCATCGACTGCGAACACGCCCTCCACCACGCCGCGCAGCATGGCCTGGGCCTCGGCCTCGCGCTGGCGCAGCGTGGCCGTGAGATCGACGAGGTTGCGGCGCATGTCCTCGAGCGTGCGGCCGAGAGCGGCCGTCTCGGGCCCGCCCGACACCGGGATCGACGCCGAGAAGTCGCCCTTGCCGAGCCGCGTGGCCGACTGGGCGAGCGCCTCGAGCGGCTGCACGATGCGATTGGCCAGCAGCAGTGCCGCGATGACGGCGGCGATGCCGAGCACGATGGCCGTCCAGGCGAGGCGACGCACGAAGCCGTTGACTGCTTCATCGACACCCGACGACGGCAGGCGCGCCTCCAGCAGCGCGACGCCTTCGCCCGTCGACGCGGTCACCAGCGTGCTCGAGGCGAAGATGCCGAGTCCCGGCACGCGCTGCGCCGCCATGCTGCCGCTCGACACGGCGTTGGAATGCAGCGGGCGCAGCGGCGGCTCGACGTTGTCGAGGTACTGCGAGAGCCGCACGAGCCGCACGTCGAGCCCGGTCTCGTCGCTCAGTCGCCGCGCGAGCCGCGCGTCGAAGAAGTAGAGCGCGACCACCTGCGTGTCGACGAGGTTCGGAATCGACGCCGTGGCACCTTGCAGGCCACTCGGCACGTCGGCGGGCGCCAGCGCGAAGTGCTCGCCCTGCTCGGCCGTGCGCTGCAGCAGATTCGCCCAGGCGATGCCGGGCCGCGAACTCGCGAGCACCGTCTGCCGACCGACGACCACCGCGCACGCGCTCATCCCGGAGGTGTCGCAGGAGCGGCGCAGGAAGAGTTCGAGCTGCTCCCGCCCGCCCTCGCGGATCAGCAGCGCGAGCGATGGCCGCCCGGCCAGCACGCGGGCGGCCGTCACCGTGTCTTCGCCGACGCGGCGCACTTCCTCGCGGGCACTGATGCCGGCGAGCTGTACGCGCGACAGCGCCTGCTGCTCCGCCTGCTTGCGCAGGAGTCCGACGGCACTGAACGCCAGCACGAGGATCGACGCCAGCAGCAGGCCGCCGATCGTCAGCGTCAGCGAGCGTTCGAGCGACTGCGGCCCGCTGACCAGGTGACGCAGGCTGTCGAGCCAGTTCTTCAGCGTGGTTCTCATCGGTTCAGCCGGTGCGGCGATCCGCGCGCCACTCGACGAAGGTCTTGATGACCAGCGTGACCATCGCCAGCAGCGCGAGCAGCGAAGCGACGGCGAACGCCGCCGTGAAGTTGTACTCGTTGTACAGGATCTCGACCTGCAGCGGCATGGTGTTGGTCATGCCGCGGATGTGGCCGGACACCACCGACACGGCGCCGAACTCGCCCATGGCGCGGGCGTTGCAGAGGATCACGCCGTACAGCAGGCCCCAGCGGATCTTCGGCAGCGTCACCCGCAGGAAGGTGACCCAGGCGCTCGCGCCGAGCGTGATGGCGGCCTCTTCCTCCTCGCTGCCCTGTTGCTGCATCAGCGGGATCAACTCGCGCGCCACGTACGGGAAGGTGACGAAGATGGTCGCGAGCACGATGCCCGGCACGGCGAACACGATGGCGATGTCGCGGTCCATCAGCCACGGGCCGAACCACCCGTGCGCGCCGAACAGCATGATCAGCACCAGGCCGGCGATGACCGGCGAGACCGCGAACGGCAGGTCGATGAGCGTAATCAGCAGGCTCTTGCCGCGGAACTCGAACTTGGCGATCGCCCACGCGGCGCAGATGCCGAAGATCGTGTTGGCCGGCACGACGATCGCGGCCGTGAGCAGCGTCAGCCTGATCGCGGCGAGCGTGTCCGGGTCGGCGAAGCTCTCGAGGTAGACCTCGAAGCCCTTCTCCAGCGCCTGCGCCAGCACCGCGACCAGCGGCGCGATCAGCAGCAGCGCGAGGAACGCGATGGCGATCGTGATCCACACGACGCGCATGACGCGCGCGCCAAGGCTGATGTTGCGACGCGGTTCGACCCGGGGAGCGGCGCCCGCCATCTCAGCGATCCGCCCGCGTCTGGCGGCGGCGGCCCCAGGCCTGCACCAGGTTGATGGCGAACAGCATGACGAACGACATCACCAGCATGATGAAGCCGAGCGCCGCGGCGCCGTTGTAGTCGAACTGCTCGAGCTTGATGACGATCAGCAGCGGCGTGATCTCCGTCTTCATCGGCAGGTTGCCCGAGATGAACACGACCGAGCCGTACTCGCCGATGCCGCGCGCGAGCGCCATGGTGAACCCCGTGAGCAGCGCGGGCAGCACGGCCGGCAGGATGATGCGCCGGAAGATCGTGAACGGCCCGGCTCCCAGCGTCTCCGCGGCTTCCTCGAGGTCACGCTGGGCCTCGGCCAGCGCCGGCTGCACGGAGCGCACGACGAACGGCAAGCCGATGAGCGTCAGTGCGACCACCACGCCGATCCAGGTGTAGGCCACCTGCACGCCGAAGGCCGCGAGCTTCAGCCCGAGCCAGCCGGTCGGGGCGAACACCGTCGCGAGCGCAATGCCGGAGACGGCGGTGGGCAGGGCGAACGGCAGGTCGATGATCGCGTCGATCAGTCGTCGCCCCGGGAAGTCGTAGCGCACGAGCGCCCAGGCCACGATGAAACCGAACACGGCGTTGATCGACGCGGCCAGCAGCGCCGCCCCGAAGCTCAGCCGGTAGGACGCGACCGCCCGCGGGTCGGTGAGGATCGCGTAGAACTGGTCCCAGTGCAGGTTCGCGGTCTTGAACGCGAGCGCCGCGAGCGGCAGCAGCACGATCGAGCTGAGGAAGAAGACCGTGAAGCCGAAGGTCAGGCCGAAGCCCGGCAGGATGCTCGGCTGGCGGAAGGCGTACGCGGCCATCGCTCAGCGCTCCCCCGCCCGGTCCGCGTGCGCGTTCACGATCAGCACGGGCCGCTCGGGCTGGCTCTCGAGCAGCCGGCCGAGCCACGACCAGTCGATGCGACCCGGGTCGGACGTCCCGAGCACCAGCATCGAGTTGGGATGCGCGTCGAGTTCGCGCTGCAGCTCCTGCGCGGTGTCGCCGAAACGCAGCTCCGTGCGCATGTCGAGGCCGTGCTCGGCGAGGGCGGCCGAGCGCGTGTCGAGCAGGTCGCGCATGTACAGCGCGCGTTCGGTCTCGATCGACATCGTCGGGTGGATGCCGAGGTACACGGCCTCCGCGGCCACGTGGCGCAGCAGGCTGGCCGCGACCGGCACCGTCGCGCGCCGCGCCTCGCCATCGAGCGAATGGATGACGACGTGCGCGGGCAGCGGCGCGCTCGGCGGCACGCACAGCAGCTGCACGGCGCCGTGCCGCAGCTGCCATTCCGCCGCCTGGGCGCACCCCGGACCGGTCGTGACCGCCGGCATGCCCGGCGGCGCCCGCTCGCCGCGCCCGATGCGCGTCGCCACCCGCGTCTGCATGCGCGTGCCGAGCGTCGAGAGCAGCGGGGAATCGTGCAGGGCACGCGCCTCCGCTTCGGTCTCGCCGACGGCCGTGAAACTGGAGATCGGCGTCGGCAGCACGTGCACCCGGCGCGCACCGACGGCCACGCGGGCACCGGCCTGCACCGGGAATTCGCGCTGCTCGGGCAGCGTGCGCGACACCTCGAGCAGCGACCCGGCGTCCGCCTGGCCCTCGCGACCCGGCGCGACCGGCACGGGACCGTCGCCGGCCATGCGCACGCGCAGCCGCTCGACCGCGCCGGAGAACAGGATCTCCTCGACCTCGCCGTAGCCGACGAAGTTCGAGCGCACCTGCTGCTCGCCCGAGCCGAGTTCGACTTCCTCCGGGCGCAGCACCGCGACCACTTCGCGCGGCACCGCCTGTCCCTCGGCCACCTGCGAGTTGAAGCGCACCCCGCCGGCGCCGCGGTAGCCGAGCAGCAGGTTGGCCGCGCCGAGGAAGGTGGAGACGAAGCGCGTCTGCGGCCGGGTGTAGAGGTCCTCGGGCCGGCCGCATTCGAGCAGGCGGCCCTGGTGCATCACGCCGATGCGGTCTGCGAGCGCGAAGGCTTCCTCCTGGTCGTGCGTGACGAGGATGGTCGTCATGCCGAGCTCGCGCTGGATCTGGCGGATGGTGCGGCGCAGTTCCTCGCGGATCTTCGCGTCGAGGGCGCCGAACGGTTCGTCCATGAGCAGGACCTGCGGCCGGTGGGCGAGCGCGCGCGCGACCGCGATGCGCTGCTGCTGCCCGCCCGACAGCTGGGTTGGCAGGCGGTCGTCCATGCCTTCCAGCGCGACGAGGCGCAGCAGTTCCTTGCGGCGCGCCTTGCGCTCGGCCGCCTTCACCTTGCGCACGCGCAACGCGAACTCGATGTTCTCGCCGACGGTCATGTGGCGGAACAGCGCGTAGTGCTGGAACACGAAGCCGACCTGGCGCTCGCGCACGTTGACGTGGGTGACGTCCTGGCCGTGCAGGAACACCCGGCCGTGGTCGATCTCGGTCAGCCCCGCGATGGCGCGCAGCAGGGTGCTCTTGCCGCTGCCGCTGGGCCCGAGCAGCACCAGGAACTCGCCCTGGGCGACCTTGAGCGAGACGTCGTTGACCACGGGCATCGATTGATACCGCTTGGTCACCTGGTCGAGCGCGATGGACATGCGTTTCCCGCTGCTGGCGTGGCTATTCCGCCATCCTAGGGGGGCGAGGTTACGCCGTCAGTCGCCCGCCGGTGACAAAGCGGTGACAAAACCAGACGGCCTGAGGGCCCAACCGGGGGTTGGCACCCTGGGAACGGCGGTGGGACCGCGACGGGGACGTCAGTCGGTCAGCTTGAAGGTGACCGACACGACCTGGGTCGAGTCGACCGGCTGCCCGTCCTTCACGGCCGGCCGGTAGCGCACGGCCTCGCCCCAGGTGAGCGCGGCCTCGTCGAGCTCATCGATGCCGACCGAATGGTAGATGTCGATGCGCGTGACGCAGCCGCTCGCCGCGACGTGGAACTCGAGCTCCACCTTGCCCGCGAAGTTCAGCTCCTGGCTGTGCTGCGGGTAGCCGAGCGGTTGCAGGCTCGAGCGGTCGATCTGCGGACGGTCCGTGCCGGAGGTCTGGCCGTCGCTCGCGGGACAGGGCGTCTTGCGGTCGCGGCCCTTGGGGGCGACGTTGCGGGTGCGCTCGCTGTCGCTCAGCTGCCACGCGATGCGCACGCGCTCGGCATTCAGCGGGTCGACGCCCAGCTGCTCGTACCGGCGCAGGCCGTCGTCCGCGTAGTCGACGGGAGGCTCGGCCAGCTGCAGGTCGCCGAGCAGGCTGGCGCGCACCAGCTTCGCCGCACCCTCGAGCGACGGCTGCACCGCGGCCTGCTCGGCCGCCGGGAACTTCTGCACCAGCGCGTTGATGCGCGCGGTGTGCTCGCGCATCGCGTCGCGCACCACGAGATAGTTGCCGAGCACGGTCACGCGATAGATCTGCACCTGCGCGATGCGGTTCGCCTCGGCCAGCGTGCGCGCGAGCCCGGCTTCGTCGCCTGCGCCCTGCTGCTGCAGCGCCTGCTGCTTCAGCGTGGCGAGCTGGGCCTGCACCTCGGGCGTCATGACCCATTCATCGACGTACTGGCCGATGGTGCGGCCCGCGATGTCGGGGCCGAGCTGCTCGTCGTAGCCGCGGATCTCGTTCGCGGCCTCGACGATACCGTCGTTGACGGGGTCCCAGTCCTTGAGCGACTCGATGCCGGCCGGGGCGTGGATGTCGAGTCGGGTCTCGGCACGAGCCGCGTGTCCGCCCGCGAATGCGAGGACGACGAGGACGAGGGGCAGCAACGACGGCGGGAGTCGAAAGGGCTGGGTCATGGCGCGGTCCCGGGCAAAATTCCGCCGCAGCATCGACGCCCGGCCGGCGAAAGTCACCTCGTAGATTACGCAGCGGCCCGACGGCCAGCCTGCGCCCGCCCGCCTCAACGGCGGATGGCCCGCAGGACCTCGAGTGCCTTGTCCCGGGCCACCTGCTGGCCGGCGGTCAGCCCGGGCTGTTCGAGGCTGAGCTGGACATGGAGGCTCTTCAGCAGCTCGCGCGCGTTCTGGGTGGCTTCGATGCCGTCCAGGTCGGGGGCGCCCTGGTCCCAGAAGTTCTTCTCGAGCGGGGCAAAGCGCGCCAGCCAGTCCTCGAACCCCGCGACGTCGAAGTCGCTGCGTCGGGTCACCGAGAGCAGCGCGGACGCCAGGCGCTCGTCCTCGCCGTAATCCCAGCCGGGCGTGTCTGACGTCGTCGCCTTGATCCAGAACGCCTCGAGCACGCGCGCCTGGTCTGCGGGCGTGAAGCGCGGGTCGCGCGCCAGGTACTTGAACAGGTCGGCCGTGTGGGCGGTGGCGTGGATCCAGCCCGCCTCGGCGTCGAACCCGCGCGCGTCCTTCTCGTGCTGCAGGTAGGCGAGTGCCGCATCGAGCAGCGCGTGAAAGCCCGCGTCGTCGAGCACCGGGTCCTGCACCTCGAGCGCCTGCACGACCGACAGGTCGAGCATCGAGAAGGAGCGGAGCAGGACGGTGTCGGTGCCGGACTCGCCGATCCCGCGCCAGAGGTTGGCGACGAGCGTGTCGACCAGGCGCCGCCGTTCATCCGGCGACAGCCGATGCTCGCGGTAGACGCAGCGCATGACGACCTCGTAGCCGATGCGGTCGCGCCAGAAGGGGTCGCGCGACGACTGCAGCGCCACCGCCTCATCGACCAGGGCAGCCGCCGACTCGCCTTTCGGCACCTTGCAGTCCTGCCGCAGTTGTACCCAGAAGGCGCGATCGTGGACCGGCGGGACCGCTGCCGCCCCGGCCGAACCCGTCGACAGCGCGGCCAGCAGTGACAGGGCGGCCAGTGCGGCCCTCCAGCGGGCCGGCACCTGCAGGGCGCGGCCGTCGCGAATGCGTTGCATCTTGCGGAACCTCTTCCCCCGACGTCCCAAGGTCGTCACTATTCACGCAAACCCCCAGCCTTGCCACCCCCATGAGCCTACCCAGCTACGAACGTCTCGGCGTCTTCTACCTCGGGCGCGAGTTCGACCCGAAAGCGCAGCAACTCGGCAGCGAGATCCTCTACGACTCGCGCGACCTGACGACGCACGCCGTCTGCATCGGCATGACGGGCAGCGGCAAGACGGGCCTGTGCGTTTCGCTGCTGGAGGAAGCCGCGCTCGATGGCATCCCGGCCATCGCGATCGACCCGAAGGGCGACATCGGCAACCTCGCACTCGCGTTTCCCGCGCTGCGACCCGAGGACTTCAAGCCCTGGGTCGATGCGGGCGAGGCCTCGCGCAAGGGCCAGTCGGTCGACGAGTTCGCCGCCGCGACCAGCGAGAGCTGGAAGAAGGGTCTCGCCGAGTGGAACGAGGACGGTGAACGCATCCAGCGCCTGCGCGACGCGGCCGAGGTCACCATCTACACGCCGGGCTCCGATGCCGGGCGTCCACTCTCGATCCTGCGGTCGTTCGCGGCACCCGATCCGGCGGTGGCGAGCGACGCCACGGCCCTGAAGGAACGCATCGGCTCGGCCGTCGCGGGCCTGCTCGGCCTGCTCGGCATCGACGCGGACCCGATCAAGAGTCGCGAGCACATCCTGCTCTCGGCGATCCTCGACGCCACGTGGCGCAAGGGCCAGAGCGCCGACCTCGCCGCGCTGATCCAGGCCGTGCAGAAGCCGCCGTTCGACAAGATCGGCGTGATCGACCTCGAGAGCTTCTACCCGGCGAAGGACCGCATGGGCCTCGCGCTGCAGATCAACGGTCTGCTCGCCTCGCCCGGCTTCGCCGCCTGGCTCGAGGGCGATGCGCTCGACATCCAGAAGCTGCTGTACACCGACGCCGGCAAGCCCCGCATCGCGATCATCTCGATCGCGCACCTGAACGACGCCGAGCGCATGTTCGTCGTCACGCTGATCGCCAACGAGCTGGTCGCGTGGATGCGCCGGCAGTCGGGCACCACCAGCCTGCGCGCGCTCTTCTACATGGACGAGGTGTTCGGCTACTTCCCGCCGACGGCCATGCCGCCGTCGAAGACGCCGCTGCTCACGCTCATGAAGCAGGCCCGCGCGTTCGGCCTCGGCGTGGTGCTCGCCACGCAGAATCCGGTCGACCTCGATTACAAGGGCCTCGGCAACGCGGGCACGTGGTTCATCGGGCGCCTGCAGACCGAACGCGACAAGGCGCGCGTCATCGAAGGCCTGCTCGGCACCGAAGCGGCGGGCGGCCTCGATCGCGCGTCGTTCGAAGCGATGATGTCGAGCCTCGCGCAGCGCACGTTCCTGATGCGCAACGTACACGACGACGCACCGGTGCTGATGCGCACGCGCTGGGCGCTGTCGTACCTGCGCGGGCCGCTCACGCTGAACGAGATCAAGCAGGTGACGCCGGCCCGTGCCGCCTCGGCTGCGGCGGCGACGACCAGTGCCGCTGCGGCGGCCTCGAGAGCTCCGTCGGTGGCGGCCGCTCCGCAGCGTCCGGTGCTGCAGGCCGGTGTGACGGAGAAGTTCGTCGCGGCGAAGGGCGGCCAGGTGACGCGGTATGCACCGCGCATCGGTGCCAAGGTGCGCGCGCATTTCGTCGACACCAAGGCGGGCATGGATGCGTGGGAGTCCTGGGTCTACCTCGCGCCCTGCGACAGCAATGCGCCGGACTGGTCGCAGGCGGAGATCGTGCCGGAACCCGGCCCGGCTTTCGCCCCGGCGCCGGCCGACGGCGCGACGTTCGACGAGGCGCCTTCCGTCGTCGCCTCGCCGAAGAACTACAAGGCCTGGGGCAGCTCGCTGGCGGACTACGTGTACCGGTCGCAGGCACTCAACGTGTTCCGCTGCCCCGATCTCAAGATGGCGGCGGCACCCGGCGGCACCGAGAGCGAGTTCCGCGCCCACCTCGCGCAGACGCTGCGCGAGAAGCGCGATGCCGCCGTGGACGACCTGCGCCGCAAGTACGGCGCGAAGCTCGGCGCGCTCGAGGATCGCCAGCGCCGCGCGGAGCAGAAGGTCGCCACGCAGAAGTCGCAGGCCACGAGCCAGACCATGTCGACGGCCATCTCGATCGGCGGGTCGCTGCTCGGCGCGCTGTTCGGCGGCGGGCGGCGCTCGAGTGCCTTCAGCAAGGCCTCGACCGCCGCGCGCAGCATCGGACGCGCGACGCAGGAACGGTCCGACGTCGCCAACGCCGAGGCCGACCTCGCCGCGGTCCAGCAACAGCAGGAGGCGCTGAACGCCGAGCTGGAGAGCGAGATCAAGGCGCTCGAAGGGCAGTTCGACCCGGCGGCGATCCGGGTCGAATCGACGCCGGTGAAGCCGAAGAAATCCGACATCGCGGTCGAGGACCTCGCGCTCGTGTGGGTGCCCGTGCAGTAGAATCCCGGCTCGTTCGTGGGGGAGCGGCGCGATGGACACCCTGATCAAGAAGCTGGTGAAGGACCTCGGCGTCACGAAGAAGCAGGCCGAGGGCGGCCTCGTGGCGCTGCTGCGGGCCGGCCAGCAGAACCTCAGCCGCAAGGACTTCGAGGCCTTCGTCGCGGACGTCCCGGGCGCCGACAGGCTGCTGCAGAACGCGCCGCCACCGAGCGCGCTCAGTTCGCTCGCCGGCGGTCTCGGCTCGCTGCTCGGGGGCCGCAGCAGCCCGGGCCGCTGGGCCGGCCTCGCCGCGTCGTTCACCGAGCTCGGCGTCGACCTCGACACCGCACGCAAGTTCGGTCCGATCGTGATCGACCACGTGCGTGACCACGGTGGCGAGGCGCTCGTCGACAAGATCCGGGCGGCGCTCAAGATCTAGCCGGGCGTGTCGCTGCTGCTCGCCAAGCTGGTCCTCACGCCGGCGATGATGTTCCTCGCCAGCGCCGCCGGGCGGCGCTGGGGTCCGGGCGTCGCGGGCTGGCTGACCGGGCTGCCGCTCCTCGCCGGGCCGATCTCCGTGTTCGTCTGCCTGGAACAGGGACCCGCGTTCGCCGCGCACGCCGCCGGTACCACGCTGCTCGGCATGTGGTCGTCCTGCGCGTTCTGCCTCGCCTACGTCGCCGCCGCCCGGCGCGGCTGGCCCGTCGCGTCGCTGGCCGCCATCCTCGCCTTCACCGTCGGCACCGCCCTGCTGCGCCACGCGGACGTGGCACCGGTGTTTGGCCTGGCGGGCGTGTTCGTCGGCGCGTTCCTGTGCCTGCGGGTGATCCGGGCGCCGTCGGGGCGACCCACGCCCGGCGCACCGCCGCGGTGGGACATGCCGGCCCGGCTCGTGATCGCGGCCACGTTCGTGCTGGTGCAGACGGCGATCGCCGGCTGGCTCGGTCCGCAGCTGAGCGGTCTGGTCACGCCCTTCCCCATCGTGGTGATCCTGCTCACCGCGTTCGCGCACCACCAGTTCGGCATCGACGGCGCGGTGCGCGTGCTGCGCGGCTTCCTGCTCGGGATGTATGCCTTCGCGGCGTTCTTCCTGATGGTGGCGCTGACGCTCGAGCCCTGGGGCGCGGGACTGGCCTACCCGGCCGCGCTCGCCGTCGGGCTGGCGATCAACGGCGCGACCTTGTGGGGACTGCGCCGGGGCCTGTAGATTTTGGACCCATGCCATCCTTCGACATCGTCTCCGAGTTCGACAGCCACGAGCTCACCAATGCCGTCGACCAGGCCAGCCGCGAGGTCGGCCAGCGGTTCGATTTCAAGGGCACGAATGCCAAGTTTGAGTTGAAAGACGCGACGGTAACGTTGACCGCACCCGCTGATTTTCAACTTAAACAAATGATTGAGATCCTCAAGCTGAAGCTCGCCAAGCGCGGCATCGACATCGCCTGCCTGAAGATCGACGAGCCGGTCGTCACCGGCCAGACGGCCAAGCAGCTGGTGACCCTGCGCAAGGGCATCGAGACCGAACTGGGCAAGAAGATCCAGCGCCAGATCAAGGACTCGAAGCTGAAGGTGCAGGCCGCCCTCCAGGACCAGCAGGTGCGGGTCAGCGGCAAGAGCCGGGACGACCTGCAGGCCGCGATCGCGCTGGTGAAAAAGGGTGGCTACGACATGCCCCTGCAGTTCACCAACTTCCGCGACTGAATCGGGGACATTCCTCTTTTTTTCAGCGGCGACCTTGGCGGCCGGAAATGGGGTCATTCCTCTTTTTCAGGGACCGCCGCTGTCGTCGAAAAAGAGGAATGTCCCCTATTTTCGTTGCAGGGCGGCGCGCAAGGCGTCGGCCATTGCGCCGTTGCCGCGCGGCTCCTCCCGACGAGGAGCGCGGTCGGGCCCCCGCCGTGCACCGTCGCCGCCCCGGGGCGGGCCACGATCGCGACCGGCATCGTTCGCTGCGCGCGGCCCCGCCGCCTCGTCGAGCCGCATGGTGAGCGCGATGCGCCGCCGCCGGGCGTCCACCTCCAGCACTTTCACCTTCACGATGTCGCCGGCCTTCACGACCTCGCGCGGGTCGCGCACGAACTTGTTCGACAGCATCGAGATGTGCACGAGGCCGTCCTGGTGCACGCCCACGTCGACGAACGCGCCGAAGTTGGTGACGTTGGTGACCACGCCCTCGAGCAGCATCCCGGGCTCGAGCTGGTCGAGCTCCTCGACGCCCTCGCGGAAGGTCGCCGTCTTGAACTCCGGTCGCGGATCGCGGCCCGGCTTCTCGAGTTCCTTGAGGATGTCGCGCACGGTCGGCAGGCCGAAGCGCTCGTCCGTGTAGCGGGCGGGATCGACCTGCTTCAGCGCGGACGCATCGCGCATCACCTCGGCCACCGGCCGGCGCAGGTCGGCGAGGATGCGCTCCACGACCGGATAGGCCTCGGGGTGCACGGCCGAGGCATCGAGCGGGTTGTCGCCGGCGGGCACGCGCAGGAACCCGGCCGACTGCTCGAAGGTCTTCGGCCCGAGGCGCGGCACGGCCTTCAGGTGCTCGCGGCTGCGGAACGGGCCGTGGGTGTCGCGATGCGCGACGATCTGCTCGGCGAGCGAATTGCTGAGGCCCGAGATGCGGGCCAGCAGCGGTGCCGAAGCCGTGTTCACGTCCACGCCCACGGCATTCACGCAGTCCTCGACCACCGCGTCGAGCTGCTTCGCGAGGCGCGTCTGGTTGACGTCGTGCTGGTACTGGCCGACGCCGATCGACTTGGGATCGATCTTCACCAGCTCGGCGAGCGGGTCCTGCAGGCGTCGCGCGATCGAGACCGCGCCGCGCAGGCTGACGTCGAGCTGCGGAAACTCGCGCGAGGCCAGCTCGGAGGCCGAATAGACCGAGGCGCCCGCCTCCGACACCACGATCTTGGTCAGCTTCAGCTCCGGGTGGCGCTTGATCAGGTCGGCCGCGAGCTTGTCGGTCTCGCGCGAGGCCGTCCCGTTGCCGATGCTGACCAGCTCGACCCCGTGCCTGCGCGCGAGCTGGGCGAGCGTGTGCAACGCGCCGTCCCAGTCGTTGCGCGGCACGTGGGGGTAGATCGTGGTCGTGTCGAGCAGCTTGCCGGTGCGGTCGATCACCGCCACCTTCACGCCGGTGCGCAGGCCCGGATCGAGACCCAGCGTCACGCGCGGGCCCGCGGGTGCCGCGAGCAGCAGGTCGTGCAGGTTGGCCGCGAACACGCGGATCGCCTCGGCCTCGGCGCGCTCGCGCAGCGCCATGAACAGGTCGCTCTCGAGCTGCCACGCGAGCTTCACGCTCCAGGTCCAGCGCGCGGTCTGCACCAGCCACGGGTCCGCCTTGCGGCCGCGGTCCGCGATGCCGAAGCGCCCGGCGATGCGCTGCTCGCAGGCATTCATCGGCTTGACGAGCGCGTCACCGGCCGCGAGGTCCTCGGGCAGCCGGATCGTGACGCGCAGCATGTCCTCGTTGCGGCCGCGGAACAACGCCAGCGCGCGGTGCGGCGCGACCTTGGCGTAGGGCTCGGTGTACGCGAAATAGTCGCGGAACTTGGCGCCGGCCTCCTCATTGCCCTCGGCGACGGTCGAGACGACCACCCCGTGCTCCTCGAGGTACTGGCGCAGCTGGCCGACCAGCTCGGCGTCCTCCGCGAACTGCTCGAGCAGCACCTGCCGCGCCCCTTCGAGCGCGGCCTTCGCATCCGGCACGCCCGGATTGGCGCCGTGCTCGGATTCGAACGGCGGCTTGAGGTACTTCGCCGCCTCGGCTTCGGGGTCGAGCGTCGGGTCCGCGAGCAGCGCCTGCGCGAGCACATCGAGTCCCGCCTCGCGCGCGACCTGCGCCTTGGTGCGGCGCTTCGGCTTGTAGGGTGCGTAGAGATCCTCGAGACGCTGCTTGGTGTCGGCGGCGGCGAGGCCCGCTTCGAGCTCGGGCGTCAGCTTGCCCTGCTCGCGGATGCTGTCGAGGATCGCCTGGCGACGCGCCTCGAGTTCCCGCAGGTAGGTGAGCCGTTCTTCGAGCGCACGCAGCTGCACGTCGTCGAGGCCGCCGGTGGCTTCCTTGCGGTAGCGCGCGATGAACGGCACCGTCGCGCCCTCGTCGAGCAGTGCGATCGCCGCGGCGACCTGCGACGGCTTCGCGGCGATCTCGGCCGCGATGCGAACGGAGAGGGGCTGGGCGGGAACGGGAGTCGTTGAGGTCATGGGTTGCGCAAGAGTCGCCGCGACGGGGGCGCGACTATGCGCAACCGGACCTCAACCGACAAGACTTGAAATCAGGCGTAAGCCTTGGTCATCGCCCGCAGGCGACGGCGCTGGATGATCAGGCCCTGCTCGATTTCCTTCAGGCGCAGGCGGAAGCTCGCCTCTTCCCACTTCTGCATCAGGCGCTGCTTGCGGCTCGCGACCCACTCGTCGCGCACCTTCGCCCACTCCTCGAGCGAGCGGCGGAACGAGGCGTATTCCTCGGCCACGCGGGCCTTCACGCGCTCGATCTGCTCGTCGGCCGCATCGCGCATGCTGCGCTTCTCGAGCGCAGCCTCCATGCGCTTGAACTGCATCGCCATCTGCGCGCGCTGGATCCAGAGGTCCGGCACCTTCTTCAGGCCGGTCGCCAGCTTGAACCACGAGAGCGTCGCGATCAGCCACTTGGTCGGGTCCCAGTGCCACCACTTGATGCCGTTGCGGTAGTCGTTCTGGAAGATGTGGTGGAAGTTGTGATAGCCCTCGCCGTAGGTCAGCAGGGCCATGAACGGGTTGTCACGCGCGGTGTTCTCGTCCGTGTACGGCTGCGAGCCCCAGGTGTGCGCGGCCGAGTTGATGAACCACGTGAAGTGGTGGTTCACGACGAGGCGCAGCAGGCCCGCGAGCAGGAACACGCCCCACACGTCGCCGAGCAGCCAGCCGAGCAGCAGCGTGAAGCCGAAGTTCATGCCGAGCGCGATCGCGAGGTAGTGGCGATGCTGGAACATCACGATCGGGTCGCGCTCGAGGTCGCGCGCGTTGGTGAAGTCGTTCCGGCCACTCGGGTAGTCGCGCAGGATCCAGCCCATGTGCGAGAACCAGAAGCCGCGCTTGATGCTGTACGGATCCTTGTCCCAGTCGTCGACGAAGCGGTGGTGCGTGCGATGCTGCGAGCCCCAGATCAGGATGCTGTTCTGCAGGCTCATCGCGCCGAACAGCGCGAAGAAGAGCCGCACCGACCAGTGCGCCGCGTAGGCCCGGTGCGACCACAGGCGGTGGTAGCCCGCCGTGATCGAGATGCCGCACAGCCACAGCACGACCACCGCCGAGACGACGGCAGCGACGCTGTAGCCGACAGTGAGCCCGTACCACGGCACCGCGATCAGCGCGGCGAGCGGCGTCAGGGTCATGACGGGAGTCGTCACCCAGTTGATCGGGGCGTGTTCTTCGGCGCGGATCGGGGTCGGTTCGGTCATCGTTGGGCTCGCAGGGGGGTGCAATGCACAAACTCGCGGGCGAGTTTACCGGCCCCCTCCCGGGGACGCATACGTATCTTCAAGTACCTGATCGCAAAACGGATTTTTATTGCACCGCCGCATTTTCGGGCGTGTTCCGCTGGAACCAGCCGAGCACGTGGGCGACTTTTCCGGCCAGCATGCTGGGCCGGGTATCGAGCTCGTGGCTGGCGCCCGGGACCCGGATCAGGGCGGTTGGCACCTTACGCAGCCGCAGGGCCATGAAGTACTGCTCCGACTCCGAGATCGGCGTCCGGTAGTCGGATTCCCCCGTCAGCACGGCGGTCGGCGTCTTGACGTTGCCGACCAGCGAGAGTGGCGACCGGGCCTGGTAGGCGGCCGGGTCGTCCCAGGGATAGCTGCCGAACCAGTACTTCCAGAAGAAGCCGGTGCGGTCGGCGGTGAGCACGAAGCTGGTCCAGTTGATGACGGGCTTCTGCACGACCGCGGCGCGGAACCGGTCGGTCTTGCCGACGATCCACGCGGTGAGCACGCCACCGCCGCTGCCGCCCGTCACGTAGAGCCGGCCCGGGTCGACGTACCCGCGCGCGAGCACGGCGTCGACGCCCGACATCAGGTCCTCGTAGTCGTGCCCCGGGTACGCGTGGTGGATCGAGTTGCCGAACGCCGCGCCGTAGCCCGTCGAGCCGCGCGGGTTCATGTACAGCACGACGTAGCCCGCGGCGGCATAGAGCTGCTGCTCGGCCGCGAACGTCGGGCCGTAGGCGGCGAAAGGTCCGCCGTGGATCTCGAGCAGCAGCGGGTACTTCTTCTGCGGGTCGAACCCGGGCGGCGTCAGCAGCCACGCCTGCACGCGCTGGCCGTCGAACGACGAGTCGACCCAGAACTCCTCGAGCTTCGCGAGGTCGCGCTGCCCGAGCAGGTCGCCGGAGAGGTTCGTCAGCCGCCGCGGCGTGCCGCCCTTCACCGGCACCACCGACACGTCGCCCGTGCGGTCGGGGCCCGCGCTCGTGTAGGCGACGAGCCCGGCACGGGACACGGAGTAGCTGCCGCTCGAATAGGGCCGGCCGATCTGCAGGCCGCCGAGATCGTCGGCGAGCACGCGCAGCCTGCCGTCGAGACCGAGCGCGGCCAGCTTCGTGCGCCCCTGGTCCTCGTACTGCACGAGCACCTCGCGCCCGCCCGGTGCCCACTGCGGCGAGGTCACGGTGCGATCGAGCGCCGTGCTGATCGCGCGCACGTTCGAGCCGTCGCGGTTCATCACCGACAGCACGCGATTCTGGTAGCCCTGGTAGGTGTCGTCGAAGCCGACGTAGGCGACCTGCCGGCCGTCGGGCGACACGGCGGGCGCCGCATCCGGGCCGTGGCGCGACGTGAGCGTCGTGAGCGTGCCGTCGCTGACGCGGATCGCGTGGACCTCGGAATCGAGCGGATCGTAGTCGCCGTCCGGGTGGCGATTGGCGGAGAAGAGCAGCGTGGCGCCATCCGGCGTCCACGCCAGCGTGCCGTCGTGATCGAACGCGCCCGTCGTCAGCTGGCGCGGCGTGCCGCCGTCGGCCGGCACCACGAAGATCTGCGCGTGCTCGTCCTTCAGGTAGCCCTCGCCGTCACCGCGGTATTCGAGCTTCTCGATCACCCGGGGCGGCGGCGACCACTGGGCACCGGGCGGCGGCGTCAGCGACTTCACGAACGGCACCGGGTCTTCGGCGACCGGCATGACGAACGCGATCGAGCGACCGTCGGGGGACCACGTCACGCTCGACGGGCCGCTGCGCAGGCGCGTCACCTGCGCGACCACGCCCGAGTCCATCCAGCGCACGAAGATCTGCGCGCCGTATTCGTCGGCCGCGACGTACGCGAGCCGCGTGCCATCCGGCGACCAGCGCGGCGACGCGGCGTTGCTCACGACCGGCCGATGGTTGGTGCCGTCGGTGCCGACGGTCCAGACGTCGCCGCGGAACGCGTCCTTCATCACGTCGCCGTGCTTGCGCACGTACGCAACCAGCCGTCCATCGGGCGACACCTGCGGGTCGACGGCCCATTCGAGTTCGAAGACGTCCATGGGCTGGAACAGGCGCGACGACGGTTTCGCGGGTTCGGCGGCGGTCGCGAGCGAGAAGACGAGCGAGAAGACGACAGTCAGGACGACGCGCGCGGGATTCATGGCGCTCCCCGGAACAGGAAAGACGCCAGTGTCGTCGGGGCGCGGCTTCGCTGCAACGGTCCGCCGCATCATGCGGGACCGGACGGGCCCTGCAGCGGCCGCGCGAGCACGACGTCGCGCTGCAGGTCGTTGCCGAGCAGGAACCGGTGCTCGCCGATCTCGACGAAGCCGACCTTGCGGTAGAACGCGATGGCGCGCGGGTTGTGCTCCCAGACGCCGAGCCACGCCACGTCGCAGCCGCGCGTGGCGATTTCACGCAGGCACGCGTCCATCAGTTCGCGAGCCACACCCTGGCCGTGGCAATCCGCGAGCACGTAGATGCGCTGGATCTCACCCGGCGCACGGGCGACGACGAACTCGGGCGTCCGGCCCCAGCGCACCTGTGCATAGCCGACCGCCGCGCCATCGATTTCGCACAGCAGCGTGACTTTGTCGGGGTCGGCGATCTCCGCGGCCTGGATGTCCTCGCCGTAGGTGGTGCGGCAGTGCAGTTCCATGTCCTCGGGCGTGTTCACGGCCGCGAAGGCCTCGCGGAACGTGCGCTCGGCGAGGATCGCCAGCGTCCTGGCGTCGCCCGGTTGGGCGCGTCGCAGACTCAGCATGCAGGCCTCGGTCAGGGGTGGATCGGCAAGCGCGGCATCCTGTCACAGGCGGCGACGGAGACGCCATTGACGCACCCGACCCCCGGCGTATGATGCGGTGCAGCATATCTTGCGTTGCGCGCGACGTGACGATCCGTCGCGAGACCGTCGCAACATCGATGCACGCGCGATCCGCAACGACCTTGTCGGCATCCTCGACGCCTGGACCGGCTGACCGGAGACTCCCCATGAGCGGAATCACGCGCAACCACCTCGCCGACGCTCGCGGTCTGGGCCACCTCCTGGTCGAGGGATCCACCGGCATCGTCGACGTCGTCGAGCGCATGCATCGCACGATTCAGCGTCGCCCGGGTGCCATCGGACGGCCCGTGACCGACACGACGCGCGGCATCACGGGCTTCGTCTACCGCAGCGTGCGCGGCACCATGCGCGTCGTCGGCCAGGGCCTCGGCGCCGCTCTCGGGTCGCTCGAGACGTTCTTTCCGGAAGGCGAATCGACGCCTGGACGCGAGGTGCTCGTTGCGATCGTCAACGGCGTCTTCGGCGACCACCTCGCTGCCAGCGGCAATCCCCTCGCGCTCGACATGAACGTGCTGCACGAAGGCCGGCCTCTCGACGTGGAGCATCCGTCCGCTGCACTCGAGGCCTGCGGCGGGCACGTGGCGACGGGCAAGCTGCTCGTGCTCGTGCACGGACTGTGCATGAGCCCCCACGGGTGGACGCACGAAGGGTTCAGCCACGGCGAAGCGCTGCAGCGCGAGCTGGGCTACACCCCGCTGTACCTGCGCTACAACAGCGGACTGCGCATCGCGGAGAACGGCCGGCTGCTCGCCGAACAACTGGAGTCGCTGGTAGCCGATTGGCCGTGCCCCATCGAGGAACTCGCCATCGTCGGGCACAGCATGGGAGGCCTGGTTGCTCGCAGCGCGTGCGTCGCCGGCGAGGCACTCCAGCACCGCTGGCCGCGCTCCCTCGCGCGACTCGTGTTCCTCGGCACGCCGCATCACGGCGCGCCGCTCGAGCGTGGCGGGCACGGGTTGGACTACCTGCTGGACATCAGTCCGTATTCCGCGCCCTTCACGCGGCTCGCCAGGACGCGCAGCGCCGGAATACAGGACCTGCGCCACGGCACGATCACGGCCGACGGCCGAACGGCCGTGGCGCTGCCCGAAGGGGTCGCCTGCTACGCCGTGGCGGCCGCGCTGGGCCAGACTCGCAATGCGCTGGCCGACCGGACCGTCGGCGACGGCCTCGTCCCGCTCGACAGCGCCCTCGGCCGCCATCGCAGCCGCGCGCGGACGCTGCGCATTCCCGAGCAGCAACAGTGGGTCGCGCGTGGCATGGGACACCTCGAGCTGTTGCATCGGCCAGAGGTCTACGCACAACTGAGGACGTGGCTGGGAACGCCCGCTGCGCCGCGAATCGGCAGCTAGTCGCCACGCCGGCCCGAGGGCCGTTCAGGCTGCTTCCGACGGCGCGACGATGAACTGCAGGGTCTGCCACGCCGCCTCGAAGTGCGCGGTCGCCGCCTGCGACAGACCCTCGCCCAGCTCGAAGCGCTCACCACGGATGCAGAGCAGCCAGCTCTCGGGCGGCGGCTCGCCCTGCACGCGCACGTAGGTCGCGAGCACGGCTTCGGGCGACAGCGCATGCGAGGTATGCAGGAAGTCGCCCGCGGGCTGCACGCGCCGGAACACGAATGGCGGCTCGGTGCCCGCCCCGGCATCGACGAAGATCACCCGTTCGCGACCGACGAGATCCAGTGCGTGCTCGACCTGCAGCTGGAAGTCGACGATCACCTCGACGCCCGGCAGGTTCGCGGCCTCGGCGAGATCGGCGAGGCGCGGACCGAGCGCGTCGTCGCCCCGGCTCGGGTTGCCCACGGCCAGCAGCAGGACCGGACGCGTCATCCGCGCACCAGACGGTCGACCGGCTCACCGGCCGCGTCGAACAGCTCGACGGCGAGCGGCATCTTGCCCATCGCGTGCGTCGCGCAGGACAGGCACGGATCGAAGGCGCGCACCGCGACCTCGATGTGGTTCAGCAGGCCCTCGGTCAGCTTGCGACCGTCGAGGTACTTGCGCGCCACTTCGCGGATCGCGAGGTTCATCGCCTGGTTGTTGTGCGTGGTGGAGACGATCAGGTTCGCCCGCGCCACCTGGTCGTTCTCGTCGACGCGGTAGTGGTGGATCAGCGTGCCGCGCGGCGCCTCGATCACGCCGACGCCCCGCGCCTGGCGCGCTCCGCCCGCCATCAGCTCGGTGCCGAGCAGGTCGTCGTCGTGCAGCAGGTCCTTGATCGCCTCGGCGCTGTGCAGCATCTCGATCATGCGCGCCCAATGGAAGCCGAGCGTCGAGCAGGCCGCGCGCCCGTCGTCGAACGCGAGGAACTCGCGGCGTTCCCGGTCCGCGAGCGGCGTCGGGATGAAGTCGCAGCGCGTGACGCGCGTGAGCGGCCCGACGCGGTACCAGCCCGTCTCCGGCCCGAGGTCCTTGAAGAACGGGAATTTCATGTACGACCACGCCTTCACGTCCTCGGCGATGCGCTCCCAGTAGTGGTCGTAGGAGGCGTGGTCGAACAGCGTGCGGTTGTCGGCGTCGCGCGCGCGCAGGCCGCCGTGATAGAGGTCCATCGCGCCGTCGGCGCGCACGAGGCTCAGCGTGTGCGCCGGGAAGCTGGCGAACGAGCGGTACAGCTCGAGGTCCTGCTCGAACAGCCGACGCACCATCTGCACCGCATCGCGGCTCCACGCGATCATCTGGTACGCATCCGCCAGCAGGGCCGCGCGCTCCTCGGCCGTGAGGCTCTTGTTCACGCCACCCGGCACGGAGCCCGTGCCGTGGATGCGCTTGCCGGCGGTGAGGCGGATGACTTCCTGGCCGTACTTGCGCAGCAGCACGCCGCGCTTCGCCACGTCGGGATACTCGGCCGCGACGCCGACGATGTTGCGCCGGGCCACGTCCGAGTCGAAGCCGAACAGCAGGTCGGGCGAACTCAGGTGGAAGAAGTGCAGCGCGTGCGACTGCAGGATCTGCCCGTAGTGCATCAGGCGGCGGATCTTCTCCGCGGTCGGCGTCAGCTGCGTGGCACCGACCACCTGGTCGAGCGCCTTGCAGGCCGCGAGGTGGTGGCTGACCGGGCAGATGCCGCACAGGCGCTGCACCATCACCGGCACTTCCCAGTACGGGCGGCCCTGGATGAACTTCTCGAACGCGCGGAACTCGACGATGTGCAGGCGCGCCTGCTGCACGTGGTCGTCCTGATCGAGCAGCAGCGTCACCTTGCCGTGGCCCTCGACGCGCGACAGCGGTTCGATGACGACGCGGCGCAGGCGTTCGGGTTCGGCGGCGGTTTCGAGCGCGGCAGTGTCCATGGCGTCAGTCGTAGTGGATGAGGCCGTAGCCGAGCTTCGGCGTGCGGCCGTCGATCAGGTCGGTGAGGAACTTCCAGATCGCGTCGCCCGACGGCGGGCAACCCGGGATGAAGTAGTCCACCTTCACGATCTCGTGCAGCGGGTGGACCTTGTCGAGCGGCAGCGGCAGCTCGGGATCGTTGGGAATCAGCCCCTTCGCGACGCTGGGCTCGGTGAGGTAGACCTCCTGCAGGCACTGGCCGAGGTCGAGGTGGTTGCGCTGCGCCGGCAGGCCGCCGTTGAGCGCGCAGGCGCCGACTGCGACCAGGATCTTGCAGTTCGCCCGGAACTCGCGCAGCACGTGCACGTTCTCGGCGTTGCAGATGCCGCCCTCGACGATGCCGATGTCGCAGGGCCCGCAGTGCTTGATGTCGGTGAGCGGCGAGCGATCGAACTCGACGCGCTCGAGCAGCGCGAACAGCCGCTCGTCGATGTCGAGGAACGACATGTGGCAGCCGAAGCACCCGGCCAGCGAGGTCGTCGCGACCCTCAGCTTGCGGCGGGTGACTTCAGTCATGGCGGTGCTTCAACGGCCGCGGCGCGAATTCCGCGGCCTGGTTGCTGATCGGGCTGACGTCGTAGCGGCGCTGGCCGATGGGCGTGGCGAAGCCGACGCGCTTGCGCAGGATCACGCCGACCGGGCAGACGTCGACCGCCTTGTCCTGCACGGACACGGCGCTGTCGCGCAGCAGCCCGCTCGAGGAATTCACGGCGAGGTGCTTGCCCATGCCGCGCCCCGCGAGCTCGAAGACGTGCTTGCCGTCGACCTCGGCCGAAGCGCGCACGCACAGCTCGCAGAGGATGCAGCGGTTGAAGTCGAGCAGGATCTCCGGGTGCGACGCATCGACCGGGCGGTCCGGGAAGAAGTGGTCGAACCGCGTGGAACTCATGCCGAGGTCGTAGGCGACCGCCTGCAGCATGCACTGCCCGCTCTTCTCGCACGACGGGCAGAAGTGGTTGCCCTCGACGAACAGCAGCTGGACGATCATGCGCCGCTGCGCGTTCAGCTCGGGCGTGTTGCTGGCGACGTCGAGCCCGGCGCGCGCCGGCGTCGTGCACGAGGTCGCCGGGTGGCCGTTCACCGTCACCGTGCAGAGCTTGCAGCTGCCGTGCGGCTTGAACTCCGGGTGGTAGCACAGGTGCGGGATGTGATGACCGCCCGCGAGCGCCGCCTGCAGGATGGTCTGGCCCGGTTCGAACGCGACCGCGGCGCCGTCCAGGGTGAAAGTGCCGGGGGCATCGCTCATGCCGGCTCCCGCAGGTGCGCGCCCGGATCGTCGCGCCCCGTCATGCGCCGGGCGCGGGCGAGCGCGCCGTCGAGGTCGAACGCCGGCTCGACGCCGTGCGCGATCAGGCGACGCTCGTAGGCCGGGCGGAACTTGAGCAACGTCTGCGCCAGCGGATTGCCGGCCGACTCGCCGAGTCCGCAGTGACTCGCCGCCTGCAGCAGGCGCTGCAGTTCGCCGAGCGTCTGCAGGTCGTGCTCGGAGCCCTTGCCGTCGTGGATCTTGTCCATCACCCGGCGCATCAGCGAGGTGCCGACGCGGCAGGGCGTGCAGAAGCCGCAGCTCTCGTCGGCGAAGAAATGCGCGAAGTGCCGCGCCACCTCGAACAGGTCGCGGCTCGCGTCGAACACCATGAACGCCCCGCCCGACTCGATGTCCTCGAAGGCGATGCGGCGGTCGAACTCGTCCTGCTCGACGCAGGTGCCCGACGGCCCGCCGCACTGCACGGCGATCGTGTCGCGCGCACCGCAGTCGGCCAGCACTGCGCGGATGCTGACGCCGAGCGGGTACTCGTAGACGCCCGGGCGCTCGCAGTCCCCGGAGACCGAGATCAGCTTGGTGCCGGACGAGCGCGCGGTGCCGCGACGCCGGAACCACTCCGCACCGTGCAGCGCGATCTGCGCGGCCGCGCAATAGGTCTCGACGTTGTTCACGATCGTCGGGCGACCGAGATAGCCGCGCTCCGCGAGGCGCGGCGGCCGGTTGCGCGGGATGCCGCGCTTGCCTTCGAGCGACTCGATGAGCGCCGACGCCTCGCCGCACACGTAGGAACCCGCGCCGCAATGGATGGCGACGTCGAAGTCGTAGCCCGGCCGGCCGAGGATCGCGCGCCCCAGCAATCCCTCCTGGCGGCGGCGAGCCAGGACGCCGCGCAGCGAGTCGAGCAGGTAGCGGTATTCGCCGCGCAGGTAGATGAATCCCTGCGTCGCGCCGATGCCGAGCGCGGCCACGGTCATGCCTTCGACGACGAGCTCGGCACGTCGCGTCAGCAGGACGCGATCCTTGAACGTGCCGGGCTCGCCCTCGTCCGCATTGCAGACCACGACGCGCGGCTCGATCTTCTGGCGCCGGCAACTCTCCCACTTGAGCCCGGTCGTGTAGCCGGCGCCGCCGCGGCCGAGCAGGTTGGCGGCCTTGATCTCGTCGAGCACGGCCTGCGGGCCGCTCGTTGCGGCGTCGGCACGCGCGATGGCGGCGCGGATCGCGTCCCCCGGTTGCGACGCGTCGTCGAGGATGGCATCGCGACGCTGGATGCGATCGTCGATCGCGAACCACTCGGCGGGCCATTCATCGACCGCACGGCGCTCGAGGATGAAGTTGCACATCTGCTCGATGCGCGTCGCATCGAGGTTCGTCACCGGCCGGCCGTTCACGAGCAGCGACGGTCCCTGGTCGCCGAGGCCGAGCGCCGCCGTCTTCGCGACGCTGACGAGCCCGTCCTCCGAGAGCTTGCCCGGCTCGATCCACAACGTGCGGCACATCTGCTCCTGCAGCAGGTGGGAACCGCGCATGCGGTCGACGACCTCGTCGGAGAACACGATGCGGTAGAGGCCCCAGGGCCGGCCCGAGAGGAAATCGTAGAAGCCGATCACGCCGCGCACGCGCGCGATCGACGTGCGCAGGCGCGCGGCGACCCGTTCCACCGCTGCCGGCGGCACGTGGTTGTAGCGTTCCTGGATCTCGCGCAGCACCTGCAGCAGGTGCGTCGGTTCGCCGCCCCACGCGTCGATGGCGGCGTCCACGCAGGCGTCGAGTCCGGACAGGTCGAGGGGAAGTTCGGTCAAGGGACGAGCCAATCCATGTGCGGAGGACAGGCTGCGCCGGCGGGCCGGGCGTCACAATCGCGGAAAACCGCCGCGTGCTCGCTACAAATGCGCGGCGGACTGCGCGTGGCCGAGCAATCCGCGCACGCGTGCGCGAATTTCGGGCAGCACGTCACGCTCGAACCACGGATTCACGCGCAGCCAGCGCGTGTTGCGCGGCGAGGGATGCGGCGTCGGCACGAATTCGGGCAGGTAATGCCGCCACGCGTGCACCGTTTCGGTGAGCGTGCCGCGTCGGCGTTCACCGAGATAGTGCGCCTGCGCGTACTGCCCGATGAGCAGCGTCAGGCGAACGTCCGGCAACAGTGCGCGCAGGCGCGGATGCCACAGCGGCGCGCACTCCGGGCGCGGCGGCAGGTCGCCGGAGCGACCGCGGCCCGGATAGCAGAAGCCGGTGGGCACGATGGCGATGCGCGACTCGTCGTAGAACGTATCGCGATCCACGCCCAGCCAGTCGCGCAGCCGGTCCCCGCTCGGGTCGTTCCACGGGATGCCGGTCGCGTGGACGCGCGTGCCGGGTGCCTGGCCGACGATCAGCAGTCGGGCCCTTGCGTCGGCGCGCAGCACCGGGCGCGGGCCGAGCGGCAGGTGTGCCTCGCACACCCGGCAGGCACGCACCTCGGTCAGCAGTCGGGCGAGTTCACGCTGCGGATCGGTCACGCTGTCTGTCCGGTGAGGCCGATGTCCGTGATAATGCGCCCGGCCCCGGCTCCCGAGGAACTCCATGCGTTTCGTCACCGGTCTCGCGCTGATCGCTCTTGCCACCGCCGCCCATGCGGAATCGACGGCGGAAGACGCCTTTCGCGCCGCGCGCGGCTGGACGGTGCAGATCCGCACCTCGGTGCAGGAGGCGTTCGCCGAGGACGAGCAGGGATCGTTCGAGGGCGCGGGCATCGTGGTCGACGCCGCGCGTGGCTGGGTCCTCACCAACGCCCACGTCGCGAGCCATTCGTACAGCGAGATCGCACTCGCCTTCGAAGATGGCAAGGCGATGCCGGCGCGGCGCGTGTACGTCGACCCGTTCCTCGACCTCGCGGTCATCGCCTACGATCCGGCACGCCTCCCGCGCCGGCCCGCCGAGCCCGCGCTCGAATGCGAGCAGATCCCGGCCGTCGGCCACCCGGTCGGAGCCTTCGGCCATCCGTGGGGCTTCCGCTTCACCGGCACGCGCGGCATCGCCTCGGCGATCACCTCGCGCCTCGGCCCGGAGATGCTGCAGACGGACGCGCCGATCAACGAGGGCAATTCCGGCGGCCCGCTGATCAGCCTCGAGACCGGCCGCGTGGTCGGCATCAATGCCTCGACCATGAAGAAGGGCGAGGCGGAAGGCCTCAGCTTCGCGGTGCCGGCGCCGTTCGCGTGCACGATCATCCGCCTGCTGCGCGCCGGCGTGGATCCCTCGCCGCCCGCCCGTCTCGTGGACTTCGCGGTCGACGCCGACGAAGAGCAGACACTGCTGGTCGCACGCTCGCGACTGCCGGCGGGCACACTGGACCTGCGCGCGGGTGACGAACTCGTGTCGGTCGACGGCGGCCGACTCGCGCTGCAGACGGAGACCGACCTGGTCGACGCGCTGCGCGGCCACCTCGAGGACGTGCGCCTCGACGTGCGGCGCGACGGCCGCATCGTGCACGTGCAGGGACACTGGCCGGCGTCGCCGCGGCTGACGGAGCGCGAGGGCCTGTGGGTTTCGGGCGCGCTGTTCGCCGACGCGGAATTGTTCACGGCCGGACTGCTCGCGGGCCAACCGGCGCTGATGGTGCATCACGTCGAGCCGGGATCGGCCGCCGAGACCGCGGGCGTGCAGCCGGCGGACCTGCTCGCCTCGGCCGGCGGTCGCCCGATCCGCTCGCTCGCCGAACTCGAGGCCGCGGCGCGGCAGGCGCTGGCCGCGCACCAGCCGCTCGAGCTGATGTTCCTGCGCCTCACCAGCGAGGACCAGAGCGCGCTCTTCGCGTACCAGCACCGCTTCCTCGACCCGACCGAGATCAAGCAGGTCGGACCGCGCGCCCTGAAGGTCTCCGCCTCGGCTCAGTGACCGCCCTGCACGAACACGCCGGCGGCACGCAGCGCCTCGGCAAGTTCCTCCTCGATGCGCTCGGCGGCGGCGCGCGGCAGATGCTGCAGGTGCATGACGGGCCCGGTCAGGACCTCGAGGCCGCGCTTCAGCACGCTGCCCGCCGCGCGGATCCCGGCCTTGTGCTGGTCGAAGCGCTCGGCCGCGGTGTACCGGCTCATGCCGACATACACGCCGTAGGGTTCCGCTCGACTGTCGCGGTAGTCGAGCAGCACGAGGTACAGGTTGCTGCGTCCGCGGCCCTCGGGCTGGAACCGGGCGGCGACGTCGTAGGCCGTGGCGAGCCAGTCGACGTAGCGCATCGGCAGCCAGTCGGGCACGGTCGTGGCAGCCCGGTCCCATAACCCCGCGAGCGCCCGCTCGACGTTCATACCGATCTCGCCCCGCATCCACAGCTCATGCACGCAATGCGCCCCGTCCAGTCCGTCCGCCTGCTGCAGCGCACGCTCGAAGCGCGCCTGCAGCTCGGCGCGGCTCAGTGCCCGCAGGGGACGGCTGCCCGGGCGGGCGGCCTTCGGTCGCCGAACGGCGACAGTTGTGGGTGAGCGGCGGACCGGCACACGGGGCAGGATACACAAGGCCGGACGGGAGACCCGCCGATGTACGAGAGACACGTCGAACCGCTGCTGCCCTGGCGCCAGTTCTGGCAGCGCGTGCTCCGCCACGGCCTGCTCGGCTTCGTGATCATCGCCGGCTCGCTGCTGATGGGCACGCTCGGGTACCGCTCGACCGAGGGCATGCCCTGGGTCGACGCGCTGCTGAACGCCAGCATGATCCTCACCGGCATGGGCCCCGTCGCGCCGCTCACCACGACCGCCGCCAAACTGTTCGCGTCGCTGTACGCGCTCTACAGCGGGCTCGTGTTCGTCGCGGTGACCGGCATCCTCGTCGCGCCGTTCGCGCACCGCATCCTGCACCAGCTGCACCTCACCTCGAAGTAACCTGCATGTCCTCCGTCTTCCTCGATTTCGCCACCGTCACCGCGCACGGCGACCTCGATCCCGGCGCGCTGCAACGCGCGCTGCCGGGTCTCGTGCTGCGCGAGCACACCGCGCAGGACGACGTCGCCGCCTGCATCGCCGGCTGCCGCGTCGTGCTGGTCAACAAGCTGCGCATCACGCGCGAGATCATGACGGCGACGCCGACGCTGCAGCTGGTCGCGCTGGCCGCGACCGGCACCAACAACGTCGACCTCGAGGCGGCGCGCGAGCGTGGCATCGCGGTGTGCAACCTGCGGGACTACTGCACGGCCTCGGTCGTGCAGCACGCGCTCGGCCTGCTGCTGCTGCTCACCCAGAAGCTGCGCGAGTACGACCGGCTGGTGCGCTCGGGCGCGTGGCAGCAGGGCGAGCAGTTCTGCCTGCTCGACTACCCGATCCGCGAACTGACCGGCCGCAAGCTCGGCATCGTCGGCTACGGCGCGTTGGGCAAGGGCGTGGCCCGCGCGGCCCAGGCGGCGCTGGGCATGGACGTACTGGTCGCGAACCGGCCGGGCGGCGAACGCATCGCGGGCCGGCTCGATCTCGACGACCTGCTGCCGCAGGTGGACGTGCTGAGCCTGCACTGCCCGATCACGCCGGCGACCACGGGCATGATCGACGCGCGGCGCCTCGCGCGCATGAAGCCGGACGCCGTGCTCATCAACACGGCGCGCGGCGCGCTGGTGGATGCGGCAGCACTGGCGGACGCGCTGCGGGCCGGACGCCTCGGTGGCGCCGCGATCGACGTGCTGGCGCAGGAGCCGCCCGTCGACGGCAACCCGCTGCTCGCCGGCGACCTGCCGAACCTGATCGTCACGCCGCACGTCGCGTGGGCGGCGCGCGAGGCGCGGCAGCGTTGCCTCGACGAGATGGCCGCCAACGTCGCGGACTTCCTGCGCGGCGGCCGGCGCGGGCGCGTGGTCTGACAGCACGGAGGATGGGGCGATGCAAAGAACCTGGCTGACGATCGCAGTGCTGTGCGCCGCGATGACGGGCTGCGCACGCAAGGATGAATCGGGCGGGCACCTCGCCATGGCGCTCCAGGCGCCCATGGAGGCCGAGGTCGCGGCCACGGAAGCGACCGATGCGGCAGGCAAGGCATCCGCGGCGAACCCGACGCTGCTGCTCGCGTACGAGCGCACCCTCAGCCTCGACGTGCCCGACGAACGCATCGCGGACGCGTACCACGCGCTCGAGTCCGCCTGCCGCTCCGCCGTCGCGACGCAATGCGTCGTCCTCGACGCGCAATTGCAGGCCGACCCCGAGCACGAGGCGCACCTGAGGCTGCGCGCAACTCCCGAGGGCATCCGCGCGCTGACCGAGCAGGCCGGTTCGCTCGGCCACGTCGTGCAGCAGGGCGCAACGGCCGAGGATCTCACCGGCCCGATCACCGACCAGGCCAAGCAGCTCGAGATGCTGACCGACTACCGGACGCGGCTCGAGGGGTTGCGCGGCCAGGCCGGGCACGACATCGACGCCCTCATCCGCGTGAACAAGGAACTTGCCGACGTCCAGCAGCAGATCGAGAGCCTGAGCGGCGAGAAGGCGCAGCTGCTGCGGCGCGTGCACACCGAGACACTGACGATTGCGATCGAGTCCGGACAGCAACGGTCGTTCTGGCGGCCCGTCCACCGGGCGCTGCGCGACTTCGGGGAGAACCTGGCCGAGGCACTCGGCGGGATCATCACCGCCGTGGCGGTGCTGCTGCCCTGGCTGGTCGCGCTCGCAGTGCTCTTCTGGGGCTGGCGCACGTGGCGGGCGCGCCGCCGGGGTCGCTGAGCCCGCGATCGCCGGCGCGCGGCGTTGCCCGGCCGCAACGCGTTGCAGGGTGATCGAGCTTCACGGTTCAGGCACTCAACCCTTCGGTCGCCGCGCCGATTTCCTGCGATGGGTCACTTCGATCCGAGTATTCGGACCGGCCCGTCGACAGGAGTTCGTCATGAGCAGCATCAGCGTCGGCGCCAACACCTATGCGCCCGCCCCACGGTCGCGAGCACGCAGGCGATCTTTTCGCAGCTCGACCAGGACAGCGACGGCAGGGGGACGGAGTCCGAGTTCAACCTCACCGTGACCACGCTGGTCAATCAACTCGCCGACGAGGGCCACCGGCTGGCGGTGCAGGGCGGCGCGAACACGACGGCGGTCGCGCTGACGGCCTGAGGGCAGCTCAGCGCTCGTCGGCGCCCAGGTTCATGACCTGGGCCGCCCACTGCAGCACCGGCCGCACCCGCGGGGAGACGAGGCGCATCGCCTCGTCGTACCCGACCCAGCGGAATTCGCTGTGCTCGGGCCGGCCGATCTCCGGGTTGACCGGCAGGTCGACCGTCGACTGGCGCGTCTGCGCGAGAAAATAGCGGGCCGTCTTGCCGCGGCTGTACGGGCCCGTCTGGGTGCTGAGCTCACCCCAGGTGAACTCGAGGTCGCGGATGGTGGATTCCTCGCGCACTTCGCGCACCGCCGCCGCGAGCGGTTCCTCGCCGGGCTCGACCATGCCCTTGGGGAAATCCCAGTGGTTGAAGGCGCGCAGCAGCAGGAAGCGCCAGCCGTCCTGCGTCGGCCGCACGACCACGACGCCGGCCGAAAGCCTCGCTGCGCGGATGCTCATGCGCCGAGTATAGGCCAGCCGGGCCCGATGGGCCGGCTGCATGACTTTGGCGGATGCGATAGGCCGGGGCTATCATGTGCGCATGAACCTCCGGGACCTCCGCTACCTGGTCGCGCTCGCCGACGAGCGCCATTTCGGCAAGGCCGCCGAGCGCTGCTACGTCAGCCAGCCGACGCTGTCCGCGCAGATCCGCAAGCTCGAGGAATACCTGGGCGTGCCGCTGGTCGAGCGCCAGCCGAAGCGCGTGGCCCTGACCGAGCCGGGCGAGAAGATCGTCGTGCGCGCGCGCAAGCTGCTGCAGGAAGCCGACGCGATCATCGAACTGGCCAAGACCGACCGCGACCCGCTCGCCGGCGCCCTGAAGGTCGCGCTGATCCCGACCGTGGGCCCGTACCTGCTGCCCCACGTGGCGACTCGCCTCAAGCGCGAGCTGCCGCGCATCAAGCTCATGCTGTACGAGTACCAGACCCAGCCGCTGCTCGAGCGGCTGCGTGCCGGCGAGCTCGACCTCGGCATCCTCGCCCTGCCCGTCGACCTCGACGGCCTCGAGGCCGACCCGCTCTACGACGAGCCGTTCACGCTCGCGGTCCCGGCCAGCCACGAGCTGGCCGACAAGGACAAGGTCCGCGTCGAGGACCTGCGCGGCGAGAAGCTGCTGCTGCTCGAGGACGGCCACTGCCTGCGCGACCAGGCGCTGGAGGTCTGCGGCCGCGTGCGCGTGAACGAGGACCAGGACTACCGCGCCACGAGCCTCGAGACGCTGCGCCAGATGGTGGCCGCGGGTCACGGCGTGACGCTGCTGCCGCAGCTCGCGGCCGACACGCCGGTGGGCGTGGCGAGGGGGCTCAGGATCAAGCCCTTCGTGAAACCCACGCCGGTGCGCACGATCGGGGCCGTGTGGCGCAAGTCGACCACGCGCGGCGAGGCGATCCGCGCCGTGACGGCGACGATTCGCGCGACGATGAAGGACGAGGCCCGCAAATGATCGCCCGCGTGCATCGTGTCGGCATCGCCCTGCTCGCGCTGGTCGCGAGCGCGGCGGCATCCGCGGACGCACCGACCGCGCGCGATGCGTGGGCGCGCGCCACGCCACCCGGCAGCGACGTCGCCGCCGTGTACCTGACGCTGACGGGCGGCCACTCGGGTGACCAGCTGACCGGCGCGAGCACGAGCCGCGCCGCGATGGCGCACCTGCACTCGATGCAGGACTCCGGCGGCATGGCCGGGATGCGAGGCATCGAGGCCGTGGACGTGCCGGCCGGCCGCACGGTCGCCCTCGCGCCGAACGGCCTGCACCTGATGCTGATGGGGCTCAGGGGCCCGCTCGTCGCCGGCGAACGATTCACGCTCACGCTGCACTTCGCGAGCGGCACGGACCGCACCGTCGAGGTGCGCGTCCAGGCACCGACCGCGCCGCCACCCACGCCCTCCCGACCGTAGGACGCTCGCCGATGGGCAAAGCACGGAACGCCGCCCACCGCCCCCGAGTGTTCGAACTGCGCCTCGTGCACGGCAGCATCGTCGATGCGCAGGCCGGTGCACTCGTGCTCGGCGTCTTCGCCAACGTCGATCCGGCCGGCCCGGCCCGCGTCGTCGATGCGCGACTCGGGGGCGCGATTCGCCAGTTCACGCAACGACGCATGTTCTCCGCGCAGCTCGGCCAGGTGTTCGTGCTGCCGACGCCGCGGCGCGACCTGCGCGCCGACTGCGTGCTGTTCGCCGGCCTCGGCGATTTCGACGTGTTCGGCGCGCGCTCGAGCACCTTCGTCGCCGAGAACGTCGTGCGCACACTCGCACTGGGCGGCATCGCCGACTTCGCCACGGTGCTGCTCGGCGCCGGCTCCGGGCTCGGCGTGGCCGAGGCGTTCGAGCCCTACCTGCGCGGCTGCCTGGACGGTCTGCGTCACGCGGATCCGGGCCGGGTCGTGCGGCGCATGACCGTGTGCGAGATCGACGCACGCAAGTACGGCGCACTGGTCCGCACGGCGCAGCGCCTCGCGGCCCGCGTGGCGGGCGCAGACATCGACCTGCGACTGCACGTCGTGGGCCCCGCCACCGCCGAACCTGCGATTGCCGGGAGCATGCGCGCGGTGGCGGCCGGGCGCGTCGTCGATCCCGGTTATCTGCTCGTGACGATGCGCGCGATTGGCCGCACCGAGTTCGAGCTGCGCGCCTCGCTGCTGACCGCGGGCGCCAAGGCAGCCGTGCTCGCCGGCACGCGCACGTTCACGCGACGCGAGCTGCACGAATCCCTGCGACCCATCGAGGACGGATCGGCGACACCGCGCGACCTGCCGCGCCTCGGGCAACGCCTCGTGCAGCTGCTGCCGCCGACCGTGCGCGAGGGCCTCGCCACCACGACGCACCGTCCGCTCGTCGTCGTGCACGACCGCGACGCCTCGCGCATCCCGTGGGAGTTGCTGCACGTCGGCGGCGAGCACCCGGCCCTCGTGCGCGGCCTGAGCCGACGCTACGAATCCGAGTCCCTGAGCGTCGCGCGGTGGCGCGAGGCGCCGGCGACCGGCCCGCGGATCCGCGTCCTGCTGGTGGCGAATCCGACGGGCGACCTGCCGGGCGCGGCGGCCGAGTGCCGTGCGCTGCGCGAGTTGCTCGACGGACGCGCCGCGGTGCTCGACGTACTGGAAGAACGCGCGGCGACGCGCGCCGCGGTGCTGCAGCGACTCGCGGACCACGACTACGACGTGCTGCATTTCGCGGGACACGCCTGGTTCGACGCCGACGAACCGGGTCGCGGCGGACTGCTCTGCGCGCGCGAGGACGTGCTGCGTGGCGCCGACCTCGCGGGTCTCGCGCGACTGCCGGCGCTCGTGTTCTGCAACGCCTGCGAAGCGGCGCGCGTGCGCAGGCGCTCCCGTGCGCGTCGCACCCTTCCCGGCACGGGCTCGACGAGCATCGCGGAAGCCTTTCTCGCGGGCGGGGTCGCCAATTTCCTCGGCACGCACTGGCCCGTGGGGGACGCGGCCGCACTCGAGTTCTCGACGAAGCTGTATCGCGAACTGCTCGCCGGCACGACGCTCGGCGACGCCGTGGTCGCTGCGCGGCGTCGCGTTTTCGACCTCGCGACGATCGACTGGGCCGACTACGTGCACTACGGCGCCACGCAATTCCGGCTGGGAAATCCGGACCAGGAAAACTGAAATGGAGATGCATCCGTTCTGAAGCGGAACTGCGTCACGCTTTGACATAACGAAAAGAGAACTCGATCACGGAGGTCGGGTTGCCCCGACAAGGACAATTCCGCCCACGCGAACGCAGGTCCTTTTCAAGGTGAAGCAACAACACCCAGGGACGGGACCGGCGGACGCGGGCGCCACGAAACTTGTTGAGTCGGAGTCCGGGGGGGCGATGACTCGGTGGTGCGGACTCAAACCATCATTCATCGAGAGAGGAACTGAAATGCGTAAGTACGCAATTGCCCCGCTCGCCGCGGGCGTGCTGCTGGCCCTGGCGGGCACGGCCGACGCGGCCACCAAGACGTCGAACTTCACGGTCAACGCCACGGTGGCGTCGAACTGCGTGATCTCGAGCACGAACCTGAACTTCGGCAACTACGACGCCAGCACGGCCCTCACGGGCAGCTCGTCGGTCGTCGTGCGCTGCTCGAACGGCACGATCTACACCGTGTCGCTGAGCCCGGGCTCGGGCTCGTTCGCCACCCGCACCATGAAGAACGGCACGAACAACCTCGAGTACAACCTGTACACGACCAATGCCCTGACCACGGTGTGGGGCGACGGCACGGCCAGCACCGGCACGCGCGGCGGCACGGGCACGGGCCTGTCGGCGGCGCGCGACCAGACGCTGACGGTGTTCGGCTCGCTGCCGAACAGCACCGCCAACCAGGACGCCCCCGCGGGCGCCTACACCGACACCATCACGGCCACGGTCACGTACTGAGCCAACGATGGGCGTGCGCAGTCTCCTGCTGAGCACCCTGGCCGCG
>JBGAHO010000008.1:59130-102971 GCA_044226195.1 Steroidobacteraceae bacterium
CCGCTGCCGGCGCACGCCGGCACGTTTTCGATCTCGCCGATTCGCGTCGACCTCGGTTCGGCCGCGAAGACCGGCGTCATCACCGTCCGCAACGAAGAAGCCGCCGACGTCGTCGTGCAGGCGACGGTGGTGCAGTGGGAGCAGGAGGCCGGCACGGACAAGCTGACCCCGACCCAGGACCTGCTGGTCTCGCCGGCGGTCTTCACGCTCACGCCCAAGGGCTCGCAGCTGGTGCGAGTGGCGCTGCGCCGCGACGCCGACCCGAAGCGCGAGCTCAGCTACCGGCTGCTGCTGCAGGAAGTGCCGCAGACCGCCAAGCCCGATTTCACCGGCCTGACCGTCGCCCTGCAGATCAGCCTGCCCGTGTGGGTGGCGCCGCGGGGCAACGCCAGGCCGGACGTGCACTGGAGCGCGGCCCCGACGCCGGACGGCCTGCTGTCGATCACCGCGCGCAACGACGGCGATGCGCACTTCCGCGTCGTCAGCTTCAAGGCGGAGCCGGCCGACGGCTCGGCGCCGGCGATCGAGCAGTCGATCGCAAGCTATCTCCTCCCCGGGCAGTCGAAGGCCTGGGTGCTCGGCAACAACAAGAACACGACCTCCAACGCCGCGTGGCGCCGCATTCGCATCCGGGGAACGAGCGAAGCCGGCGAGTTCGAGGCGGAGGCCAGCCTCGGGACGCGATGACCCATGCGCGCGCGGCTGACGCTGGCCTTCCTGCTCGCGCTCGCGCTGCCCACGCCCGGCACTGCGGCGGCGGACGCACCCGCGTACGCTGAATCCATCGTCGAGCTGCGCCTCAACGGGCAGCCCGACACCCAGACCCTCGTCCTGCGGCGCGATGCCGACGGCACGCTGCTCATCAAGGCCAGCGACCTCGCGGCCCTGCGCATCCGCCCGCCCGTGAGCGGCTCGGTCATGGTCAACGGCGAGCGCTACTACCGCCTCGGCGGCGAGATGGGCGCGCAGGTGAACTTCGACGAGGCGACGCTCACCGCGGACGTCACGCTGCCCCCGGGCTCGTTCCTGCCGAGCGAGTCCCGCGTCGTCCGTCCCGACGTGCCGCAGGTCACGCCCGGCTTCGGCGCGTTCGTGAACTACGATTTCTTCTCCGAGCAGACCTCGCAGGCCGACAGCCTCGGGATGATCGCCGAGACCGGCCTGTTCACCGGCCACGGCGTGCTCACGAGCTCGCTGCTCGGCCAGTACGACGACGAGCGGCACGGCGCCGTGCGACTCGAGACCACGTGGACGTCCGATTTCCCGGAGCACCTCGCGACGCTGCGGGTCGGCGACGCCATCAGCGCGTCCGGCGCCTGGGGCCGCTCGGTGCGCTTCGGCGGCATCCAGTTCGGCACCAACTTCGCGACGCAGCCGACGCTCGTGACGACGCCGATGCTGGCGGCGCACGGTGACGCCGTGGTGCCGTCGACCGTCGACGTGTTCGTGAACGGCCAGCCGGTCGCCAGCCAGCAGGTGCCGCCCGGCCCGTTCACCATCGACCACGTGCCCTCGATCACGGGCGCGGGCCAGATCCAGGTGGTCGTGACCGATGCGCTCGGCCGCCAGCAGGTGATCTCGCAGCCCTACTACACCGGCCCGTCGCTGCTGCGCGCCGGCCTGAGCGAATACTCGTTCGAGCTCGGTGCGATCCGCCGGGACTACGGCTCGCGCAGCAACCAGTACGGCAGCCTCGTCGCCGCGGGCACCTATCGCCGCGGACTCAGTGACGCGCTGACCGCGGAACTGCATTTCGAGGGCAGCGCCGACGGCGCGCACGCGGCCGGCATCGATGCGTCGTGGCAGGCCGGTCGGCTCGGCGTGCTGTCCCTCACCGCTGCGGCCGGCGGCGACCAGGACATGGGTTGGCTCGGCGGCATCGGCTTCGAGCGCAGCACGGAGCACGTCAACGTGTTCGCGCGCTCGCAGTTCGCGACGCGCGGCTTCTCGCAGCTCGGCGATTCGCTCGACCCGCGGCGTCCGAAGGGCCGGACGTTCGGCGGCGTCGGCTTCAGCCTCGGCCGCGGCGGCAGCCTGCAACTCGCGTACGGCCAGCAGACCTTCTGGAACGGCCCGTCCGAGCAGACCTTCGGCGTCAGCCACTCGATCACGCTCGGCGCGTACGGCTTCCTGAGCCTGCTCGCCAACCAGCGCTTCGGCGACAACGACGGGCTCGAGCTGTTCGCCAACTGGACGATGCCTTTCGGCGAACGCAAGACGGCCTCGATGTCGCTGCAGCAGACGACCGACGACGGCTTCGAGGCGGTCGCCACGCTGCAGAAGAACCTGCCGCCGGGCTCCGGTGCCGGCTACCGCATGATGGTGTCGTCCAACCAGGACGGGCAGGCGGGCTATTCGCTGCAGGGCCGCGCAGGCACCGTGGAGGTGGACTTCGCACGCCGCAACGGCACCGACGGCTGGCGCGCGGAGGCCACCGGCGCACTGGCAATCACGTCGGCGGGCGTGATGCCGACTCGCCGGCTCGACCGCAGCTTCGCGGTGGTGAAGGTGGCGGACTATCCAGGCCTGACCGTGTACGTCGAGAACCAGCCGGTCGGCAAGACCGACGCGCACGGCCGCGTGCTGCTCGATTCGCTGCGGGCCTACGAACGCAATTCCGTCAGCATCGACGCTCAGCAGCTGCCGCTCGATGCGACGCTGGCCACCGCAACGATGGACGTGACGCCCGGCTATCGCAGCGGCGCGGTCGTCGACTTCCCCGTGCAGCACGCCAGCCCCGCGACCTTCCGCCTGGTGCTCGAGGACGGCTCGCCGGTGCCGCCGGGCGCGCAGGTGACCGTCGCGGGACGCGTCGCGCCGGTCGCCATGCAGGGGCTCGTGTACGTCGAAGAGGCGGCGGGCAGCCATCAGGCCACCGCTGAATGGACCGGACACCGTTGCACCTTTGAACTCGTTCGCCCCGAAGGCACGGATCCCGTGCCCGATCTCGGTACAATCGCATGCCACGCCCTCATGGAGTGACCCTTGCGCGGCCCGGCGATCGATCGGGGCAGACACCCAGCTTTCACATGCTTGCCGAGTGCCGCGGCGTGACTGGCGGGACCGGTGGCACAGCCCATGGCCGGGCGACGATCGTGAGCACCCGGTGGCGAATCCGCCGCCGGTCCGCAGGGCTTGCAGCCTGGGTCGTCGCCGCGCTCCTGGTGGCGCCGGCCGTACAGGCCGCGATCGACTGCAGCGTCTCGACCGCCGGCATCAACTTCGGCGCCTACGACCCGACCTCCGCCACGCCGGACGACATCGTCGGCAACCTCGCCGTCACCTGCACGCGAGTGATCTTCGTCGACGTGTTCCACGTGCCGTTCACCGTGTCGCTGTCGCGGGGCAGCAGTACGTCGTTCAACCCGCGCACGCTGCGCTCAGGCACGAACGTGCTGAACTACAACATCTATCGGGACGCCGCCCATTCGCAGGTCTGGGGCGACGGCACCAACTCGACGGTCCGCCTGAGCGATACGTCGGATTTCGTCTGGTTCCAGACCTCGCAGACCGACAACTTCGCCCTGTACGGGCGCATCCCGGCCCTCCAGGACGTCCGGGTCGGCAACTACACCGACACGGTGGTCGTGCAGATCACCTTCTGAACGGTCGGGTCAGAGCGCGCGGGCGTCGAGCCGGACCGGCAGTTCGTAGCTGCCTTCGCGCGCGCCGGGCGCGAGGTGCAGCCGATAGCGCAGCGCGTATTCGCGCGCACCGACCGCCACCTGCTGATGCACGTCCGCGCCGAGGTCGCCGAGCGTGAGCGGAGCGGCGAGCCCCTTCACCTCGATTGCCCGCGTGAGGCCCGTGCGGGTATCGAAGTGCAGCAGGTATCCGCGGCGATCGTTGCTCGCGATGCGATACGTGGCGGCGACGTCGACGTAGCCCCGCGCGAGATCGGCGCGGGTCACCTGCACGCGCTCGGGCGCCGCGAGAGTGGTGAGCGTGAGGTGCGGCTCGACGATCGCCCCCACGAGGAAGTGGGCGCGCACGCTGTCGGCGGCGGCGATCACTGGCAGCAGGGCCACCAGGCAGGCGAGCTGTGAGCGGGTTCTCATTTTCTTCACTCCCCGGCACTCACCGTCGCCGGCTTGTGCTAGGCCCTACGCTACCCCCGGAGGAGGGGGTCCGCAATCGAAGTCCGAACCGGGTTGGAGGCGGTTCCGGGCCGTGACCTCCAACCATTGCGCCGTGGCCGGAAACCCCTAAACTCGCATCTCTCCTACGAGCCAAGAGACCTCCGTGAGCTCCCCACCGACCGATACGACGCATCCGGACCATTACCACCGGGTCGTCGATTGCCAGTGGGCCTGCCCGGCCCACACCGACGTCCCCGAATACATCCGCCTGATCGCCCTCGGAAAATTCTCGGAAGCCTACTTGGTGAACCGGGAATCCAACGTGTTCCCCGGGATCCTCGGCCGTGTGTGCGACCGCCCCTGCGAACCCGCCTGCCGGCGGGGTCGCGTCGAGGAAAAGCCGGTCGCGATCTGCCGCCTCAAGCGAGTGGCGGCCGATCACAAGGACGACATCACCCAGCGGCTCCCGGTCATCCCCAAGCAGAAGAACGGGAAACGCGTGGTCTGTATCGGCGCGGGGCCCGCTTCCTTGACGGTGGCGAACGACCTCTTGCCGCTCGGCTACGAGGTGACCGTCCTCGAGCAGTGGAACCTGGCCGGCGGCCTGATGCGGACCAACATCCCGTCGTTCCGCCTCCCCGAGTCGGTGCTCGACGAGGAGATCGGCTACATCCAGTCCATGGGCGCCGAGATCCGCTACAACTCGCGCGTCGACTCGCTGAAGAAGCTGCTCTCCACGGGCGGCTACGACGCCGTGTTCGTCGGCAGCGGCGCGCCGAAGGGCAAGGAGCTCAAGCTGCCCGGGCGCAAGGAAGGCGAGGCGAACATCCACATCGGCATCCAGTGGCTGGAGTCGGTGGCGTTCAAGCACCTCGACCGGATCGGCGAGAAGGTGCTGATCATCGGCGTCGGCAACACGGCGATGGACTGCTGCCGCAGCTCGCTGCGCCTCGGCGCGAAAGACGTGAAGGTGATGGCGCGCAAGCCGCGCCAGTTCTTCAAGGCCTCCGAGTGGGAACTCGAGGACGCCGAGAGCGAGAACGTCGAGATCGTCGTGAACCACGCGCCGAAGGCGTTCGTGGTCGAGGGCGGCCGACTCAAGGGCATGACCTTCGACACCATGGAGTACGACGTCGACGCGAAGGGCCGCATCACGGCCGAGCGCGTGATCGGCGAGGCCTTCTTCCCGGCGGACGACGTGATCCTCGCGATCGGCCAGGAGAACGCGTTCCCGTGGATCGAGGACGACCTCGGCATCGAGTTCGACAAGTGGCACGTGCCGGTGGTCGATGCGACGACGTTCCAGTCGACCCGCGCGGGCGTGTTCTTCGGCGGTGACGCCGCGTTCGGCCCGAAGAACATCATCTGGGCGGTCGAGCAGGGCCACCAGGCCGCGATCTCGATCCACAACCACTGCATGGGCCAGCCGGTCACCAGCCGCCTGCCGCCCACGATGAACCTCTCCTCGCGCAAGATGGGCCTGCACGAGTGGTCGTACAAGAACGACTACAACCCCGTCGAACGCCGGCTGGTGCCGCACGTCGGCCTCAAGGAGCGGTTCAAGAAGCTCGACATCGAAGTCGAGCTCGGCTTCGACCCGGAACAGACCGCGGCCGAGGTGCAGCGCTGCCTCAACTGCGACATCCAGACGGTGTTCGACGCGAAGCTCTGCATCGAGTGCGACGCCTGCCTGGACATCTGCCCGACCGACTGCCTCACCATCGCGAAGAACGGCGAGCCCGACGAGCTCGCGACGCGCCTGCGCGCGCCGCGCCGCAATCCGGACGAACCGCTCTACGTCTCCGCCCCGCTCAAGCAGACGGGCCGGGTGATGGTGAAGGACGAAGACCTCTGCGTTCACTGTGGACTCTGCGCCGAGCGCTGCCCGACGGCCGCCTGGGACATGCAGAAGTCCAAGATCCACCTGCCGCACGCCGAAGACCACTCATGGCCAAGCCCCAAGCAAACCCGGACCGCGTAAACGACTTCGTCATCAAGCTCGCCAACGTGAACGGCACCGGCTCGGCCAGTGCCAACACGCTGCTGATGAAGGCGATCTTCCGGATGGGCATTCCGGTGATGGGAAAGAACTATTTCCCGTCGAACATCCAGGGCCTGCCCACCTGGTACGAGATCCGCGTCACCAAGGACGGCTACGTCGCCCGCTCCGGCCGCGTCGACCTGATGGTCGCGATGAACGCCGAGACCTACCCGAAGGACGTGCGTGAGGTCAGCCCCGGCGGCTTCCTCATCTACGACTCGACGTGGCCGCGCTCGGCGCTGCTCGCGCGCGAGGACATCACCATCCTCGGCGCGCCGCTCGCGAAGATCTGCAACGAGAACTTCGTCGGCGTGCGCAACCGCATCCTGATGAAGAACGTCATGTATGCAGGCCTGCTCGCCGCGCTGCTCGACATCGAGGTCGAGGTCATCCGCCAGCTGCTCACCGAGAGCTACGCCAAGAAGCCCGCGCTGGTCGAGGCCAACATGAAGGCCGTCCAGCTCGGGTACGACTACGCCAAGGCCAGCCTGCCCTGCCCGCTGCCGCTGCGCGTGGAGCGCATGGACAGGACGAAGGGCCACATCATGATCGACGGCAACACCGCGGCCGGCCTCGGTGCCGTGTACGCGGGCGCCACCGTCGCGCCGTGGTACCCGATCACGCCGTCCACCTCGCTGATGGATTCGTTCAAGACGTTCTGCGCGAAGCTGCGGGTCGACCCGGAGACCGGCGCCAACAATTACGCAGTCATCCAGGCCGAGGACGAGCTGTCGGCGATCGGCATGGTGCTCGGCGCGAACTGGAACGGCGCGCGCGCCTTCACGGCCACCAGCGGCCCCGGGATCTCGCTGATGAGCGAGTTCATCGGCCTCGCCTACTACGCCGAGATCCCGGCGGTGCTGTTCGACGTGCAGCGCGTCGGCCCGTCGACGGGCATGCCGACGCGCACGCAGCAGTGCGACATCCTGCTCTGCGCGTACGCGTCGCACGGCGACACCAAGCACATCCTGCTGTTCCCCTCGAACCCCGAGGAGTGCTTCTACATGACGGTGCAGGCGTTCGACCTCGCCGAGCGCCTGCAGACGCCGGTGTTCGTGCTGTCGGACCTCGACATCGGCATGAACGACTGGATGTGCAAGGACCTCGTCTGGGACGATGCCTATCGCCCGGACCGCGGCAAGGTGCTCTCGAAGGACGAGATCGAGGCGCTGCCGAAGTTCCACCGCTACCTCGACAAGGACGACGACGGCATTCCATACCGCACCCTGCCGGGCGTGACGCCGAAGGGCGCGTACTTCACGCGCGGCTCCGGCCACAACCAGTACGGCGGCTACACCGAGGACAGCACCGAGTACCAGGTGGTGATGGAGCGGCTGCTGCGCAAGTTCAAGCGCGCCAGGGCGCTGGTGCCGCCGCCGGTGATCGAGGCGACCGGCACGAGCAACATCGGCCTCGTCGCCGTCGGCAGCAGCCGCGGCGCCGTCAACGAGGCGCGCGACATCCTCGCGAAGCGCGGCATCCCGGTCGACTACATGCGCATCAAGGCCTTCCCGTTCACCAAGGAAGTGGAAGCCTTCATGGCCGCGCACGAGAAGATCTTCGTCGTCGAGCAGAACCGCGACGCGCAGCTGCGCTCGCTGCTCACGCTCGAGACCGACGTGCCGAAGAACAAGCTGTACTCGATCCTGCACTACAGCGGCCTGCCGATGACCTCCAAGGAGATCGTCGAGGCCGTGCTCGCGGAGCTGGGCGACGCCAAGCGCGCCTCCCTCGCCGCCGCCCACTGATTCCCGGGGACCCGCGACCATGTCCTTCATCAACAAGCCGAAAGTCCGCCACCCCGACCTGCCGAAGAACGAGCTCGGTCTCACCCGCCGCGACTACGAGGGCGCGATGTCGACCCTGTGCGCCGGCTGCGGCCACGACTCGGTCACCTCCGCGATCATCCAGGCGATCTGGGAGCTCGGCATCCGCCCCGAGCAGCTCGCCAAGCTGTCCGGCATCGGCTGCTCGTCGAAGACCACGGCGTATTTCGCGAGCGGGGCCCACGGCTTCAACGGCGTGCACGGCCGCATGCCGTCGGTCGCGACCGGTGCCAACGCCGCCAACCGCGACCTGGTCTATCTCGGCGTGTCGGGCGACGGCGACTCGCTGTCGATCGGCTTCGGCCAGTTCGCGCACGCGATCCGCCGCAACGTGAACATGCTGTACGTCTGCGAGAACAACGGCGTGTACGGGCTCACCAAGGGCCAGTTCTCCGCCTCGGCCGACATCGGCACCAAGTCGAAGAAGGGCGAGGAGAACCAGCAGGCGCCGGTCGACCCCTGCCTCGCGGCGCTGTCGCTCGGCGGCACGTTCATCGCGCGCAGCTTCTCCGGCGACCGCGACCAGCTGGTGCCGCTGATCAAGGCCGGCCTGATGCACAAGGGCTTCGCGATGATCGACGTCATCTCGCCCTGCGTCACCTTCAACGACCACGTCGGTTCCACGAAGAGCTACGCGTTCACGCGCGAGCACTACCAGGAAGCCGTGCATGCCGACTACATCCCGGTGCGCGAGGAGATCCGCGCGAGCTACGCGGAGGGTGACGTGCTGCCCGTGCAGATGCACGACGGCAGCTCGCTGCTGCTGCGCAAGCTCGACCGGAACTACGACCCGACCCACCGCGGCAAGGCGTTCGAATACCTGCGCACCAGGCTGCGCGAGGGCGAGCACGTCACGGGCCTGATCTACGTGCAGGAGAGCACCAAGGACATGCACGACATGATGGGAACGACCGCCGTGCCGCTGAACCAGGTCCCGTACGAGAAACTGCACGGCGGCCAGGCGGCGCTGACCAAGGTCCTCGGCCGCTACGCCTGAACGCGTGCGGCCGGCGCTGTTCCTCGTCGCCCTGCTGCTGGCGCCGGTCGCGTCGGCCGACGCCGTCTACCGCTGGACGGACGCGGACGGCGTCATCCACATCTCGAGCGAGAAGCCGCCGGCCGGCGTGCAGGCCGAGCGCATCGAAGTGCGCGCGAGCCACGGCTCGGGCAGCCGCACCTCGTCCAGCGCGCGCGGATCGGCCGGCGCACGCCCCGCCGCGAGCCCGCAGCAGGTCGCCCAGCGCGAGGAAGTGCTCGGCAGCCTGCGCACCCGCGAGTGCGTGATCGCGCTCGAATCGCTCGACCGGCTCACCAGCGGCTCGCAGCCGACCAGCCCGGCCGAACTGCGCCGGCTGCAGCAGACCGCCGAGCTCAACTGCAGCAAGGACCCGGTGCGCCGGCGCGAGCAGGAGGACATGGCGGCGAAGCTGCGCGTCGCGAACAGCCAGACCTGCGTCGACGCGCGCAACCGGCTGGCGGCCCTGCTGGAACCCGGCGCCAAGCCGACGCGTGAGCAGCTGAAGTCCCTGCAGGAATTCGTCGAGGCCCACTGCACGGCGCCGGTGCGCTGAGCGCACCGTGTCCGCGTCCACCGCCTGGGTCGCCATCGTCAACCCGACGTCCGGGCGGGCGCGCTCCGGGCGCAGCTGGCCGCAGGTCGCGCAGGCGTTGCGGCGGCGGGGCGTCGTCTTCGAGGAAGTGCTGACCACGGCGCCCGGCGCCGGACGCGAACTGGCGCGACGCGCGGTGAGCGACGGCGGGCGTCACCTGCTCGCCGTGGGTGGCGACGGCTCGGTGCACGACGTGCTCAACGGGCTGATGTCGGTGCCGCTGCCACCGGGCGACCGCGTGACGCTGGCCCCGGTGCCGCTCGGCACGGGCAACGACTGGGCGCGGACGCTCGGCATCCCGCGCGACCCGGACGGCATCGCCGCCACCGTCGCTTCCGGTCGCACGCTCGAGCACGACGTCGGCCAGCTCGATTTCGAGGCGGTGGACGGCGATCGGCCGTCGCGCCAGTGGTTCATCAACGTGGCCGGCGCCGGCTTCGATTCCCACGTGATCGAGCGGCTGCCCACGCACGTCGAATCGCCGCTCGCCTATCTCCTTGGCGCGTTGCGTGAACTGCAGGGTTACCGGGCGCCCCGCTTCCGAATCCAGGGCGACGGCGGCAATCTCGACGAGCGCCTGTTGCTGACGTTCATCGCCAACGGCCGGTACTGCGGCAATCGCATGCACGTCGCGCCCCAGGCGCAGGTGGACGACGGGTGCTTCGACGTCGTGGCCATCCGCGAAGTCGGCCTGCTGACGGCCCTGACCAAGCTCGCGAAGCTCTACCGCGGCACGCTGCGCGGCGATCCCCTGGTGTGGGAGACGCGCTGCTCGCGGCTGCAGGTCGCGACGGACAGGCCGACCGCGGTCGAGGCCGATGGACAGGTGGTGGGGCGGACGCCGGTGACGGTCTCGCTGCGGCCGAAGGCGCTGCGGGCCGTGTGTGGCGGCGGCTAGAGCGCGTGCGGGCCGAGCGCGAGCATCTGCATCAGCTCGGCCTGGGACGCGACGCCGCACTTGGCGAAGATCTTCTTCAGGTGCGAACGCACCGTGTTGAGCGACAGGCCGAGCGCGCTCGCCGTCTGCTCGACCGACAGCCCGCCGTACAGGCTCGCCGCGACGTCGGTCTGCGCGCGGGTCAGCTCGTAGACCTCGCGCAACACGGTCGACGAGATCTCCCGCGTGTCGCCGAGGCCGCAGATCAGCACCACGTAGGCGACGTCCCAGTGGGCGAGGCGATCGCCGACCGGCGTGACGGCCACGCGGAACGCGGGCGCGTACCGTCGACGCACGCGCACGCCGAGGCTGGCCGGGGCGGACTGCGGTTCGCGGGCCTGGCGTGAGAGCAGGTCGTTGAGACGGCGCTGTGCTTCGGCGTCGGCGAAGGCGAAGCGGCCGGCGCGCAACGCGATGCCGTCGCCCGTGGTGAGCGCACGCCGCGCCTCCGGGTTGCCGCCGAGGACCGCCAGGTCCTCATCCAGCAGCAGCACGCCGTGATCGAGACGGTCGCAGAGCAGGCCGAGCAATCCGTCGACGGCCGCCCGCTGGGCCGACAGGCCCGTGGACTTGCCTGCAACTTCCCGCGTGGCGGCGGTGGATCGGCTGCGGGTCCGGATCGCTCTGGTGGACATTCCCGTTCGTCGGTGCGCACCCACACGGTGCGTGGTTTGACTAGACCACAAACGCGCGCGCCAAGAGAATTACCCAGGTGGGTGATTGATGCGGCTTTGCACGAGATTTGCGCAGATCGAAGGCGTCTCGGCACCGATCGCAGCCAATTCGCCGCACCCATCTGGGTACTTTCCACGAGTCCCGCGGCAGGCCGTCACGGTTCCGGGCCCCGGGGCCGGTCGATCCGTTGCGGTGCAAAAAATCACGACTCCGTCATGGACTTGTCGCGGCGCAGCAATCAAAATTCGCGATGATCCTAAACGTACCGCTTTGGTACGAATAGCTGGAGCATCCAACCATGGAAGTTGCCGCCCTCGTGCTGATTGGTTCGGTCGTGGCTTGGTTTGTGGAAGAAATTCGCACCGACGAAGTCTGACCCACGGTCTCGGCCGGGTCGTTCCCGGCTGCCCGGTGACGGGGTGTAAGGTGTGCCGATGAACACACCTGCCCTCGTCACCCACCGCGGTGGCTGCCACTGCGGTGCCGTGCGCTTCGAGGTCGACGCCCCGGCGCGCCTCACCGCCCACGACTGCAACTGCTCCATCTGCCGCATGACCGGCTACCAGCACCTCATCGTGCCGGCGAGCCGCTTCCGCCTGTTGCAGGGCGGCGAGTCGCTGCACGAATACGGTTTCAATACCGGGACGGCGCGACACTTGTTCTGTCGCGTGTGCGGGATCAAGTCGTTCTATGTGCCACGCTCGAACCCGGACGGGTTCAGCGTCAACGTGCGCTGCCTGGACGAAGGCTCGGTGGAAGCCCTGGCGATCGAGCCCTTCGACGGCCGGCACTGGGAGCAGTCAGCGGACATCCTCCGCCCCCTCTCCGCCGGCTGAGGACTGCCTCAGGCCGCGCGCTCCTTCTGTTCCGGCTTGTAAGGCGCGATCGTCTGGCTCGCGGTGACGCCCTTGAGATTGCTCGACACTTCCGGCACCGCTGCCTTGCGGGCCGCCACGGCGCGCGCACGGGCCAGCTGCGCCTCGGCGGCGGCTTCTGTCCGCCGGTTGAGGACGGCCTCAGGCCGCGCGCTCCTTCTGCTCCGGCTTGTACGGCGAGATCGTCTGGCTGGCGGTGACACCCTTGAGATTGCTCGACACTTCCGGCACGGCCGCCTTGCGGGCCGCCGCGGCGCGCGCACGGGCCAGCTGGGCCTCGGCGGCGGCTTCCCGTTCCGCGCGCTTGCGTACACCGAGGAAAAGCAGCAGGCCGCCGCAGGCTGCGGCAATGATCACGAGTACGATGGTCACGGCGACCCCTTCGCGTGGTGAGGACGAACCCGACGCGCCGGTCTGACCCCCGGCGCGTACCCCTGAACCCTGTGTACCGACGATACGCCTGAAGCCGGACCTTGGACACCGGATTTAAAGGGCCCGACTCACAGAAATCGGGCTTGCCGAACGGGCCAGCCCGGGCGGCCGGCAGCGCCGACCGCCCGGATCCGTCAGAGCGCGACCTCGGCCCGGTTCGAATCCGGGAAGAAGCGGCAGTTCGCGCGCCGCTGCTGGCCTCGATAGTAGCCCTCGACCGTCACGTTCCAGTAGGCACCGGACTGGCGGGCGTCGCCCACCCGGCGCACGTCCATGCCGCGCCGCTGGGCTTCATTGCGGCACTGCGCCTCGGCGCGCTGTTGCTGGCCCGGGTTGCCGCTGCCGCCACTGCCGCCCCAGCCGCCGCCATTGACCCGTTCGAGCACGAAGCGGCCCTGGCACCCGTTGCGCACCCAGACCACGCCGTCGCTGCTGCCCCAGTTGTTCTGGCTGCAGCGGCCGTTGCTGTAGTCACGCTCGAGCCGCCCGATGTAGCCGCGGTCGATGCGGCACTGCTGGTACTGGCCCGCCGCCGAGCGGCAGTCGATCCGGCCGTTGTTGCTGCCGCCACCGCCGCCACCGCCCCAGCCGCCACGCACCACCTCGAACTTGGCGCGGCAGCCGTGGTCGACCCACACGCGGTCGCCGCGCTGGCCCCAGCCGCGGCCCTCCTCGCACTTGGCCTCGGAGTAGCGCTTCACCAGCCGCGCCTTGCCGTCGACCGGCAACTGGCACTCGCGGTACTTGGTGTCGATCGAGGCGCAGTTGAACTCGAAGTTGTTCGCGCCGCCGCCGTCGTTGCCCCAGCCGAAGCCGTACAGACTGACGTCGCCGCTGCGCGTCTCGACGAAACAGCTGCCGGTGGTCTCGCGCCCGCGGTAGTCGCGCACCCGCATGTCGATCGACCAGCCGTCGCGGTACTGCTGGTAGTTGCCGGTGGCGAGCACGGTGTAACCGCGGCGGCGCGCCTCGCTCTCGCAGTTGCTCTTCGCCGAGCGCGTGCCGGGCTGGTCCGCGCCCTTCTGTGAGAATTGAGCCTGTGCCTGGGCCGTGCCGGACAGCATCACGAGAGCCGCCAGCACCCCGATCCAGTACATGCGTCGCTTCATGCTCGAAACCTCGTCCGTCACCAGTGGATGCCGCGCATCAGGGATGCAAACAGCATGGCTTCCTTCGTGGGCGGCCGCTGCGACTCGCCCTCCTTCTTGCCCTGCGCCGCCGCCGAGTCCGGGAACATCCGGTACGCGGAGTTCATCACCACCTCGGACAGCTTCGGCATCACGAGGTGCATGATCTCGGCCATCACGCCGAGGCGCGTGGCGATGCGCTGCGGCTTGCGGATGATCGCGTCGGCGATCATGTCCGCCGCCTCGTCGGGCGAGATGATGGTCGGCATCTCGTCGTACAGCTTGGTCGGCGCGATCATCGGCGTGCGCACCAGCGGCATGTTGATGATGGTGAAGTGCACGTTCTCGTCGTGGAACTCGGAGGCGGCACAGCGCGCGAACGACTCGAGCGCGGCCTTCGAGGCCACGTAGGCCGAGAAGCGCGGCGCGTTCGTGAGCACGCCGATCGACGACACGTTGATCACGTGGCCGTCCTTGCGCGCCGTCATCGACGGCAGGAAGTTCATCGTCAGGCGCACGCAGGCGAAGTAGTTCAGCTGCATCGTGCGCTCGAAGTCGTGGAAGCGGTCGTACGACAGCGCGAGCGAGCGGCGGATCGATCGGCCGGCGTTGTTGATCAGTACGTCGACGTGGCCGAATTCCTTGAGGATGTCCTTCGCGAGCTTGTCGTTGGCCTCGAGGTCGGTGATGTCGCAGGAATAGGTCTTCGCGAAGCCGCCCGCGTCGGTGATCTTCTGGCGCACCTCCGCGAGCTTCTCCTCGTCGCGCGCGATGACGACCACCTTGCCGCCGGCCTCGGCGATGCGGATCGCCGCGGCCTCGCCGATGCCCGAGGAACCGCCGGTGATCACCACGACCTTGCCCTTCACCGCGCCCTTGAGGCTGCGGTCGATGGAGAGGTCCGGGTCGAGGTGGCGCTCCCAGTAGTCCCACAGGCGCCAGGCGTAGTCCTCGAGCTGCGGCACGCGGATCTTCGCCTTCTCGAGCAGCTTCTGCGTGTCGCTGGCGTCGAAGCGCGTGGGGTAGTTGACGAACTGCAGCACCGAGCGCGGGATCTGCAGGTCGCGCAGGATCTGGTTGGCGACGTTCTGGATGGGCCTGCTGCGCTCGACCGACTGCGTCACCGGCTCGGGCACCAGCTGGAAGATCTTCGGGTCGACCCGGAACGCCATCTCGGGTGCGTGCGCGGCGCGCGCGAATACGTTGAGCATCTCGCCGACGCGACGCGGCTTCGGGTCGGTGAGGTGGAAGCAGCGCCCGTCGAGCCCGGGCTTGTGCGAGAGGTACACCAGCGCGTCGACCACGTAGTCGACCGGCACGACGTTGACGTAGCCGCCCTCGATGCCGACGAACGGGATCCAGCGCGGCCAGGACTCGCGCACCTTCTGCAGCGCCTTGAAGAAGTAGTACGGCCCGTCGATCTTGTCGATGAAGCCGGTCTTCGAGTGGCCGACCACCATGCCCGGGCGGTAGACCCGCCACTTGAGGCTGCCGTGGGCGCGCACCATGGCCTCGGAATCGTGCTTGGTGCGGTGATACGGATGGTCGAGTTCCTCGGCTTCCTCGAACATGTCCTCCGTGAACGTCCCGCGGTACAGGCCCGCGGCGGCGATGGAGCTGACGAGGTGGAAGCACCTGGCCTGCACGGCCTCGGCGAACTCGAGCGCCCCGCGCGTGCCGGCGATGTTGGCCTTCTCCATCGCCTCCGCGCTGGCCTCGAGGTCGTACACCGCGCCGAGGTGGTAGAAATGCTGGACCTTGCCCTTCAGCTTCGCGAGGTCGGCCTTGCCGACGCCCAGCTTCGCCTGGCCGAGATCTCCCTTGATGGGGACGACGCGCTTGACGCTCTCCTTGCCCCAGAACTCGCGCAGCTCGTCGAGCTTGCCGAGCGACTTCGGGCGGACGAGCACGTAGACCGTGCCTTTGCCGCGCTGCAAAAGCGACTGCACGAGGAAACGACCGATGAATCCGGTCGCGCCCGTCACGAAATACGTCATCGCGCACTCCCCCTGGTTCGTGCGGTTACCTTAGGGGCCGGCCGCAGGCAGGTCAACGTGGCAACGACGCCGCGCTCGCCTAAGATGAGGGGGCCGCGACGAGCCGGCCGGAGCCAGCGATGACGCCCCCCAATCACGAGCGCATGTCCAGCGTCGACACGGCGTGGCTGCGCATGGACACGGCGTCGAACGCGATGATGATCGTCGGCGTCACCACGACCGCCACCCCGCTGCGGCACGACGAATTCCGCCGCATGCTCGAGACCCGCTTCCTCTGCTTCCCGCGGTTCCGCCTGCGGCCGGTGCCCGACCCGATCGGCGCGTCGTGGGTCGAGGCCGAGGACTTCGACCTCGACGCGCACCTGCTGCGCGTGAAGCTGCCCGCGCCGGGCGGCAAGGCCGAGCTGCAGGCCCTGGTCGCGGAACTGGCCGGGCGACCCCTGCGTCCCGACCGGCCGATGTGGCAGGTGCACCTGATCGAGGACTACGGCAGCGGCAGCGCGTGGATCCTGCGCATCCACCACTGCTACGCCGACGGCATCGCGATGATGCGCGTGCTGCTGTCGATGACCGAGCAGGACTGCGCCCCGGCGATGGCCCCGGGCCGGCGCCGCCGCAAGGCCGACGCCAGGCCGCGCCTCGGCGCGGACCTGCTGCCGCTGCTCAACTGGGTCGACCAGCTATCCCGCCCGGCGAACGACATCCTCGAGAGCGCCCTGGCGGAAGGCGCGAAGCTGCTCGAGGGCGGGGTGCACAAGCTGTTCCACCCGGAGCAGGCCGCCGCCATCGCGAAGCAGGCCGGCGGCCTCGTCGGCGAGCTCGCGCACGTGCTCGCGCTGCCCGACGATCCGGACACCCCGTTGCGCGGCACGATGAGCGGCGTGAAGCGCGTGGCCTGGGCCCCGCCGATTCCCCTCGCGGAAGTGAAGGCGGTGGGTCGCGCGCTCGACTGCACGGTCAACGACGTGGTGATGGCGACGGTGGCCGGCGCGCTCGGCTCGTACCTGCGCGAACGACGGTTCGACACGCGCGAGCTCTCCATCCGCGCGTCGGTGCCCGTGAATCTGCGCTCCGCCGAGGAACCGCTCAACCTCGGCAACAAGTTCGGACTGATCTTCGTCGAACTGCCGATCAGCGTGCGCAATCCGCTGCAGCGCGTGTACGCGATGCACGACACCATGATGGCGCTGAAAGGCTCGCTGCAGCCGCCGATGACGCTGATGGTCCTCGGCCTGATGGGCCTGCTGCCGGCCGTGGTGCAGGCGCCGGCCATCGAGCTGTTCAGCCGCAAGGGCACGCTCGTCGCCTCCAACGTGCCGGGTCCGCAGGCGCCGCTGTACCTGTGCGGCCAGCGCATCTCGGAGATGTACTTCTGGGTGCCGCAGAGCGGTTCCATGGGGGTCGGCGTGAGCGTGCTGTCCTACGCCGGCCAGGTGTCCTTCGGGGTGATCGCGGACGAGGCCCTGATCGCGGACCCGCAGGCCGTGGTGGACCGGTTCGGCCCGGAATTCGAGCGCCTGCTGCTGGCCGTCACCGTGGGGGCCCTGGCCGGGGGGCGGGAATCGGCCCCGGACGGCCCGGCCCGGCCCGCCAGTCCGCGCAGGAAGCCCGCCAGGAAGACTTCACCGCGGGCCCGGCCACGGCGCCGGGGCTTAGGCAAAACTACCTAGCGGTGGTTTGACGCAAGCAACGGATGCCTTGCAATCGGCGACAATGACGATATCCAGTCCTTACCAGCGGCCGGTGCCGCAAGAGGTTCCCATGGCTGCGCGCAGGAAAGCTCAGAGGCCCACGTCCACGCTCCGCAAGGCCCGCTCCCAGGCCACCAAGGCACAGGCGCTGCTGATCGAGAACGTCCAGCAGGTGTGGCTCGCCGGCATGGGCGCGATCGCCCGGGCGCAGAAGGACGGTCCGGGCGCCTTCCAGGACGCCGTGGCCGAAGGCCTCAAGCTGCTGAACCGTTCGCGCTCGCAGGCGGAGAAGATCATCCGCGACGCGTTCGAGACCGCGCAGTCGCAGATGCAGACGCGCGTGGAGACCGCGCGTGACCAGGCGAGCGAGACCTGGGACAACCTCGAAGCGCTGTTCCAGAGCCGCGTGCACCGCGCGCTGCGCCAGATCGGCGTGCCGAACGCGGACGAGATCCGGCTGCTCAACAAGCGCGTCGCGGAGCTGAACGCGGCGGTGCAGAAGCTGTCGGGCAAGCCGGCGGCCGCGCGCCGTCGGCCGGCGGCCCGGCGCAAGCGGACCACACGCAAGGCGACCTGATCCTCCGCAAGGAGGCACGATGCTCGAACTGCAACCGGCCCAGGGCCGACCGCGATTCCGCCAGCACAAGTTCGGCCTCGCCCTCGCGGGCGGCGGCCCGCTCGGCGCCTTCTACGAAGTCGGCACGCTGCACGCCATCGGCGAGTCGATCGACGGACTGCGCCTCACCGACCTCGACATGTACTGCGGCGTGAGCTCGGGCGCGATGATCGCCGCCGGGCTCGCGAACGGCTTCGACACCGCCGACATGGGCGTGGTGTTCATCCACAACGCCTCGCTCGACTACCCGGTGACGCCGGGCCTGTTCCTGCGGCCCGCCCTGCGCGAGTACCTCAAGCGCATCGCGGCGATCCCGGGCCTGCTCGGTCACGTGCTGGTCGAATACCTGCGCGACCCGGGCAAGGACTGGGCCGAGGCGATCGATCCGCTCGGCCGCCTGCTGCCGACCGGCCTGTGCGACAACCGGCCGTTCGAGCAGTTCCTCGCGCACCTGTTCTCGACCGGCGGCCGCTCGAACGACTTCCGCAAGCTGCGCCGCCAGCTGTTCATCGTCGCGACCGAACTGAACACCGGCAGCGGCGTGCGCTTCGGCGAGCCCGGCTTCGACCACGTGCCCATCTCGCGGGCGATCCAGGCGAGCACGGCGCTGCCCGGCCTGTATCCGCCGGTGGAGATCGAGGGCCACACCTACGCGGACGGCGCCCTGCTGCGCACGATGAATGCCTCGCTGCTGCTCGATGCGGGCGCGGAACTGGTGATCTGCGTGAACCCGCTGGTCGCGTTCGACGCGTCCGGCGCGCCGCGGCGCCGTCGCGAGCAGGCGTCGAAGCCGCGCGAGCTGACGCGGGGCGGCCTGCCGATGGTGCTGAGCCAGACCTTCCGCGCGATGATCCAGTCGCGCATGAAGGTCGGCATGCGCAACTACGTGCAGGACTACCCGCACACCGACATCATCCTGTTCGAGCCCGATCGCAGCGACGAGGAGATGTTCTTCCAGAACGTCTTCCGCTACGCGGACCGCAAGCGGCTCGCCGAGCACGCCTACCAGCGCACGCGACGCGACCTCATGCAGCACGCCGACGCGCTCAGCCCGATCCTGCATCGCCACGGGCTCGGCCTGCGCCTCGACGTGCTGCGCGACACGCGCCGCACGTTCGTCGACTCGGTGCGCGAGCGCCGGCGCCGGCAGCAGCCCGTGACCGGGCCGCTGCACAAGGCCCTGGACCGGCTGGAAACGGCGCTGGCGGCTCGCGCCTGAGGCGATGCGGATCCTCGGGGTGGACACCGGCGGCGACCGCCGGGGCAAGCGCGCGGAACCCGGGACACTGGGCCACCTGCTCGAGCGCAACGCCGCGCTGCGGGATGTGTTCGCCGACGACCCGGCGCGCCAGGCCCGGCTCGTCGAGCTGCAGCGCTGGCAGTCCGCGAGACTGATGAAGTCGCACGACGACCTGCACCGCCACGCGCGCTACCGCCTGGCGGTCGAGTTCTTCTGCAACGAGCTCTACGCCGCCGGCGACCCGCGGGCGCGCGACCGCGACCTGATCAAGGTGCAGCGGGTCATGGAGAAGCTGCTGCCTGCCGAGGCGCTGCGCGCGATGTGCCTCGCCATCGAGTTGGAGATCCTCTCGCAGGAGCTGGATGCCGCGGTGGTGTGCGGACTGCCGGCCGGACCGCTGACGGTCGAGACCTATGCCGAGGGCTATCGGGCGGCCGGGCGCCGGCCGGACCGGGAGCGGCAGATCCTGCTGATGCTGGAAATCGGCCAGTACCTCGACCACGTGGTGAAAAAACCCATCGTCCGGGCCCTCGTGAGACTGGCGCGGGGACCCGCTCACGCGGCAGGATTCGGCCTGCTGCAGGAGTTCCTCGAGCGCGGGCTCAGGGCCTTCGAGGCGATGCGCGGCGCGGACGAGTTCCTCGCGACCATCCGCGAGCGCGAATGGCGCTGGATGGAGCGGCTGTTCGCGGCCACGCCGAATCCGTTCGAATACTGAGGCTGGCGCACGGTGGGTGGATGAGCGCGAAGGCGGGGAAGAAAAAGAAAAAGCCACCGCCGCGGTGGCGGCGACACCTGGTGCAGGCGGAGCTGGAGCTGCCGCCTCCGCCGGCGGGCAGCGTCGCGCCCGGTGCCGCGACGGGCGACCCGCAGGTGTTCGAATCTGAGTTCCTACCGGAGTGGTGGCAGCGGCCGCGAGTCGTCGGTGGGCTCGCCGCCTGCGCCCTGCTGCTGGCCGTCGTCGCGGGCTATTCGCTCTACACTGCACAGCGTGACCGCGAGCGGGCACGGCATGCCCAGGATGAAGCGCGATCGCTGGTGCTGCGGGCGACGACCGCCGAGCAGCCGCTGCACCTGCGGCCGAATCCGCGCAGCTTTTCGCAGAACCCCGACGCCACGATCGAGTACCCGAACCCGCCGGAGATGCTCGACGTCTTCCTGTGGGTCGGCTACTCGGACTTCAACGTCTTCTGGGTCGCGATCGACAAGGTCGACGAGGGCCGCGCGCTGGTCGTCCAGCGCATCACGCCCGACTCGAACAAGGAACTGCGCCTGTCGCTCAACAGCTCGTCGTTCGGCCCGGGCGAGTACCGCATCCGGCTGCAGGGCTACACCTGGAGCGGTGATCGCGTGGATGCCGGATGGGTGCGACTGCTCGTGCAGTAGGTGACGTGCGGTCGAGCGCCGCCGCGCAACGGTTCGCCGTGGATCACGCGGTTCCTCCGCGTGATTCACGATGCGCGCGAGACCATGAGCGTGGCAGAGACCCGAACGGGCCTGCTCGCCTCACCGCAACTGCCGCTCTCGCTCGACGGCCAGGAGCATCACGCATTGCCCTGCCGCAGCGTCGCGATGGGCGGCTGCGTGACGGCTGACCGCGCGGCCAGCACGCCGGCGATGCCGACCAGCAGCGCGCCCCCGACGATGCCGACGATCCAGACCCACGGGTCCGGCGTGTACTTCAACTCGAACACCTTCGCGGCGAGGAAGTAGCCCGCGACCGTCGCGCCGGTGGCCGCGAGCACGCCCGACAGCACGCCGAGCACGGTGAATTCCGCCGCGACGCCCTGGAACACGACCTTGCGGCTCGCGCCCAGCGTGCGCAGCATCGCGCTCTCGTAGCGCCGCTCGTCGCGTGTCGCCTGCACGGCCGCGAGCAGCACCATCAGGCCCGCCAGCAGCGTGAAGACGAACACGTACTGCACGGCGAGCGCCGCCTTGTCCATCACGTCGCGCACCTGGGTGAGCAGCGCGTCGATGTCGATGACCGTCACTTCCGGGAACTGCCGCACCAGCTCGACCAGCGCCGGACGCTGCGAGGGTTCGACGTGCACGCTCGTGATCAGCGTTCCCGCCACCTGCTCGAGCACGCCCGGCGAGAAGACCACGAAGAAGTTCGGCTGGAACGAATCCCAGTGCACCTCGCGCAGGCTCGTCACCTTCGCGCTGACGAGTTCGCCCGCCACGTCGTAGACCAGCGTATCGCCGAGACCGATGCCGAGCCGCTCGGCATAGTCCTGCTCGATCGACACGCGCGGGCCGCCGCCGTCACCGGCCCGCCACCACTGCCCCGCCACGATCTCGTTGTCGGCGCGCAGCCGGTCGGTGTACGTGAGGTTCGCTTCGCGCTCGACGAACTCCTTCGCGCGCTCCGACTCGAAGTGGCGCTGGGCGATGGGCTCGCCGTTGATGGAGGCGAGGCGCGCACGCACCATCGGCACGAGTTGCGTCGGCGGCAGGCCGCGCGCCGCGAAGAACGAGCGCACGGCCTCGCCCTGGTCGGGCCGGATGTTGATCATGAAGTAGTTCGGCGCATCGGCCGGCAGGCTGGCCTGCCAGTCCCGCAGCAGGTCGTTGCGCACCAGCGCGAGCAACAGCAGCACCATGAAGCCGAGCCCGAACGCGACCACCTGCACCACGCTGTCGCCGCCGCGCCGGGCGATGTTCGCGAGCCCATACCGCCAGGCGACGCCGACCCCGCCGCGCAGCGGCGCGAGCCCACGCACCAGCAGCCAGCCGCACAGCGCGAGCAGCACGAAGGTGGCTCCCATGCCGCCGGTGACGTAGCCGACCAGTCGCGCGTCGCGCACGATCCAGTACAGCAGCGCGACCACGGCGCCGACCGCAATGCCGTACACGACGGCATGGCGCAGCGGCGGCGGCTCGAGGTTGCGACGCAGGACGCGGGCCGGCGGCACGTTCCTGAGGCTCAGCAACGGCGGCAATGCAAAGCCGACCAGCACGACCACGGCGGTCACGCCGCCGAGCCACCACGTCTGCAGCGCGGGCGGCGGCAGGTCGTCGCGGATGAGGTCGCGCAGCAGCCACGCAATGCCGAGGTGCGCGACGTAGCCCAGCAGGGTTCCAGCCGCCGAGACGAGGGCGGCGATGGCGACCAGCTGTACCAGCGTCTGGCGCAGCACGAAGCCCTGCGTGGCCCCCATGCACTTCATGAGCGCAACGTTGTCGAGGTGGCGGCGGGCATAGCGCCGCGCCGACATGGCGACGGCGATCGCCGACAAGAGCACGCTCACGAGGCTCGCGAGCGACAGGAACCGGCCGGCCCGGTCGCTCGATGCCCGGATCTGCGGGCTGGCGTCCTCGATGCTCTGCAGACGCTCGTGCGGCTGCTTGCGCGACTCGAGGTCGGCTCGGAACGCCTTCACGTCCGCCGGATCGCCGGCGAGCAGCAGGATCCGCGTGACGCGGCTGCCCGGCTGGATCAATTGCGTGGCCGGCAGGTCGGCCAGGTTGATCAGCAGCGTGGTCGAGAGGTCGGCGAAGCCGCTGCTCTGGTCGGGCCGGTAGTCCAGCACCTTCGTGATGCGCACGGTCGTCGCACCGACCTGCAGCGACGTCCCGACCGTCGCGCCGAGTTTCGCCAGCAGCCGCGAATCGGCCCACGCTTCGCCCGGACCCGGAATGTCGCGCGTCTCCACGGCAGGCCCGAACGGCCGCTCGGCCACCTTGAGCCGGCCCCGCAACGGATAGCCCGGGCCGACTGCGCGCAGCGCGACCAGCGAGGACTGCTCGCCGTTGAAGACCACGCTCGGCATCGTGGCGAGCCGGGCCACCTGCAGGCCACGGGCGCGGGCCGCGGCGTCGTACTGCTCGCGGATGTCCCGCGCCGACTCCAGGCGCAGGTCGGCTGCGAGCACGCTGCCGGCCTGCTGCTCGACTGCCCGGCCGATGCGGCTGGTGAAGAAGCCCACCGCGGTGAGCGACGCCACTGCCACGAGCAGCGCGAGCACCAGCACGGCGATCTCGCCCGACTGGAAGTCGCGACGCAGGTTGCGCAGGGCGAAGCCGAGCAGCGGCATGCTCAACCCTCGACGATGCGACCGGCGTCGAGCCGGATGATGCGGCCGCACCGTGCCGCGAGCGCGCGATCGTGCGTGACGAGGACCAGGGTCGTGCTCGAGGCGGCATTGAGTCCGAAGAGCAGTTCCATGATGCGCTCGCCGGTCGCGGTGTCGAGGTTGCCGGTGGGCTCGTCGGCGAACAGCACGTCGGGCCGGGTCACGAAGGCGCGTGCGATGGCGACGCGCTGCTGCTCGCCGCCCGACAGCTGGCGCGGATAGTGGCCGACACGGCTGCCGAGCCCGACGCGCCCGAGCACCTCGTTCGCGGCGGCTCGCGCATCGGAGCGACCCCGCAACTCGAGCGGCAGCATCACGTTCTCGAGCGCGGTCAGCGACGGCACGAGGTGGAACGACTGGAAGACGAAGCCGACGTGGCGGGCACGCACCGCAGCCCGGCCGTCCTCGTCGAGCGCAGTGAGGTCCGCGCCGGCGAGACGCACGTGGCCGCGGCTCGGCGTGTCGAGGCCTGCCATCAGCGCGAGCAGGGTCGACTTGCCCGCGCCGGACGCGCCGACGACCGCCACGGTCTCGCCACGGGCGATGTCGAACGAGATCCCGTCCAGGATGGTCAGCGTTCCCTCGGGGCTGCTAACCTGCTTGCCGACGTTCTCGACGGCAAGCACCGTGTCCATCCGTTCCATCTGCATCGCGCTCATCGGCATCCTGGGTCTGTGGCCGCTCGGTCCCGTCGACGCTGCCCCGGCCGCCCCGCGCACGCTGGTCGTGCTGGGCGACAGCCTGAGCGCGGGCTACGGGGTCCCCGTCGGGCAGGGCTGGGTGACGCTGCTGCAGGGACGGCTGACGCACGAAGGGTACGAGTACCGGGTGGTCAACGCCAGCGTGAGCGGCGAGACCACCGGCGGCGCGCTCGCGCGCCTGCGACGGACCCTCGAAGTGCAGAAGCCGGCCCTGGTCATCGTCGAACTCGGCGGCAACGACGGCCTGCGCGGCCTGCCGATCGCCGACGTGCGCCGCAACTTCGACGACATCCTGCGTCTTTCGCAGCAGGCCGGCGCCAGGATTCTGCTGCTCGGCATGCGAATCCCTCCCAACTACGGTCCCGCCTACACCCAGGCCTTCCACGCGATGTACGGGGAACTGTCGCAGCAGCACCGGGTCCCACTGGTGCCGTTCTTCCTTGCGAAGGTGGCGCTCGACGACTCGCTGATGCAGGACGATGGCATCCACCCGAACGCGAAGGCCCAGCCGCTGCTGCTCGACACCCTGTGGCCGATGCTGAAGCCGCTGCTGAAAAAGCCTGCTATATAGAAGTTCACAACGAGCCGCGGCCAGCGACGGACCGCGGCCGGGCAGACCAGGAAATCCCGTGGACAAGATCTGGCTGAAGTCGTATCCGCCGGGCGTGCCGGCCGAGATCCACCCCGCCGAATACCGCTCGCTGCTCGACATCATGGAGCGCAGCCTCGCGACGTACCGCGACCTGCCCGCCTACACGAGCATGGACCGCACGCTCACCTTCGGCGACCTCGACGTGCTGAGCCGGCGGTTCGCCGCCTACCTGCAGAAGGTGGCCGGCCTGCGCCGGGGCGACCGACTCGCGGTGATGCTGCCGAACGTGTTGCAGTACCCCGTCGCGATCCTGGCGGCCTTCCGCGCGGGACTGACGGTGGTGAACGTCAACCCGATGTACACGCCGCGCGAGCTGGAGCACCAGCTCAACGACTCGGGCGCGCGCGCGATCCTGATCCTCGAGAACTTCGCGCACACGCTCGCCGAGGTGCAGCACGAGGTGGACGTCGGCACGGTGATCGTCACCGGCGTCGGCGACCTGCTCGGCTTCCCGAAATCGCTGCTGGTGAATTTCGTGCTGCGCCACGTGCGCAAGCAGATCCCGGAGTGGAGCCTGCCGGGCGCCATCGGATTCACGCAGGCGCTGAGCCAGGGCCGCTACGAGAACCTGGAGGTCGCCGAGCTGACGCACGACGACGTCGCCTTCCTGCAGTACACGGGCGGCACGACGGGTGTCTCCAAGGGCGCGGTGCTCACGCACCACAACCTCGTCGCGAACGTGCTGCAGGCCGAGGCCTGGATGCTGCCGACGCTCGGCAAGATCGAGGGCGAGGTGGTGGTCACGGCCTTGCCGCTGTACCACATCTTCTCGCTCACGGCGAACTGCCTGACCATGATGAAGCTCGGCGGGCACAACCTGCTGATCGCCAACCCGCGCGACTTCGCCGGCTTCGTGAAGGAGCTGTCGAAGCACCGCTTCACCTTCATGGCCGGCGTCAACACGCTGTTCAACGCGTTGCTGCACACGCCGGGCTTCGACCAGCTGGATTTCAGCGGGCTGCGCGTCAGCCTCGGCGGCGGCATGGCCGTGCAGCGCGCGGTGGCCGAGCGCTGGAAGGAAGTCACCGGCAACGTGCTGACGCAGGCATGGGGCCTCACCGAGACCTCGCCCGCGGCGTGCATCAATCTGCCCGGCGCCGACTTCAACGGCTCGATCGGCCTGCCGATCTCCTCGACCATCGTCACCATCCGCGACGATGCGGGCAACGTCCTGCCGCAGGGCCAGTCCGGCGAGATCTGCGTCGAGGGCCCGCAGGTGATGCGCGGCTACTGGAACCGGCCCGACGAGACCGAGAAGGTCATGCTGCCCGGGCAGGTACTGCGCACGGGCGACATCGGCTACATGGACCCGCAGGGTTTCGTGTACATCGAGGACCGCAAGAAGGACATGATCCTCGTCTCCGGCTTCAACGTGTATCCGAACGAAGTCGAAGGCGTGGCGGTGATGCACCCGGGCGTGCTCGAGGTGGCCGCGGTGGCGCAACCGGACGAGCGCGCGGGCGAAGTGGTCGCGCTGTTCGTGGTGAAGAAGGATCCCGCGCTCACCGAAGAGGACGTGATCGACTTCTGCCGCAAGTCGCTCACGGGCTACAAGGTGCCGAAGCGCGTCTATTTCCGCAGTGAACTGCCGAAGACCAACGTCGGCAAGATCCTGCGCCGCGCGCTCAAGGACGAACTGAAGAAATAGGGGACATTCCTCTTTTTTCCGGCGGGAGGCGTGCGCATGAACGATCCAGCTCGATTCGTCGAGGCGTGTCGCGCGGCCGATGCAGCGGAGGCGGCGGCGTACGCCGATATGTACGCAGGCGCGCCGGCCGGCGTGCGCACCCAGCTGGGACTGCAGGTCCGGGAGATTGCGGGCGCGACGCTGCTGCTGGCCCCGGGCCTGCCCGTGCCGATCTTCAATCGCGTGATCGGACTCGGCACCTTCGAGCCCGCGACGGAGCCCGCGCTCGATCGCATCCTCGCGACCTATGCGGACGTCGGCGTGGCGAATCACTGGATCTCGGTCAGTCCCGCGGCGCAACCCGCCGAGTTGACGGGCTGGCTCGGCGCGCGGGGACTCGCGCCGCCGAAGCGTGCGACGTGGGCGCAGATGGGTTGGCCCGACCGCGCACCGCCGGAGGTGCGCACGTCGCTGCAGGTCGAGAGTGCGGGCGCTGCCGATGCCGTGCCGTTCGCGCAGGTGGTCGTGCAGTCCTTCGGGATGCCGCCGGTGATCGTCGATTGGCTCGCGCACCTCGTGGGACGCCCGGGCTGGCAGACCTACGTCGCGCGCAAGGGCGGGCGCATCGTCGGCGGCGGCTTCGTGTTCGTGCGGCCGCCGATCGCGTGGCTGGGCCTGGGATCGGTGCTGCCGGAATTCCGCGGTGAGCGTGGGCAGCTCGCCTTGTTCGCTGCGCGCATCGCGCACGCCCGGTCGCTCGGCTGCGCTTCGATCCACACCGAGACCGGCGAACCCATGGGTGACGAGCCGAATCCTTCGCTCGCGAACATGGTGCGCTGCGGATTCGAGAAGATCGCCTCGCGCGTGAACTACGCGAAATAGGGGACATTCCTCTTTTTCCCCTCGCCCTTCGTCAGTCTCGCGCGGTGCCGAACGCGAGCGGACACTGGCCGTCCTGATTGGCCGCGCGCGGGCACCGCAGGCCAACCCCACTTACGGCGAAGATGGCCAGATTCGAAAAAAGAGGAATGTCCCCTATTTTCTCTTTTTGCTGCCGAGGGACTGGCCGGCCACGTAGTGCGCGGCGACGTCGTCACCGGCCGCCGCGGCGCGGTTGATCCCGTCGAGGATCATCTTCTCCGCGCGGTCGGGCCCGACCCAGCTCACGATCGTGACCCACTTGCCCTTCTCCAGGTCCTTGTAGTGCTGGAAGAAGTGCGCGATCTGGTCGGTCAGCGTGACGGGCAGGTCCTTGTACGACTTCACGCCCGAGTAGAACGGGTGCAGCTTGTCGACCGGCACCGCGATGACCTTCTCGTCGTCGCCCGCCTCGTCCTTCATCATCAGCGCGCCCACCGGCCGCACGCGCACGATCGCGCCCGCGACCACCGGGCTCGGCACGACGACGATCACGTCGACCGGGTCGCCGTCGCCCGACAGCGTGTGCGGGATGAACCCGTAGTTGCCCGGGTAGAACATCGCCGTGTTGAGGAAGCGGTCCACGCGCAGCGCGCCCGACTCCTTGTCGAGCTCGTACTTCACCGGCACGCCGCCCTGGGGAATCTCGATCAGCGCGTTGACGTCGCGGGGCGGATCCTCGCCGATGCTGATCTTGCCGATGTCCATGCTCGTTCCTTCGCGTTCAGACGTGGTATTGCGGCGACAGCTCGTGCACGGCCTCGACCATCGCGAGCGCGTGCTCGGGCGGCACCTCGGGATGGATGCCGTGGCCGAGGTTGAAGACGTGGCCGTGGCCCTTGCCGTAGCTCGCGAGCACGCGCGCCACCTGCTCGCGGATCTTCGCGGGCGGCGCATAGAGCACGCTCGGATCGAGGTTGCCCTGCAACGCCACCTTGTCCTCGACCGCGCGGCGCGCGTCGGCGAGGTCCGTCGTCCAGTCGACGCCGAGCGCATCGCAACCGGTGGCCGCCATGTCGGCCAGCCACTGGCCGCCGCCCTTGGTGAAGAGGATCACCGGCACCTTGCGGCCGTCGGCCTCGCGCGTGAGGCCATCGACGATCCGCTGCATGTAGCGCAGCGAGAACTCACGGTAGTCGCTCGGCGTCAGCGCGCCGCCCCAGGTATCGAACACCATCGCGGCCTGCGCGCCCGCCGCGATCTGCGCGTTGAGGTACAGCGTGGTCGCCTGCGCGATCTTGTCGAGCAGGCGGTGCAGCTCGCCCGGCGCGCCGTACATCATGCCCTTGATGTGCTCGAAGTTGCGGCTGCCACCCCCCTCGACGACGTAGGTGCCGACGGTCCATGGGCTGCCCGCGAACCCGATCAGCGGCACGCGGCCCTTCAGCTCGCGACGGATCGTGCGCACCGCGTCCATCACGTACCGCAGGTCGGTCTCCGGATCGGGAATCGGCAGGTTGTCGATGTCCACCGACGAACGGACGGGGCGCGCGATCTTCGGGCCCTCGCCGGCCTCGAACTCGAGTCCGAGCTTCATCGCGTGCGGCACGGTCAGGATGTCGGAGAACAGGATCGCGGCATCGAGGCGATAGCGATCGAGCGGCTGCAGCGTGACCTCGCAGGCGAGCTCCGGGTTCATGCACAGCTTGAGGAAGCTGCCGGCCTTCGCGCGCGTGGCGCGGTATTCGGGCAGGTAGCGGCCCGCCTGGCGCATCATCCACAGCGGCGTGCGCGGCGTCGGCTGGCGCAGCAGCGCCCGGAGGAAGAGATCATTCTGCAGGGGAGCGCTCACTTCGTACCTCCGGCGAACACGCCGGCAATCGTTTCCTGGATCGCGGCCGCGGCGGCACGCGGGTCGGCGGCATCGCGGATCGGCCGGCCGACCACGATGTAGTCGGCGCCGTTCGCAAAGGCCTGCGCGACGTCGACCGTGCGCTTCTGGTCATCCACCGGCCTGTTCTCCACCGGGCGGATGCCGGGACACACGACCAGCAGGCGGTGGTCGATGAACTCGCGCAGCTTCGGCGCCTCGAGCCCGGAGGACACCACGCCGTCGCAGCCGGCTTCGAGCGCGCGCCGCGCGCGCGACAGCACCAGCTTGTCGACGTCGCAGGCGAAGCCGAGGTCGTCGAGGTCGCCGCGATCGAGGCTCGTGAGCACCGTGACGGCCAGCACCTTCACGTCGCCCTTCACCTTCGCCGCAGCCTCCATGATCGCCTGGTTGCCGTGGATGGTGGTCAGGGTCACGCCGCGATTACGCAGCTGCTTCACGGCGGCCGAGACCGTGGCCGGCACGTCGAAGAACTTGAGGTCGACGAACACCTTCTTGTCGCGGGCGACCATCCAGTCGAGGAGCTCGAAATACCCGCCCGACATCATCAGCTCGAGGCCCAGCTTGTAGAAGTGCACGGTGTCGCCGAGCTGCTCGGCCATGCGGCGGGCCTCGGCCGGGTCCGCGACGTCCATGGCGAAGATCAGCCGCTCGCGGGCGGGAATGTTCTTGGGAATCAAGGCGCTCTCCGGAATCTGACCGGCAATGATACCCGACCGTCCCGGGCGGGGCGTCGCGGGATCCCCTGATCGGCCCGCAGGTGCCGGATTTCCTAGGTCCGCTCGGCCGGATTGAACAGGCGGCGGTGCTCGAGGATCGCGAAGCGGTCGGTCATGCCCGCGATGTAGTCGGCCACCGCCCGGGCACGCCCGGCCCGGCCGCCCTCCGCCTCGAGGCGCAGCGCCGCGCCCTGGTGCTCGGTCGGCATCAGGGCGACGTCCTCGAGCATGATGTCGAACAGCTCGCGGATCACCTTGCGCGCCTTGTTGGTCATGCGCAGCACGCGGTAGTGGCGGTAGAGGTGCTCGCGCAGGTAGCGCTTGAGCTCGAGGTGCTCGGCCCGCACCTCGTCGCTGAACCGCATCAGCGGCTCGGAGCGCGCCCGCACCGCGGCCACGTCCGCCGGCACGACGGCGGCGATCGCCTGGCTCGAGGCGTCGATCAGGTCGTTGACGAGGTAGTCGATCATGCGACGCACGACCTCGTGGATCTGGCGCCGGCCGGCGAGGTCGGGGTAGCGCTCGGTGACCGTGTCGTACTGCCGGCGGAACACCGCGAGCTCGCGCAATGCCTCGATGGAGATCAGTCCCGCGCGCAGGCCGTCGTCGACATCGTGGTTGTTGTAGGCGATCTCGTCCGCGAGATTGGCGAGCTGGGCCTCGAGCCCGGGCTGGTGGCGCGCGAGGAAGCGCTCGCCGATGTCGCCGAGCTGGCGGGCGTTGGCCGCCGAGCAGTGCTTGAGGATGCCCTCGCGCACCTCGAAGGTGAGATTGAGCCCGGGGAACTCCGCGTAGCGTTCCTCCAGCTCGTCGACCACGCGCAGCGACTGCAGGTTGTGCTCGAACCCGCCGTAGTCGCGCATGCACTCGTTGAGCGCGTCCTGGCCCGCGTGGCCGAACGGCGTGTGGCCGAGGTCGTGCGCGAGGCACACGGCCTCGGCGAGCGGCTCGTTCAGCCGCAACGCCCGTGCGACGCTGCGCGCGATCTGCGCGACCTCGAGCGAGTGCGTGAGGCGCGTGCGGTAGAGGTCGCCCTCGTGGTTCACGAACACCTGCGTCTTGTAGACGAGGCGGCGGAACGCGGTCGAATGCACGATGCGGTCGCGGTCGCGCTGGAACTCGGTGCGGTGCCGCGGCGGCGGCTCCGGGTAGCGCCGTCCCCGCGAATCCGCGTCCTGCTGCGCGAACGGGGCCAGCGACGGGTCGCGCGGAGTGCTCATGCGTTGCGTCCCCCGAAATGCGCACCGAGCGTCGCCTGCAGGGCGTCCGCCGGATAGTCGCCGCTCACGACGGCCTCGCCGAGGCGCCGCAGCAGGACGAGGCGGATGCGGCCCGCGAGCACTTTCTTGTCCATCGCCATGAGGTCGAGCGCGCGCGCCACGCCGATCGGCGGCGCGGCGACCGGCAGCCCGAGGCGCGTCAGCAGCGCGCGCACCCGCTCGACGTCCGCGCGATCGAGCCAGCCGATGCGGCAGGACAGGTCCGCGGCGAGCAGCATGCCGACGGCCACGGCTTCACCGTGCAGCCACTCCCCGTAGCCGAGCGCGTTCTCGATCGCATGGCCGAAGGTGTGACCGAGGTTCAGCAGCGCGCGCTGGTCGTTCTCCCGCTCGTCCGCGGCGACGATGCGCGCCTTGATCTCGCAAGAGCGACGCACTGCCTGCGCGAGCGCGTCGGTGTCGAGGTTGAGCAGCGCGTGCGCGTGCTGCTCGATCCAGTCGAGGAACTCCGCATCGGCGAGCAGGCCGTACTTGGCGACCTCCGCCAGCCCGGCGCGCAGCTCGCGCGTCGGCAGCGTGCGCAGCGTGGCGAGGTCGGCGATCACGGCGCGCGGCTGGTGGAAGGCGCCGATCAGGTTCTTGCCGCCCGGGTGGTTGACGCCCGTCTTGCCGCCGACCGACGAATCGACCTGTGCCAGCAGCGTGGTCGGCACCTGCACGAAGTCGATGCCGCGCTGGTAGCAGGCGGCGGCGAAGCCCGTGAGGTCGCCGATCACGCCGCCGCCGAGCGCCACCGCGCAGGCATCGCGGTTCAGCCGCTGCGCCACCATTGCATCGAGCACGCGCGCGGCGGTCTCGAGCGTCTTGAACTGTTCGCCGTCCGGCAGGATCACGCTGCCGAGACGCTTGCCGGCCAGCCCCCGCTGCAGCGTCTCGAGATAGAGCGGGGCCACGGTCGCATTGGTGACGACCAGGACGTCCCGGGCCGGCACGGCGGCCTCCAGCACCGCGGGCTGCGCCAGCAGGCCGGGGCCGATGCGGATGTCGTAGCTGCGCGGGCCGAGGTCGATGTGGACGTCCGGCATGGCTCACTCCGCCAGCGGCTCGCCGAGCGCGTGCAGGATCTGGTCGACGACTGTCTTCACCTTCCGTCCGTCCGTATCCACCGTGACCGTCGCGACCTCGTCGTAGAGCGGCGCCCGCATCGCCATCAGGCGCTCGAGCGTGCCCCGCGGGTCGTCGTTGTTCAGCAGCGGGCGGCCGGTGCCGTGGCGCGTCCGGGCGAGCTGCTGCTCGATCGTGGTCCGAAGATACACGACGCGGCCGCGGCTGCGCAGCCGCTCGCGACTCCGCGGATCGAGGATGGCGCCGCCGCCCGTCGCGATCACCAGGCCCTCGCGGCCGGTCAGGTCGTCGATGACCTCGGCCTCGCGCACCCGGAAGCCCGCCTCGCCCTCGCGCTCGAAGATGTAGGGGATGTCGACGCCGGTGCGCCGCTCGATCTCCTCGTCGCTGTCGACGAAGTCCAGGCCGAGGTCGCGCGCCAGGCGGCGCCCGACGGCACTCTTGCCCGATCCCATCGGTCCGACGAGGAAGACGTTCCGGGTCACGCGCGGCCCCTGAAAAGAAAAGCGGCCGCAGTCGCCTGCGGCCGCTCATTCTGTCACCGGGACGGGCCGGGCGTCAGTAGATGTCGGCGCCCTCGCGCAGGATCTTCGGCGTCACGAAGATCAGCAGCTCGTCCTTGTTGTCGGTCCGGGTCTTGCTCTTGAACAGCACGCCGAGGCCCGGGATGTCGCCGAGCAGCGGCACCTTGTTCACCGAGTCGCGCTTCTCCGTCTCCATGATGCCGCCGAGGACGACCGTCTGGCCGTCGTTGACGAGCACCTGGGTGGTGATCTCGCGGGTGTCGATGCTGGGCACCTGGCCGCCGGTGGCGCTCTGCACGAGCTGGCCGACGTTGTCCTTGCTGACCGTCAGGTCGAGGATGATGCGGTCGTCCGGCGTGATCTGCGGCGTCACCTTGAGCGAGAGCACGGCCTTCTTGAACTGGGTCGTGGTCGCGCCGCTCGAGGCCGACTCCTGGTACGGGATCTCGACGCCCTGCTCGATGCTCGCTTCCTTGCCGTTCGCCGTGATGACGCGCGGCGCGGAGACGATCTCGCCCCGGCCTTCGCGCTGCGCGGCCGAAATTTCCAGGTCGACGATGTAGTCGGAGTCGAGCAGCGTCAGGGCCAGCCGGCCGGCCGGGTTGGCGATCGGCAGGTTGACCATGTAGCGCTGGTTGGCCGGAGGCGTCTGCACCGTGGAGCCGGTGCCCGCGCCGCCCGAGCCGCCCGTGCCGATGGTCGGGCCGTTGCCGTCCGACGCGTCGAGGCCGCTGTTGCCGACGTAGGCGAGGCCGTTGCCGCCGTAGTCCGCGACCGCGGTGGCGCCGAAGCGCACGCCGAGCTCGCGGCTGAAGTCGTCGTTGACGATCACGATGCGCGCCTCGATCAGCACCTGGCGCACCGGGATGTCGAGCGTCTGCACCAGGCGGCGGATGTCCGCCAGGCGATCGGACGTGTCCTGCAGCAGCAGCGTGTTGGTGCGATCGTCGATCGCCACGCTGCCGCGGTCGGACAGCAGCGAGCTGCCCTTGCCCTGCGCCTTGATCAGCGCGGCGATGTCCGACGCCTTGGCGTAGTTGACCTGCAGGTACTCGGTGCGGATCGGCGCGAGCTCGGTCATTGCCTTGCGCGACTCGAGCTGGGCGCGCTCACGCGCGGCCAGTTCCTCGGCCGGGGCCACGTAGATCACGTTGCCCTCGCGACGCTGGTCGAGGCCCTTGGTGCGCAGCACGATGTCGAGGGCCTGGTCCCAGGGCACGTTCTGCAGGCGCAGCGTCACGCTGCCCGACACGGAGTCGCTGACCACGATGTTCTGGCCGCTCGTCTCCGCGAGCAGCTGCAGCACGGCGCGCGTCTCGATGTCCTGGAAGTTGAGCGTCAGGCGCTCGCCCTTGTATTCCTTCTTGCCGGGGTCCGGCAGCGCCGCCGTCTTCGGCCGCGGACGGACCTCGAGCACGTAGTCGCGGTCGCTCTGGTAGGCCTGCGTCTCGTAGTCGCCACTGGCGCCGACCACGAGGCGGGCGCCGGACGGCAGGCTGCTGACGTCGAACGAGCTGACCGGCGTGGCGAAGTCGACCACGTCGTAGCGGCGTGCGATGTCGGTGCCGACCGCGGTGCGCGGAAAATCGACGACGATGCGGCCGCCTTCCTGCTTGAGGCTGGCCTGGACCTTCGAATCGTTGGTGCGGATCAGGATGCGCCCGGCGCCGTCCTCGCCGCGGCGGAAGTCGACCTTGTCGATGGACCAGCCGGCCGCGGCATCGCTCGTGCCGCCCGAGGCTGCCGGAGCGGCCGCTGCTGCCGCTGCCGTCGCCTGAGCACGGCCGAGGGTGACGAACACGACGTTGCCCGCCGCCCGCGTCGAATACGGCTGCAGCGAGTCGAGGTTGAACACGACGCGGGTGCGGCCCGAGGCTTCGGCCGCCACGATGGTGTCCACGCCGCCCGCGTTGACGTCGACGCGCCGCGAGTCGAGACCGACCGCCGTGTTGGGCAGGTCGACGGCGAGTCGCGCCGGGTTGTCGATGGTGAAGGCGACCGGCTGCGGCGCGGGGCCGTCGAGCACGAGGCGCACTTCGAGCTGGTCGCCGGGCTGCGGCTGCAGCTCGACCTTGGTCAGCTTGACCTGTGCCTGCGCGAATGCGGCCTGCGCGACGAATGCGAGTACCCCGGCCAGCGCGACGAGCGCCGCGGGGCGTTTGCGGTCGGCCCCGCGCGCCTCCGTGCGGCGGTTGATCACGTGCGACGATGCAGCGGTCATTCTCGGGTCTCCTTGCAGATCATTCGCTCAGTGCGAGTGCGGCCGGGCGTTCGACGAAACCACCCGTGCCGTCTGGAGCGATCTCGATGAGCGAGATCTTGCCGTCCTCGATGGCCGTGATCCGGCCGTCGTTCTGTCCCATGTGGTTGCCCGGCAGGACGCGGTGCACCAGGCCATCACGGGTCTGCACCAGGCCGTACACGTGGCCTTGCAGCTTCAGGGTACCGACCATGCGCAGCGTGTCGAGCGAGAACTGCTCGAGGAACTCGCGCGGCCGGTTGGCATCGGGCCGGATGCCGTTCGCCATCGAGGCCGGCACGCCGGCTTCGAAGGGCGAGCGCTGGTCCGCGGCCGCGTATGCGAACGTCTCGTAGGGCTTGACCTCCGGCAGCGGCTCGATGCCGCGGCTCGGACGGTTCTTCATCTCGTCGATCTTGGCGCGCATCTCGTCCATGTCGTTCGAGCAGCCGGCGATCGCGGCCAGCCCGAGCGTGGCGAGGAGGATGCGAGCAGGGTTCGTGAAGTTGGCCATGTGCGCCTCAGCCCTTCTTCGCCGGCTTCTTGCCCTTCTTGCCCTTGCCCGTCGCCCTCGCCTGGTCGTCCTCGTCGAGGTAACGATAGGTCTTGGCCGTGACGTTGAGGGTGAGGGAGCCCGGGTCCGCGGCGGCGCCGCGCACCTGGCTGCTGGGCTGGATCTCGATGTCGTGCAGGGTCACGATGCGCGGCAGCGCGGCGATGCCGCTCGCGAACTTGCCCATCTCGTGGTAGCCGCCGGTGAGGCGGATGCTGATCGGCAGCTCGGCGTAGAAGTCCTTGCGGACCTCGCCCCGCGGCTGGAAGAGCTTCTCCTCGAGGCCGGCCGCGAGGCCCGTCTGCGAGATGTCGACCAGCAGGTTCGGCACCTCGGTCTTGTTCGGCAGCTCGCGCAGCATCGCGCCGAAGGACTTCTCCATCTCGGCGAGCTGGGCCTTGTACGCCGACAGGTTGGACGCCTTGCGCGCCTTGTCGTCGAGCGTGCTCCAGAGCTCCTTCTCCTTGGCTTCGGCCTCGAGCAGCAGCGGGTGCTGCGACTTCCAGACGAAGAAGTAGTAGGCGCCGAACGCAGCGAGCGCGAACAGGATCGCGACGGTGCCCACGCGCACGCCGAGCGGCCAGCGACCCGGGTCGTTCGGGTCGAGGCCGCGCAGTTGGTCGAGCAGTTCCTGGAGCTTCTTCATTTGGCGCCCGCCCTCTTCGGCTTCTTGGCCGACGCCTTGGCGGCGTCATCCGCCGACGGCGCGACGTGGCTGCGCTGCTTGGCGAACAGCGTGAAGCTCGCGCCGACCGCGGCGTCGCGGCCGCGGGTCTCGACGATCTGCAGCGACGGGTCGGCGAGCCACTCGGACGCCTCGATGTTGCGCATCAGCGTCGACACGCGCGTGCTCGACTGCGCCACGCCGCGGAACTCGAACTTCTCGCCGCTCTGCTTCAGGTAGGTGAGGTACACGCCCTCGGGCAGGATGCGCACGATCTCGTCGAACACGTGCACGATCTCGGGCCGGCTGCGCTGCAGCCGCTCGATGATCTCCATGCGCGCGAGCAGGCGGCGCTTCTGCGCGTCGAGGCCGTTGATCTCCTCGATCTGCTTGTCGAGCAGCGCGATCTCGTCCTGCAGCACCTTGTTGCGGTCCTGCTGGTGGGCGATCGAGGCGCTCATCTCCCAGCGACCGAGCAGCGCGACGAGCGCGGCCGTCGCAAGCGCGGCGCCGATGGCGAGACCGAACTCCTGCCGTTTGCGCTTGCGCTCCGCCTCGCGCCACGGCAGCAGGTTTATTCTGGGCATGTCAGTCGAAGCTCCTCAGCGCCAGACCGCAGGCCGTCAGCAGCGCGGTCGCGTCCTTCTTCACGCCCTGCGCGAGCGCGCGGGTGGAAATCTTCATCTGGCCGAGCGGGTCGCCCCGTTCGGCCGGGATGCCGACGCGGCTCGCGATCACGTCCGCGACGCCCGGGATGTTGGCGCAGCCGCCGCAGATCAGGATCTGCTCGGGCTGCTCGCGGCCGCTGCCGGAAGCCAGGTAGAACTGCAGCGAGCGGCTCACCTGCTGGCACATGTCGTCGATGAACGGGTCGAGCACCTCGGCCTGGTAGTTGGCCGGCAGGCCGCCTTCCTTCTTGGCGCGGCCGGCCTCCTCGATGCTGAGGCCGTAGGTGCGCATGATCTCCTCGGTGAGCTGCTGCCCGCCGAAGGCGAAGTCGCGCGTGTACGAGACCTTGAGGTCGCGCAGCACGGAAAACGTGGTGCTGCTCGCGCCGAAGTCGATCACCGCGATGCTGCGCTCGAGCCCGCCGTCGGGCATCTGGTGCGTCAGCAGGTGGCAGGCGTTCTCGAGCGCGAAGGCCTCGACGTCGACGATGCGCGCGGTGAGGCCGGCGGCGTGCACCGCGGCCTGGCGCTGCTCGACGTTCTCGGAGCGCGTCGCCACGAGCAGCACGTCGAGCATCTCGGGGTCCTTCTCCGACGGGCCGATCACCTCGAAGTCGAAGCTGACCTCCTCCATCGGGAACGGGATGTACTGGTCGGCCTGCATCTCGACCTGCGACTCGAGCTCGGCCTCGCGCAGGTTGCGCGGCATCTGGATGACCTTGGTGATGGCCGCGTCGCCGCTGATGGCGACGGCCACTTCGGAACTGCGCGCGCCGGCGCGCTTCACGGCGCGGCGGACGGCGTCGCCGACGACCTGGGCGTCGACGATGGCCTTTTCGTTGATCGAGTTCGGAGGGGTCGGTTCCGCGGCGTAGGACTCGACGCGATACGTGTCACCACTCTTCGACAGCTCGATGAGCTTGATCGAGGACGTCGTGATGTCGAGTCCGATGATCGGTCGAAACCTGCGCTGGAACAGCACGATGTAGTCCTTCTAGTTCAAAAGGTTGCGCAGAAATCGTGTGGCAGATTCCATGCCCCCGCGCCACTATATATCAGGGTTCTGCCCATGAGAATTGTGAGTGCGCTAGCAAAATGGAGCATTTTCGTGCCGCGCCCCCCGGTGGCTGCGTGGAATACCGGACCTGCGCACGAGGGCCGACGCGGCTCCCGCGGGCCCGCTGGAGGCCCCGGGGGTCTGACGTGCAACCCCGCTGTCATAGGCGTCTGCCCTTAGACCGGTGGCTTTGCGTCCTCACCTTTCAGTGAGTTTGCCCTGGTGTCGCGGCTACTATGCACAAGCCCCGATAGTGCAGCAAGGAACGGGTCCCAGTTTTGGCAATGCCCCTGACTCCCTCCCAATGGCTCCGGACGTTGCTGACGGCCGGCCTGTCGTTCGCCCTGCTGATCGTGCTCGGCTTCGCCGGCGCGTATCAGTTCCTCGAGCCGGAGTTGCCTGACGCGGAGAGCCTGCGGGACGTTCGCAGCCAGCTGCCGCTCACGGTCTACACGCGCGACGGCAAGCTGATTGCGCAGATCGGCGAGCAGCGCCGGGTGCCGGTCGCGTTCGAGCAGATTCCCCAGGTCGTGGTCGACGCGTTCCTCGCAGCGGAGGACGATCGCTTCTTCGAGCACCCCGGCGTGGACTGGCAGGGCCTCGTGCGCGCGCTCGCGGCCAACGTCACGGCCGGCGGCGTGCGCGAGGGCGGCGGCACGATCACCATGCAGCTCGCCCGCAACACCATCCTCACGTCGGAGCGCACCGTCCGGCGCAAGCTCAAGGAAGTGTTCACGGCCCTGCGGCTCGAGCGCTCGTTCAGCAAGCAGGAGATCCTGACGCTGTATCTCAATCGCATCTTCCTCGGCCAGCGCGCGTACGGCGTCGGTGCGGCCGCGGAGGTGTACTTCGACAAGAAGGTCGGCCAGCTGGACCTCGCCGAGGCGGCCCTCATCGCCGGCCTGCCGCGCTCGCCCTCGCGCGACAACCCCGTCGCGAGCGTCGAGCGCGCGACCCAGCGCCGCGCCTACGTGCTGCGCCGGATGCTCGAGACCGGCAAGATCGACCAGGCCGCGCACGACGCCGCGATGACCGAGCCGGTGTCGCACCGCATGCATGGCCCGAGCATCGAGCTCGACGCGCCGTACGTGGCCGAGATGGTGCGTGCGGACATGGTGCAGCGCTTCGGCAACGGCGCCCTGACGGACGGCTACCGGGTCACGACCACGCTCGACAGCCGCCTGCAGCAGGGGGCGAACCGCGCCGCGTGGCGGGCCATCCTCGAATACGACCGCCGGCACGGCTATCGCGGCCCCGCCGGCCACCTCGAGGAGGGGCAGGGGCAGGACGATGCGGTCCGCGCGGCCACGTTCCGCCAGTTCCCGGTGCGCGGTGACCTCGTGCCGGCCATCGTGGAGAGCGTCGGGGAGCGCGACTTCGCGGCGCGGGAGCGCGACGGGCGGACCGTCACGATCGCCTGGGACGACCTCGCCTGGGCCCGGCCGGCGCTCGCCAAGGACACCGTGGGACCCGCGCCCAAGACGGCGGGCGAGGTGGTGCACGCAGGTGACGTGGTCTATCTGGAACCCGTCGAGCCGGGCCGGTTCCGGCTGGCGCAGATCCCGGTGGTCTCCGGCGCGCTGGTGGCGCTCGACCCGCGGGACGGTGCCATCGTGTCCCTGGTGGGCGGGTTCGATTTCGGGGTCAGCAAGTACAACCGCGTCACCCAGGCCCACCGCCAGCCCGGCTCGGCGTTCAAGCCGTTCCTCTACTCCGCCGCCCTCGAGCGCGGGTTCACGCCGGCAACGCTCGTGAACGACGCGCCGATCGTGCTGCCGGGCGGTGGCGGCGCGGACGGCGACGAGGAGTGGCGACCGCAGAACATCACGCGCAAGTTCTACGGGCCGACGCCGGTCCGCGAGGCCCTGGTGCGCTCGCGCAACCTCGTGTCGATCCGGTTGCTGCGCGGCGCGGGCATCGGGTTCGTCACCCGGTACATCTCGGCCTTCGGCTTCGGGCCGGAGGCCCTGCCGCCCAACCTGACGCTCGCGCTCGGCACGGGGCAGGTCACGCCGCTCGACATGGCGCGCGGCTTCGCGGTCTTCGCGAACGGCGGGTATCGGGTCACGCCCTATTTCGTCGACCGCATCGAGGATGCGACGGGGAAGGTCGTGTTCGCGGCGACGCCACCGCTCGCGTGCCCCGACTGCGCCGTGGCCCCGGCGCCGACCGCGGCCGACGCGGCGGCCGGCACGCCGCCACCGGCACCGCCCGGCCCGGTGCCGGCCGACCGGCGCGCGCCGCAGGCCATCAGTCCGGCCAACGCCTTCGTGATGACGGACATCATGACCGACGTGATCCAGCGCGGGACGGCGGTGAAGGCGCGTTCGCTCGGGCGCACCGACATCGCGGGCAAGACCGGCACCACCAGCGACCGGCGCGACACGTGGTTCGTGGGCTTCAATGCCGACATCGCCGCCGCGGTGTGGATCGGCTTCGACCAGGAACGCTCGCTCGGCGAACTCGAGGAAGGCGGCAAGACCGCGCTGCCGATGTGGATCTACTTCATGGAGGAAGCCTTGCGCGACCGCCCGCCGCACCGCCTGCCGGAGCCGCCGGGCGTGGTGCGCATGTGGGTGTCGCGCGAGACCGGGCAGCCATCGCGGGCCGGCGCGCCGGGTGCGTTGTTCGAGGCCTTCCTCGAGCAATACTCTCCGCAACCCGGGGCGATGGACTACAGTGACGACGTCGGCGCCGAGACGGTCCAACCCGCGAGCGGCGACGACTCGCTGTTCTGACGAGGCTGGCATGAGTCGACGACCGAATCCCCGCGCCGAGCTGATGCGGCTCGCGGTGGCGGAAGAAGCGGCACGCATCATGGGCGAGCAGGGCGTCGACGACTACCTCCAGGCGAAGCGCAAGGCCGCCGAGCGGCTCGGCGTCACCGATGCGGCCATCCTGCCGCGCAACACCGAGATCGAAGCGGCGCTGGTCGCGCGGCAACGGCTGTTCGCGGGCGAGAAGCACGACGCGCAGATCGCGATACTGCGCCGCTCGGCCCTCGAGGCCATGCGGCTGATGTCGGATTTCGAGCCGCGGCTCGTGGGCCCGGTGCTCGCGGGCACGGCCTCGGCGCACTCGGAGATCAACCTGCACCTGTTCTCGGAGTCGCCGGAAGCGGTGTCGCTGCGGCTCGACGAGTTCGGCGTGCCGCACGAGGTGCAGGAGCGGCGCGTGCGCTTCGAGCGCGACCGCACGGTGAGTTACCCGGCGCTGCGCTTCGTCGCGGGCCGGCAGCCCGTCGATGCCGTGGTGTTCCCGCTCGACGGCATCCGCCAGTCGCCGTGCAGCCCCGTCGACGGCAAGCCCATGCGCCGCGCGTCGACCGCCGAAGTCGAACAGCTGATTTAGGGGACATTCCTCTTTTCCGCGCGAAGCGGAAGCAGCGCAGCTCACGCGCAGCGGTCCCGCGGCGACGCGTTTCCCTTCCGGGTCGTGTCCGCGGGGCCGTGCGCCGCATGGACGCGGCGCCCGGAGCCTACAGGGATGTATTTACGGCGTCCCCGCGGGCACGACCCGGAAGGGGAACGCTGGCGACGCGACGGCTGCCACGTCGATGAGACGGCTGACCGCTCTGCGCGGAAAAAAGAGGAATGTCCCCTATTTATCGCTTGTCGAGTTCGACGTAGTCGCGCGGCGCGGGGCCGCGATAGAGCTGGCGCGGCCGGCCGATCTTCATCGCCGGGTCGGCGATCATCTCCTGCCAGTGCGCGACCCAGCCGGCGGTGCGCGCGATCGCGAACATCACCGTGAACATCGAGCGCGGAATGCCGAGCGCGCTGTAGATCACGCCCGAGTAGAAGTCGACGTTCGGGTAGAGCTTGCGCGCGATGAAGTAGTCGTCCTTCAGCGCGATCTCCTCGAGGCGCAGCGCGAGTTCGAACAGCGGGTTGTCCGTCTGGCCGAGGCGCGAGAGCACCTTGTGGCACATCTCGCGGATGATCTTCGCGCGCGGGTCGAAGTTCTTGTACACGCGGTGGCCGAAGCCCATCAGGCGCTTGCCGCCGTCCTTGTCCTTCACCTGGTCGAGGAACTTCGGGATGTTGTCGACCGTGCCGATGTCCTCGAGCATGGCGAGCACCGCTTCGTTGGCGCCGCCGTGCGCCGGGCCCCACAGCGCCGACACGCCGGCCGAGATCGCGGCATACGGATTGGTGCCCGTGCTGCCCGCGAGGCGCACCGTCGAGGTGCTCGCGTTCTGCTCGTGGTCGGCGTGCAGGATCAGCAGCAGGTCGAGCGCCTGCGCCGCGATCGGGTCGGCCTCGTAGTCCTCGGCCGGCACCGCGAAGAACATCTGCATCATGTTCGCGGTGTAGTCGAGGTCGTTGCGGGGGTAGACGAACGGCTGGCCCAGCATGTGCTTGTAGGCGGCCGCCGATACCGTGGGAATCTTGGCGAGGATGCGGTGCGCGAAGATCTCGCGATGCCGCGGGTTATTGTTGTCCATGGAGTCGTGATAGAACGCGGCCATGGACGAGACGACCGCGGACACCATCGCCATCGGGTGCGCGTCGTAGTGGAATCCGTTGAAGAACCGCAGCAGCGACTCGTTGATCATCGTGTGGCGGCGGATCGAGCGGTCGAACAGGTCCAGCTGCCCCGCGGTCGGCAGTTCGCCGTTGATCAGCAGGTACGCCACCTCCAGGAAATTGGACTTGGTCGCGATCTGCTCGATCGGGTAGCCGCGGTAGAGCAGCACGCCGTTGTCGCCGTCGATGTAGGTGATCCGGCTCTCGCACGACGCCGTGGCCATGAAGCCCGGGTCGAACGTGAAGACGCCATGGTCCTTGCCGAGGCTGGCGATGTTCAGGCAGTCCGGCCCGACCGTGCCGCTCAGGGCGTCCAGGGTCGACTTCTTGCCGGTTTCGAGGTTGGTCAGTTCGTATTTCTTTCCGCTCATCGCCGTGGACCTGTCAGGTACGCCCCGCGAACACCGGGGGGCGGCCCGTCAGCCTTGCACGGCACGGCGGATTGATCAAGACAGGACTATTCCACGACCTTGATCTGCTGGCCGTCGGCGGGTTCCTTGTCCGGATACAGGTCGTTGTAGAGCCGCAGCTGCTCGACCGGAAACTTCTGGATGGGCGAGGACTTGGCGAGGTCCTCCACGCGGGTGCCGGCGCCCGCAGTGATCACCCGTAGCCGGTCCGGCTCGGCGAGTTCGTACTCCGTGTCCTTCAGCTTTCTGAACGTGCCGATGCTGGAGAGGAAGATCGGGTCCTGGGCCTTCAGCGCGCCGGCGTACTTGGTCGCGGCTTTGAAGACGTACGCGAGGTTGTTGTAGTACACGACCGCGAGGCGCAGCGGACCGGGATTGCCCCAAGGCAGCTGCGTGTTGGAGACGATGACCGAGTACGCCGGCAGGCCGTTGACGTCGAGCTCACGGGCGTCCGACGTCGCGACACCGTTCACGAGTCGCGCCACGAACTGCTGCGGCGACATGCCGTTCGGGTACCCCTGCGCCGACACGATCATCGCGGCGTCCTTCGCGGGCGTGAAGGCCAGCACGCGGTCGGGCATGTTCTGGATCGTCCAGCCGCTCGGGAAGGCGAACGTGACGCCGAGGTCCGCGTGATAGAAACGCGACCCGCGCGCGACGCCCTGAGCGCGGCTCGGCCCGACCGCGAGCCCGTCGATCTTCGCGAGGAACCCGGCCCGGTTGTCCGGCAGGTGATCCACGGCGTGGTCCTTGCCCACGACCTTCACCGCCTCGTGCAGGCGCGTGTCGTTGTCGGGGTGCGAGGCGAAGACACCGTGGTAGACGTGCGGCTGCCGTCCCTCGGTACGCGCCATCTGCAACTCGAGCATCTCCTGGTTCTTCAGCAGGCGCACCACGTCGATCATGGCTTCCGGGTCGTAACCCACGCGACTGATGAACTTGGCCCCGAGTCCGTCCGCTTCGAGTTCGTGGTCGCGGCCGTAACCGCTCACGATCGCTGAGCCGGCCATGCCCGCGACGTCCATCACCGCGCCGCTGCCGGTCAGGACGCCGAGTACGGTCGCCCCGATGTTGGTCAGCGTTCCACCCGTGCGCTGCCGGGCGAGGTGCCGCGCCGTGACGTGCCCGATCTCGTGGCCCAGCACGGCGGCCAGTTCCGCCTCGCTGTTCAGGTACCCG
>JBGAHO010000086.1:0-10821 GCA_044226195.1 Steroidobacteraceae bacterium
GCGGGCGCGCCCTTGGCGATGGTCTCGAGCATGGCGTGCACCAGCGTCGCCACGTGTTCGGCCGAGACGCGGCTGCGCAGCAGCAGGCTCAGTTCGCCGTCGGCGGTGCGGCACACGGACGGCAGGTCGGTGCGCCACAGGATCGTGCCGCCCTGGCAGTAGCGATTGAGTTCGCCCTCGATGCGGCGCGCGATCTGCGCGAGCAGCTTGTTGGCGAAGGCGATGCCCTGCGCCTGCGCGATGCGGTCGAACGCGTGCACGCGGAACGTGACGAGCGCGAAGGCCGGGAAGCCGTTGCGCTCGGCGAGCGCGTGGCCGACCTGCTCGGTCAGCTGGCGCCGGTTCGGCAGGCCCGTGTCGGTGTCGAAGTACGACAGCAGCCGCACGGTTTCCTCCGCACGGTGCAGGCGCGTGAGGTCCTGCAGCGTCACCATGACGAGGCTGTCGCTGCGGCCGCCGGCCCCGGGAACGAGTTCGGCTTCCTGGTGCACGCAAAGGACGCTGCCGTCCGGTCCGGGCAGGCGATGGTCGAGGCTGAAGCGACCATTCCCGGTCGCGCAGGTGACGAACGCCGCACGCACGTCGGCGCGCTCGACCTCCGGCAGCAGCGCGATGAAGTCCTCATAGCCGCCGAGGCGGTCGGCCGGCACGCCGAGCAGCTCGCCGATCATCGGCGAGAGGTGCACCGTCGTCCCGTCCGGGTTCAGCTCCCAGTGGCCGACGCGCGCGATGCTCTGCGCGAGCAGCAGCTTCGAGCGGCTCGAGCGCAGCTCTTCCTGCATCGCGCGGTCGCGCAGGAGGAACCGCACGCGCTCGACCAGCAGGCGCGGATTCATGCCCTTCTGGGCGAAGTCGTTGGCGCCCGCCGCATAGGCCTGGCTGATCGCCGGCAGGTCGTTGCGCCCCGTGAGCATCAGGATCGGCACCAGACGCGTGCCGGCCAGCAGGCGGATCTCGCGGCAGGCCTCGATGCCGTTCATCTTCGGCATGTCGACGTCGAGGATGACGATGTCGGGATTCACCTCGCCGAAGCGGCGCAGGGCTTCCTCGCCGTCCGTCGCCATGTGCACCATGAAGCCGGCGCCCGCCAGCGCCGCCTCCGCGAGCAGCTGGGCCGACGGATCGTCGTCGGCGAACAGGATGGTGATGGCAGGGGCGTCGGACATGGACGGGATCCTTCAGCGTGTTCCGGTGCCGCGGCGGGTCTCCGCCTCGAGGGCGGCCACCAGCGCGGCGTAGTGCGCCTTGAGGCCGGCAGCGATGCGACGCACGGCCGCAAGGTCCCCGCTCTCGAGGGCGGTGATCTCGCAGCGCTCGAGCAGGTCGGCCAGGCGCCGCCCGCCGAGATTGTTGACGGGAGACTTGATTGCGTGCGCGGCGGCGGCGATCTCCGCGAGGTCGCCGGCGGCCAGCGCCGCATCGAGCCGCGCGAACAGGTCCTTCGAGGAGTTGGTCAGCAGCTCGCACAGGCGCTCGAAGACCATGGGCTTGCCGAGTCCGCGAATCGCCGCCACCTGGTCCGGGTCGAGGATCGGCAGGCGCGACGAGCTCGTGCCCGTGTCCATCGACGGGACGTCGAGCACGCGCTGGATCGCGGTGTCGCTCAGCAGCGGCTCCGGTTCCGGCTCGGGCGCCAGCACCGGCGGTGCTGGCGGCGCCGGCGGCGTGACGGCGGTCGCAGCGCCCGCCGGCGGCACGGCGGCGGGTGTCGCGGGCTCCGAGCGCAGCTCCGACGGCGAGCGCACGTACTTGGGTACGAAGGGCGGCGCCGTGCGCACGGGCGGCACACGCGGGGCATCGAGCAGGTCCGCCAGCGACGGCGTCCCAGCCGGCGCAGCCGTGACCGCAGGTGCCGGTGCGGCGGCCGGAGTCGGTGCGGCTGCGACGACCGGTGCCGTGGGCGCGATGGTGCGCAGCGTGCCGCGCGCCTTCGCGACCGGCTCCAGGGCCTCGATCAGCTGGGCCGCCTTGAAGGGCTTCGCGAGGAACGAATTCATGCCGACGGCGAGGCAGCGGTCGCGGTCCCGTGCCAGCACGTTGGCGGACAGCGCGATGATCTTCGAGGGCGCCAGCGCGCGGCGTGCCTCTTCCTTGCGGATTTCCTCGGTCGCCGCGTAGCCGTCCATGCCCGGCATCTGGCAGTCCATCAGGATGGCGTCGTAGCGGTGCTTGGCGGCCTGGTGCACGGCAGCGCTGCCATCCTCGGCCGTGTCGACGCGGCAGCGCAGCTCCTCGAGCATGGCCACGGCGACCTCGCGGTTGATCTCGTTGTCGTCGACGACGAGCACGTGCAGCCCGAGCGAGAGGCCGTTGGCGATCTCGCCCGTGCCCTTGCGGTCGCTCGGCTCGGCGGCGGCCGCCGCGGGCAGGGGGATGTCCGCGGCGCGCGGCTCACGCGCGGACTGCAGCGCCCCGCGCAGCAGTTGCTGGCGCACGGGCTTGGCGATGCACAGGTCCGGTGCGATGGCCGTGGTGCCCTCGTAGGACGGATTGAAGTCGAGGGCGCTCATCAGCACGACGTGCGTGTTGGCGATGACCGGGTCGAGGCGGATCACGCGCAGCAACTGCTCCGGCGTGGCTTCCGGCAGGCTGTGGTCCAGCAGCACCATGTGGTACGGCCGGCCGCGCTTGGCCGCGTCGTGCATCTTGTCGCCGAGCAGCCGCGTCTGGCTGAGCATCGTGACCGAGACGCCCCAGTTGGCGAGCGTCTCCTCGAGCAGCAGGTAGGTCTTCTCGTTGTCCTCGACCACCAGCACGCGCAGGTCGCAGAACTCGTTGGTCTCGCGCGCGGTCGACGAGCCTTCCTTCACCTCGAACGGCAGCGAGAACGAGAACGTGCTGCCCTTGCCGACCTGGCTCTTGAGGTCGATCTTGTCGCCGCCCATCAGGCGCACGAGACGCGTCGCGATCGAGAGTCCGAGGCCCGTGCCGCCGATGCGGGTCGCGTTGCCGAGCTGGGTGAAGGCCTCGAACACGCCGCTCTGGTCGGTGTCCGGGATCCCGGGGCCGGTGTCGGCCACGCTGAACAGCAGCCGGCACTGGCCGTCGCGCAGGTTGTCGAGCCCGATGCGGATCTCGATCTCGCCCTTGTCGGTGTACTTGACCGCGTTCGACAGCAGGTTGCCGAGCACCTGGCGCAGGCGCAGCGCGTCGCCCACCACCACGCCCGGCACGGTCGGCTCGACGCGGCAGATGATCTCGAGCTTCTTGGTCTCCGCGCGGCCGGCATACAGCTGCCCGGCGGACTCGGCGAGCTCGCGCACGTCGAACGGCTCGCGCACGAGGTCCATCTTGCCGGCCTCGATCTTCGAGTCGTCGAGGATGTCGTTGATGATCTGCATCATCGTCTCGGCGGCGCTGCGCATCGAGTCGACGAAGCGGCGCTGGCGCCGGTCGAGGTCGGTCGCCGCGAGCAGCTCGGCCATGCCGAGCACGCCGTTCATCGGCGTGCGGATCTCGTGGCTCATGTTGGCGAGGAACTCGTCCTTCGAGCGGGTCAGCGACTCGGCCTTGCGCAGCCGCAACTCCAGTTCGCGGGTCCGCTCGAGGATCTGCTGCGCCGACGAGTGGCGCAGGGCGCGCAGGTCGCGCTCGTACTCGGCGAGCTTGTCGGCCAGCGTGTCGAAATTGGTCGCGAGCACCGTCAGCTCGTTCTTGCGCCGCTCGCCGCGCGCCGGCTTGTCGGACTCCGCCCAGGCATTGATGCGCGTGGTGTTGGCGAGTTCGGCGAGTGGCTCGACGACCTGCCGACGCAGCGAGTTCGCCGCCAGCAGCGCGATCAGGCAGCCGAGCAGCAGCGCGATGGGAATCTGCTCGAGACGGCGCCCGGCGTGGTGCCAGATCCAGTCGTTGTCGACCAGGATGCTGACGGCGCCCTCGAGGCCCGGGCTCAGCTCCACCGGCGTCTCGACGTACAGCGGTTCGAGCGCGAGGAACGCGAGGATGCGGTGGCCGAAGCCCTGCGGCGGACCGGCCCAGTCGAGCGCCGCGGGCGGGCGGACCGCCGACTGGACGTCGTCGCGGACGTAGCGCTGCAGCACGTCGCCGTCGGACAGGCGCAGCGTCGCGGCGATGAACTCGGGATGCGCGTCGAGGTCGTCGAGCGCGCCGCCGTGGGTCGCCTCGAGGCGGCGCGCCATCGAGTCGGTGGTGCGCTGCGCGAGGTGGAGCACGTCGTGCTGCGCGGAGCGCGCGTCCCACAGGGCCGTGAGCAACTGCACCAGCAGCAGCGTCACGGTCACCGCGGCGATCGCGGTGACGCGGAACTGCGAAGTGAGCGACAGCGACTCGAAGAATTCGTGCAGCGAGCGTCCTGCCCACCGCCTGAGCTTCGAGTCGGCGTCCTTGTCTGCGGCGCCCTTGGGGGTCGTCATGTCTTCCTGCTGTCCGGATGACAGGGGCGAGCGTACGCGCGCAAGTGACATAAGGTGAATCGAGGCGCCCGCGTTTTGTGAGACCCTTCACCAATCGCGGGAGGGCGCGCCGCGGGGTGTGACGCACCTCACACCCGGTGCGCGGCCGCCCGGCGGCGGCGGGGCACGGGTGCCTTCAGTCGGGACGCGCGACGATGGTGCGCACGATCGGCACCGGGATCTCGATCGAGCGCTGGCGCAGCGCCTCGAGGATGGCCGGATTCAGTTCGCCGGGTGCCGCGCCGTAATCCTGCACCGACACCCAGGGACGGATGGCCACGGTCACCGCGTACTCGCCGAGCACGTTCGCCGCGACCAGCGGCGCGGGTTCGCGCAGCACGCGCGGATTCGCCGACAGGACCGCCTGGATGGTCGCGACGGCGGTCGCGAGGTCGGTGCCGTAGGCCACGCCGACGCGCAGGTCGAGCTGCCGCAGTTCGCCGTAGTTGTGCAGGATCTCGCCGGCGATCTTGCGGTTCGGGATCACGACGCGCGACAGGTCGGAGTGGCGCAGCGTCGTGCTGAACAGCGAGATCTCCTCCACGAGGCCTTCCTCGCCTGCGATCGAGATGTACTCGCCGACGCGGAACGGCCGGGTGAAGATGATCGTGAGCCCGGCGGCGACGTTGCCGAGCACGCCTTGCACGGCGAGCGCGATGCCGGCCCCCGCGATGCCAAGGCCGGCGAGCAGCGGCAGCAGGTCGATGCCGAGGTTCTGCAGCGCGAGCAGCAGGAAGAGCAGCAGTACGACGGCCCGCACCACTCGCAGCAGCAGCTGGCGCACCGGGGGCTCGAGCCGGAACCGGTCCAGACTGCGTCCGGCCAGTCCGCCCACCCAGCGCATGGCGACGACGCCGAGCACCAGGATCAGGACGGCGGAGAGAACGCGCGGGCCGTACTCGAATGCCAGGCGCGAGGCGGTGTCCGGACTGTCGAGCAGGGCGGCGAGGGGGTCGCTCATGCCGCGATCCTAGCCGACGGCGGGCCGTTCCGGGCGCGTGACTGCGGGCATGCGGGTCCGGCACCGGGCGCAGCCCGGTAGCGCCGGCCGCGATATCGCCCGGGGCCGCACCGGGCGCACAATGGATTGCGGAGGATCGCCGTAAGGAAGGGGTGACCCATGCTCACCCGAGACCAGCTTTCTCAGGAGGAGTGGCGTGCGGTTCGCGCCGCGCCCCACCTCGTGCTGCTCGCCGTGTCTGCGGCGTCCGGCACACCGTTCGACCGGATGCTCGAGCGCCACGCCGGAATGCGCGGCATCACCGACGCCACCGACAGCACGCACCCGCTGGTGCGCTCGCTCGCCGATGCGGCGGAGATCGTCGACGCGCAGGACGAGATCCAGCGCTGGATCTACCGGTTGGCGGATGCCGAACGCTCGGCGGCCGGCCTGCAGGAGCGGGCCCTGCAGGCGTTCAGCCATGCGCTCGACGTGCTGGTGGCGCGGGGACGGGGCGACGACCTGCTGATGTACAGCGACTTCGTCATCCGGCTGGCGAATCGCGTGGCCCGCGCCGCGCGCGAGGGCGACGTGCTCGGCGTCGGGGGCAAGCGGGTCAGTCTGGCCGAGGCCGAGTTCATCCGTCGCCTCGAGGTCATCGCCGGCAGCGTCGTTCGATCCTGACCGCGACGACGCAACGGGTCGCGGCGCGCGCAGCGCTCAGAAGCCGCGCCGCGCTCCGAATACGATCGTGAAGTCCGGCGCGGCGTCGACCGTCAGGTCCTCGCCGAAGCCGAGGTCGAAACGCCAGCCACCGGTGGTTCGATAGCTGCCCCCGAAGCCGATCACCAGGGCATCGCCGGCCACGTGCGTCGGCGCATCGAAGACGCTGGAGTTGGCATCGAGCTGCACCGTGAGGTCGAGTCCGCGCCACGCATTCCAGGTGATCCCCGTCATGGCGGAACCGACGCCGTTGCGCTGGCGCGCCGCGAGCACGTCGCCGTCGCCGAGCCACGTCACGTCGGCCTGCCCGAACCACTGCCAGTGCTCGAGGAACTGCCACTCGGCCGCCACGCTGAGCGCCACGTCGAGCGCACCGCTGCCGGAGAGGTCGCTCGCCTGGCCGGTCGGCGCCTTCAGCGTCAGCCACGCGGCGATGGCGTGCCGGTCGTCGGCCGCCAGCTGGTAACCGACGGACAGCGGTATGTCGCCGAGGCCGGAGGTCTCGTCCGTCACCTGCAGCAGCGTGCGGCTGCCCTCGCCGTACTCGATGCGCAGTTCGTCCTGCGGGACCTTGTCGCGGTCGCCGTTCGGCAGTCCCCACAGGTCGTGCCATTGCTCGATCGCGCTGTCGAGCGAGCCGCCGCTCAGGTGGCGCCAGGGCAATTCCGCGCGCACCGCCACCCGGTCGGTGAATGCGTGCGTCCAGTCGAGGCGCCATTCCTGCGCCTCCGCATCCATGTGGAAGCTCGCGTCGCCCGCCGTCTCGACCGTGATGCTGTTCGACCAGTTGAGCGTCACCCCGGCCTCGTCGCTGCCGGCCGCCGGCAATCGCGCCGGCAGCACGTTCGGCACGCCAAAGGGGGCGAGCAGGGGATTCTCGTTGCGCGTCGGCAGTGGACCGGCTCCGACCGTGGGCGCCAGCAGGAGGCCCGCGACGAGGGCCGGCGCGAGACAGCGGTCGGGACGGCGGGGGATGGCGCGCATGGGGATTCCCGGGTCGGCGATTGGCCGTGCAGTCTACGGGGCGGTCCGGGGGCGGGCATTGGGACAAGCCCGCACGTCGTTGCGGCCCCCGTGTTGCGGTTCAATGCGCGCCGCGTCACACTTCCGCGACGCTCGCGGCGGAGGAAAGGGTCCGGGACGGGAGTCCTGCGGCACAATCCGCCGCGCAGGGACGCTGGTTGCACGGAGCGGCCCGCGAGGGACGGACATATGGGTGACCGCACGGGCGCTCCGCGCCGTATCGAACCGCTGGCCGGCGCCAAGAGCGTCACCGGCAGTGCATCCGATGCTGCCTCCGGTCGGGTCGGATTCGACTCCCGGGGCAATGCAGTCTGGGAATTCCGTGACGGGAACAAGAACTTCAGCCGCGAGCCGAGTACCACCATGGTGCAGAAGATCCAGCCCCCCGACCTCAGCCTCGAACAGACCGGAGTCGTGAAGCGGCCGGACGGCACTTCGCAGACCGGTAGCTCCGGCCCGAGCGGTCCGGTCGAAGGCTTCAATCCCTACGACCGTCGCGGCACCTCGTTCGGCCAGACGCCCGTGTCCGCGGCGCCACCGCGCCGGCCGTCGCGCATCGTCGTCACCAAGCGCAGCAAGCCGGGCCTGCTCGAGCGCCTGTTCGAGAAGTTCTCCAAGAAGTCCAGCTGATTCCAGGGCGCGGACGACTCAGTCCGCGCCGATGCGTCCGTCGCGCGTCGTTTCCGGCACCTGCAGTGCCGCGATGCAGCCCGCCGCGAGCAGCGCGGCAAATCCCCAGTAGAACGCAGTCTCGTGGCCGGCCTGCTTCAGGTAGAGCGCCGTCGTCTCGACGTTGCCCCCGAAGACCGCCATGGCCAGCGCGTACGGTAGAGCCACGCCCAGCGCGCGCACGTGCGCCGGGTACAGTTCGGCTTTCACGACCGCGCTGAGCGCCATGTAGCCGGAGAGCGCCAGCATCGGTGGCAACAGCAGCAGGTACGCGCTCGCGCCGTCGGCAGCGCGAGCCAGCGCCGAGAGACTCGGCACGGCGAGCAGCGCGCCGGCGCCGAAGGACGCGACGAGCGTGGCGCGGTGGCCGATCCGGTCGGCGATCCAGCCGACCAGCGGCGGCAGGAACAGGCACGTCGCGAGTGCGGCCGTCATTACCTGCGCGACGACGGCCTTGTCGAGGCCCGCGCTGTTGACCAGCAGCTTCTGCATGTAGGTGGTGTAGGTGTAGAACGCGGAGCCGCCGCCCGCCGTCAGCACGATCACGGTCAGCGTCTCGCGCGGGTGGCGCGTGAACAATTCGCGCGCGTGGCCACGCACGGAGGACGCGTTGCCGGCGCGCAGGTAGGCATCGGTCTCGTCGATGCCCCGGCGCAGCCAGAACACCACCACGGCCAGCGCGGCGCCGACCAGGAACGGGATGCGCCAGCCCCAGGCGTACAGCTGCGACTCGCTGAGCAGTCGCTGCAGGACCACCTGCAGCAGCATCGCCGCGAGCTGGCCGCCGATGATCGTGACGTAGAGGAACCCGGACCAGAAGCCGCGGCGGCCCGCGCGCGCAATCTCGCTGACGTAGGTCGCCGACGCGCCGTACTCGCCGCCGACCGAGAGACCCTGCAGCAGCCGCGCGACCACGAGCAGCACGGCGGCGGCCCGGCCGATGCCGACCGGGATGAGCGCGATCAGCAGGGAGCCCAGGCACATCGCACCGACCGACAGGGCCAATGCGGCGCGCCGTCCATGGCGGTCCGCGTACCGGCCGAGCAGCCAGGCGCCGACGGGACGCGCGAGGAAGCCGCCGGCGAATACGAAGGCCGCGTTCAGGAGTTGCGCGGTCTGGTCGCCGGTCGGGAAGAAACTGCGCGAAAAATACAGGGCGAACGAGGCGTAGGCGAACCAGTCGAACCACTCGACGAAGCTGCCCGCCGATCCGCCGAGCACATTGCGCAGCCGTCGAGGCCCGGGGTCCGGCACGTGGCGCGACCGTCGCTCAGCCCGGCGGGCTCAGGGCCGCCACGTCGCCGCGATCACGCGGCGCAGGTTGGCGCCGAGGATCTTCTCGATGCGCGCGTCGGAGTGCCCGCGTGCCGACAGCAGCGTGGCGAGTTGCTCGAGGCGGCGGGGCGTGTTGAGGTCGGACGCGAAGAGGTAGCCCGTCTCCGTCTCGCCGGGCGCCGCGATGCCGGCCTGCTGGCGCATGTGCGTGATCTCCGCGAAGCGCTTGCGATAGGCATCGTCGACGACCTCGGCGGACACGCCGCCATCCGTGCCGATCGACACGTGGTCTTCGCCCGCGACGTCCAGCATGTGCTCGAGGTGGCGCAGGATGACCTGTGAGCTGGCCTGCCTGCCGGCATCGAGATACGGCATGAAGTACACGCCGCAGACGCCGCCCTTCGCCGCGACGGCGCGCAGCTCGGCGTCCGTGCGGTTGCGCGGATGGTCGGCCAGCGCCGCGCAGCCCGTGTGCGTGAAGGCCACGGGTTGCTTCGACGCCGCGATCGCGTCCGCCGCCGTCTGGCGACCGCAGTGGCTGAGGTCCACGAGGATGCCGAGCTCGTTCAGTCGCTCGACGGTCGCCACGCCGTCCTTGCTCAGGCCCGCGTTCGACGGCTCGAGGCACCCGTCGCCGAGCAGGTTGCGGCGGTTGTACGTGGGCTGGATCACGCGCACGCCGAGCCGATGGAAAGTCTCGAGGCGCGAGAGGTCGCTCTCGAAGGCCACGCCATCCTGGAAGGCATACACGAGGCCGGTCCGCCCCGACTGCCGGGCGGCATCGATGTCCGCGGGTTGGCGCACGCGCGCGAACACGTCCGGATGCGCGTCGATCTGCGCTTCCCACGAACTGATGTCGCTGACGACCTGCGCGAACGCGGCATCGGGCGCGGTCGTGCCGACCGGCCCGACGGTGATGCTGATGCAGGTCAGTCCGGAGCGCCGCACGTCGTCGACGAGCGCGGCAGAGAGCGAACCCGAACCCTCCGACACCGAGTTGCCCGGCGCGCCGCATCCGTCGATGACGATGGCCCGCCCGTAGCCGGGCCAGGGGCCGGCGGCCAGCGTCCGCGGCGCGACCAGTGCGGTGCCGACGAAACCCGTGAGGACGGTCAACGCTTCGCGACGGGTCAGGGACGCGGTCATGGCCGGGCTTCCTCGAACGACGAGGCGTGCAGTATGCACGACCGCGGGCATTCCCAACCTGCGTCCCGGCGGTCATGATGCGCCTCTTGCGCGCCTGCAGTGCGGGCCGACAGGGAGACCCCGTGAACACGTTCCGCGCCTTCGCTTGCGCCGTCGCCTTCTGGCCGGCGCTCGCAGCCCACGCCGCCGAGACCCTTCGCTACACGGTGATCATGGATGCCGGCAACACCGTCGCCGGGCAGCAGGTGGTCACCCACGCCGACGACGGCGTGACCACCGTCGACTTCGACTTCAAGGACAACGGTCGCGGCCCGACGCAGCGCGAGACCTACCGCCTCGCGCCCGACGGCACCTACGCCAGTTATCGGGCCAGGGGCACGTCGACGTTCGGTGCGCCGGTGGACGAGACCTTCTCGCGCCAGGGCAATGCGGTGCGCTGGAAGACCACGTCCGACGCGGGCCGGCAGCAGGTCGAGGGCACGGCGCTGTATTCTTCGCTCGCCGGATCGCCGGAGAGCGCGACGGTGGTCCTCGGCGCGCTGGCGAAGCGGCCGGACGGGCGGTTGCCCCTCATTCCCTCCGGCACGCTCACCGCGCGCAAGGTCGGCGAGGCGAGCGTGCGCAACGGTGCGC